>NZ_JBBOCJ010000001.1:4471129-5109862 GCF_038002345.1 Paenibacillus sp. FSL M7-0420 | reverse complement strand
GCACATACCCTCCGGTCAGATTGTAATTGGTAATGCCGTCGCTGATGACTACCCGGACAAGAGACTGGGCATAGCCGCCATTGTTCAGGGACAGGTTCATATAACGGTAGCCGGAGAGGTCGAAGGTCTCGTTCATCGGCTGAAATTTAGCCCAGGAAGAGGCCGAGACCGGGGTCTGTGTGAACTTGCCGATCGTACGGGAACCGTCCGTTGTCTTGGCGAAGGTTCCGCTGCCGCCGCTCTGATTGAACCAGTTCGTCCAGTTCTGTTTGAAGAGTCCGCCACCGGCGAAATTATCGTACAGGAGCGGGTGTTTAGGGCCGGGCAAGGGGGGAACCGCAGCAGCGGCAGGCCGGGGAGCCAGAGCAACCGTACATAGAATTAACAACAGGCTGAGGCTTACAGAGAATATCTTTTTAAGACTCGCGGGCATTGAGCTTCTTGTGAACATCTTAGAACCTCCTCATGATAGAATATCGTTATCCCGGCGCTCCTCTCTTTTTATATGAAAACGCTTGCAAAAGTAGCATAAAAGAGTTACCCTCACTAATCGATGATGAATTGCCGGAAATCTGTGATCTATAATAGGGCTGTAACGGCTTGCTGTTCTTGAATGGACAGGTTACCACGCTTCCGGCTGCAAGGGTTCCTGATATAGATCACACAAAACATGAAAAACATCATCTACGGTGATTTATAGCGAGTGTAAGGTGATACCAAGGACTACAATGCATGAGGCAACCATGCAGCATCATAGGGGGGAACAGCATGTACAAAATTCTTGTAGTAGATGATGAGCCGAGAGTGAGCGCGGGAATCCGGAACTTCCTGTTATCCTCGGATATGAACATTACTGCGGTGGAGACTGCCGTGAACGGGTTCGAAGCAATTGATTATTTGCGGATGGACCAGTTCGATCTGGTGCTGACCGACATCCAGATGGGCCGGATGAGCGGCATCGAATTAATGGAGAACATTTATATGGAGCAGTGGAATGTTCCGGTGATTGTGATATCGGCCCATGAGAAATTTGATTTTGCCAAAAAATCGCTCCGGCTCGGGGCCAGGGATTACCTGGTGAAGCCGGTAGAGAGGACTGAACTGCTCCGGGTGGTCCGCAATGCGTTAACCCGGAAGGAGCTGCCGGACACAAGTCCGCAGCCGGAGCCTACTTCCATCCGCAGGCAAGAGCGGCGCGATGAATGGCTGATGGAGCTGGTGACCGAGCGGAATCTGACGCCGCAGGATATGGAGCAGATCACCGGTGAGCTGGGGGGCCTGCTGCAGGGTCCCTTTTACGGAGTGATCTCCATCCGCATCGATTACAGCCGGGCTGGCTTCAGCAGCCAGCAGGTAACGCTGCAGGACCGCAAATTACTGAAATATGCTGCGCTCAATATTATGAACGAGACGCTGGCGGAGTGGAATGGCGTTACCTTGGGCGGCTTCGGCCATTCCATCATCAGCCTCATCCAGCTATCCGCTGAGGACAGGGACGATCCCCGGGTCAGCGTACACTCGCAGATTCAGATGATCGGGCAGATGATTGCGATGAATTTGAAGAGGCATCTGAATACGGAGGCGGTTATCGGACTCAGCACCCTTGGCGAAGGCATCGCCACCCTTCCCGGGCTGTTGGAGGAGGCGGATACGGCTGCCGGCTGGAATAGCGTTCATCCCGGGCATCAGGTGTTCTATTATGGCGATTTCGCCAGGCAGGAGCATCTGAACCGGGGGCAGCAGCCGGATACAGGGTTAACGGCGCAGGAGTCTGAAGCAGCACCGAGCGTCATCACAAGGATTACCAGCTATATTCAGAGCAACTACCGCAACCCGGCGCTCAAAATCCAGGATATTTCCGAGGAGGTCCACTTCAGTGCGGCCCATCTGGGATATATTTTCAAGCGCGAGATGCGGATGAATCTGTGGGATTATGTGACCGCCCTGCGGATGGAGGAGGCCAAGCAGCTTATGGCGACTACAGACAAGAAGCGGTATGAGGTTGCTTATGCGGTAGGGTATGAATCACCTGAGCATTTCAGCCGGATGTTCAAGCGGGTGCTGGGCCTGACCCCGGCGGAATTCCGCAAGAAGGCCAGAGGAGGGGAACGGGCTGAAGCAGAAGCTTAAGAAGAGGCTGAAACAGCGGCTGAGACTCAGACTGAAGCATAAGGTCATTCTGGCGTTCCTGCTGTGCATCGTGCTGCCTTTTATCGTGGTGGGCTGGGTCTCTGCATATGTAGCGCTGAACACCATCAAGGAGGAGGTTGGCAGTACGACCCTGCAACTGGTCAAGCAGAATCATGTCACGATTGATAAAACCTTGTCTGCGGTGAACGACCGGACGATCACGCTGCTGGACAGCCAGTTCTTCAGCAACCCGGAAGGGTACAGCTTCTGGACCGGAATTGACACCCTGAATGAGATCCGGCAGGCCGACAATATACTGGACAGCTGGTCTACCGGAGGGACGGAATATGCCATATATATGAAAAACATTGAGCGCAGGGCGACGCCGTTCGATCTCTCCTACAAAACCAAAGGCTTTAAATACCTGGATGGGTTCAGCGGCGGCTTGCCTGATCCTAACGTCAGTCTGATGGATGTCAGCGGCGCAGGGGCGCTGCGCGTCATGCCGTCCGGGAGCGGTGAGACCACCATCTCCTTCATGCGCAGTATTCTGAATCCCCGTAATTATAATGAAGTGATCGGCCTGCTGGCTGTCAACAAAATAGAGGTCATGCTGACCCGTGACATGGTCTCAGTGGAGCTGCCCGCCGCTGCCGGGGCATTCCTGTTCAATACCAGCGGGGAACTGCTGATGTCCACTGGCGCAGGCGGCCTTATCCCCGGCGAGCTTGGCAAGCACCTCGAACCGGATGTCCCTTATGGCTATACCTTTGCGCAAGAGGGCGGAGAGGAATGGCTGTATGCCTACTCGGACAGCTCCAGGTTCCACACCCGATTATTGTACAAAATCCCGTTAGAATCCATCACCGGCAAGCTCATCTGGTTTCAGCGGCTGCTGGTGGTGATCTCGTTCATTTTCTTGGCGTTCGTTCTGACCTTTGTCCTCTATATGGTAAGACTTGTGGTGAGGCCTGTGGTCGAGCTGGTCTCGGTAATGAAGATCTATGAGCCTGGCAAAAAGCTGCTACTATCCGAGGAACCGCTGCGCCAGGACGAATTCGGTATTCTCCAAGGCTCCTTCGTCAGAATGACCCGCAGGCTGGACCATTCTATTGAAGAGAATTACGGGATGCAGCTGAAGCAGAAGGAATACGAGCTGCTCATGCTCCAGTCCCAGATTACCCCGCATTATCTGTACAACACCCTCGACTCGATCTATTGGTATGCGCTGGACAGCGGCAATACCGAGGTCGGCGAAATGGTCCGCGACCTGTCGATGCTGCTGCGGATCGGCCTCAGCCGGGGGCGGAAGATGATTACGGTGGGGGAGGAGCTGGAGCATGCTCAGGCGTACACCCGGCTTCAGACCAAGCGTTACCCGGATACGTTCGAGGTCCGGTGGCAGATTGACGATGCTTTGAGCGATTACGAGACACCTAAGGTGATCATTCAGCCGCTGATCGAGAATGCCATTCTTCACGGCGTGCGCGGCATGGATGGAGAAGGAGAGATCCGGGTCTCGGCGGTGCAGGCAGAGGGCACGCTGCGCTTCACCGTAGAGGATAACGGGCATCTGCCGGTAGATCTGGAGGAGCTTAAGGCCATTCTGGAAGAAGAGCAGAATGCGAAAGGATACGGGATCAGGAACGTGCATCAGCGCATCCGGCTCCATTACGGGGAGGCTTACGGGCTGGCCTATGAGCGGAGCGGGGATGGATGGACACGGGCGGTGATTACGTTGCCTTTGCGCCGGAGGGGGCCAGAACCGTTAGGAACGGACTAATAAAAGATCACAGTTCTACGGGAATGCATCATCGAAGCGGAGGGCAGATGGTTCTATAATGAGTCCATGAAAGGAGTAATGGACCATGAGTAGAGCCACTGGATTCTCAAGATTCATCCATGCCCTGTGGAAGTACAAGGCGCTGACGCTGATGCTGCTGCCGGCGGTGCTTGTTCTGCTGGCCCACAGCTATCTGCCGATGTTCGGCATATTTATTGCTTTTAAAAATGTGAATTATATGGACGGGATCTGGGGCAGCCCCTGGGTGGGGCTGGATAACTTCAGCTTCCTGTTCTCTTCGGGGGACATGTGGCGGATTGTGCGCAACACGCTGCTGTACAGCCTGACCTTCATGATCCTGAACCTGGTGCTGTCGGTGTCGATTGCAGTAGCCATCAACGAGATCCGGCGGCGGCTGCTGGCGAAAGTGTACCAGAGCTTCATCATCCTGCCGCACTTCCTGTCGATGGTGGTGGTAAGCTATCTTGTATACGCTTTCCTCCAGCCGGATCACGGCTTCATTAATGCAACGATCCTCAAGGCCTTCGGGCAGGACCCGGTATTCTGGTATTCGGAGAAGGAGTATTGGCCGTACATTCTTGTATTCGTCAATGCCTGGAAGCACGCAGGCTTCGGGGCGGTCATCTATATCGCGGCGATTGCCGGCATTGATCCGGAATATTATGAGGCGGCGCTGATCGATGGGGCTTCCAAGTGGAAGCAGATTATGCATATCACGCTCCCTTTTATCCGGCCGGTCATTATTATTATGACGATTCTGTCGATGGGCAGCATCTTCAGCTCCGACTTCGGGCTGTTCTTCCAAGTGCCTATGAATTCAGGGGCTCTGTATCCTGTAACGGATACCGTGGATACGTATGTCTACCGCGCCCTGATGCAATTGAACGATATCGGCATGTCCTCGGCCACGGCGCTTGTGCAATCTGTTGTCGGATTCATCATGGTCATTGCGACGAATAGTATCGTCCGGAGAATTGACCGTGAACAGGCACTATTCTAATGAAGAAGGGAGAACCCTCATGAACAGCAACTCCAGTTATTCCCCCGGCGGCAATTCGGCCGTTTCCAACGTACTTCTGAACCTGGCCTTCGTCATTCTCTCCCTTCTGTGCTTTCTGCCTGTTCTGCTTGTGATCATTGTCTCCTTCACAGACGGACAGTCGATTCTGACGCAGGGGTACAGCTTCCTTCCGGAGAAGTGGTCGTTCATTGCTTATGAGATGATTTTCAAGGATTGGGTGACGATTGTGTCGGGCTACCGCGTGAGCTTCACCATAACGGTGATCGGCACAGCACTTAGTGTGCTGCTCATGGCCTTGTATGCCTATCCCATTTCCCGGGCAGATTATCCGTTCCGTAACGTGTTTACGTTCTTCCTGTTCTTCACCATGCTGTTCAACGGCGGGATGGTCAGCAGGTATCTGATTTATACCCAGGCGCTGCATATCAAGGATACCTATATGGCCTTGATTCTGCCGATGCTGATCGTGCCGTTCAACGTCATTATTATGCGGACCTTCTTCCAGACCACCATTCATCCGGCGGTGATTGAATCGGCGCGGATTGACGGTGCGGGTGAGCTGAGAATCTTCCTGCGGATTGTACTGCCGCTCTCGCTGCCGGTGCTGGCAACTATGGCCTTGTTCAGTACGATCGGCTACTGGAATGACTGGTTTAATGCGCTCCTGTACATCACCAGCGAGGACAAATATCCGCTGCAATATCTGATGATGCGTGTCCTGAACGATGTGCAGTATCTGCGCAGCAATGTGGAGCTGGCCGCCCAGAATCCGGGCATGATGAAGAATCTTCCGAATGAATCGCTGCAGATGGCGATGGCGGTGATCGGGATGGGGCCGATTCTGGTGGCGTATCCGTTCTTTCAGAAGTATTTTGTCAAGGGACTGACGGTAGGGGCAGTGAAGGGTTAAGCGTGGTGGAACCGGCAATCAGCATTGTCTGCTGCCGTTCTATATAAGCATGATCATACAGGAGGGTTCATATGAAAAAGTTAAAAAGAGCCAGATCACTGGTTCCTGCAACGGTTCTGGTTCTTGCGCTGGCCCTGCAGGGATGCTCCGGCGGCAATAACGGGGGGGCTGCCAAGCCGGAGGCTTCCAGCGGAGCAGCAGCTACGAACAGTGCAAGCAGCGCGGAGCCTGCCGGCGGGACAGCATCACTGAAGCCTTACGAGGTGTCCATTATCTACTTCGGTGCGCCGCAGCGGGATGATGCGGTGGTTGAAGCCAAGCTCAGCGAGTATTTCAAAGAGAAGTTCAACGCTACCGTCGATCTTCAGCCCATCGCCTCCAGCGAATACAAGCAGAAGACCGAGCTGATGCTGAATGCCGGAGAGCCGATGGATCTGGTGTTTACCGCGTCCTGGCTGAATTTCTTCGGCAACGTTGCCAAAGGCGCCTTCCTGGATCTCGATGATCTGCTGGCCAAGTATGGGCAGGGGATCACAGAGAACCTGAATCCGATCTATCTGGAGGCTCCGCGCTACAAAGGCAAGCTGTACGGCATTCCGACCAACAAAGAGATTACCCAGGGCAAGGCCTACACGTACCGCAAGGATATCATCGACAAGTACAATATCCCGATTGAGGACATCAAAACGATGTCGGACTTCGAACCTTGGTTCAAGCTGCTGAAGGAGAAGGAGCCGGAGCTGATTCTGGACTTCATCAAGGAATCGGGCGAAGGCATGATGTATGAGACCCGCTCGAACTTCCGTGCCATCGGACCGACACCGAACAAGATTCCATTGTTCTTATACGACTATACGAATACGGATAACATCCAGATTAAGTCAGTGATTGATCCCGAGATTTCCGCGATTGCCAAAGCGGAGTATGAGCTGAACCGCAGCTATTACGAGAAGGGCTATATCAACAGCGATGCGGCGACTACAACGACAGAGATCGGCGACCTGCGCAAGCAGGGCAAGATCTGGATGCAGCAGGCGGTCTGGAAGCCGGGCGCGGATATTGAGCTGAAAATCGCCTCGGACAATAAATATGACTTCGTGTCCAAGGTGATTGAAGAGCCTATCGTGACCACGGATCTGGCGGCCGGATCGATGTTCTCCATCTCCCGCACCTCCAAGGACCCGGAACGGGCCATGATGGTCCTGAATGCGCTGCATACTGATCCGTATGCTGTGAACCTGTTCGTTAACGGTATCGAAGGCACCCATTACAAGAAGGTCGGCGAGAACCGGATTGAGCCGATTGCCGATTCGGGATATGGCAGTACGGCACTGTTCTGGGTCATCGGCAACCAGCTGCTCAATTATCTTAAGCCGGGCCAGCCCGATGATCTGTATACAAGCTGGAAGACATTCAATGATGAAGCGAAGCGCTCTCCGCTCTTAGGCTTCGTGTTCGATGAAACGCCGGTGAAGAATGAGATTACCCAGCTTACCTCGGTCATTGGCGAATACCGGGCGGCCAGCACGGGTGCGATTCCTGACCCGGCCAAGATGCTGGAGGAACGTAACGAGAAGTTAAAGAAGGCTGGGATCGAGAAGGTCAAGACTGAATTGCAGGCGCAGATTGATGCCTGGAAAGCAGCACAATAGTTGACGGTGGGGAAGAGGGCAGGAGGTCTGTTCAATGAAGACGTCCTGTCTTCTTACTGTACAAAAGAAACGGAGAGAATTGACAATGGAGACTTGGATTAACGAGGCCTGGGACTATGCCCAGAGCAAATTGAGCCGTACCCGGGGGAGAATCGGTGCTACCTTTCCCAATGCTTCTTATGGCGGGAAGTATGATGCGCGTGACCTGGACTGCTGGACCAACGGATTCTGGCCGGGAATCCTCTGGCTGGCTTACCGGGCCACAGGCGATGAGGAATACCGGAGCATTGCCGAGCGCTGCGAGGAGCAGCTGGATGTACCGCTTCAGGAGTATGAGCAGCTCCACCACGATAACGGCTTCCTCTGGAGCCCGTCAGCAGTGGCTGATTACAAGCTGACCGGGGGCCGGCTGTCCCGCAGAAGAGGGCTGATCGCGGCCAGCCATCTGGCCAGCCGGTTCAACCTGAAGGGGAATTTCATCCGGGCCTGGCTGCATGAAGGCAGTGAAGGGCTGGCAATCATCGATTGCATGATGAATCTGGGCCTGCTCTACTGGGCCAGCGAAGAGCTGCAGGACCCGCGTTACCGGCACATTGCTGTCGCTCACTCGGAGATGGCGCTGCGGGAATTCATCCGCGAGGACGGCTCGGTGCATCATATCGTCCGCTTCGATCCCGAGACGGGAGAACGGATCGAGGCGCTGGGCGGACAAGGATACAGCCCGGACTCGGCCTGGTCGCGCGGATCGGCCTGGGCGATCTACGGGTTTGCGATCGGGTTCAGGTATACGGGTGACATTCGTTTCTTGAATGCGGCCAGAGCGGCAGCGGATTATTTTGCCGCACATTTGCCGGAGGATCTGGTGCCGCCCTGGGATTTCCGCGCCCCGGCAGATCAGCTATGGGCCAAGGACTCTACAGCGGCAGCCTGTGCAGCCAGCGGGATGCTGGAAATCGCCGGGTTGCTGGAGGGCGAAGCATCCGCACACTACCGGCAGCTCGGAGCTGCCATCACCGAATCGCTGTTCCACCATTATGCGCCGGAGGACCCGGCGGAGGAAGCGTTGATCACCAAGGGCACGGGCAGCTTCCCGGCGAATGCGGAAGTGGAGATTCCGATCATCTACGGGGATTATTTCTTCCTGGAGGCCCTGCTGAAGCTGAAGGGAGAGCGCGAAATCTTTTGGTAATACGAAGGGTTTCAGGTATGAAAGGAGGTACAGCTTAGGTGACAAGAAGAGTGGAGTATGTAGATCCATTTATAGGTGTGGACGGCGAGAACAACTGCCTGTGCGGACCTTATCTGCCGAACAGCATCGTCCGGCTGGGCCCGGATACCCTGCCGCCCCAGCTATCCCACGGCTACGACAGCTCGCGGCCGATTATCCGGTTCAGCCATACGCATGTCAGCGGGACCGGGGGCGGCGGGCGGTACGGCAATGTCGGCTTCACGCCGTATACAGGATTGCCCCGGTTCCATATTGACCCTTATACGAAGGGGGAGGAACATGCCGAAGCAGGCTATTACCGTGTGAAGCTGCTTCCGGTGGCTATCCGGGCTGAACTAACCAGCACGATGCGTACCGGAATCCACCGGTATACTTATCCGGCTGATGAACCGGCGGGACTGCTGATTGACGGCGGGGCGGTTATTCAGGTGGGCGGGGATGAGCCCGGGAAGACGACCGGCGTCTCGACCGGCGGTTATATTGAAGTTCTATCCCAGTATGAGCTTGCCGGCCGCTCCGACCTGCGCGGGGGCTGGGGGCATGAGTTCCCTTATTCCGTCTATTTCTATATCCGTTTCGACCAGCCGATACAGAATGTGCTGCTGAAGGACGCGGGCGGGGTACGCTCAGGCTTCTCTGTGGATGGGCCCCATTGCCAGGCTTCACTGAGCTTCGGAGCCTGCGGAACGCTGACGGCTAAGACAGGCATCTCTTATGTAAGTGTAGGCAAAGCCAGAGCCAGTGTGGACCGGGAAGCCTCTGCCGGCTTCGATGATCTCCGTGAGGCAGCCGGAAGCATCTGGGAGGATAAGCTGAGCAGAGTCATGGTGGAAGGGGGAAGCCTGGAGCATACCCGGCTGTTCTACACCCTGATGACCCGCCTGTTTTGTATGCCCAGTGATCTGGGCGTAGACGATGAGAACTTCGCCTGGGAATCGGGGGTACGGCATTTTACCGATCTATATGCGCTCTGGGACAGTGTCAGGAATGCCAATTCGCTGATCACTCTGCTTGACCCGCAGCTGGAAGCGGATATTCTGAACTGTCTGCTGGACATCGCAGATCATACCGGCTGGCTGCCGGACGCCTGGATTATGGGGCATAGCGCAATGATTCAAGGCGGAAGCTCCGCCGATATTCTGTTCTGTGAAGCGGCGCTGAAGAAGCTGGAGGGGATTGACTATGCGAAGGCCCTGAAGCAGATGCGCAGGAATAATGAGGTGCAGTCCCCGGACACCTGGCTTTACGGCCGTCATCTGCACGATTACCACTCCTTAGGCTATTTGTCCACGGATGTGAAGAAGAACTGTGTCTCCCGCCATATGGAATACGCTTATCAGGACTGGTGCATCGGCCGTCTGGCTGAGGAGCTTGGGCAGGAGGAGACCGCCGAAGAGTACTATGGCAGCTCGCAGAAACTGTGGAATCTGTGGCGGGAGGACCTGCGGTCTTTCGCGCCACGGCGGCCGGACGGGGAGTGGGTGAGTTCCTTTGACCCTGAATCCTGCCTGCCGGATTCCTGGAATGATCCTTACTTTTATGAGGGCACCGGTCTGCAATGGTCATTCAGCACGCATCATGACTTCCATGGACTGGTGGAGCGGCACGGGGGAGCGGAGGCCTTTGTCCGGCATTTGGATTATTTTTTTGACGGGGGCTTCTATAACTCCAAGGAAACAATGCTGCATATTCCTTATCTTTATATTTATGCAGGCAGGCCGGACCGGGCGGCGGACCGGGTGCGCGAATGTCTGGAGAAGTACTTCCGGGCTGAACGTGACGGGCTGGGCGATAACGAGGATATGGGCTGCCAAAGTGCTTTTTACATCTGTTCAGCCATGGGGCTGTACCCTTTGATGGGCCAGGACCTCTACTTCCTTGTGCCGCCGTTGTTCCAGCGGACGACTCTGTTGCTGGGAGCGAAGGGGAATGAAGTGCCGCTGACGATTGAGGTTCAAGGCGAAGCTGACGGGTCCGGCAGCCGGTATATCCGCTCTGCTGCTCTGAACGGGAAGACCCTGGACCGGGCCTGGGTCCGCCATGAAGAGATTGCGGGCGGCGGCACCCTTGTACTGGAGCTTAGTTCAGATGCCGGAGAGTGGGGCAAAAGGGTTCCGCCTTCGCCGCTGGCGGAGCGGGAGCAGCGCACATAGCACATAGATTGGACTAGTACAGTGTCAGATTTTAAAGGGTGAATAAACTTGTGAAACTCAGGGGTTCGTGTAATGAAACCTTATCATCCCCAAAAATCTAACGGACCGAAGAGACCTTATCCCGACGAGAACGCCACCTTTTGCAGCGTAACGGACTCAGTGGACCTTATCGTCTTTCTGCGAGACGCTTTGGAGCTGAATGACAGGGGATAAGGTCCTTGCGGTCCGCTAATCGCCCAAGTGACGACTTTCTTCCCGGATAAGAGCACCTCAGTCCGTTACGCCAAGCCAAACGCCACCCAAATGACAACCATCTATTTAAAAATATGTAATTTGAAGGGCAATTCTTTCTGTTCCACTATTTTAAATCTGATGCAGTACTAGCCGGTGCAAGGAGGTGGTTACCATGCGGAGCTTAGCCGGAAAATGGCAGCAATCGGTCGCCGGGTCTACACTGTCGCCTGAGTCGCTGAAGCGGGTCCGCGATGCACAGAGGACAATGCTCTATCAGCAGGAGCTGCTATGGGCAGATATTCCTTGGGCCGAGAATGCTGCGGATACGCTGATGATTATCAGCAGATTAAGAGAGATGGCTATCGCGCTGAAATCTCCCGGATGTCCCTGCTACAAGGATGGGGCATTACAGGATCAGATTACCTATGGTCTGGAATGGCTGTATACGCACAGATACAACGAGTCTTGCCCGCCATATGGAAACTGGTGGTTCTGGGAGATCGGTGTGCCGATTGCCCTGCTGGAGACGCTGCTGCTTATGGGGGAAGCGCTGGATGCCGCATGGGTTGAGCGTCTTCTGCTCCCCATAGACAAATATGTGGGAGATCCGGCGGTTCATGCCCGCTGGTTCGCGGCGGAGGCCCAGCCGTGTACCGGAGCGAATCTGGTCTGGAAAGTTACAGCGTCCGCTCTTGCTGCGGTGATCCGGCAAGACGGAGAGGGGCTGTCCGCCGCCCGCAATGCGCTGCTTCCCCTGTTCACCTATGCAAGTGAAGGGGATGGCTTTTATGAGGACGGCTCCTTCATCCAGCATGACAACTATGCGTATACGGGCGGGTACGGAGTATCACTGCTTCAGGACCTCATCCGTCTGATGGTATGGCTTCGCGATACCCTCTGGGCATTGCCTGCCGCAGCGCAGGAGATGACAGCCCGGTGGATTGAGCATTCTTTTGTACCGCTGATGTTCAGGGGAGTAATGCCGGATATGGTGAGCGGCCGGGAAATCTCGCGGGAGGAGTCGCAGAACCATGAGAGCGGACATTCTGTCATCACGGCCTGCCTGCGCTTCTCGCGGATATTGGAGGAGCCGGAGCAGATCCGGCTATTCTCCAAAGCCAAAGGCTGGATCATGGCAGATACGTATAAACCTTATATCGCTGGAGCACCGCCCGATACAGCCGCTCAAGCCATAGCTCTGCTGGTTGACGATCGTTTACCGCCTGCCCCGGAAGAGACCTGCTGCAAGCTGTTTGCGCATATGGACAGGGCCGTGCTGCGGGGGCCGGGATTCCTCTACTCGATCAGCATGTTCTCCAGCCGGATGTACAGCTATGAATCTATTAATGACGAGAATCTGAAGGGCTGGTACACTTCGTATGGCATGACTCTTCTATATAGTAGTGACCTCGGACAATATTCAGGCGGGTACTGGCCGACGGTTGACCCCTACCGGCTGCCCGGAACTACGGTGACGAAGACTTTGCTGGAGGATGGAGCGGGAGCAGGCCGCTTAAGCAGCCGGGATTTCGTTGGCGGAGCGGTACTTCACAACAAGTATGGAGCCATTGCCATGGAACTGGAGGATGTAGTTCATGAATTCGGCGGACTGACCGGGCGGATCAGCTGGTTCTTGTTGGGAGACAGGATCGTATGCTTAGGCTCGGATATTCAGAGCCGCAGTCCGGCTGCGGTGGAGACGATCATAGAGAACCGGAAGTGCAGCCCGGACGGGGACGATGTGATTACAGCAGACGGAATGGAGATCTGCCGGACCGCCGGGCACACGGAGATACTTCAGCCTAAGTGGATGCATATGAGCGGGAGCACGGAGGGAGCGGATATCGGGATCTTTTTTCCTCTAAAAAGCATGGTATATGCTCTGCGCGAACACCGCCAAGGGAGCTGGAAGGCAATAAATGCCGCAGGATCAGCTCAGCGCTTGGAACGGGCCTATCAGACGATCTGGTTCGATCATGGAGCAGCGCCGCAAGGCGCGCAGTATGCCTATGTGCTGCTGCCAGGGTACAGTATGGGGGCAACGGCAAGCTTGGCTGAGTCACCGAGCCTGCGGATTGTAGAATGCAGCAGTCAAGCCCATGCGGTTGAAGATTCGGAACGGGGAATCACAGCCGTGCATTTCTGGCAGACGGGATGGTATAGAAGCGGGGGAATTGCTTGCAGCAGTCAGGCTACTGTCATTATGCGCAAGCACCCGGCTGGCTGGAGCCTGGCGGTGGCCGATCCGACTCAGAAGCAGCGCCGTCCGGTGGAGATTGAGATCGAGATGGGCAATCGGATCGGAGCCAGAGCAGAGACCGGCAAGGGGGAACCCGTTCCCCGGGTTGTTAGCATGTCAGAGCGGATTATCGTGCAACAGGCTGAAGCGGGCAAGGTAAAACTGCGGTTCGACCCTGACGGTGCCGGGGGAGCCTCGTTCCATGCGGAGTTCGGGTGCTGAGCATTCCGGGCAATCTCTCTATGAAGTGAAGGGCTACGGCGGATATGGTAGAATAATCCCATCGATCTTAGAGGGGGAAGAACCATGCAGATTCAGATTACCGATGATTTCACAGATGAACGATTCAGGCAGTTTGTAAAAGACACCTTCTGTGGTGGCCGTGAAACGATTCTCAAAAGTGACATTGACACCGTGACCACACTGGAGCTTGCAGGCTATGAATGCTCAAGTCTTCAAGGAATCGGACATTTCACGGCGCTTCGGGAGCTGGATTGCAGCCGGAACAGCCTCCGTACGCTGGACCTCAGCCGGAACACCATGCTGGAGAAGCTGGAATGTCAGGAGAATATGTTATCCAGATTGGACTTAAGCAGCAATCCTCACCTCCAAGTACTGCATTGCAGTTATAACTCGCTGCATGAACTGAACCTTGAGCAGAATACAGCACTTCAGCAGCTCGATTGCAGCAGTAACTATATCATTACTCTGAATATCGCAGAATGTACGGAGCTTGTGGAAATCCGCTGCAATCATAATCATTTAACCAGCTTGAATATCAGTAACCAACCGGCTCTAACAAGCCTGCGTTGCTTCAATAATCATCTTACGGGTCTGGACCTCAGCCACAATAAGCAGTTGACTAAGCTCTATTGCTCGGAGAACAAGCTGACGGCACTGGATACGAGCCATAATCCGCAGCTAGTGGAGCTGGATTACGCCAATAATCTTATCACCCAGCCCGATCATGAGGTGGAGGGTGTCGGAACCTTGCGATATGATAATACCTTCACATGCTATAGCGCAACTTTTTCCTATTCGGGCCATGAGCTTCCCGTGACCGTGGAGGTTAAGACCAAGACGGATGCGGAGCATTTGAACTCCCAGATTCAAAAGGTATGGGGGGAACTGGACAAGCTACTTGACCGCGTATTGCAGCAGATTGCCGGGGCTCATCCGGATGAAGATGTGAATGAGCTGGAGCTGGCCGAGTTGAACTTCGCTGCTGACGGATCCTTCCGCATCGGCTACGATGCCGGAGACACGCCGGCGGGCCGGTTATGTATCTATGCAGCGTTTGACTCTGACAGGGAGCTGGACCCTGAGCTGATCTATGAAATGTATTAGGCAGGTATGCCGCAGGCCGCAGAGCGTGCGGCTTGTTCATCAGTACAATTGAAAGCGCTTAATTAAAAGGAGGGATACCGAATGAGGAGAATCCTGACCAAAGGCTGTCTCATAATTCTGGCATTGCTGTTGTCGGTCAGCGGGATTGGCGGAGCAGCAGAACGTGCCCGCGCTGCCGATGCGTTCGACGGGATGCGGGAGAACCGGAAAGTCCTGCTTACAGGGGGCAGCTCTCTGGATACTGCAGACCCTGATATTGCCGCAGCCCTAACCAAGCTGACGAATGAGGCGAACGGTTATTGGCAGACGATGAACACCGCAGCGGGACGCACCTCTCTGTGGAGCGATAATCCCGGGACCGGGAATTCCATTCATATCCGGGTGACTTATGAACGGCTGAAGACTATGGCGCTCGCCTACGCTACTTCCGGTACATCTCTCTATGGAGACAGCCTGCTTGGAGGCGATATCGTGGCTGCACTCGATTATATGTACGCTACCAGATACCATGAGGGGGTCACGCCGGTTGCCAGCGGAACGAGCAACTGGTGGGATTGGCAAATCGGTATTCCGATGCAGCTGAATGATACGGCCGTTCTGATGTACGACTCCTTGACTGCGGCTCAAGTTACGAATTATATGACAGCCGTTGAACGTTTCTCGCCCGCTGTTACCTTGACCGGAGCCAACCGCACCTGGAAAGCGATGGTGGTCGGCGAGCGGGGCATCCTGGTCAAAGACGGGACCAAGATCGCCGCCGCCCGTGACGGGTTGTCCTCCGTCTTCAATTATACGCTCAGCGGAGACGGCTTTTACCGGGATGGTTCATTCCTTCAGCATAACAACATTCCCTACACCGGAGGTTATGGCATTGACTTGCTGCTGGCTGTCAGTGATCTGATGGGGATGATTCATGGCTCGTCCTGGCAGGTGACCGATCCCAAGCAGTCCAATGTATGGGAATGGGTGTATAACGCTTATCAGCCGGTGATGTACAAGGGCGCAATTATGGACATGGTCCGCGGCAGAGAGATCTCCAGGAATTACAGCCAGGATCACGATGCGGGTCATCGGGTGATGCAGGGCATTTTGAGCTTATCCCGGTTTGCGCCGCCTGCGCAAGCAAGTGATTTTAAGCGGATGCTGAAGGGCTGGATGCAGTCGGACACCTTCAAGTCTTTCAATGAAGATGCACCCGTTCCAGCTATCGCTATGGCCAAAAGCATAAACAGTGACCCGGCAGTAGAGCCTGCGGCAGAGCTGATCGGCTACAAGCAGTTCGCGGCGATGGACCGGGCAGTCCAGCACCGGCCGGGCTATAGCTTCGGACTGGCGATGTATTCCAGCCGGATCGGCAGCTATGAAGCGATCAACAGCGAGAACGCCAAAGCCTGGTATACCTCCGCCGGAATGACCAGCTTATACAACAGTGATCTTGGTCAATACAGCGGAGATTACTGGCCGACCGTGGATAATTACCGTCTGCCGGGAACAACGATACTGTCACAGACCTCTTCCGGCAGTCATACCAGCACCAAACAGTGGACCGGCGGCACCGATATGCAGAATCTGTACGGCGTCTCCGGCATGGAGCTGAAGTACGGGGATCATGATCTTAACGCGAGAAAATCATGGTTTATGTTCGACGATGAAATCGTGGCACTTGGGGCAGGCATCAGCAGCTCGGACAATATCCCCGTGGAGACGATTGTCGAGAACCGGAAGCTGAATACGGCAGGCAGCAATACACTTACCGTCAATGGTACCGTGCAGCCTTCCGCCTTGGGCGGGTCAGGGACGCTGGACCAGGTAGAATGGGCTCATCTGTCCGGCAGCACGGCGGGTGCGGATACCGGATATTATTTTCCGCAGACGGTCCCGCTTGCCATGAAGAGAGAGGCCAGAACCGGCAACTGGAAGCAGATCAATCCCCGGCCGGTCACTCCGTCCACTCCGGTTACCCGTAACTATATGACCTTATGGCTGAATCACGGGGTTAATCCGGCGGGCGGGGAATATCAGTACGTGCTGCTTCCGGGTAAGTCGGCTCCGCAAGTGGCTGCCTACGCTGCTGCTCCAGATATTGAAGTGCTCGCGAACACCTCCGGTGTGCAAGCGGTACGCGAGAAGGAGCTGGGCATCACCGGAGCGAACTTCTGGGAGGATGGCACAAGCTCAGCTGATCTGATTACCGTCAACAAGAAAGCTTCGGTTATGATTCAAGAAACAGAGGATACCCTGGAGCTGTCTCTCAGTGATCCGACACAGGCGGCTACCGGCGTGATTGAAGTGGAATTGGACCGTTCAGCAAGCGGATATACGGCTGACCCGGGGATTACGGTCACTCAGTTAAGCCCGGCGATCCGTTTATCGGTGAATGTCAGCGCAGCCAAGGGCAAGACGTTCAAGGCTTCCTTCGAGCTGGACAGCGGTACGCCTCCGACTCTTCCAGGAGAAGAGATTATTGTGGACAATAACGACACCACCGGGGTGCTGAAGACCGGGAGCTGGAAGACAGCAGCGGTGCAGACCGACCGCTACGGGATCAATTATCTGCATGATGACAACAACAGCAAGGGAAGCAAAAGTGTAACTTTTACCCCCGACTTACCCGCTACGGCTACCTACAGTGTCTATATGATGTGGCCGCATCACTTCAACCGGTCCACTGCAATTCCGCTGGAAGTCGCTCATGCCGGAGGGACGGCAATACTGAATGTAGACCAGACTGCGAACGGCGGAATCTGGAATCTGATCGGTACCTATTCCTTCACGGCAGGTACCTCTGGAAGTGTAACCATCCGTAATAATGGAACGAGCGGGTATGTGGCCGCCGATGCGGTGAGATTTGTACGGAATCCATAATAGATAAAGAAGCGCATGCGATTATGCATGGGCCTTGTGCTGCTGAGATATGATGGAGCTTTTACAGCTCAACCCTCCAGTTACCCAGCCGCTTGGCGATTTCCGGGTCCCGGTGGGAGAAGAACAGGCTCTCGCCTGTATCGAGTGCAGCAATCTGAGCCATATCGTCTGCACTCAGCGCAAAATCAAAAATATCGAAGTTCTCGGCGATCCGCTCTGTACGCACGGACTTCGGAATCGCCACGATATCATGCTGGATCAGCCAGCGCAGCACAACCTGGGCGACGGATTTGTTATGCTTAGCAGCAATCCCTGATAACACTTCATTGCTGAACAGGTTATTGCGTCCTTCAGCGAATGGTCCCCATGATTCAATCTGCACACCTTGTTCCTTCATAAAAGCAGCGTTATCCGTCTGCTGAAGGAACGGATGCGTCTCCACCTGATTGACGGCAGGCACAATCTCGTTATGGACGATGAGGTCCATCAGGCGGTCAGGCAGGAAGTTGCTGACCCCGATGGCTCTGATTTTGCTATCGTGATACAGCTCCTCCATAGCCCGCCAAGCTCCGTAATAGTCGCCGAACGGCTGGTGGATGAGATACAAGTCCAGGTAGTCGAGCCCCAGCTTCTTCAACGACTTGGCAAAAGCGAGCTTGGCGCTCTCGTACCCGGCATCCTGAATCCACAGCTTGGTGGTGATGAACAGATCTTTGCGGGGTACGCCGCTGCGCTTAATGGCACGGCCTACCGCCTCTTCATTCAGATAACCGGCAGCCGTATCGATCAGGCGATAGCCTGCCATCAGGGCTTCATACACCGCATTCTCACATTCTTCAGCATCTGGAATCTGATAGACACCGAAGCCGAGCAGCGGCATTTTTACTCCATTGTTCAAGGTTACAGTTTGCATTGTTTTGTCCTCCTTAGGATGATTTGGTGATATGATGAGCCTAACGCCTTCGTGTTACACGAAGTCAAGCAGGTATCATCTATTTTTTGCGGAGGGATTATTATGTACACAGTCAAAGAAGCGGCTTCCATGACGGGATTAACTGAACATGCGGTACGCTTTTATACAGATAAAGGGCTGGTGCCGAGCATTCAGCGTGATAAGAACAACATCCGGCTGTTCGACGATGAATCGATCAACTGGCTGTATGGCATTAAATGCCTCAAGCAGACAGGCCTGCCCATTGAAAGCATTAAAACCTATGTCGATCTCTGCCTCGAAGGGGATTCGACCATTGCCCAGCGCTTCGCCATGATGATGGAATACAGGGAAGCGGCGCTTATTCAACTGGAGGAAGCCAAGCAGCGTGTCGCCCATTTGGAAGAGAAAGCTCTTCAGTATCAGGCGATTCTGGAGCAGCGCATACCTGATCTGACCAATCCCGGCAACTGGGGCAAGCTACTGGAGCAGGGCGTCAAGGTTCCGGCGCGCCGGAAGCGAGTGGTGTGGTCTTCTTAACAGGCAAGGGATAGTGAGAAGAGCGGGCTTCGGGCTGCTGGTGGAATGAGAGGGATAAATCCCATTGGCGGCGCCGAAAAAGGCCGGATAGCCGAAATGAAAGGGATAAATCCCATTGGTGGTGCTGATTGTGGGCTAGACGCGCAAATGAAGGGTATTAGTGCACCTGATTTCACCGAGCATGGGTAGACAGGTATACTATCAAATTGGAATACTCAACAGTCCTTCGGGGGATACATATAAAAGGTAGCCCAAGCAAGCACACCCCAATTCCCAATCGACTTTATTCGTCAGAATTCGTCAATTCCTTTACCCGTTCACCTTGACACCGTGTATACCCCGTGACATAATAATTCCAGACTAAATGACTATGATAAGTTGGACATCATAGCACAACAAGAGAGAGCTTTTACTAGACGAGGGGGAAGTTATAATGAAGAAGAAATTTGTGCCAGGCGTTCTGATTCTGTTGCTCGGGTTGGTCATTGCAGGCTGCGGTAATGGAAGTAAGAATAACTCAGGCTCCGCTGAGACAAACGGCGAGGGGACCGGTACGAAGACCATCATTGCTGCAACGAGCGGGGTAAGTAACCCTTTTAGCTACGAGAAGGACGGGCAGTTGACAGGTTACGATGTGGAAGTAATGAAGGCGATCTTCAAGGACCTTCCGGAATATAAGCTAGAGGTGCAGGCGATTGAATTCGAAGGGATTCTGACCGGCCTGGATAATGGACGCTTCCAGCTGGGGGCGAACAATTTCAGCTCCAACCCGGAGAGACGCGGCAAATACAATTTCTCACTCCCGATTATTGAGAATGCGAATGTATTCGTAGTCCGCAAGGACGACAATACCCTTAAGGCGGTAGAAGATCTGAAAGGCTATAAGGCCGTAACAGAAGTAGGAAACTCCGGTGCCACTTTGCTGGAGAATTATAATGAAGCGAACCCGGATGCCAAAGCAGAGATTATCTACACCGACGAGAATTTCGTAAAGCAGTTCGAAGGTATTGAAGCCGGCAAGTACGATGTGCGCATCATTTCCCGTGTCTCTGCCGAGAAGGCCATCAAGGAGCATGGTTTCACCAACCTGAAGGTGGTTGCGTTCTCTACAGAGAATAGTGATCCAGGATCTTATATCCTGCTCTCCAAGTCTGCGGACAGCACCCTGCTGGATACCGTCAACAAGAGAATCAAGGAAATGTATGCAGACGGCACCCTGCTGAAGATTAGCCAAGAGCAGCTTGGCGGCGACTATTTGCCTAAAAAAGAGCTGATGGAGTAACCGGAGGAAGGTGAGCACATGAAATTTCTAGTCTCGGGAGATGCATTATTCTCCAGCAGCAATTTAGATAAGACGATGGACCCGGAGCTATTGGCTCTCTTGCAAGGGGCCGATGAAGCTTTTACCAATGCAGAGTTCGTGACTCCGCGCCTGAATACCGCTCCGGCGGCAGGCCGCGGCTACCAGACCAGTGTGCGCCCCAAGGCGCTGGACGAGTTCGGAAAGCTCAATATCCGTTATGTGAGCTTTGCGAATAATCATACGGGGGATTACGGGACCCAGGGTCTTGTGGATACGATCGAAGAAGCGGAAGCCCGTGGTCTCACTCCGCTTGGAGTGGGCATGAGCCTGCATGAAGCGCGTAAGCCGGTGTTTGTGGATACGCCAGACGGGCGGATTGCGATCATCACCATAGATGTAACGAGAAGCGAAGTGTTCGCTGCCTCGAATCCGGGGAACGGCGTTCCGGCCCGTCCGGGGGTCAACCCGCTCCGCTGGTCGCGTACGTACGTCGTGAACGATCAGGACTTCAGCACATTGAAGGAGATCAGTGAGCGCATCGGCATCGCCTCCAGCATGGAGGAAGGCAAGCGGATTGAGACCTTTAAGAGCAGATCGGAGAATTACTATGAATTCGGCTCGTTTTTTGAAGGCTATTTAACCTTCGAGAAGGGTGAACAGTCCCGCGTCAAGACGGCAGCGCATGAGCAGGATCAGCAGGAAATCTACCGCAGCATTCAGGATGCGGCGGAGCGCAGTGATTATGTTTTTGTCAGCCTGCATACGCATGAAGGGGAGAATGAGAACTGGTACTCCGATTATCCGGCAGAGTTCATTGAGACCTTCGCGCGGGGTGCGGTGGATGCCGGGGCGAGCTGTGTCTTCGGACATGGTGCCCATTTCACCAGAGGGGTGGAGCTGTACAAGGGCCAGCCTATTTTTTATAACATAGGCAGTCTGTTCATGGAATTCGAAGCGGGAGAGTCGATTGTATCTCCGGAAATGTTCACCGCCTACGGGTATGCCGAGAATGAAGCTCCATCCACCCTGCACAAGAACCGGACCAAGGACAGCGAAGGGAATTGGCAGGGCTTCTACAGCGACCGCAAGTTCTCGGAGAACTTCCTGGTCATGTTCGATCTGAGTGTGGAGAACAAGCGGTTCAGCTATGAGCTGATTCCGATTGATCTTAGACTTACGCATGATACAGTGACGAAGCGCGGGCTTCCGGTACTGGCTTCGGACGAAGCGGCGGCTTCCCTGGTGGAGCGGCTTAATAAGGTAAGCAACGAACGGTATCATACTGAAATTATCTATGAGGGCAGACGGTTGACGGTCAGACCGTGTTAGAGCGTCGCCCTGTAAATTGAACGTGGAAGGAAGTAAGACGGCATGGGAGAGATTTTTGATATTAACGCGGTGTTCACAGCGATACCTCGTCTGTTAGAGGTCCTTCCTGTGAGTCTGCAGATTACGGTCATCTCGATGATCGTCGGCCTTGTGTTTGCGCTGTTGTTCGCCATTATCCGTATGCGCAGAATTCCCGTGCTTAGCCAGCTAGTCACACTTTTCATCTCGTTCATCCGTGGAACGCCGATCATTGTGCAGCTATACCTGACCTATAACGGAATTCCGTTGTTACTCAAATTCATTAATCAGCAGTACGGGACGGATTATAATATCAATGCCATTCCGGCGATGATCTTCGTGCTGGTCACCTTCGCGTTCAATGAAGCGGCGTACAACTCGGAGACGATCCGCGCTGCGCTGCAGTCGGTGAATAAGGGTCAGATTGAGGCCGCTGAATCCCTGGGGATGACGTATCTTCAGGTGCTGAGAAGAGTCATCGTTCCACAGGCGCTGGTGGTGGCGATTCCTCCGCTGGGCAATGCCCTGATCGGACTGCTCAAGGGAACCTCCCTGGCCTTCGTCGCAGGTGTGATTGAAATGACGGCCAAGGGGAAAATCATCTCCGGCAGCAACTTCCGCTTCTTCGAGGTGTATCTCGCGCTGGCGATCATCTACTGGGTCATGACGATTCTGATTGAGCAGCTTCTGAGATTCCTGGAGCGAAGATTCTCCATTCCGGACTCCGCTGCCGGGGCCATGAACCGCGGCTGGTTCTCTTGGGGAAGGAGAGAGATCTGATGATTAAGGTAAGCCATTTATCCAAGTCTTTTCACGGCAATCTGATTCTGGACGATCTCTCCGTCGAGATTAACAAGGGAGATGTTGTGGCCATCATCGGTTCGTCCGGTGCGGGCAAGTCCACCTTCCTGCGTTCCCTTAACTGCCTGGAGCAGGCAGATCAGGGGATGCTTGATCTCGAAGGCTTCAAGGTCGATTTCAGTACGATTACGAACAAGCAGCGGCTGGAGCTGCGGAAGCAGACCGCGATGGTGTTCCAGCAATTCAATCTGTTCCAGCACCGGACGGCGCTGGAGAATGTTAAGGAAGGCCTGAAGATTGTGAAGCGGATGAATGACCGCGAAGCCGCGCAGATTGCTCAGCAGCAGCTGGAGCAGGTAGGCCTTGCTGAGCGTGCTCATTATTATCCGAAGCATCTGTCCGGCGGCCAGCAGCAGCGGGTGGGCATTGCCCGCGCGCTCGCGATGAATCCGAAGCTGCTGCTCCTGGACGAGCCGACCTCAGCGCTGGACCCTGAGCTGGTCGGCGAGGTGCTGCAGACGATCAAGAAGACCGCCGCCATCGGTCAGACGATGATTCTCGTCTCGCATGAGATGAGCTTTGTATATGAAGTAGCGAATAAAGTGCTTTTCTTGGACAAAGGGAAAATCGTGGAGGAAGGGACGCCGGACCAGGTGTTCAACCATCCAAAGTCCGAGCGGGCCAAGGAGTTTCTGCATAATTATTTCCGTAATAAATCGAGTATTTAAAAGCATTATAGTAAAACCCCCGGAGAGGGCGCAGGTTTGCGCTTTTCCGGGGGTTTTTGGTATAGGTGGAATGTAATCGAAAAACCGACCACATTGCGCGAATTTAAGGCGTACGGGCCAAATATAATCGAAAAACCGATCACATTTCGTCAAGCGAAGGCGTATAGGCGGGATGTAATCGGAAAACCGATTACATTGTGCCAAATGAGGATGTACAGACAGAATGTAATCGAAAAACCGACCACATTTGCGCCAAGCGAGGGAGTACGGGCCAAATAAACATGAAAAACCGAACACATTTCCGATGGCCAGGGTGCCGCATGAAGAGCCGCCAGCGTGACTCAATCCTCAGGATGAATTTGTAAAACAACCAGCCAAACCCGCGAGAAACGCAGCAATAATCAGCTACCATCATTAAAGTCGCAACTAATTAAGCTTTGTTCAAGCTTTCTGCATTTTGCTACGTTTCTCTCTGTCAATTGCCACTATTTCACTGTTTGTACTCATTTGAAATATTGACCATTGGAATATTATAGAATATTATTACAACTATAAAATAAAAATATAGTTCTTGGAATCTAGTCAGGTGGTGTGTACATGGTCCCAATCATAGCAACCATACGAGATGCATTATCGGGGCATCTGTCTCAGCAGAAGATGACCATTAATCAGTTTGCCGGTCAATCCGGAATTAATTCAGGAACACTTAGTCGGCTGATTCATGGTCAGCAGCCCATTGCCATGAACCATCTGGAGCGGATCACGAGGGCGATGAATCTTCCAGAGGACCACTTTTACAGTCTGTATGTGGAGGAATGCTTCGATCATTCACCACCAACCTGGCGGCGGCTAAGGCCGTTTCTTGTACGATCAGCCGCGCTGGGGCGTCTGGATTGCATTGAACAGGTTGTTCAGCAGCTGCTGGAGAAATTGACTTATGCTCCTATGCTATTTGAGGTGGCTGAAGGGCTGTTTCAGGAGGGGCAATGGCAAGCGGCAGAACTACTGTATAAGAACGTGAGTGAGAGTGAGAAATACCAGAACTCCGAACGGCTGGCCTTGTGCCAGTACCGTCTTTTCCGGATTGCCCTTGGCGACGATCAAGCCCGAAATTTACAGGCGGCTCATATCTTTGAATGTTATTTGGACAGGCTTGATGAGGCGGATCAGTTGGATGGAATTAAGCACTTAGTAAATGTCTATTTTTCACTGCATAAATGGGACAAAGCTGATAAACTAGCCCAGGATATGCTTCATCTGGCTACTCTTCGTTGTAAACTTCAACGTCAATCAAACCGCAGACAGAATGATGAGAAAAAAACTGAAAAACCGCTATGCTTCTATATTTACTACTCTCATCTAATGCGTGCAAGCATATGTGAAGAACATCGTGATTATTCATCAGCGCTAAAATTCGTCAACCTTTATATGGATACAAGCTGGATAGACAATAATGATAACGAGGCGAAACGAACGGTAGTTCAGTTTCAAGAATGGGGTAGGGCGAATACTTTACTCTATCAGGTTATGTCGGGTAAGCAGGAAATACTTACACAGTATATTGAACATATCTCTTCTCAAAAAGATGAGATATTCGTAGCTCTATCTAATATCCTGACATCAGCTAACCGTTATAGTTGGAATGTTGATCACGTTCTGGAGCAGTTCGCAGCTTATATTCCTTATAAGACATATGCTACAGAGTTTGGCGGTTATAACGAGCAAATAATAACGGATCAGCATACCCGATTCCTCATTGAACTGGCATTTTATCATCTACATAACAAACGTAAAGAAGGGATTAACTTCATCCTTCAGAGTTTGGAATCATCTGCTAGAATCAATAACGAAGGATTGATTATCAAATGTGTCGATCTCTTTGAACAGTTTAGACATAAGGCAGATGAAGATGAGAAACTTCATTACAAACTTCTGATTAGAGAGGTGCAGGATTCACATGAAAAAAAAGCTCTTTATACTCCTAGCTTCCTGTAGTTTGGTTGCTACAATAATTTTACCAATTGCTACAGGAGAACCTTTAGTAACTGCAAGTACACAAATGTTAATTCAAACTATGGGACATGGTACAGGCGGAGGTTGATCTTTAGCAAGTATTTACGGATCAATTGTCAAGAATATACTTCCATTAGTTATCATCAAATATCCTCATTAACCCAATTAACGTCCCCGCCACCCGGGGATGTTTTCTTTTGACCCTCTTCCCAATACAAAAAAACCGGAAAAGACGCAGGTTGCGTGTTCCCCGGTTTTTTTTGTATTTAACTGGATTAGTAGAAACTGTGAAATTAGCAGCCGCACGGGTGGAATGTATGCGAAAAACTGAACACAATGTGCTGGACGTGTGGGTGCACGGGCGTCGTATGGAGACGAGTTCGTCAATGGAATTGGAATGAAAAGGTTTGGTTTAACCGGAACTAATATACTGTAAACCAACCAGCCAAACCCGCGAGAAACGCAGCAATATTCAGCTACCATCATTAAAGTCGCAATTTTTGCGACTTTTTTGTTTTGTATCCGTATATATACCTTTAATAAGACTAAAATACGCCAAAAGGAGCGATGCATCTTGAATTTCATGAACCAGAATGGCGATAATATCCCAGGGTTCAAGCTGCCGAAGTTGAAGCCGGGCATGTACAAGAGGATAGGGGTGGGGGTAGCCGCTGCGGCGGTATTGCTGTATATCGGTGCTACCTCATTCTATACGGTGCAGGAGCAGGAACGTGCAGCAATTCTGACCTTCGGCAAGTATACGAATGAGAGCTCAGCCGGACTTCATTTCAAATGGCCCTATCCGATCCAGGATGTAATTACCGTACCTGCGGAGCTGACCCAGCGGATTCATATCGGATACCGCCAGGAGGCTGGAGGAGCTGTGCCCGTGGATGAAGAAGCCATGATGATTACAGGTGATGAGAACATCGTATCTGCCGATGCTGTGGTCCAGTGGAAGATCAGCAATATCCGTGATTATCTGTATAACATTGATGAACCGGAGCAATTTCTGCGGAATTCGGCCAGTTCCTCGATCCGTGCAGTGATTGGTTCTGAGAAGCTGGATTTTGCGATTACCGACGGGAAGACCGTGATTCAGGATAAAGTCCGGGAGCTGCTGGTTGACCTGCACAAGAAATACAATACCGGCATTCAGATCATTGATATCAAATTCCAGGATATTGAGCCGCCGAGCGGCCAGGTCGAGGAAGCCTTCCGCGAGGTCACCAACGCCCGTGAAGAGAAGAACACGAAGATCAATAACGCCAAGAAGTATGAGAACGATATCATTCCGAAGGCACGTGGTGAAGCGCAGGCGCTGCTGGAGCGGGCCGAAGGTGAGAAGAAGTCGCGTATCCTGAATGCGCAGGGGGATGTGGCGCGGTTCAATGCTATTTTTGCCGAATATGCCAATAATCAGAGTGTCACCGAGAGCCGGCTGGTCCTGGAGACCCTGGAGACGATCCTGCCTAATGCCAAAATCTTCATTACCAACTCGAATAGTGACACTGTGAACTATCTGCCGCTGAATGAGCTGATGCGCAGCACCAAGGATAGCCCCTCTGCTCCTGCCGCTGTGAATCCGGCGCCTTCAGCCGCACCGCAAGGAGGAGATGCCAAGTGAAAAGAAACCCGATCATCCTATTGATATCATCAATCGTCCTGATTATTCTGCTGGCCGGCTCTATGTACATCGTGAAGGAAGGGGAATATAAGGTAGTCCTGCGTTTCGGTGAAGCGATGCGTACGGTGGAGGAGCCGGGACTGAAGTTCAAGCTTCCTTTTATCGAGAATGTCTCGGAGCTTCCCAAATACCAGATGACCTATGAAAGCACGCCGACCAACATTCTGACCAAGGATCAGAAGCCGATTGTCGTTGATAATTATACCGTCTGGAGAATTACCAACGCCTCGCAGTTCTTAAGAACCGTTCAGACGGTCAGCGGGGGAGTGCAGCGTATTGATGAGGCGGTATATAACTCGGTACGCCGCAAGCTGTCGGAGATTAACTATGAGAATATTATCAGTGAGGACACCGGACGGGGCAATATTAACGATGAGATTACCAAAGACGTTGTAACTGCCTTAACCCGTGACAATTACGGCATTGAAATTATTGACGTACGGATCAAGCGTACCGATCTGCCGGAAGGGAACAAACAAAGTGTATACAACCGGATGATCTCGGACCGCCAATCCATTGCTGCGCGTTACCTGTCTGAAGGGGATGAGGAATCCAAGAAGATCACCTCCAAGGCAGACCGCGCTTCCCGGGAGCTGATGGCCCAGGCAGAAGCCGACTCCAAGAAGATTATTGCCGAAGGGGAAGGGGAAGCCGCCAAAATCTACAATCTGGCCTACGGCAAGTCTCCACAGTTCTATAGCTTCTACCGTACGCTGCAGAGTTATGTGACCACGCTGAAGAATGAGCCGGTGATCATGATCCCGATCGATTCGCCATATGCGAAGATACTTATGGGCACTAAATAATAGGCTTAACGGAGAACACCCCTTAGGATCAATTGATTCTAAGGGGTGTTTTTGTCGTGTTACCCGGCTGCTCTGAAGATTGTTTTTAAGGAAAATAGGCTTATCTAGATACTTCACTTAATACATTAAGTTATATCAATTATTTTCAAATCTAAGGGGGTTCTATTAATGTTGCTATTATTCTGGGGTGAGCTTAAATGAATCAGAAGGTAAAACGGGTCTTGCTGGGCAGTCCGATCCATCAAAAACCGGAAATTTTGCAGCATTTTCTGAATTCTTTGCAGCGCCTGAACCTTAACAATATTGAATTGCATTACTATCTGATTGATGATAATCGGGATGAAGCCTCCAGTGAACTTCTGCAGCAGTTCGCCCAAAGCGGGAGAAATGTCTTTCTGGAATCCTCTGGCTACCATGATGACTATATACGCAATGACAATGCCCATGCCTGGCGTATCAGCCTTGTCTGGAAGGTGGCCGAGTTCAAAAATCAGATGATCCGGCACGCAGAAGCTTCCGGTTATGATTATCTGTTCCTGATTGATTCCGATCTCATTCTTCATCCGAATACGCTGGAGCAGTTGCTCAGCTCAGGCAAGGACATTATCTCTGAAGTGTTCTGGACTGAGTGGGAGCCGGGCAAATTGTCCCAGCCGCAGGTGTGGATGCATGACGAGTATAACCAATGGGAAGCACTACCGGGAGAAAAACTCTCACCTGAAGAGATCAAGCGCCGCCTGCATGCATTTCTGCTTAAAATGCGGGAACCGGGGATCTATGAAGTCGGCGGACTTGGCGCCTGCACTCTGATCAGCATCAAGGCCATCAAGTCCGGTGTAAGTTACAAGAAGGTCCGAAACCTCTCCTATTGGGGAGAGGACCGCCATTTCTGTATCCGTGCTGCGGCACTTGATATTCCTCTCTTTGTAGATACTCATTTTCCAGCGTTGCATATATACAGAGACAGTGATCTTGATAAAGTAGAGGAGTTCGTACGGCAGTCAACGACAATGTCTGGGACGGAGCCAAGTGAGCATATTGGGAAAAGGAATGATGAAGAGCCAGAGCGGAGCGATGCGGAACATGTTGTCACCCCGGCTGCAGCTTCACTTCGGCCCAAGCTGACTCTAACGATGATAGTTAAGAATGAAGCCACAAGGTTCCTGCGGCAGATTCTGGAGGAGCACCGCAAATATATCGACGAGGCCGTTATTATCGATGATGGCAGCACAGATGACACAGCGGAATTAGTCAAGGAGGTTCTTAAGGGAATTCCACTTAAGCTGATTCATAATCCGGTCTCCCGCTTCAACAATGAATCCGAGCTGCGTAAACAGCAGTGGGAGGCGGTGGTTGCGACTGGGCCGGAATGGATTCTTAATCTGGATGGGGATGAGATATTTGAACCCGGCTTTGCCGAAGAAGTGGACTCCTTGCTGAGAACGGAGAACTGCGACCTATTCTGCTTCCGCCTTTACGATTTCTGGGATGACAACCATTACCGCGAGGATAAGTACTGGCGGGCCCACCTGAGATACCGGCCGTTCCTGGTCCGCTACCGCAAAGATTTCACCTACCTCTGGAATAATCTCCCGCAACACTCCGGGCGGCTGCCAGAGAATATTTGGGAATTGCCCCATCAGCTGAGCAATCTGCGCCTGAAGCATCTAGGCTGGTCAAAGCTGGAATTCCGGCTGGAGAAGTATATGCGGTATATGCAACTGGACCCGGACGGCAAGTACGGCTGGAAGGAGCAATATCAGTCCATTCTTGATGAACATCCCATTCTGTTGCCTTGGAGTGAACAGTAAGGAAATCCGTTAAATGAGAAGGGGAGATGAAGGAGCAGGGAGGCGGTACCTTCCAGCTCCTTCATCTCCCCGGCATGTTCCTGTTACAGGAAGATCAGCAGCAGCGTTCCTACCACGAAGCAGTAGTATGAAAAGTAGATCAGATTGCCCTTCGCCATAATACCGATGAACCAGCGCATGGCGAAGTAAGTGGCTACCAGCGTGGTGAGGAAGGCGATCAGGTAAGGCATCGCCAGCGCTGAACGGTTCGGATCATTCGCGATATCGGATGCGCCGAGAATCAGGCCTCCGATACTGATCGGAATGTACAGCATGAAGGAGAATTTCAGGGCGGTCTCCTGTTTCATGCCAACCGCGATCGAGGCGATGACCGTGGAGCCGGAACGGCTGATCCCGGGAATCAGTGCTACGGCCTGGGCTAGCCCGACGATGATGGCGTCTCTCACGGTGAGATTGCCGTCTCTTTTCTGGCCGCGCAGATTGCGGATCAGCCAGAGGGCTACCCCGGTAATGAGTAAGCTGATGGATACGGTATGTACGGAAGTGAAGACACGTTCGATCGTATCCTTGAAGAATACGGCAGCAACCGCTGCAGGGATCGTGCCGATAACGATGTAAATGCAGAACATGAACTCAGACCGGTATTTCGTATCGCGCGTCTGCAGGTAACGGAAGAAGCCTGTGATTAAGTCCATGATATCTTTGCGAAAAATGAAACAGATGGCGATCAAGGAAGCCGTATTGGTTAAGATTTCAAAAGATAGCCCATTCTGCTTCATGCCGAGCAGACGTTGTACGATGATTAAATGCCCGCTGGAGGAGACGGGAATCGGTTCCGTCACCCCCTGGACCAGGCCTAAGAGCAGGTATTTCAGCCAATCGAATGCAGATTCCATATTTTCCTCCTAAAGTTGAAACGCATCATTATTAAGCCTGCCGTCTCCGGTACCGCTTGGAAAAGACGTACAGCCCGAAGCCGAGCAGGAACAGGGTTGCCGCCGGAAGGATGTAAGGCTTGACAATCTCGTCCACATGCTCCCACTGTGCCCCTAATTTGTAGCCCAGGTAGACGTAGATCGAGGTAATCGGCAGCATGGCAAGGAAGGTGTATAGACTGAAGGCAAACACATTCATTTTGGCAATGCCGCATGGGATGGAGATGAGTGTTCTCACACCGGGAATGAAGCGCCCGTAGAAGGCCACACCGCTGCCGTATTTATCAAAGAAACGGTCGGAGGCCTCCAGGTGATGCGGACGGATGAAAAAATACTTCCCGTACTTAGCAATCGCAGGTCTGCCGCCAAACCGGCCAAGGGCATAGAGCGTAAGCGGGCCGAATGTCCCTCCAACAGTACCGGCAAGAATCGTAAGAATGAGCTTCATGTCCCCCAGATACACCCAATACCCGGCAAGCGGCAGCACGATTTCAGCAGGTACGAATTCAAACGACAAGGCGATAACGATTCCTGCATACGACAAATCTTTGAAAAAGAGTATAAATTCCGTGATCCATTCTGTCATGCATTTCTCTCCCTTCTCAAACAAAAAGCCCCCTAATTAAAGGGGGCAGTCTCATCAACTGTCAGCACCCTCTCATCTTTGCAAGGCATCCTGGACGCCTCTAGTGCTGTACCTGAGATGCTCATTAGCATTCCGGTCACAGCGGTATCATCGGGCGAAGCCCTCCACCGAACTCTGGATAAGAGTATTATTCAATTTGATAACATTAAAACACACCTGTATACCATTAAGCAAGTTTGGGAAAAGGGAAAAATAGTGAATGAAAATATGAAAGCGTTATCTCAGCTCAATCCTAAACACATCGCCCGCCTGACCGCCGAAGACGGCCATTCCGCCTTGCGGCAACTTGACCGACGGGGCCTGGTTCACTCTGGAGTGGCTTACGATCATCCCGTCCGCATCATAGACAACGTATCCGCCGCTTGAGGGAGCCGTAACGGTCATGGTTTTGCCGGCGGCCTTCTTATCAATCTTGAACCACACGCTCTGTCCGCCCGCCGGAACGGTGCTGGTAGAGGCCGGCCCTCCGTAGATCGGCTTCACGGCATCTTCGCTGATATAAGCATTGCCGTCAATGGTTAAATATTCGGTACCGTTCTGCTTAGAGAAGGTCAGATCGAAGGCGTCTCTGCCGTTCATCACCGGAATCTCAGCCGCATTGACGGCGGTGTTCTCGTCCACAATCCGCGTCCCGGTGGCATATCCTTGTTCAACCTCAATTGTCTTTGTCAAGATGGAAGGGGAGAGGTAGAAGAAGGAATTGATTTTCTCATCCACAGCATAGTAATGCTTCCCGTCTCTTTGCGCCCAGGCCTGCTTCGTAGAAGCATTCAGCGGACTTACATCCAGCTTCTGATACTCATACGTGACCATTAGCATTTGACCGATACCGGGGATAGTCAAGTGGGTGTTCAGCTTCAGATACGTCTTGCCGTTCTTCTGCTTATCGAAGCTCACGGCTGCGCTGCCGTCCGGGCTTGTGAACTGTCCCTTGCCGGTATAGATATACTTCTGTGCAGGAATGAGTCCCCCTTCAAGCGCAGGCAGATCCAGTGCCCCGTCCTTAATGGCTATCGTGGTGGTTGCTCCGACGGTCCCGTATAATCCCGAATAGGCTCCCAGCTCAGCAGGCATAGCCGCTTTGACCGGAGGAGTGAAGGTAGCATCCGGCAGAATCTTCTTAATCTTCCCGGTATCCTTCAGGTAAGCCAGCAGCACATTGGTGGCGAAAATAGTGTTATAGATTGAGCTTCCGCCTGAAGAGAGCACCGCGATGGATATATCCGATTCCGGCAGGGTAATCAGGTCAGCATGATACATGATGGTATCTCCGCCTTTGGATAAGGCCTTGATTCCGTAATCACCGAAGGGTGCCAGATCTACGGCATCCCAGCCCAGACCGTAATTGAAGCTGTTTCTCTCCTCAGGCACCCAGAGCCCGTTCTTGTATTCAGGCTGCTGCATCGCTGTAGCGGAGGCTTTTGACAGAATGTCCGGATGCTTTCCGTTCAGCATCTCGGCGAATGTAGTCAGATCCTCGGCTGTGGAATAGAGGCCGCCTGCTCCGAGGATATTGGCATTCTCGCTAGGCAATGCCTGCGTTAGACCAGGGAAGTAGGTCTTGGCAAGCTGCTGCCGATTAAAAGTATCCAGCGGCGTCTTGGTAGAGCTTAGCTTCAGCGGGCTGCTCATGTGCTGTTCCAGGAACTTTGTATAGCTGCTGCCGGTCACCTGCTCAATCATCAGCTCCAGCAGCTGAAAGCCGTCATTGCAATATACGGAATAGGCGCCGGGATCGGATTTGAGCCGTTCAGACTGAAGCCTTGTCAGCAGGTCATCATGATTCTGTGTATCACTATCATCCATCAGAATGCTGTTCCCGTAGTGGCTGCCATACAGGCCCGAGGAATGGTTCATTAACATGCGCGGTGTAATCTTCTTGTAGCGCTCGTCGGCCATCTTGAACTGCGGCAGATACGTAGTCAGCGGCTGATCAATGTCAATGATCTGATCTTCGGCAAGCATCATCGTGGCTGCGGAGACATGCATTTTGCTGATGGAGCCGATGCCGAACATGGTATCCTTCGTGATGGGGGTCCCGGCTGCCTGATCGGACACACCGAAGCCGCCCGACACTGTAATGGCACCTTTATCCCTGATTGCATACTGCATGCCGCTTACCCCGTAATCGGATACGATCTTAGAGCCCAGCAGGCGGGCTGTTGCCTGCACCGGGCTCTCCTTCTCCGGTGCAGCGGACACCTGGGCTGCGGGGATCACCAGCATGGCCGCCAATACGACTGAAGTTAACTTGTTCATCTTGAATTCCTCCTCTTGTGTCTCTTGGGTAATCTTCCTGAAGTTATCATACAGGCAGAAGAGAGGAGCGTGGCCCGAATAACCCTGAAACGTTAATAACGATCCCTTAACGTAGAAACTTAGATTAAAAGGCACAAAAAACGGTAACAAAAAGTGAAAGAAGCGGAGGGGAAATTTGGAACTGAAGGAGCGGTAGCGACCGCCTGAAAGCTTTCCGCAGGAAAGCTCGCATCGTAAGCATATGCTTGGTTTGGATTTCTACCGCTAAGAGCGGTCAAATCAGGAAATCCAAATACAACAGCGGCCGAAAGTCCAAATGTTCACCGCAGTGACGGCGAAACTTAATGTTTAGTGCATTTTATAAAGAAGCTTCGCGCGAGAAGGGGAGGACCACCATATTGTTGAATTCCCGATGCCCGGCTTCAATTGTCATATTCCCGCCGTACTTCTCGCAGATTCTGGAGATATTGGTCAGGCCGATGCCGTGGTATTCAGGGTCCGGCTTCCGGCTCTGCAAGGGGGCAGTCTCCGGGACGGTATGATTCATAATGCGGATGAACAGCGCAGATTCACTGGAGTGCATCTGGATCAGAATGTAGCGGTCCTCGGCGAGCCGTACTTTTTTGGAGGCTTCAATGGCATTATCCAGCATGTTGCCCAGCACAACGCACAGGTCATAACGGTCGATGTGAAGCTCACCAGGCAGCAGCTTAAGCCGGGTATCGATTCGGATGCCGTTCGCTTGTCCGATATTCAGTGTGTTCGTGACCAGCGCATCCACCGCCAGATGGCCGGTGTTGACCCGCTGGTAGGCATCCTCTACTTTATTCAGCGTAAGCTTGATATGCTCCAGAGCCGCGGCCGGATCATCCCGCCGGATACACTCTTCAATGTAGAGGAACTGCTGATGGGTATCGTGGATGATTCTTTTAATCGACTTGAAGCTGTGCACCGTCTTCTCATAGTTGGCGTCCTGATAGTTCATCTGATGCTGGAGCTGGGCGTTCTCATGCATGAACTGGAACTTGTCCGTTATCGTATCGAAGATATAGACGATCATTACATTCAGGAACAGGAAGCCGAGAATCGCAAAGAAATAATAGAAATCCTTCGTGCTGTTCACCGTAAGGACGTTGATCTGATAGGTGCTGATGAGCGGGACGAGCAGGAACATTACATAATACCGGTAGGGCAGGGATACGCTTCGCCGCTTGGAGATCAGCCGGATGATCTGAATGACAGGGAACATAATAATGCAGCTCAGGATCAGCCCCTTGATGAAGGCCGGCCGGTCAATCCCCGCACCCGAGTTCATGCTGGTGTAGTCTACCGAATCTATCATTGAGAAAATATACAGCGACATAAAGCTGACCACCGTCATCAGCACAGCGTACAGCAGGGAGAAGATCACCTGAGTCTTCATCTCCACCTTATAGGCTTGCGCCATACTGAAGATCATCAGCAGAGCTATGCCGGAGGAGAAGAGATGGGACAACGGGGTGACCAGATAGAGGAAGCAGAGTATCCCGTAGATGAGGAAGTACATGATCCGGTTAGGCTTCCTGGCGGACTTATCAAATACGGAGGCAAAGAAGAATTGGGTCTGAAAGCACATCACCAGTACGACACAGACGACAAGGGTCAGATTATAGTGAGTCATAGGAGCTGCCCTTCATGATCATGAATTTGGTGTAGAAATCCTTAACCTCTTTGATTTTGGACCGGCCGATGGGGAACTCCTGCCCGCCCGACATCAGCACGGAGCCGCCCGCGAACTTGTGGACATGCAGCAGGTTGATAATAATCGAACGGTGGATGTGCAGGAAATGGCTGTCCCGCAGTGCTGAAGCATACTCTGCAATAATTCCTCTGGTCTCATAGATTCCTGTGGTGGTAATCACATTCAGCTTGCTCTTGACCGTCAGGCTCTTGGCCGCCTCAATCCCGATAATATCATCATGCCGCAAGACGACCTCCTCATACCCGGACTTGATGACCATGAACTTCTTATCCTGGGCCTGGAAGTAATCACACAGCTTAAGAATCTTCTCCTCCAGGAGCTGCGGGGCGACCGGCTTGATCAGATACTGGAAGGTAATCACGTCGAAGCTCTCCACCATATATTCAGGGTAGCTGGTCAGGAAGATAATCTGCTCGTCAAAATGCTTCCGGCTTCTGAGCCGGTGCGCCGCTTGAATCCCGTTCATGCCGCCCATCTCCACATCCAGAATTAGAATATGGAAGGGCGCTTCGCCCCGTTCATAGTGGGAGATTAAGTCCTCTCCTGAAGGAAACAGCTCGATTTCAAATTCGGTATTCGTCTTAACGGATAAGCCGACCAGAATCCTCTTCACCAGCTCCCGCTGCTGTTCTTCATCCTCACATATCGCTACTCGATACATCCAAGTGCCCCCTTTTCAGGCGCACGGCCTAAGTGGATAGTTGTACACAACATTATATAGTATGGCCAGAGAAATGAGCAGAACAGGGGGCCAAACGCAGAAGTTAATCCCTGGACTGCACAAGCGGAGTGCTAAAAATCCGGAGATCAAGGCGAACGCTACGCTTTTACGGGGGCCGTTCCGCCCGCTCCGCTGTTTAAGTATATGCTCCAGGAACTGTTGTCACTTCCACAGCCGCAGCAGCGGCCCGGCCTCGCCATAGATGGGATCGCGCTCCGGCAGCGGGACTTCGCGGATCTCGGGGAGCGCCGCCGCGAAGTCATCCGGGTTCGCCTGGCGGGTGTTATAGTCCTTGCCGCCGGGATATGCGCCGACGATACGGAAGTCATGCGTGGCCGAGAGCTTCTTGTGTGCCGTCCCGGCAGGCAGCACAAGGGCGTCACCGGCCTCCACGTTGGCGGTGTATCCGGCATCTCCGCCAAGCTGGAGCCTGGCGCTGCCGGAGATCACACCCAGTACCTCATGCGCGTTGCTGTGATAGTGGTGGTAAGGGAAGACGCCGTTCACCCAGCTGTTCAGCCACCCGTTGTCATTGAAGATCTGTTCGGTGTCTTCCGGGTGGTCCCGGAGAACACCTGTATACAGCAGGACGGGAAGCTGCGGATTGTTCGGCAGCAGTCCATCCGGCTCGAAGCTGAGCTTCACTATAGATTCATCTTGCTCCCGGCTTACCGAACTGTATTCTGACACACGGATCATCTCCTACGTGAATTTTGGTATATATAGAATTACCCTAATGTTGGTAATGTATCTTGTGAAAATAGCTTTAAAACTATAATATTGAACCTCAGGGATGTTAAAGCTGAGCATGAACGTTGAGCTAATATTAGGCTGATACCGCACCCGTAGCCGACTTCTACTTTTAAATTTAAGTAACTGATTGTATTTCCTGCAATAGAAAAGGCATATCTGACCGCAAAATGAGATTCTATTGTATTTCATACAGTGGAATGTTGTGTTTTGGCTGAAAAAAGGCCTTTGTTCAACATTCAATTGTACCGAATACAATAGATTCTATTTTGAAGCCTTTTTTATAGCATTCCATTGTACAAAATGCAGTTACTATCGTTCCAGCGCCTACAGCATCAGAATGACTGCTGTGCGAATCAGACGCTGGGCTCCTCAGCCTGTGATTGGTGGAATTATACGTGCAATAAATATAGCGGGGCTATTTTCTACCTGCTTGTAAAAGGGTAATTGATGGCATACAGTGTAACATAGCTGTTATAGATGGTTGCGAAAGGGAGGGGTTATAGTGAGAATTATCCGTAAAATCAGTACCCTGCTGGCTGCTGCGCTGCTGCTGCCTGCCATTCTGATGCCGCAGGGGGCACCGGCTGCACCCGCCGGGGCGAAGGCTGCGCCGTCCGGGACGGTAGCCGCTGCGGCTTCACCCGCCCAGAGTCTGGCCACGAACGGGCTGGTGCCGCTGACCGGCGCCATCAACGGTAATCTGCCGATTCATATGTCCATTAAAGTGGAGAGCGGCGGGAAGCTGACCGGAAGTTATTATTATGATAAATACAAGAAGACCATCAGGCTCACCGGTACAGTCAGCGGCAAATACGCAAATATGTATGAATACGATGCGAAGGGTAAGGAAACCGGCCATTTCGAGGGCTGGTGGATTCCCGGCACCGGCTTCGCAGGAGTGTGGAGTAACCCGGACGGCACCCGCCAGCTTCCTGTAGAGGCATTGACGGCTACCGCCGCAGCCAGCGCCAAGGTGCCGGCCGCAGCGGACTGGAGCGGGGAATGGTATATGGAGTCTTATTCTCCCTTCTTCGGATCTTATGTTGAATTCAGCAACGTGAAGAGCGATAAGCTGGTCTTCTCCGTGGATGCCTATGATGGAGCCCATTCCGGTCAGCTGTATGAAGAGTCGGCAGTAGTCCGCAAACGGATGGCCGTCTACAAGGAAGAGGACGGTTCCGTGGTCTTTTTCTATCTGCTGAACGGCAATTTGTATGTTACCAGCCCTTCACCGGTATATTCCGCCGGGGCGAATGTAACCTATACCGGCCACTATACAAGAGACCCTCAAGAGACCGTCTACACGCTGCGGGATACCGGTGTCTTCAAGACAGCCGCAGATGATAAGGCCTTCCGTAAGCTGGTAGGGGAAGATTATGATCTGTTCCTGTACAGCATGCAGCTGCTGAATGAGCCGAAGGATCTCGACGGCAAGGGGGCCAAGGTGGTAGAGGGCGGCGTCAGAGGACTGTTCACCCTTACGGAAGCCATCATCATGTATGATAAGCAGGGCCATTTCTGGGCGGCTGCACTCGATTCGGATGAAGCCTCGGATTCGGATGAGGTTCCCGAGACCTTCGTGCGGTTCTATACCAATGTTCCCGGCACCAGCAAGCTGCCGAAGACGATTGTGCAATGGATGGAGCCTTTTTCTGATTACGAGGTGGTCTACATGAATTTCTAAACCTCGGGCAGGAGCGTTTTAACTTCTCTCTACCGGGTACAAAGAAAGAGTGAGGGTCCGCCTGACATGGGTAGCTACTGCATGAGAACCTGTGTACACCGGTTATGTCAGCGGATTCGCATGTCCCGTAGCTTCTCACTGAAAGGATGGGACAGCGCCATGCGCAGGTCCTCCCGTTGGAATGGAGCTGCGGGTGCAACAAGAAACGGTATGCCTAACCCCTGACCGGGGGGCGGCATACCGTTTTTGTATGGATTCTGTTATCGCCGAAGTTCCGGCACGGAATCAAGTGTATAAACGCTTCCAGTTTGCATACCAGCGCTCAACCTTCGCGGACGGGGTTAGCTTCAGGTCCCGCCAGAGCAGGCTGCGGAGCTTCTCATATTGCTCCTGTACAATGCTCAGCTCGCCCAGCCGGTTATAGAATTCCATGAGCGCCAGGTAAGCCGGCTCGTGGTAGGGATGCAGCTCCACAATCCGCTGATAGGTGTTAACCGCCTTGGTGATGTTATCCTTGACGGTATAATAATCGGCCAGCTCCGTGGCATGCTGCAGGGAGAGGTTCCTCAGCCGCTGCCGCTCACTCTCGGCCCACAGATATTCATAATCCCCCAGGTAATCACCGGTATAGAGCTTCAGCAGCTCCTCATGCTCCGCGGCGTTATAATCATTCACCGGGTCCAGTGAGACGACACCTTCCTCCCACAGCACCGCATCGATCTGTGCGTCGCCGGTCTCCAGCATATACCCTTCGCCCACGCTTGCATTGCTGATCACAAGGCCGATATCCGCCCGTTTTAGCGATTGCCTGATCTGGTAGATGGCCGTATACATGTGGGTAGAGGCACGCTTGAACGAGGCCTCGGGCCAGAGCAGCTCGACCAGCTTGTCTTTGACGACGATCCGGTCATGATGATAGAGCAGGAAGGCGAACAGCTCCTGAGCTTTGGACGTCCGCCAGCGGAAATCACGGATTGGAACGCCTCCCCGTTCGAACTGGATGGCATTGAAGCAGCGGATCAGCAGTGTGTCTGGCTTGTCCGTCTGCTCCTGGTTGACTTTCCGGCTGCTTATCCGCTGAAGGGTCCGGCTCAGCCGTTCCCTGGGGACCGGCTTCAGCAGGTAATCCTGCGCACTGACCTCGAAGGCTTCCAGCGCGAAGCTGTTATGGGCGGAGACGAATACAACGGCTGAGCCGGGACAGCACTCCTCAAGCTGCTTCGCAACCTCCATGCCGTTCATTCCCGGCATATCAATATCGAGAAAGATAATATCTGCCTCCCAGCCGGACGCTTCGCTTAAGGCCAGCAGGGGATTGGTATAGGTTGCCGTTACAATGGTCGAGCCCAGCGCCTTGAGCGTTGCTTCCAGCTGAATCAGGGCGAGTCGTTCATCATCGATCAGCACTACCCGAAGCATTGTAGCACCTCCTTGTACAAGTTATAGCGGCTGGAGCAAGGGGTTCACTCCGCACGCCGGACGGGAATCATGAAGGAGACGGTGGTTCCAAAGCCGGGGCGGCTCTGAATGGACAAGCCTTGCCCGTAGCGTTCAATCAGCCTCCGGTTCGTGTTCCATATTCCGATACCGGAGTGTTCGTCTTTGTGTTTCGTCAGCAAGCGGTCAATCTGCGCCTGCTCCATACCTTTGCCATTGTCCTGCACCGTAAGCCAGACCTGCTCTTCCTCCTCTTCAATGCGGATAGTCAGTATGCCGCCTTCTATAAGACTGAGCAGCCCGTGACGGACGGCATTCTCGACCAGCGGCTGCAAGATCAGCGGGGGAACCCGCAGCAGTCCGGTATCATTCCGCTCCCACTTGACCTCCAGCCGCTCGCCGAACCGCACCTGCTCAATATATAAATAGGCTTCCACTAACGACAGCTCCTGCTTCAAATGAACCAATGTGCCGGTATTCATCAGGTCGAAGCTTGAACGCAGATAGGCGGAGAAGGCCTCGATCATCTGCTGCATCTGGCAGATATCAATGGTGCTGAGTGTGGCGATGGAGTTCAGGGCATTGAACAGGAAGTGAGGACGGATCTGCGCTTGAAGGTAAGCGATCTCCAGCCGCAGGCTGTGGTAGATGGTCTGCTTCAGCCGCGCCAGCCCGGTCACCCGGTATTTGAGTTCCAGGCTGTCTACCGGCTTGGTCACATAATCATTCGCCCCCTGCTGAAATCCGTAGTAGATCTCCTCACGCATAGCCCGCGCCGTCAGCAGCAGCACTGGCAGCTCCGACGCCGGAAACCGCTCCCTTACCCAACGGGTCAGCTCATAGCCGGACATCCCGGGCATCATCACATCGGTAATCAAGAGATCCCACGATTCTTCCTCCAGCCGGATCAAGGCTTCCTGCCCGCTTAACACAGAGGTGAGCTGATAGATATCTTCATGCAAAATGGTCGAGAGCACCCGGAGATTAACGGGATCATCGTCAACGGCCAAAATCTTCAGTGCGGCTTCCTCCGCATAGAGACCGGAAGGGGACGGCGGTACCCCCGCCAGGAATGGCTCTTCGTCCTTATTACGCAGACGGATACTCCAGTCGGTGGATGCAGTAGCCAGGGCTTCCACTGTGTCCACTGCTTCTGCCCTGCCGAACCGCTCATCTATACAGAAGGCTTCGTGCGCCAGCGGCAGGGAGAAGCGGAAGACCGAGCCTTCCCCGAGCCTGGACTCCACGGTCAGGCTGCCTCCGTGCAGCTCCACCAGCTGCCGGGTAATGCTAAGACCCAGACCCAGGCCGCCATGGTCCTGTCCGCCAGCCTGTTCGTAGGGGAGGAAGATGCGTGCGAGAGTTTCTTCCTCCATCCCCGCACCGGTGTCGGCCACGCTGACCAGCAGCTGCCCGTCCGCTTCTTCAGCAGTCACATGGATGCTGCCGTTCTCTGTCCATTTCACTGCATTATGTACCAAATTGAAGAGGATCTGAATCAGCCGCTTCTCATCGGCCCACACACGCGGCAGCGAAGCGGATGCGCTTACATGAAGTGTCAGGTTCTTGCCGTCCGTTAAGTAACGGAGCATGTCCATCACTCCGGCGGCGATGGTATGGATGGACAGCGGAGCAGGATGGAGGACCATCCGGTTCTCCCGCAGCAGGGTGAGATCCAGCAGATCATCCAGCAGCTGGGATATTTGCCGCCCGATCCGCAGCAGTAATTCCAGGTCACTGGCATCTTCCTTAGGAGAGGCTGCGCGCTTCTTCTCGTATTCCGACTGGGCAATGCTCATCATGCCGTGCAGCGGAGTCCGCAGCTCATGCGAGGTATTCATCAGGAACCGGTCCTTCTGCTTGTCCGCTTGCACAAGCTGTTCATAGAGCAGCCTGTTCTCGTTGGACCGCCGGATGTATTGCTTCAAGGCATAGGAGGAGAATCCAATGATCGCAGCAAGAATATCAATCGGATAGAACGGAAGGCTCTTGTGATAATTATTCACTGTAGCTCCCCAGACCACACCCGAGATTAGACAGCAGGCGGTGAAGGTCAGGAAGGCGACATCTTTTTTTCGCTGATAGACCATCCTTGCGAAGACAACGAACATCCAGCAGGGCGGAATCATATATAGCAGATTGAAGAATAGTATGGCATGGGTTAAGGCGATGTGTAGAGGCAATACGGACAGGACAAGCGTGTATACCGCAAGAAGGAAGCTATACATCTTAAATACGCGGCCGGACGCAGGGGTTCCATAGAACCTGTAAGTCAGCAGCAGCATGAAATAGACCATCCATAGATAAGACAGCATCTTGAGCTTGATCCCCCAGCTATAGCCAAGCGGCAGCACAATATATAACAGAAGATCATTATCTGTGCCAACAGAGACAGCGATTGCGACCAGCATAAGGGCAAACAGTAGCAGGGGCCAGTTCTTCTGGGACAGCAGATACAGAATGAAGACGTACAGCGCATGAAGGAGGAGAATAACAATGGTGGTCAATTGAAAAGCAGAGGAATACCACCGCTCTTTGATAATGGAAGATTGCGCGCCGAAACGGATGGAATAGGAGATTCCGCCTTTCTCCTTATGATCGAAATTGGCGGCTTGAACCAGAACAAACATCTCTTGTGTCCCTTCAGGCAAGAGGTAGTGAACGGTAGAGGGAACTGCCTTGGGCAGATACAGCTCCTTGTCAGCAGCCGGCTGTCCCATGGTCTGCAGGACACGGCCGTTGACCTCAATCCGGGATGAGGCCTGAATCTGCTGGGTCCAGAAGCTATAGGGTTCATCCAGTGGCTGATCGACCAGAATCCGCAGGGCATAGGTACCATAGCCCAGGGAGGAACCGGACATCGTTCCCTTCCAGTTGCCGGGTACCTCTACAGGCACGGCAGCCCCAGCCGTGCCGGAGCGGATATCACTTTCGCTGACCAGACGGTTCGGATAGAAGTCCCATGTCCCGTCAAGGACCAGCGAATGGGCATGCTTGAAGGTCCAGCCGCGCAGATCAAGCACGCCTGCATCCGCACTGGGCTGCTCCGGCAATGCAAAAATCTGCTGCCAGACCCTTTGCATACCTAACAGCAGGGATATATATATAACCACTAAGGTCAGATGTTTCAGATAATATCTGGAATTTTTATTCATCATAAATTAAAGATTTCGACAGAGGCGAGGAAGCACCTGCATAACAATTAAATAAATTATTGAACAATTAACAGAGGTCTGTGCGAAAAATTCACGAAAGATTCTGGCGCCGGGGCTGTGATTCCGTCTCGTTCTTTTGTCCTGCTTTCCAGGCGGGCCAATAGTGCTGCTTGCATAACCCTTTCGCATAATGCCGTCTGTTGCAGTCCTCTTTCGTGCATTTTCTTTCGTTGACGGCTCTCAGTCTTCCCATATGTGCATCCCTCCATAACGGTTCATTTCAAGTCAAGCCCATTATAGAGAACCCTCATAGACAAGAACTGAACAAAAATGGAATTTAAATTCCATTTAATTCTAATCGTATTTACCCCCCCATCTGCATATAAATGATGTACCAAGTCCGACAAATCCACCTAAATGAAAACCATTTGTGTAAAGGAGGGGAGCTTTTGCCCACAGAAGCTGCAACCTTGCGTGAGCAAATTCTGAAGCTGACAGGAGAGTATTACGATATCCGTTGGCCCGGCCGGTCCTTTGTGCCTGGACGCGATTACGTGCCGGTCAGCGGCAAGGTGTTCGATGGCGAAGAATTGATCAGTCTGGTGGATGCTTCACTTGATTTCCACCTGACTGCCGGCAGATATACTGGCGAATTCGAGCGGAGGTTCTCTCAGATTATGGAGAGGAAGCATACCCTGCTGGTTAACTCGGGGTCCAGTGCGAATCTGCTTGCCGTCGCAGCACTTACCTCGCCGCTGCTCGGTGAACGGCGGCTACGGCCGGGCGATGAGGTAATCACAGTAGCCGCAGGCTTTCCGACCACGGTCAATCCGTTGATTCAGCATGGCCTGATTCCGGTGTTCGTGGATGTGGAGCTGCCTTCCTACAATATAAATACGGCACAGCTCGATGAGGCACTGAGTCCGCGTACCAGAGCGGTCATGCTGGCACATACACTTGGTAATCCCTTCGACCTGGCCAGTGTAAAGGCATTTACGGACCGGCATGGGCTGTGGCTGATTGAGGACACCTGTGATGCTGTCGGGTCCATGTATGAAGGTAGGCCGGCCGGTTCCTTCGGCGATCTGGCTACGGTCAGTTTTTTTCCGGCGCATCATTTAACCATGGGAGAGGGAGGCGCAGTGCTGACCTCGGGTGCCCGCTTGAAGAAAATTGTCGAATCGCTCCGTGACTGGGGCAGGGACTGCTGGTGCCAGCCGGGAACCGACAATACCTGCGGCAAGCGGTTTGACTGGACCAAGGGCGAGCTGCCTGCCGGATACGACCACAAATATACGTATAGCCACATCGGCTACAATCTGAAAGCTACCGATATGCAGGCAGCCATTGGAGTGTCCCAACTGGATAAGCTGGAGGGGTTCCATACGGCACGCAGACGTAACTTTGACTATCTGAAGGCTGCGCTGAAGCCTGCGGAGGAATGGCTTATTCTCCCGCAGGCAACGCCGCGCAGTGATCCGAGCTGGTTCGGCTTCCCGCTGACCGTGAGGGAGGAGTCCCCCCTCTCACGCAATGAACTTGTACGCAAGCTGGAGGAAGCACGGATTGGCACCCGGCTCTTGTTCGCGGGTAACCTGCTCAAGCAGCCTGCGTATTCCGCTGTAGCGCACCGCTTGGCCGCACCGTTGACCCAGACGGACCGGATTATGAACGATACGTTCTGGGTGGGAATCTATCCGGGACTTTCGACGGAGATGCTGGATTATACTGCGGAGGTATTGCTGGGCTTGCTGAAAGGTAAGGAGGTAAAAAGATGAAGGTAGTCATTCTGGCCGGGGGCTACGGGACCCGTATCAGTGAAGAGACTGATGTGAAGCCCAAGCCGATGATTGAGATCGGCGATAAGCCGCTGCTTGTGCATATTATGGAGCATTATGCCTCATACGGCTTCGATGATTTTGTCATTTGTTTGGGGTATTTGGGGCATGTCATCAAGAAATATTTTGCCGATTTCTACCTGCAGAGTTCGGATGTCTCGTTCGATTTCGGCAACGGCAATCAAATGACCCGCCATAACCGTCAGCAGCGGAACTGGAAGGTAACGCTCGCGGATACGGGCAGGGAGGCGATGACTGGCGGAAGAATCCGGCAAGTCCACAAATACACCGGCAATGAACCGTTCATGCTGACTTATGGAGACGGTATTGCGGATGTCAACATACCGGAGTTGCTGGACTTCCACCGCTCCCACGGGAAATTAGCGACGGTTACGGCTGTACAGCCGGTAGGCCGTTTCGGAGCGCTGGATATTACAGAGGATGACAGAGTAACCGGCTTTGTGGAGAAGCCCAAAGGCGATGAGGGCTGGGTGAATGGCGGATTCTTCGTCCTTCAGCCTGAGGTATTCTCCCTTATTGAAGGCGACAGCACCGTCTGGGAGCAGGAGCCGCTCCGGGAGCTGGCCGCGCGTGATGAGCTCAGGGCTTACAAGCATCATGGCTTCTGGCAGCCGATGGATACGCTCCGCGACAAGCGTTATCTGGAGCAGCTGTGGCGGGAGGGAGGACTTCCGTGGATAAGAACGAACTGACCACGGCGGAATTCTGGAAGGGGCGGCGAGTCTTCGTAACTGGGCATACCGGGTTCAAGGGAAGCTGGCTCACCCGGTGGCTGACGATGCTGGGGGCAAGTGTGAGTGGATATGCCTGGGACCGGGATGAACCTAAGCTCTTCCCTCTGATCGGAGACGGGCCGGGGGTCCAAACCGTCTGGGGAGATGTGCGGACCCGTCAGCGTCTGGATGCAGCGCTGCGGGATGCGGCTCCGGAGGTGGTCTTCCATCTGGCGGCCCAGCCGCTGGTCCGCACCTCCTACCAGTTCCCGGCCGATACCTTCGAGGTGAACGTCATGGGAACGGTGAATCTGCTGGAGGCGGTCGCAAGTGCAGTTGATTCCGGCATCTCAGTCAAAGCCGTCGTCAATGTTACAACAGATAAATGCTATGACAACCGGGAGTGGATCTGGGGCTACCGTGAGACTGATCCGCTGGGCGGTTATGATCCTTATTCTTCCAGTAAGGCTTGTTCCGAGCTGGTGACGCAGGCTTACCGCAACAGCTATTTCCATCCGGCCCGCTATGCCGAGCATGGTGTTGCTGTCGCTACCGCCAGGGCGGGCAATGTCATCGGGGGCGGCGATGATTCCCTGGACCGGCTGGTACCGGACTGCCTGCGGTCATTCGCTGCTGGCTTGAGGCCGCTGCTGCGCAGCCCGGCGGCGACGCGCCCCTGGCAGCATGTGCTGGAGCCGCTTAGCGGCTATCTGCTGCTGGCCGAGAAGCTGGTGCAGGAAGGGGCAGAGTATGCCGCCGCCTGGAATTTCGGTCCGGAGGAGCAGAGCGTCCATAGTGTCGAGAAGGTGGCCGTCCGTCTTGCAGCGCTCTGGGGAGAGGGAGCGGGTATTGATATCGCCGGTGTCTCCGGACTGCATGAGGCTGGTGAACTGCAGCTTGACAGTACCAAGGCCCGCCGCCTGCTGGGCTGGCGCTCCCGCTGGAGTGTTGAGCAGGCCCTGCAGAAGACGGTGGATTGGCACAAAGCGCTGGATGCAGGGCAGGATATGCGGGAATTCAGTGAGCTTCAAATACGCAAATATATGACAGAGAATTCATAGGAGGGCGAAATGATTACTATCAGTCTATGTATGATTGTGCGCAATGAAGAGAACGGCTTGAGCCGGTGTCTGGATTGTGTGAAGGATATTGTCGACGAAATCGTCATTGTCGATACAGGCTCTACTGACCGGACCAAGGAGATTGCTGCAGAATATGGTGCAGTAATCTATGATTTTGAATGGATTGACAATTTTGCGGCAGCCCGTAACGAAGCCTTCAGCAAGGCAACAAAGGAATATATTCTCTGGCTGGACGCGGACGATACCATTGAGGAAATCGACCGGGTGCGCTTCAAGAAGCTGAAGGAGACATTGTCACCGCAGTACCAGTCTGTGACCATGCCCTACAATCTGGCCTTCGACAGTGAAGGCAAAGTGACCTCAAGCCTGAGACGAAACCGGCTGGTCCGCCGGGACTGCGGCTTTCAGTGGATCGGGCCGGTGCATGAGTATCTGGCTGTTGCCGGTAACACTTTTGACAGCGAGGTCTGCATTACACACAAGAAGGATAAGGTCCATACGGACCGTAACCTGCGCATCTACCGTGGACGCCAGGCCAGTGGCGAGGAGTTCTCACCGCGCGATCTCTACTATTTCGCCAATGAGCTCCGGGATCATGCCATTCACGAAGAAGCGCTGGAATATTACGAGAAATTCCTGCAGACCGGCCAGGGCTGGGTGGAGGATAACTATCAGGCTTGCCTGAAGATGGCGGAATGCCACGGACATCTGAACAACAAGGCCGGGAAGTTGAACGCGCTCTACCGTACCCTCAATTATGATATCCCCCGTTCCGAATTCTGCTGCCGCCTGGGCGGTGAATTCGTGGAAGCCGGGGAGTACCAGCGGGCGATCTACTGGTTCGAACAGGCGATTACGCTCCCCCGGCGAGCTACCCTGGGGCTGCAGGATATGACCTCTACCACCTGGGTGCCGCATCTGCAATTATGTGTATGCTATGACCGTCTGGGTCAGTACATGAAGGCTAATTACCATAATGAGACAGCTCTATTCTATTATCCTACACACCCAAGTATGCTGCATAACCGGAAATATTATAAAGAGCTGCTTGGCGATTCCTTCAGCGAATTGTTTAAAGTTTCTTAAGCAGGTAATCTGCCGCCTTCAAGGCAGCATAATAGACAGGCAACGTTCTACGGAACGGGCCTGTCTTTTTTTGCGGGACGATAAATATACAAATAGGTATTTTTACACATTTATTTCGAGGAACATGAATACCATTAAAATAAATAAGTCCACTTAAAACAGAGGAGCGATGTTATGGTACGCCATTACACCCAACTGGAAATTATTAATTTATCGAAATTGCCTCCGACTACAGTCAAGAGATGGCTCGAATATTTCTCTTACTTCGTCCCTGGGACCCGGCAAGGAGATCAGGTGCTCTATCCCTATGAAACTCTGAAACTGTTAAAACGGATCAGTGAGCTGCGCATGGAACGCTATCATCTAAGCACCATTGTGCGCCTGCTGATCGAGGAAGGATTCCCCATGTACAGCAAAAGTGAACAAGAGCTTCCCGTGCCAGAGCGAACGGAAAGCCGTATGGCCGAGGCCCAGGAGCCAGACAGACAGCAGCAGCTTGTGGCTTCCCTCTCCTCGCTGGCCAATGAGCTGATCCGGATTGCGGATCATTTGAATCACTGGAAGGTGCAATAGGTGGATTAGCCTAGGAGAATTCCACAAGGGCTGTCTACATGAAAAAGGCTTGTCCATTTCTATGTGTCAACGAAGCTGTTGCATTTTATATGTTTAACTGAGGATTTCAGCTTCCGGAACAAGCAGCGAGCGAATTAGACATTGCTCTGTACATAGCACCAGGCTCCTTCCGGTTGTGCCGTAACCCTCAATATGTTGTTGTGTCCGTTCTGGCTGAAGAATGGCAGTTGCCTGTTATTCCTCATCTTCCTCAATCTCAGTAGTTAGTTCTTCTTCCAGCAATCGTGCCGACAAGGCGCCAGAGTCACTCAACAAACGCAGAATCCGGTCCATTTTGCTTAGACTAAGCCACTGGCCCTTGGTAATCTCTTCGAGCAATCTGGCGGTTGTATTATTTAACTGGATCATGTTGAGAAAATTCATGTTCCCGGGATTAGATAGCACGAAGGCCTGCATCGCTTCCGCTTCCGCGTTGATAATGTGAGACAAAGACATCTCGTTGATCGCGATGGAGGTGAGCAGGAGAGAGATGCTTTCCTCCCGCGTAAGCGAGATATCGGGGGTTATATTGGGGATGTGGGGCATTGACATGCAGATCTCCTCCAAAACATGAAAGGTTGCTTTGCGCTTTATTGTCTGGTCATAGCTATGTATACTTCAGGCACAGATTGTCCTATTCCTGTTAATTCTCTGAAATCCGCCAAATCCGATATACCTGGGACGCATGGTGATAGGGACAACTCAAAAGCACATATATATAACAGTAACTAAATCAAAGCGGGGGGATGAAGCTATGCTACAGCGGGAACGGTTGACCAAAGCGATTATTCTGGCTGCGGCGCTGGAGGAAGAAGCGGTCTCGGCTCTGATCGCGGTTGAAATCCGCAAGCTGGAATATATGTATGACGATGAGTACGGCTGGGAGGAAGAATTAGAGATGGGGGGGCTTGACGCCCTGCAGGAGGCGGTGGCCAGAATCATCACGGCCCTGGCCCAGCATCAGGCCATGATCTGCCGGACACTGGAAACCAGCAGACGGCTGGTGCGAGAGGTGAACGGGTATGAAGGCTGAAGCCAGGAAATCGGAGGATGAGCTATTGGTGCAGGCGATTCATAAAACAATGGGACAGATGGAGCAGCTGAAGCAGGCTTGTCTGCGGCTCTCAGTCAATGCGGACGATGAACTGGCGCTGTTCATGCGTGAGACAGAACGGCTGCTTGAACGGGCTCAGTCCACAGGCCAGGAGACTGAAAGGCAAGAACCAGAGCATAGGGAGCCGGCTTCCACCGTTATCAAGCAGACAATTCGTCCTGCGGATGCATACGTATCCGGGGGCAAGTATCTCTATAATACAGGTAAGTCCGTCCGGTTCATCCAGCGGCGTTCCGCGCAGGCCACGCGCAAACGGACGTCCCACAAGAAGCGTGGGCAGACAGTAGGAGTACGCGCAGCCAGCGAACGCAAGCGGCAGCAGCGGCAACAACTGAAGCCTGCGCTTCAGCCGCAGCTGAAGAAGGCAGTGGAGCCGCCGCAGCTGAAGAAGGCAGTGGAGCCGCCGCAGCCGAAGAAGGCAGTGGAGTGGCAGCAGCCGAAGAAGGCAGTGGAGCGGCAGCAGCCGAAGAAGGCAGTGGAGCGGCAGCAACCCAAGAAGGCGGTAGAACGGCAGCCGAAGAGTACGCAAACTATGAATATACAGCCGCCCGTTGACTATGTGGGGATTAGAACCTCGTCCAACCTGAAGCGCTCATGGTAACCAATTGTGCGTCTGAAGCTAACCCATTATGATACGTTACTCCGCTTGCTTACCCGCTGGAGGCTGGAATTCATTTCTATGCTCAACGCTTGCCCTCGCCCGGCAGCTGCCATACTCCCGCTTCGGGATCATAGGCATCCACTACTCTGGCAGGGTTGCCCGCTGCGATACAGAAGTCCGGCAAATCCCGGGTTACAACACTGTTCGGAGTAACTCTGCAGCTCTTACCAATCGTCACGTTGCCCACAATGACGCAGTGGGCACCCAACTCACTGCCGGCACCGATCCGCACCTGCTGGCTGGCTGAGGTGATCCATTGGTCGCGGATGGGAATGCCGACCTGGCGGTACTGGTGGTCGGTGTCGGCGATATAGACATCCGGCCCGACTATCACATTCTCTTCTAGAATGACACTGTTCGCAGAGGTAATGATCAGATTGCGGCTGCAGCTGCAGCCGTCTCCAATCGAAATTGCAGACGGTATACCGTGACCGGGATGAACAACTGTGAACCAGCTATTCTCCTGAATAAGCACATTGCGGCCGATAGCGACTTTCTCCGGACAGTTGATATCGGTCTTAAGCATGATCAGACTGCCGGCTCCGAAGCTACTGAAGCGTTGCTGAAATTCCGGGCTGATGGTATCCATCCTCCGATGCCTCCTCTTTTAGCTTGACCGGACAAGCCTGTTGCGGCCTGCCCGGCGGCTATTTTGAAATATAAGAATTTAGCTGAAACGGTACCGTCCTTAAAAGGATGGCAAAGCCGTTACAACTTGCCTCAGATCTTTAGATGCTTGGCCTGAATCTTGTGCAACCGCTCATGCAGGTCGGGATAATAGGACTCATCCTGATAGGCTGCAACAAAAATCCGTACGAAATCTCCCGGCTGTAGCTGCTCAAGATTCTTCTCCAGCATGTAGTTGTACCACCAGAGGAGAAAGGTATGGGCGATATGTTTCTTCTCAGCTGCCAGTACGGCTGCATCCAATCCTTTGTCCAGGAAGGAATTAAGAATTCCCAAGTATGAAATAATGAAGGTCTGAGCGAAGCTGTATCCTCCTGCAATCTTGTCGCTGCTGGCCAGGAGTTTGCGGTGATACACACAGTAATCGGAAGAAATCTCCAGAATGGAGAGCTCCAGATAGACCTGGATCAGGTTCGAATGGATGAACCTATCAGGTGAGGCAATCTGTACGAATTCCTTCCTCCGCATAATGATTCCCGATAGAAATGTACTGTAGATCGAGACCTGCTCTACATAATTGCTGATTCCTGATCCACGGTTCACCGCTCCGGTGTTACTAAGGATATCAAGGAAGAGCAGGCTGCAGTCCCGGTTCTGTTCGATCAGATTACACAAGGTTTCCAGTGAGCCTTGGAGCCAGTAATCCTCGCTGCTGTGCAGCTTGATGAATTCTCCCCTGGCATAACCCGCACATTTTAGGATATTGCCATCGGTCCCATCGTGCCGTTCATTACGGTAATAATGAAGGTTGGAATAACTTTCCTGATACTTCCGCACCAGCTCTTCTGTGTGATCCGTTGAAGCATCATCGGATACAATGACTTCGAAATCTGCCGTTCTGGTATTCTGGCTGTAAATACTGTTCAGGCAAAGATTGAGCTCTTGCCCGCAGTTAAAGGCAGGAATGCAAATGCTCATTAGCGGCTGCATCTGATTCTCTTCATTGGGAAGTTCTGCCTCCCCGCCGGGCGATGGGCTGATCCTCAGCCACTTTCGGGAGCCCGGATCATATTGCTTAATGACTCTGGCAGGCGCACCCGCAGCCACACAATAGTCAGGAATGACAGTGCCGGATACAACGACCGAGCCTGCACTTATCACGCAGCCCTTACCGATGGATACCTGTCCGGCAATAACGGTGTTGGTACCGATCCAGCTTCCGGAGCCGATCGATACGGTCTGGCTCCAGGAATCCGCCCCCTGCTTCTTAATAGGGAGATGGATGTCCTCGTAGGCTGGGTTGTAATCCGAGATCTGCACACCTGTTGAAATGGCAACCTGTGAGCCAATAACGATCCGATTGACTGCCGACAGGCTGCACCGGCGTTCGATCTCACTTCCGGCGCCAATCTGGATGCGCGGTTCGCTGGCAATATTATTGTAGGGGAGCATGATGCAGCAATCTGCCTGAAGCTTGACTTCATTGCCCAGAGCAATCCCGGCTGTACCTGATAATTCGCAGGTGGGATGAATGTTGCAGCCGCTGCCTAACCGGTGGAACCGGTGTTGGCCGTGGCTTTTGCCATAGCCGTAATGCTCCAGGAAGATGCGACGGGCATCTGCATAAGCGGTGGTCCGGTCCAGAGTACCACACTCATGCAGACACCAGGGCAGAAGCTGCTTGGGGACGCCTACCTCATAACCGCTGCTGATGAATTCCTGGCTAAGGGAAGCGTCATAGAAGTGCCAGCCGGTGAACAAATCCTTACGCCAGGGCAAGTCGTACTGTGTAGCCATCAGTAGCCCGTCTAGCGACTCCACCGATTCATATTCGCCTGACGGCTGCATGAATTCCTGAGACTGAAGTGTACCGGTACGGCTATCAATCACTTTGCCGTATTTCTGCGATGCATCCTGCCATATCCCGGAAGACGGCAGCGTCTTCGCCCCGACGGCTCCAATCATGCCGAGCGACGAATAATCGGAGAACAGCCGGACGATGTCCACCAGGAATTGAGGGTTCAGGATTTGGACGTCCTGGTGCAGATATACCTTATACTTGGCATCCGACTGGCGCATTGCCTGATCGTATCCTGCTGCCAGGCCGGAGGCATTCCTTACGATTTGGAGATCTACTGTGTATCCATCCGGTTTGATCAATTGCTTTAGATTTTGCTGGCTCCTTTCGGCTAATTCCTCATTATTCGCACATATAATGAAACAAATTTTACGGTCGTCCATCTCGCTGTGATCCTCTCCTTTACACTCAGTAACTGGTATTCCTGCTATTTGCCGGACTTCATGGACCAGAACTATATACTGAATCCATTTTCAGGGTCTTAGTCTATATATATTCGGGTAACGGCCAATCATCATTCTTTTTGACAGAAGTCAAGATTATGGAGCGGATCGGATGTGTCCCCCGGCTTCGGACAGGGTATAGCGGCACAGGCAGAACTGCGGGTTGGCTTGTAATAGAGCATGTTGCCGCGAGACCCATGGGTCCAGAAAATGTCTGGCTTGTGCAGGATCTGCAGTTTGCTCCCACTCCCTTCGGTTCAAGATAACCGAGGGCGGAGGGGAGGCAGATGAAGCTGTACGTCTGGTGAATTCGGTGAGTCCCTCCAACCGTTCAAGCTGTGGAGCGGTGCGGATGAGCGCAGGCTGAAGCAGGATAACAGCACAGTCCGGATGAGTATGCAGTACGTTCAGAAATGGAGTAAGAGCATTAGGAAGGAAGGGTGTTCCTTGCTCATGCAGCATGATGAACTTCCCTCGTGCCATGCTTGCGGCTTGAATGTTAAGAGGACTGCCATCTCCAGAGGCAGGGTTGCGGCAGTAGCGGAAGCTGTGGTGAAGATCTCCAAATCGCTGCGCCAGTTCTTCTGTCTCCTGTGCTGCTGTATCGTCCAGGACGCAGACCTCGATTAGACCGTAATCCTCAGTCTGGGCATAAACCGACTCCAGACAGCGCCGCAGTTCTCCGTTCTGGCTGCGTACTGGCAAGCATATGGACAACAGCGGTTCCTTACTTCTGCGTGCGAGTACCTCCCGGGCTTCTGCCTCGCTATGTACCCTGAGCCACTCTCCGCTGGAAGGATCGTAGATCCGGCGGAATTCGGCCGGATTACCGGCGACCACGCAGTAATCAGGCACATCGCGCAGAACTACGCTGCCTGCACCGACCACAGAGCCCCTGCCTATTTTTACATGTCCGATGATGGAGGCATGAGCACCGATCCAGGAGCCTTCGCCGATGGTTACTGTGGATTCGCTGTTGTCCTTCTCCCAGGCTTGCCTGGCATCAGATATATACACGTGCGGACCTGTGATCACATCGGCCTTCAATTCTACCTTGCCCGTTGCAGTGATCGTCAGGAACCGGCTGCAATCACAGCGGTCTCCGATCACTATACGGGGTGATCCATTCTTGGCGGGAGAGGGGATATCCCACCGGTATCCCTCCCGCACGAACACGCCGGAGCCGATTGCTGTCTGTTCCGGCAACGTTAACACACCGTCCAAGGCAATCCTGCAGCCTGTGCCGTAACGATAGAAACGATAGTAGAGCGAGGGGGGAATCGTATGCATATGCTTCTCCTTCCATCTTGTTGACAAGTGAATTACACGGTTATCTGTACTAGCTTATGAACCGAAATGGAATTCATGCGGGCAATTCCGGCCGAATGATCCGGCAAGACCGGCATATACATATACGAGAAATCCGGTAAGTCCGGATATTCAGAATCTGCAAGAAGGAGGAGAAGACTTGCCGACGATCAGCTTGTGTATGATTGTACGCAATGAGGAGAAGAGCCTGGGGCGATGCCTGTCATCGGTCGCGGATATAGTGGATGAGATCATCATCGTGGACACCGGCTCTACAGACCGCACCAAAGAGATTTCAGCCGAATATGGAGCCGCAATCTATGATTTTGAGTGGATCGATGATTTCGCAGCCGCCCGCAATTACGCATTCGCCCAAGCGGCAAGTGAGTATATACTGTGGCTCGATGCAGATGATGTCATTGAGGAGATTGACCGGGAGCGCTTCAAGACTCTGAAGGCTGCAATGACTACCGAATATCATGCAGTATCCATGGTTTATGTTCTCATAACCGATGAGAATGGGAAGTCGCTCTACAGCTTCAGACGCAACCGTCTGATCAGACGCGATTGCGGGTTCAGGTGGATCGGTGCTGTTCATGAATTTATTGAGGTTACCCCCCCTGTGCTTGAGAGCGACATATGCATTACACATAAGAAAGACAAGGAATATACGCAGCGCAACCTTAAGATCTACCGCAAGATGATCGCTGAGGGCAAGCCGTTTACGGCCAGAGACCGGATCTATTACTCCAATGAGCTGTACGATCATGGCTTCTACCACGAGGCGCTGGAGAACTATGAGCGTTTCTTGTCAGAAGGCGAAGGCTGGGTAGAGGATAACATTCAGGCCTGTCTGAGGTTGGCGGACAGCCATGCGGCGCTGGGGCAAAAACAGGAGCAGCTGCTGTCCTTGTGCCGTACCTTCGACTATGATCTCCCGCGTCCGGAAACCTGCTGCAAGATAGGCTTTTATTTCATGGAATTGCAGCAGTACGAACAGGCAGTGCACTGGTTCAGGATTGCGGAGTCCCTCCCTAAAACCAGTGAACCGGGAACGGAGGCTTACTCCTCCGGTACATGGCTCCCGACTCTGCAGCTCTGTGTCTGCTACGACAAGCTGGGGGACCACCTATACGCTGACTATTGCAATGAGGTTTCTTTCGCACACTATCCGGCCAATCCCAGTGCGATATACAACCGCAATTATTACACGAACCTGCTGGGGGACAAACATGTAGAGATTAACGGCTACGTGCCTGAAGAACAAAAGGAGTTGGTCCAGTGAAGACGAGTATTGTCATTCTTACCCTTAATCAGTTAGCCTTAACGATTCAATGTCTGGAGAGCATCCGGCGAAATACACCTGAGGAGCATGAGGTCATTGTCGTTGACAATGGCTCAAGTGACGAAACCGTGAATTTCCTGAAGACGCATTATCCTGAACTTAAGCTGATCGAGAACAAGGAGAATCTGGGGTTTGCCAAAGGCTGCAATCAAGGAGGAGAGGTAGCGGAAGGCGAAGCCATTCTGTTCCTCAACAATGATACTGTAGTTCCTCACGGATGGCTGGCTCCCATGCTTCATGCATTGAACAGAGATAGTACGGTCGGCATGACAGGACCTGTTACGAATTATATCAGCGGACATCAGCGGATTCCGGTGACTTACAGTGAACTTAAGGATATGGAGGCATTCGCGGTAGAGTACTGTGAAGCAAAGCGTGGGCAGGTACAGGAGGTCCGGCGCCTGATCGGCTTCTGTCTGCTAGTCAAACGCAGTGTTCTGGATGAGATTGGCTGGTTCGATGAACGATATGGCCTGGGAAATTACGAGGATGACGATCTGTGCCTGCGGGCATTGCAGTATGGCTACAAGCTGTTGATTGCCGAGGATTCATTCATCCATCATATCGGCCATGCCAGCATGGGGCAGACCTCTTCCTTCGATCTCATGTCACTTCTGCAGGAGAACAAGCAGAAGGCTTTTCAGAAATGGGGCGCGGATATCCACAGCCTGATCTATACTCAGCCTGTGCGCGTATGCGCGGGAATTATTGCATCCGGAGATGAAGCTGCACTGGAAGAGACGCTCGCTTCATTTGCAGGGGTAACGGAACAAATGATTGTCTTAGACCCTACAGGCAATGAACGCATTGCGCAAACCGCTGCCCGCTATACACGGCAGATTTATACCGTGAAGGGGGAGCTCAATGTGCAAAAGTTGCGGGAATGGATCAGTCATATGGCCATAGAGCCTTACATTCTTTGGCTGCAGGAAGGTGATGTGCTTAATGCGGATGAGCGCCGGAAATTTATTGGGCTGAAGCTGTCCTTGTTCCACCAATATCAAGTGGTCTCCCTCCGCTGTGCGGAAGGTGCCCGTTATATGATCATGCAGGATAGCAGCAAGCTCTATCCGGAGGATATTCAACAGCCAAGGCAGAGCCCGTTCTTCGGCATAGTCAGCCATGCTACCATCAGCACCCGGTTAACTGCTGCAGACCGAGAGACTGCCGCGTCCAGGCAATAGAAATATAAGAAGACAAAGAATATTTTAACAGGAGGGCAATCATGGAACAGGATCTGGTAACGGTTGCTATATTAGCTAAGGACAAGGCGCATGTACTGCCGCTCTATCTGGAACTTATAGAGCGGCAGACGTATCCTGCCTCAAGGATCAAACTGTACATTCGGACCAACAACAACAATGACCGGACTGAAGAGATCCTTAGAGAATGGGCCGAACGGGTGGGCGAGAGATACCATGAGGTGTATTTGGATAACAGCGATGTGGAAGAGCCTGTGCAGAACTATGCTCCGCATGAATGGACTTATGAACGCTTAAGAGTAATCGGCAGGCTGCGCCAAGAGTCTATTGAATGGGCTAAATCGAAAAATACCCATTATTTTGTAGCAGATTGCGATAATTTCATTGCCCCGGATACGCTGGAGAGCCTGCTCTCTACGAACCTGCCGGTGGTCGGGCCACTGCTTACTGTGGCTGAGGCTCCGTTAAGTCTATATTCCAACTATCATAATATGGTGGATGCAGATGGCTACTTCAAGAGCAACGACATGTATTTCAATTTCTTATATCAGGCTGTGAAGGGTCTGATCCAGGTCGATGTCATCCATTGCACTTATCTGATGCGCCGTGACATTCTGGAGCATGTCCGGTACGGTGACGGCACCAACCGCTTCGAATATGTCATTATGAGCGACGGCTTGAGAAAGGCGGGAATTCCCCAATACCTGGATAACCGTAAAAAGTACGGAATGCTGACCTTTTGGGATACCGAAGAGCAATTCAATGAAGTCAATCTGACTGCAGACGACTTCCACTAGAGGAAGGGAGGAATGAACCATGAAGCTGGTGCTTCTATCCGGCGGTTCCGGTACACGCTTATGGCCGCTCTCGAGCAGTATCCGGAGCAAGCAGTTCCTACAGGTGCTGCCTGCTCCGGGAGGCGGGAGAGAGTCTATGCTTCAGCGGATCTGGCGGCAGTTATCGGCTGCGGGCCTCGACCATGAAGTCTATATTGCAACGTCAAGCGGACAAGAGACGCTGATCCGCAAGCAGCTTCGTATAGCTCCGAAGGTCATCATTGAGCCGCGGCGCAGAGACACCTTTCCGGCAGTCAGCCTTGCCTCGGCCTATTTGTATTCGGTGGAGAAGATTTCCCCCGATGAGACAGTCATTGTGCTGCCTGTAGATGCTTATGTGAACGACGAATTCTTTTTCAAGCTGACGGAGCTGGATCAGGCTCTCCGCCACTCCGGTGCGGAAGTCGCCTTGCTGGGGGCGAAACCAGACGGCCCGTCAGGGAAATACGGTTATATTGTTCCCTCTGTCTCTTCCGGAGGGAAGCGGGAGAATCCAGACTATGTGCCGGTTGACAGCTTCGTGGAGAAGCCCGACAGGCAGGCGGCTGAAGCGCTGCTTGAGCAGCAGGCAATGTGGAATTGCGGGATCTTTGCTTTCCGGTTATGCGACCAGTTGAACCGGCTGGAAGCGGCGGGCTTCCCAAGAGATTATGTTGATCTGCAGAGGCAGTATCACCGTCTTCCCAAGAGCAGTTTCGATGTAGAGGTGCTGGAAGGCAACAGCCGTCTGATCTGTATACCCTACCTCAACGGGTGGAAGGACTTAGGGACCTGGAATACGCTCTCTGAAGAATTGCCGTCCTCCGTTCTGGGATGGGGGCAGGTCAGTGAAGATTCATTAAATTGCCAGATTGTCAACGAACTCGACATTCCGGTAATGCTTGTCGGGTTAGACAATGTGATCGTTGCGGCAGGACCCGGGGGTATTCTTGTGGCCCGGAAAGATGCTGCGGATCATCTGAAGGACCTGCTTCCCGCACCCGACCAGGAAGACGGAAGGAGTCCATTGCCAAGGACTGAGAAAGGCAGCGCCTGAAATTTTATACTAGATTGTCCGACTTTATCCGACAATGTTCTATGTTGGCGGAAACCGTCATAAGGTAAAGAGGTGATGTCAATATATTTGAACATCAGCCTGACCGGTTGGTCCGCAAGGTCCGGTACATCCATTATGGAAGGAGGCAGCTCCAGTATGGCAGAACACAGTGAAGGCGAACGCCCCTCTCATCTCCCTGTGCATGATCGTCAAAGATGAAGAGCCCTGGATTGCACGCTGTCTGTCGAGTGTGCGCGAAGGGGTAGATGAGATTATCGTCGTGGATACAGGCTCCCGTGACAGGACGATGGACATTGCCAGCGGCTACGGCGCAATCATTCTTCAGTTTCCCTGGAAACAGAGCTTCGCGGAAGCCCGGAATTATAGCCTCAGCCATGCAACGGGAGAATGGATCCTATGGATGGATGCGGATGAAGAGCTCGCTGCTGGAGACGCACCTAAGCTTCGGATGTTAAGCAGCTTACCGGAATACAAGCTGGCATCTCTGGAAACGATCCACTTCAATAGTGTATTCCGTCCCCGGGCGGATGAAGCTTACCGGCTGGCCCAGTGCCGTCTGTTCCGTAACGGCGAGGGATTGCATTTCACCGGCGGAATTCACGAACAATTAAGCTGGCCCAACACCCATACCAGGGAGGACACCAGCACTTCGTTCCAGCTTCCGGTCCGGCTGTTCCATTATGGCTACCTGCAGTCCGTGACTTCTCTTAAATCCAAACATGAACGCAATCTGAAGCTGCTGCAGGAAGCTGTAACAGACAATTCGAACCCCGATCCGTGGAGTCTTTACCATATAGCAAGTGAATACCAGCGGGTGGGGAAGTATGCGCATGCCTTCCGGCAAGTTAATCTGGCCATAGCCGCCTCATTGCAGCAGACCAAATTGCCGCCATCGCTTTTTTACAAGCTCAAATATGGCTGTCTGCTGGCGATGGGCAGCTTCAGGGAAGGCTGGCCCGGCATTGAGAAGGCCATCAGCTTATATCCGGATTATGTGGATATGCATCTGTATAAGGGTTGCATTCTTATGCATACCGGCCGGGTAGAAGCTGCAATCTCCGCTTTCGAGCATTGTCTGACGCTTGGAGAGAATGCTCTTCATTATATGATTCTCAAGGGTGCGGGAACCTTCTACCCCTGCTATTATATCGGGAACTGTTATGAGATGTGCGGGCGGCCTGGTGAGGCCAAGGCCTGGTATCTCAGAGCGCTGAAGTTCTCGCCTTCATTCGCGGAAGCGGAAGAGAAGCTATCTCATCTGGAAGAACACTTGACGGTAGTGGAGGAGCCTCCTGTGGACAACGGCAGCTTCTCCGTACCTTCTCCGCGAAAGGCCTCCCTTCACTGCATTACAACTCCGGAGTATACCTGGTCTGTAATTGTATTGCTTGGCAGGGAAGATGGTCCGCTCTCTGCTCTGCAGAAGTGGGCCGCCAGTTGGCAGCCGTTCGCCGATCAATGGATTGTGATCGATGCCGGAATAGGCGAAGCCGTTAATAAGTTTGCTAGCGTACTGGGTGCGACTGTTCATCCTCTGCCCTCCGAGGATGAACAGTCGCAGCTCTGGGGAAGATTGGAAGGGCTCCTAACCTCTTCCCATGTACTCTGGCTGAATCCCTACGAAGAAGTGAGCGGAGAGGAACGGAAAGCACTAGCCGCAATGAAGAGTTCACAAGGCAGTACACATTCCGTGTTCTCTCTTAATCTATGCTTACAGGCAGGTGAAGTAGAACAAGAACACTGGGAGGTTAAGAGGAACCGTCTGGCTGCTCGGGAGGCTGTTCTTGGCTGTAATGCGATCATTGGGGAGCTTATAGCAATACCTGGGGAGGCCAATCAAAGCAGCACTATTACACTTGAGAACAGGCACCCTTCAAGAAGGAAAAGAAATTTAAACCAAGAAATTTGAAAGGGGAATACAGTTTATGGCTATGGGATTTACAGGGCCAACAGGGCCAACAGGAACTACGGGGATTGCAGGTAAGAATGGAATAAATGGAGGCCCTGGTTCAAAAGGTAACGATGGAGACCCCGGAGCAACGGGGGCAACGGGAGTAACGGGTGTAGGGAACACGGGATTAACCGGGATGACGGGAGCAACGGGAGCAGGGAACACGGGATTAACCGGGATGACGGGAGCAACGGGAGCAGGAAATACGGGAGTAACCGGGATGACCGGAGCAACGGGGGCAGGAAATACGGGATTAACGGGAGTAACCGGTTTTACTGGAGTTACGGGATTAACTGGAGTTACAGGACAAACGGGGATGACCGGGCTTACAGGATCAATCACTAATATTTTTGGAACATATGTAGTTAATGGTTACTCTGTTGCAAGTGCGCCGAATACTCCTATTGGATTTTTTAATGCGTTAGTAACTGATCCTGCAGAGTCAATTGGGTTGCAAGGCGGCGATACTTTTATATTGCCTGGAGGGCATATGTATCATGTCTCAGTTCAAGCCTCTGTTCAATATACGGATGATGTGTCTCCAGGTATTGGAATATCAGTGGATGGTAGTATTGATCCTTTTCATGTAGTTTATTCAGGTGCTGAAGTTCCAGGAAGTAAAAGACCTGTAACTCCTGTGACTATGGTGGTAATTATAGATGCCTTAGACGGAGATAAAAATATGCAAGTAGTGCTTATTGAAGTAGGTACAAGAATATCAACGGATATTATTAATTCTCCGAATGGTTTTGTAGCTGCTTCTGTGACTATATTGGCCTTAATGTAATTGAGGAATGTACTTTCCTCTAAAGTAAATGAAATTTGAAACGGATACCATCCTTATTTAAGGATGTGTACCCGTTTCTTACTATCTTGGGAATTAGAAATAAAGTTAAAATTATTTTTTGAATAATTTGAAATATATGGCAGCAAGGAGTTGACAACTAATGGGTACAGGACCAACCGGAGTAACAGGACCAACAGGACCAACAGGCACCACAGGGCGGGGCGGAAGTCAAGGTACAAGAGGTAATATTGGATCGACAGGCTTCACAGGGCAAACCGGTATGACTGGAATGACGGGGCAAACCGGAGTGACAGGGCTGACTGGTGAGACTGGTGCGACAGGGCTCACCGGGGAAACGGGGGCGACGGGACTCACTGGGGAAACGGGAGCGACAGGGCTGACAGGAGAGACCGGGGCGACAGGGCTGACAGGAGAGACCGGGGCAACAGGGCTTACAGGAGAGACTGGGGCGACGGGACTCACTGGCGAAACGGGAGCGACAGGGCTGACGGGAGAGACCGGTGCGACAGGACTCACGGGAGAGACCGGGGCAACAGGACTCACAGGAGAGACCGGGGCAACAGGACTCACGGGAGAGACTGGAGCGACAGGGCTTACGGGAGAGACTGGAGCGACAGGGCTGACTGGAGAGACCGGAGCCACTGGTCTGACTGGTGAGACTGGAGCGACAGGGCTCACAGGAGAGACCGGAGCCACGGGGCTTACGGGTGAGACTGGAGCGACAGGGCTCACCGGGGAAACGGGAGCGACGGGGCTGACGGGAGAGACTGGAGCGACGGGACTCACGGGAGAAACCGGAGCAACGGGGCTGACGGGAGAGACCGGAGCGACCGGGTTGACGGGAGAAACGGGAGCGACAGGGCTCACCGGGGAAACGGGAGCGACAGGGCTCACCGGGGAAACGGGAGCCACAGGGCTCACTGGGGAAACGGGAGCAACGGGACTCACGGGCGAGACAGGAGCAACAGGACTCACGGGAGAGACCGGAGCCACGGGGCTTACGGGTGAGACTGGAGCGACAGGGCTCACAGGAGAAACGGGAGCGACAGGGCTTACGGGAGAGACTGGAGCGACTGGGTTGACGGGTGAGACTGGAGCGACAGGGCTCACAGGAGAGACCGGAGCCACGGGGCTTACGGGTGAGACTGGAGCGACAGGGCTCACCGGGGAAACGGGAGCGACGGGGCTGACGGGAGAGACTGGAGCGACGGGACTCACGGGAGAAACCGGAGCAACGGGGCTGACGGGAGAGACCGGAGCGACCGGGTTGACGGGAGAAACGGGAGCGACAGGGCTCACCGGGGAAACGGGAGCGACAGGGCTCACTGGGGAAACGGGAGCAACGGGACTCACGGGCGAGACAGGAGCAACAGGACTCACGGGAGAGACCGGAGCCACGGGGCTTACGGGTGAGACTGGAGCGACAGGGCTCACAGGAGAAACGGGAGCGACAGGGCTTACGGGAGAGACTGGAGCGACTGGGTTGACGGGTGAGACTGGAGCGACAGGGCTCACAGGAGAGACCGGAGCCACGGGGCTTACGGGTGAGACTGGAGCGACAGGGCTCACCGGGGAAACGGGAGCGACGGGGCTGACGGGAGAGACTGGAGCGACGGGACTCACGGGAGAAACCGGAGCAACGGGGCTGACGGGAGAAACCGGAGCAACGGGGCTGACGGGAGAAACCGGTGCGACAGGACTCACAGGAGAAACGGGAGCGACAGGGCTTACGGGAGAGACTGGAGCGACGGGACTCACGGGAGAAACCGGAGCGACAGGGCTCACAGGAGAGACCGGTGCAACGGGACTTACCGGGGAGACTGGAGCGACAGGGCTGACTGGAGAGACTGGAGCAACGGGGCTTACGGGAGAGACCGGGGCCACGGGGCTGACGGGAGAGACTGGAGCGACAGGGCTCACGGGAGAGACCGGGGCGACAGGGCTGACTGGTGAGACTGGAGCAACAGGACTCACAGGTGAGACAGGAGCGACGGGGCTGACGGGAGAGACTGGAGCGACAGGGCTCACGGGAGAGACCGGGGCGACAGGGCTGACTGGTGAGACTGGAGCAACAGGACTCACAGGTGAGACAGGAGCGACGGGGCTCACAGGTGAGACAGGAGCCACAGGACTCACTGGGGAAACGGGAGCGACAGGACTTACGGGAGAGACTGGAGCAACGGGGCTGACGGGAGAGACTGGGGCGACGGGGCTGACGGGAGAGACTGGAGCGACGGGACTCACGGGAGAAACCGGAGCAACAGGGCTCACAGGTGAAACGGGAGCGACGGGACTCACGGGAGAGACCGGGGCAACGGGGCTGACGGGAGAGACCGGAGCGACCGGGTTGACGGGAGAAACGGGAGCCACAGGGCTCACTGGGGAAACGGGAGCAACGGGACTCACGGGCGAGACAGGAGCAACAGGACTCACAGGTGAGACAGGAGCAACAGGACTCACAGGTGAGACAGGAGCAACAGGACTCACGGGAGAGACCGGGGCAACGGGGCTTACGGGAGAGACCGGAGCGACTGGGCTCACAGGAGAAACGGGAGCGACAGGGCTTACGGGAGAGACTGGAGCGACTGGGTTGACGGGAGAAACGGGAGCCACAGGACTCACCGGGGAAACGGGAGCGACAGGGCTCACGGGCGAAACGGGAGCGACAGGGCTCACGGGAGAGACCGGGGCGACGGGGCTCACGGGAGAGACCGGAGCCACGGGGCTCACGGGGGAAACGGGAGCAACGGGACTTACTGGCGAAACGGGAGCGACAGGGCTTACTGGAGAGACTGGTGCAACGGGGCTCACGGGAGAGACCGGGGCGACGGGGCTGACTGGAGAGACTGGTGCGACAGGGCTTACAGGAGAGACCGGAGCCACGGGGCTTACAGGTGAGACTGGAGCGACAGGGCTCACCGGGGAAACGGGAGCGACGGGGCTGACGGGAGAGACTGGAGCGACGGGACTCACGGGAGAAACCGGTGCGACAGGACTCACAGGAGAAACGGGAGCGACTGGGCTCACTGGGGAAACGGGAGCGACAGGGCTCACAGGAGAGACCGGTGCAACGGGACTTACCGGGGAGACTGGAGCGACAGGGCTGACTGGAGAGACTGGAGCAACGGGGCTCACAGGTGAGACAGGAGCAACAGGACTCACTGGGGAAACGGGAGCGACAGGACTCACGGGAGAGACTGGAGCGACAGGGCTCACAGGAGAAACCGGAGCAACGGGGCTGACTGGAGAGACTGGGGCGACGGGGCTGACGGGAGAGACTGGAGCGACGGGACTCACGGGAGAAACCGGAGCAACGGGGCTTACGGGTGAGACTGGAGCGACAGGGCTCACAGGAGAAACGGGAGCGACAGGGCTCACAGGAGAGACCGGAGCGACAGGGCTTACGGGTGAGACCGGAGCAACAGGGCTGACTGGAGAGACTGGAGCGACAGGGCTCACAGGAGAGACCGGTGCAACGGGACTTACCGGGGAGACTGGAGCGACAGGGCTGACTGGAGAGACTGGAGCGACTGGGCTCACAGGTGAGACAGGAGCAACAGGACTCACTGGGGAAACGGGAGCGACAGGACTTACGGGTGAGACTGGAGCGACAGGGCTGACTGGAGAAACGGGAGCGACAGGGCTCACGGGAGAGACCGGGGCGACGGGGCTCACGGGAGAGACCGGGGCGACAGGGCTGACTGGTGAGACTGGAGCGACAGGGCTCACAGGAGAGACCGGAGCCACGGGGCTCACGGGGGAAACGGGAGCAACGGGACTTACTGGCGAAACGGGAGCGACAGGGCTTACTGGAGAGACTGGTGCAACGGGGCTCACGGGAGAGACCGGGGCGACGGGGCTGACTGGAGAGACTGGAGCGACAGGGCTGACTGGAGAGACTGGACTTACGGGAGAGACTGGAGCGACAGGGCTCACGGGAGAAACCGGAGCGACGGGACTCACGGGAGAGACCGGAGCGACAGGGCTGACGGGAGAGACCGGGGCGACAGGGCTCACAGGAGAGACCGGAGCGACAGGGCTCACCGGGGAGACGGGAGCGACGGGGCTGACGGGAGAGACCGGAGCAACAGGGCTGACCGGAGCGACGGGGCTGACGGGAGAGACTGGAGCGACGGGACTCACGGGAGAAACCGGTGCGACAGGACTCACAGGAGAAACGGGAGCGACAGGGCTCACGGGAGAGACTGGAGCAACGGGGCTCACAGGTGAGACAGGAGCAACAGGACTCACTGGGGAAACGGGAGCGACAGGACTCACGGGAGAGACTGGAGCGACAGGGCTCACAGGAGAAACCGGAGCAACGGGGCTGACGGGAGAGACTGGGGCGACGGGGCTGACGGGAGAGACTGGAGCGACGGGACTCACAGGAGAGACCGGAGCAACGGGGCTGACGGGAGAGACTGGAGCAACAGGACTCACTGGGGAGACCGGAGCAACGGGGCTTACGGGTGAGACTGGAGCGACAGGGCTCACAGGAGAAACGGGAGCGACAGGGCTCACAGGAGAGACCGGAGCGACAGGGCTTACGGGTGAGACCGGAGCAACAGGGCTGACTGGTGAGACTGGAGCGACAGGGCTCACTGGGGAAACGGGAGCGACAGGGCTCACAGGAGAGACCGGTGCAACGGGACTTACCGGGGAGACTGGAGCGACAGGGCTGACTGGAGAGACTGGAGCGACAGGGCTCACAGGAGAGACCGGTGCAACGGGACTTACCGGGGAGACTGGAGCGACAGGGCTGACTGGAGAGACTGGAGCGACTGGGCTCACAGGTGAGACAGGAGCAACAGGACTCACTGGGGAAACGGGAGCGACAGGACTTACGGGTGAGACTGGAGCGACAGGGCTCACAGGAGAGACTGGAGCGACAGGGCTGACTGGTGAGACCGGGGCGACGGGGCTGACTGGTGAGACTGGAGCAACAGGGCTTACAGGAGAAACCGGAGCGACAGGGCTCACTGGCGAAACGGGAGCAACAGGACTCACGGGAGAGACCGGAGCAACGGGGCTTACGGGAGAGACTGGAGCGACGGGACTCACGGGAGAGACCGGAGCGACAGGGCTTACGGGTGAGACTGGAGCGACAGGGCTGACTGGTGAGACTGGAGCGACAGGGCTCACGGGAGAGACTGGAGCGACGGGACTCACGGGAGAGACCGGAGCCACGGGGCTTACGGGTGAGACTGGAGCGACAGGGCTCACGGGAGAGACCGGAGCAACAGGGCTTACGGGTGAGACTGGAGCAACAGGGCTTACGGGTGAGACTGGAGCAACAGGGCTCACGGGAGAGACCGGAGCCACGGGGCTTACAGGTGAGACTGGAGCGACAGGGCTCACAGGAGAGACCGGTGCAACGGGACTCACAGGTGAAACGGGAGCGACAGGAGTTACGGGCGAGACTGGAGCAACGGGGCTCACAGGAGAGACCGGAGCCACGGGGCTTACGGGTGAGACTGGAGCGACAGGGCTCACAGGAGAGACCGGTGCAACGGGACTCACAGGTGAAACGGGAGCGACAGGAGTTACGGGCGAGACTGGAGCAACGGGGCTCACAGGTGAGACAGGAGCAACAGGACTCACTGGGGAAACGGGAGCGACAGGACTTACGGGAGAGACTGGAGCGACGGGGCTGACGGGAGAGACCGGAGCAACAGGGCTTACGGGTGAGACTGGAGCGACAGGGCTGACTGGAGCGACTGGAGCGACTGGGCTCACGGGAGAGACCGGGGCGACGGGGCTCACGGGAGAGACCGGAGCAACAGGGCTGACTGGAGCGACGGGGCTCACAGGAGAGACCGGGGCGACAGGGCTGACTGGTGAGACTGGAGCGACGGGACTCACGGGAGAGACTGGGGCAACAGGACTCACGGGAGAGACCGGAGCAACAGGGCTTACGGGAGAGACTGGAGCGACGGGGCTCACGGGAGAGACTGGGGCAACAGGACTCACGGGTGAGACTGGAGCGACAGGGCTGACTGGAGAGACTGGAGCGACGGGGCTCACGGGAGAGACCGGGGCGACGGGGCTCACGGGAGAGACCGGAGCAACGGGGCTTACGGGAGAGACCGGGGCGACAGGGCTCACTGGGGAAACGGGAGCGACAGGGCTCACAGGAGAGACCGGTGCAACGGGACTTACCGGGGAGACTGGAGCGACAGGGCTAACTGGAGAGACTGGAGCGACGGGGCTCACGGGAGAGACCGGAGCAACGGGGCTTACGGGTGAGACTGGAGCGACAGGGCTCACAGGAGAAACGGGAGCGACAGGGCTCACGGGAGAAACCGGAGCGACGGGGCTCACGGGAGAAACCGGGGCGACGGGGCTCACGGGAGAGACTGGAGCGACGGGGCTCACGGGAGAGACTGGGGCAACAGGACTCACGGGAGAGACTGGAGCGACGGGGCTCACGGGAGAGACTGGAGCGACAGGGCTTACAGGAGAGACTGGGGCAACAGGGCTGACGGGAGAGACTGGACTTACGGGAGAGACTGGAGCGACAGGGCTGACTGGAGAGACTGGAGCAACGGGGCTCACAGGTGAGACAGGAGCAACAGGACTCACAGGTGAGACAGGAGCAACAGGACTCACTGGGGAAACGGGAGCGACAGGACTCACGGGAGAGACTGGAGCGACAGGGCTCACAGGAGAAACGGGAGCGACAGGGCTCACGGGAGAAACCGGGGCGACGGGGCTCACGGGAGAGACCGGAGCAACGGGGCTCACAGGTGAGACCGGAGCAACAGGACTCACAGGAGAGACCGGAGCCACGGGGCTTACGGGTGAGACTGGAGCGACAGGGCTCACAGGAGAGACCGGTGCAACGGGACTCACAGGTGAAACGGGAGCGACAGGAGTTACGGGCGAGACTGGAGCAACGGGGCTCACAGGTGAGACAGGAGCAACAGGACTCACTGGGGAAACGGGAGCGACAGGACTTACGGGAGAGACTGGAGCGACGGGGCTCACGGGAGAGACAGGAGCGACAGGACTTACGGGAGAGACTGGAGCGACGGGGCTGACGGGAGAGACCGGAGCAACAGGGCTTACGGGTGAGACTGGAGCGACAGGGCTGACTGGAGAGACTGGAGCGACTGGGCTCACGGGAGAGACCGGGGCGACGGGGCTCACGGGAGAGACCGGAGCAACGGGGCTTACGGGAGAGACCGGAGCAACAGGGCTGACTGGAGCGACGGGGCTCACGGGAGAGACTGGGGCAACAGGACTCACGGGAGAGACTGGAGCAACCGGGCTGACTGGTGAGACTGGAGCGACGGGGCTCACAGGAGAGACCGGAGCAACGGGGCTTACAGGTGAGACTGGAGCGACAGGGTTCACAGGAGAGACCGGAGCCACGGGGCTTACGGGAGAGACTGGAGCGACAGGGCTCACCGGGGAAACGGGAGCGACGGGGCTGACGGGAGAGACCGGAGCAACAGGGCTGACCGGAGCGACGGGACTCACGGGAGAGACTGGAGCGACGGGACTTACTGGCGAAACGGGAGCGACAGGGCTGACTGGAGAGACTGGTGCAACGGGGCTCACGGGAGAGACCGGGGCCACGGGGCTGACTGGAGAGACTGGTGCGACAGGGCTTACAGGAGAGACTGGGGCAACAGGACTCACGGGAGAGACTGGAGCAACCGGGCTGACTGGAGAGACTGGAGCAACGGGGCTTACGGGAGAGACCGGAGCAACGGGGCTTACGGGAGAGACCGGAGCAACGGGGCTTACGGGAGAGACCGGGGCCACGGGGCTCACAGGAGAGACTGGAGCTACGGGACTCACGGGAGAGACCGGAGCAACGGGGCTTACGGGAGAGACCGGAGCAACAGGGCTCACGGGAGAAACCGGAGCAACCGGGTTGACGGGAGAAACGGGAGCCACAGGGCTCACCGGGGAAACCGGAGCGACAGGACTCACGGGAGAGACCGGAGCAACCGGGTTGACGGGAGAAACGGGAGCCACAGGGCTCACCGGGGAAACGGGAGCGACTGGGCTTACAGGAGAGACCGGAGCAACGGGACTGACCGGAGCGACTGGAGCGACAGGGCTCACCGGGGAAACGGGATCCACTGGAGTTACAGGTGTGACTGGGCCAACAGGAGTTACTGGATTAAGTGTTGTTGAAACAGGTGCGACGGGTCCAACAGGTCCAACAGGTATGACGGGTCCAACAGGTCCAACAGGTATGACGGGAGTGACGGGCACCACAGGGAAAGCAGGTAAGTCTGGAATAAATGGAGGCCCAGGTTCAAAAGGTGAGGACGGTAACACTGGATCAACCGGATCAACCGGATCAACCGGATCAACCGGAACAACGGGAACGACGGGAGAGACCGGAGCGACAGGAGTTACGGGAGCGACAGGAGCAACGGGACTCACAGGTGAAACGGGAGCGACAGGAGTTACGGGAGCGACAGGAGCAACGGGACTCACAGGTGAAACGGGAGCGACAGGAGTTACGGGTGAGACTGGAGCAACGGGACTCACAGGTGAAACGGGAGCGACAGGAGTTACGGGCGAGACTGGAGCAACGGGACTCACAGGTGAAACGGGAGCGACAGGAGTTAAGGGTGAGACTGGAGCAACAGGGCTAACAGGAGCGACTGGCGTTACTGGGTTAACTGGGGCGACTGGACCAACGGGTATTGGTCTTGTAGGTCCGACTGGTGTTCTGTCCCAGAATTACGCCCAGTTTGTTCTTACAGAGGGAAATACGGTGGCAACAAGTGATCATTTCCCTATTCCACACTTTAGCATCGTTTATACATCCAGCAACGGAACTTCTATAGGACCCTTAATTACTGATACAAATGAGTTTGTGGTAGAAGCCGGAAACTACTTGATATTGTATCAAGCTACCATTCAATCCTCTGATACAAGGCCAGCAGGCTTAGAATTGATTAATAATGGTAATCCAGAATCTACATCAATAGTTACAGCTCCAATAAGCACTACTCCTTCTAATCTTAACGGAACTTATATTTTAGAAGCTGATGGCCAGGTAACCATTCAACTTGCGCTTGTATATGAAGGGACTGCTGTAACTGTTAATATGGATGAAGTGATTTATGGCTTCTTCCCAGCTAAGGTTACTATCATCCAATTGAGTTAAGGTTTCTCTAATTTGTGATCAGATGAATTTGCCTCTTGCGAAGACCAGCCAGATCCGGGCTGGTCTTTCTCCATATATAGAGCTTTACCATATCAGATTTTTTCTTACATAGCCTGGACGAATTGCCGAACCAATCGTACAGAGCAGCATATGATGGACTATTCTAAACCAGAAAGGAGAGGATTGATTTGTCTCAAGCTAATCTGCCTAACATTACACCTACTATTACACTCACCCGTAGCGATGCCATCAACATGATGCTGTCAGCCATCGCCATGGAAGAGTTAGGACTTAGCCATGTAATTAATGCAGAAGGGGAGAAGATGCAGTATGCGCTCGGCACTCTTTCTGGAGTAACTGCTCCGGTGGTGAATATCTCCAATATTCAGGACATCACTAATAGTATCCGTAACATGTTGGGGGAAACGGTGAAAAGCGCCTGGCTGCAGACCAGCCAGTTAGAGAGTCTGCTTGCCGCACCGGTTGATTATGGCGGTACTGGAGCCATAGGCGTAACGGGACCAGACGAGGGACCGATAGGTCCAAGAGGTCTGCAAGGTGAAACTGGAGAGACCGGAGACGATGGCGCGACCGGTACCACGGGAGTTAGCGGCTTCACAGGCATATCAGGACCTACAGGAGCGACGGGAGCTACAGGCATTACAGGGGCCACTGGGTTGACTGCACTGACCGGGCCCACCGGCCTTACAGGGGAGACAGGGGCGATCGGCTTAACGGGTCTAACAGGAGTTACTGGGGAAACAGGAGTTACAGGGGTATCGGGAGAGACGGGTGCTACTGGCCTGACGGGTCTGACAGGAGTTACAGGAGAAACAGGAGTTACAGGGGAGACAGGAGCGACTGGCTCTACCGGCCTGACGGGTCTAACAGGAGTTACGGGAGTAACCGGCTTGACCGGAGCAACCGGAGAAACAGGTGAGCCGCCTATTGACCGGTGGTTATCCACCCTTACTTCAGGAGGTCCAATAGGTCCGCGAGGTCCAATAGTCTTTGATACCGATGCGTATGCCACAGGCTCCAACATCAGCCGTAATCCAGGTGGTTTCAATCTGCAAAATAACGATGTTCTGGGCGTTTTGGAACCGGCAACCTACTATGTTCATTATTCAGCTAATGCTTCTACTCCGACAGGGGAGAATTTTAGCGTTGCTCTTTTGCTCAATGGGGCTACCCTTCCAGCAAGCGAAGCAATATCGTATCATACAGCTGTCGCTGTCACCTCTAATCTTGTAGCGGGCGGAAGTGTTTTCCCCACCGTTACTGGTGAAGCAGTGAATACATTAGTTATGATTAATAGCAGTGCCGCCGGTACAATTACTGATGTTAATGCCTCGATATCCATTCTTAAATTGTTCTAAACCACTAACATAGAGGAGTTGATCACATGTCTCAGGCGAACCTGCCTAACATCACCCCAACCATAAGCATTGCCAGGGATGATGCCGTTAACCTGCTGCTGTCCTCCATTGCGATGGAAGAATTGGGACTCAGCCACATTATCAATGCCGAAGGGGAGAAGCTGCAATATATCCTGGGCACCTTGCCTGGAGTTACAGCTCCTGATGCAACGATTGAAGATGTGCTGGCTATGAACGATAGTGTAAGAAATATGATGCGGGACATTGTGAAGAAGGAGTTCATTCTTACCAACAAGCTGGAGACGGTGCTTAATGCTTCAATAATGGTAGGGCCTACAGGTGCAACAGGGGCTACGGGGAATCCCGGCGGGCCTCAAGGACCTCAAGGAGAACAGGGAATTCAAGGTATCGCAGGTCCGGCAGGAATAACTGGTCAGACCGGAGAGACCGGAGCTACGGGAATAACCGGAATAACCGGAGTGACCGGCATAACGGGACCAACCGGAGAGACTGGAGTCACTGGAGCTACAGGGCTGACCGGAATAACCGGACTGACCGGCTTAACAGGGCTAACCGGGGAGACGGGTGCTACCGGAGCTACGGGAATAACCGGACTGACCGGCTTAACTGGAGAGACTGGCGTAACCGGTATAACGGGTGCTACCGGCTTAACGGGAGCTACAGGGTTGACCGGCTTAACGGGAGTTACCGGGTTGACCGGTGTAACCGGCTTAACCGGGATGACTGGGCTGACCGGGATGACCGGCTTAACGGGTCTTGCCTTCTTCGCAGATTACTCCTCTGCGATCTCTACTGAGTTTCAAGTTGGATTTGATGAAATGGTGACCTGGAGCGTAACCGGACCGGAAAGCGGTACTATTGTTATAGATCCTACAAATCAGTATTTTACTTTGCCTGCTGATTCTACAGTTCTGGTCCAATACTATGTCAATGCTCTGAATAATAGCCTGGACACCATGGAATTTCAATTGTGGACCGTAGATCTGGCGTCTGGAAATCCCATAGAAGGTGTTACTGGTTCTATAGCGTCCTCAACAGTAAACAATCGGGCAGTTGCAACCGTAGCGGGAGCCGGTATTATAGGGACAACAGCTCCACAAGGTGTGGCGTTAGTTAATAATACTAATGACGTTATAGGTGAGGGCACTTTCTATGCCAACATCCAATTGATCAGGATTAATTAAATAATCATATAGCGAGATGCGCCAGGATCGAATTCTGGCGCTTTTCTGCGTGTGGATATTAATAATTGACTAATGAATCCACCTTTTTAGAGCTGGTGGCCGAATAATCCAGACTCCTGTAGATTCATCGCATAGAATACTATGTGCTGCCGGACCAGAGAGGTCCATGAAATATTCTGCATAGCATGGACTTGGACAATCTATGGGCAGCATAAACTGGTATTGGGGTGTGGTTGAATAGTTCTACCTTATGCCAAATGCAAGCAAATTTAAAGTGACAGAAGGGTTGTGTCCATATGTCATCATTAATTCCGGTGCAACTGGGAAGTCCGGGACCGGCAATCCGGCTGGCAAGTCCGGTATTACTGGAGGAGAGTCATCCCTCCTCCCAGATTGATTTCAGTGTGCCGCTGTCGTTCAAGCTAGCCGTGTCCGGCAATTATCATCTAATCGTCGGGCTCTCTGTGCTGAAAGACGGAAATATCATTCATTCCCTGACCGAGCCCTATATCGGCAGCGGGAGCGCCGGGGAAGTTCTAATTGCGGATGTGAATGCAAGTATCACAGGAAGCTTTGGCCAAGGGGGACAATCCTTTGAACTGGAGCTGAGGGTTCTGTCTTCACAGAATATCGCAGTAAATCCTCTGCTTGGCCTTCCGGCAGTCTCGGTACAAGGAGTAGCGGCTGATGATGAGTTCGGTCCGACTGGACCGACGGGTCCGCAAGGTGCCTATGGTACGAAAGGTACGAAAGGTCCAATGGGTAGCACCGGTTTGACCGGTACAACCGGCCCAGGCATCATGGGGACGAAGGGACCTAAGGGACCCACTGGAGCTACAGGCGTGGCTGTCGCAACCGGAGAGGGGAGCGGAACCGGACCAACGGGCCCTACGGGAACTACCGGGGTGGGACCTGCCGGTCCAACCGGAATGACTGGTATTGGAGCTACTGGTATGACCGGGTATGGGGTGCGGGGACCGTCAGGAATTATCGGACCCACTGGAGCGACTGGGAATCCAGGGGCCGGATTGAATATTACCGGAGATACGGGACTGACCGGACCCACTGGTGTAACCGGACCTGGCCGGGCGTTACCAATCGTTGTGAGCAATATTCTACAGTTGAACAGTCCCATTGAAGGTGAAATAGTGGGCCAGCTTCCTGCAATACAGATCAACTCAACAGATCAATGTGTTGTCATAGAGGGTACTCTTCATTTCGCGTACGGGAATCCTCCTGACGACCGTTACAACAACCTGATTGTATCTAGAGTGTATCGAGATGGTCAGCAACTTGAAACCAACGGTGTATCAGTTTGGGGCAAAGGTTACAAATATTCTCTTATTCCCACGATTGGTTCCATCACCTCCGAAGAAAATCTATCCTTCTATGCGATTGATGAGAACCCGCCGCCTGGTCTACACATCTATACGTTCGGTGTTCAGATCACTAGGGTGTCTGGCAACACAACAGTCGCGTACAAAACATTCAATGGAACTGCGAAGGTATTTCGAAAAGGGAACTGAGACTGCACCGATATGAAACTGTTACAGAAGAACAGCATCTGAGAAATAAAGGAGTTGATATAAATATGAACATCTATTCATCGCTCCCTCTTGGAGCCGGCAATATGCTGGTGCTTACGGATATCCGTACAGACGTGGAACAGCCGTATGGATCTGCGGAATTACAGTTGTCGATTCCATTGCTGCTGGATATTCTGTCCACTGGTTATTATCATCTGCACCTGAATGTAGAATTATGGAGGGCTAACGCGCTTGTTGAGATGCGTGATGTATCCATAGAATCCACAGCGCTGTCTGCAGGACTGGTTCAGAATGAAGCCACGGTCAGATTCAGTGATGAACTGCCCGCAGGCATTCAGCAATTCGAGATCAGAATGAAGCTGCTCCATTATCAGAATATCGCTTCTGATATCCGGGTGGGTTCTCCCAGGATACAGACCGGTCCGGGTCCCATCATATTAAACGGTCCTATAGGTCCTCCAGGTCCAACAGGACCCACTGGTTTAACCGGACGTACCGGTCTATCTGGTGGCGACGGGAGAATAGGAGAGGATGGCGTCTCGCTTACAGGCCCGACCGGGCTAACCGGACCAACGGGTCCAACAGGGACAACCGGATATGTAGGAAGCTTCGCTGGACCCACCGGTGCAACAGGAGCCACCGGAGTAGGGATTACAGGGGCAACCGGACTTACTGGTGTGGGGAGTCCCGGAGCGGCTGGTCCGGCAATTACAGGTGACACAGGACCAGTGGGTCTGACTGGAATCACAGGTGTCACCGGTCCGCCCGGACCAGGTGGTGATTCAGGTGAAACTGGGCCCGAAGGTGCCAGGGGACCTACAGGTGCCCTGGCGAATGGGGCTTCCATCCCAACATTAATTTACACAGTATCAGACCAACATGTAGGGTATGTGAATTCCCCTCAAGTGCTAGCCACACTCGCAGTTGATCCCGGAAACGGGCGTTGCCAAGTAGAGGGAATTGTAAAAATATTCACTATTAAGGATTCTACTGATTTCACATATACTGGTGGAATACGTTTAACCATCACACTTACTGATACTGCTAATAACAAATTGTATGAGTATAGTGACTATTGGGAGAATCCAGGCTTTGATACTTTTATATTCGCGGACTCTTTCCCTTTTACAGTTTTGTATGATGGCCCCCAGACTACCTTGACGCTAACTGGAGTGATTACTGGAGATGTTCAGGATCTATGGAGTATCAATATACTACCTGTTGTCCTAACTTCCACGGTTATTCCAAATAACAATTAGTATTGCGGAAAATATCTAAGGCGGTGAAAGTATGTCTAATCTAACCACTCTCCCTTTGGGGGCGCCGGGCCCGGCTGTTCACCTGGCGGAGACGCTCGAGATCACTGCAGCTCTGCCTCAGGCACATGTGACCTTTCATATCCCTGTTGTGTTCCAGAGCAGCTCTCCAGGCGAATCCCTGTTGCGGATCGAACTGGAAACGATGCTCTCCGGCAGTGTGTTGCAGACTCAACTGGTGACACTATCCCATAATGGCACTGAAGAGACTGCCAGAACGATACAAATTACGGTCAACCATCCGGCTTATCCGGGAACGTATGCCTACACTATACGAGCTCGGGTAGTCAGTTATATTAACATCAAGTCCGATCCTTCTATAGGCAGAGCCGTTGCAGGGATAGCTTCTGTTCAGGCAGTTCGGGCCGCCACAGGCATAACCGGTCCGACGGGTCCTACTGGAACGACTGGTACCCAAGGTGGTCGGGGCGGCGGCGGCGGTTACGGTAACAAGGGCGTGACAGGAGCTACAGGATACGGAGCGACCGGTCCCACAGGAGATACAGGTGAACCAGGGCCTCCTGCAAGTGTCACTGGCGGAATCGGCACTGGTCCAACTGGTCCAACCGGGACGACGGGCTTGACCGTAGTAGGCCCGACAGGTGCAACCGGTAATGCTGTGACAGGAGCGACAGGTAATAGTGTGAAGGGAGAGACGGGCGCGTCAGGAGAGCAAGGTCCGCAAGGAGCGACGGGACCGACAGGAACCATGGGCCCAGGCCCAAGGGGGCCGTCTGGTCCGACAGGTCCAACCGGCTCAACTGGCGAACCACTGCCACCTGTCCAATATCAATATCGTACCGATCCGGTGGCGTTGAGTTTCTCCGCGGAAAGTTTTATCGAACTAGACTCGGTGCATACCGAGGCTGGACAACGCGTTCTATTAAAGGGGAATTTCCGTATCACATATCTCCCGCGCTCAACAGGTTCAAGAATTTCTATTACTGTTGGTTTTTCTTATAACTCTGGAAACGGTATGTCCTTTTTTCGTTCGTTTAACTTCCAGACTATTGTCCAGGGTTATGGGAGCCTAGCCGATCCGGGAGAACGGGCGAGCATTCAGATTCCTTTTACCCTGACGCATATCCCCGGACCTGGTACAGGAGTATATACTGCATATTTGAAGCAGAACCCAGTTGAACTGCAAACGCAAAATGAATTGTCGATGACGGTGGAGAGCCGGTACTTTGTGGCGGAGGTGACTGATGGCGATATCTCGTTTTTCCGTGAGGAATCCGCTTATTTTCTGGCTGCGGGCGGGGTGCAGACGATCAATGCATTAGTGGGTCCCATCCTGTCGGTTCCGTTGGACCCCAATATCCAGTATCACGGGAACGCAGCTTATGCCGCTTCAGCAGGCAGTGAGATTTACTACGCGGTACAAGACAGGTTGTACCAGTTCGATACAGAGGCTCAAGTGAAGAACTGGGAAATCGATCTGAATCAGGATATGCAGGCAACAGATTTGCTGCTTACGCCTGACCAGAGATATCTGTTCATCTCGGATGAAGCCAGTCCCCAGGTGCAGGTGTATGATCTGGTGAACAGGGTTACCGTCCGAACGCTGACGCTGGAATCAAACGTTCTCTTCTCCGCAGCTTCTCCAGACAGCAGTTATGTCTTCTTCTATATTTATACCGGTGAGGTTCATGCCTATAACATTCCCCAAGGTAAACTGGAACGGAATATCTTCAATGGATTGTATCCTATTCAGCCTCAATTGTATCCGGGCTACTCCAACCCGCTGGTAGTGTCACCTGACAGTAGTGAGGTACGGTTTACTCCAGGTCGGGCAGATGTCTTTTATGCCTACGCAGAGATTGGTAACTTCAATAACAAGGGTCTCAAAACATTAATTGGTAGCAACGGCGCCTGGGGAATTGTGCAGTTAGTGAACGGGAAATTTATAACTATAGATAACGGGGCAGATCCAAATACCCTGCCGCAAATTTCTAAAGCCAGTCTTCTTGGCCCCTCTGAAAGCGATATTCCTTCTTACGCAGCACTTAACGCACGAGTATACTCCTTGGTTCTATCACCGGATGAGCAGTTTGTCTGCATCCAAAGTGAAGATGGGCTCTTTTTACTTAATACCGATAATTTATTTGGAAGTGAACTCCCCTTACTAACGGTTCAAAACTTCAGGGGAGGAGTCAGCTTCACAAGAGACAGCCGTTTTCTAGTTGTTATAGCAACTCAACATATTTACACGATAAGCTTGCAGGATCGTTCAGTAAGAACCTTTGACCTTCCACCAGAACCTGCTAATCGGCCGATGAACTACACCCTATCCAGCGGAGCTTATAAAACGCAAAGTAAGTAAAACGAGGATCGTGCATGACGAATAACGCTTAGATCAATCCCCGTGGTTTCTGAAACTATGGGGATTGATTCTCTTTTTACACCCTATAGACAAGGCGGACTATAAAGTGAAAGAAGGGTTGTGTCCATATGTCATCGTTAATTCCGGTGCAACTGGGAAGTCCGGGACCGGCAATCCGGCTGGCAAGTCCGGTATTGCTGGAAGAGAGTCATCCCTCGTTCCAAATTGATTTCAGTGTGCCGCTGTCGTTCAAGCCGGCGGCGACCGGCAATTATCATCTGATCATCGGGCTATCTATTCTGAAAGACGGAATGATGCTTCAGACTCTGACCGAGCCTTATATCGGCAGCGGCAACGCAGGGGAAGCGCTAATTGCGGATGTGAATGCAATTATTACAGGGAGCTTCGGTCAAGGGGGGCAATCCTTTGAAGTGGAGCTGAAGGTTCTTTCTTCACAGAATATTGCGGTCAATCCGCTGGCCGGCCTCCCTACAGTCTCTGTACAAGGAGTGGCGGCTGACGAGGATGATATCGGTCCGACCGGACCTACAGGTTCGCAAGGTCCACGTGGTACACGGGGGCCTAAAGGTCTGACCGGGAGCATCGGTCCGACCGGTACAACCGGCCCTGGCATCATGGGACCTAAGGGACCTAAGGGACCCACTGGAGCTACGGGCGTGGTTGTGGCAACCGGATCGGGGAGCGCAACCGGACCAACGGGCCCTACGGGAGCTACCGGGGTAGGACCTGCCGGTCCAACGGGAATGACAGGAATCGGAGCCACGGGTATGACAGGGTATGGACTGCAAGGCCCGACAGGAACGGCTGGAGAAAGGGGGGCGACCGGGTACACAGGTCCTGGTTCAGGATATACCGGAAATACAGGGACAACGGGCCCCACAGGTGTAACCGGACCCAGCCGTGCATTGCCGGTAGTTGTGAGTGATGCTCTGCTGTCGAGCAGTCCAGAAGAAAGTGAACTTGTAGGCCAACTTCCGCCAGTACTGGTTACCTCGACTGATCAATGTGTAGTTGTAGCTGGCACTTTACAGATCAGCTACGGGAATCCCTCTGATTACAATTACAGCAATTATATTGTTTATCTGATACAACGTGATGGAGTTAACCTTCCTGAAGGCGCTTTGTTTAATTGGATGTTGTTCTATAATTATTCGAATGATCCATCATCTAATTCCATTCCTTCCGAACAGTCGCTGTTCTTCTATGCCATTGATGATCATCCGCCATTAGGTCTTCACAGCTACACGTTGTCGGCTTCAGCTAATTCAATAACTCCCAATACAACCATCCGCTATGAATCATTTAACGCAACTGCAAAGGTATTCCGAAGAGGGAACTGATCTGTCTGTTCAAGAAGCCGTAACAGAAGAACAGCATCTGAGAAATAAAGGAGTTGATATAAATATGAACATCTATTCATCGCTCCCCCTTGGAGCCGGCAATATGCTGGTGCTTACAGATATCCGGACAGACGTGGAGCAGCCATATGGATCTGCGGAATTGCAGTTGTCGATTCCATTGCTGCTGGATATTCTGTCCACTGGTTATTATCATCTGCACCTGAATGTTGAACTATGGAGGGCAAATGCACTTGTTGAAACGCGGGGTGTATCGATAGAATCAACAGCCTTGGCCGCCGGCCTTGTTCAGACTGAAGCTGCCGTCAGATTCACCGATGAACTGCCTGTAGGTATTCATCAATACGAGCTGAGAATGAAACTGCTGCATTACCAGAACATCGCTTCTGACATTCGGGTCGGCTCCCCTCTGGTCCAGACGGGACCAGGGCCTGTTATATTCAACGGTCCTATAGGTCCTCCAGGTCCAACAGGACCCACTGGTCTAACCGGACGTACCGGTCTATCTGGTGGCGACGGGACAATTGGAGAGAATGGCCCCTCGAATACAGGACCAACCGGCCTGACAGGTCCAACAGGACCCACAGGGGAAACAGCTTATATAGGAGCACTCAATGGACCTACCGGAGCCACCGGAGCCACCGGAATAGGAGTCACTGGAGCAACAGGTCTTACAGGTATGGGGGCGGTCGGAGCCACCGGTCCTGGAGTAACAGGGGACACTGGGCCAACTGGTGGAACTGGGCCCACAGGCTTCACGGGTCCGCCCGGGGCAGGCAGTGAGCAGGGAGATCCTGGGCCGGAAGGTGCCAGAGGGCCCACAGGAGCAGGAGCGATTGAAGTTTTTATTCCAACATTAACTTACACAAGAAGCCAGCCCTCTATCACAGTGAATTATAATGAGCCTTTCTTGATTGCATCTCTCCCGGTGAATCCTGGAAGCAGCCGTTGCCAAATAGAGGGGGGTGTAGGAGTTCAGTATCGTAATAATCCTAATATAGGAAATAACGGGATTGAGATAACGATCACACTTACTGATACGGCTGGGGACACATTGTATCAGTATACTGATTACTGGCAGAAACAAACGGGATTACTTCGAATTGCGCAGGTTATACCGTTCTACGTTATGTATGATGGCTCAGCAACGACTATGTCGTTATCAATACTTGTTGTTGGTGATCAACAAGACCAAGGGAATGTCTATATTGATCAATGCACCTTATCTTCAACGGTAATACCTGACAGCATCTGATGTTGCAGAAAATATCAAAGGCGGTGAAGTGATGTCGAATCTAACCACTCTCCCTCTCGGAACACCAGGACCGGCTATTCACCTGGCAGAGACCCTTGACATTGTTACAGCGCAGCCTAAGGCGCATGTAACGTTCCAGATACCTGTTGTCTTCCACGCAGTGACTTCCGGTCCATCCTTGCTGCGGATTGAGCTGGAAACGATGCTCTCCGGCAGTGTACTGCAGACTCAACTGGTGACGCTGTCCCATACCGGAACGGGAGAGACTACCAGAACCTTACAAGTCACGGTCAATCATTCGGCGAATCCGGGAACGTATGCGTACACTATACGGGCCCGGGTCGTCAGCTATATTAACGTCCAGGCCGATCCTTCTATAGGCAGAGCTGTTGCAGGGATAGCTTCTGTTCAAGCCGTTAGAGCCGCCACGGGGCGTACCGGTCCGACCGGCCCGACTGGAACGACTGGCACCCAAGGTACGAGGGGAGGCGGCGGTAATTACGGCAACAAGGGCGTGACAGGGGCAACAGGGTTCGGAGCGACCGGTCCGACAGGAGATACAGGCGAACCTGGGCTTCCCGCAAGCTTCACAGGCACAGCAGGTTACGGTCCGACTGGTCTGACCGGGATGACAGGGATGACAGGAATTGGTCCTACCGGTGCAACCGGAATAGCCGTAACAGGGACTACAGGCTATAGTGTCAAAGGACCGCAAGGCTCACAAGGGGAGGAAGGTCTGCTGGGCGCACCGGGACCGACAGGTACTGGCAGCAAAGGCCCAACAGGACCAGCAGGTTCTGCCGGTGCAACCGGAGCGACAGGCGAATCCGTGCCCTCTCCCTTATATCAATATCGTGCGGATTCACAGGTATTGACCTCTGAGCTACAAACGGTTCTCACCCTGGATACATTGCAGACGAAGGCCGGACAACGCGTACAACTACAAGGGGATCTCCGTGTCTCTTATCTTCCGCTGGCAGAAGCTGTCCGAATTCCTCTTTCAATTTATATTCTCTATAATAATACAGTGATCCGCAGGTTTGAGTTCCGGTCCATCGTCCAAGGCTATGGCAACGGTGAAGCTGATCCCGGCAAAAGAGCCAGTGTGCAATTCCCGTTCAGCCTGACGCAAATCCCAGAAGCCGGACCGGGAGTCTACTCCGTTCAAGTGCAAATTGACTTGAATATTCCGAGTACGCTCTCTCTGATTATGGAGAACCGGTATCTGGCGGCAGAGGTAATGGGCAGCGGGACACCTTATGTTGTCAGCGAGGCAACGGCTTATTTTCTGCAGGATGGTGGGGTTGCAATCTTGGATGCCCGGTCGGCTACCATACAATTAATCCCTGTAGATCCTAGTATCAACTTGCTCTTAGGGCAAGTAGCTTATGCAGCCTCAGTAGACGGCAAGTACATTTACTATGCGGTCATAGATAAATTGTACCGGTTCAATATTCAATCCCGTGCCGTTGATTGGACAGTGGATTTAAACCCGGATACGCAAGTATTTGATCTGCTATTGGCACCTGATCAGCGCCATCTTTTTATATCGACCAGAAATGTGCAGACGATTGTCTTTGATCTGGCCAATGGAAGTATTATTGATACCTTCACCACGACATCCGTTGTACAATACTCAGCGGTTTCCCCTGACAGCCGTTATGCTTTTTTCTTACTCGTTGGGGGTCAATATAATCCGGCAGTTCATGCGTATGAGATTGCTACAGGAATGCTTACCGAGAATATCTTCGGAGCTTATCCGGTCGCATTGGAAAGAACGGCTTACTCCAATCCGCTCGTGGTTACGCCTGACAGTATGGAAGTGCGGCTGACCCCGTCCATGAAGAACACTTTCTACGTCTACGCAGAGATTGGGAATTTCAGTAACACTGGCTCAAGGCCTTCGACTGGCCATAACAGCACATGGGGGATTAGGGAGTTAAACTCCGGCGAATCCTATATCATGGACAATGGTGAAACTCCTGACAACCACAACCCATTGAATGTTAGCCGTATCGATATTAATGGTAACTTATTAAACAACTGGCGTGGGCCTAGCAATCAGTATACGATCATTCTGTCACCGGATGAACGATGGGTGTGTGTACAGGGAACCCAGGAGCTTAAGCTGATATCAACCAGCAATCAGACGACACACACTATTCCAATGACAGATATCTTCAAACTGGGCGCACTAAATTTCACTGGCGACAGCCAATATCTAGTTAATACCGGTTGGGAGAACATTTATATTATTAGCATGGCGGATTTCTCGATCCGGACCATTAATTATAATCCAAACATGGATCCTGCTCTTCTGCCGCTATATTACAGTTTCTCTAGCGGAAAATACAAGACACAGAGCAAATAGAAGTGCAGCACAGTGATTCAATAATGCTAATGAAGATCAACCCTTGCGGTTCCAGGAGGCAGGGCGTTGATCTTCAACTCTATATCAAGTGGACAAGGGTAGAAATGATAAGAATTGGGAGCGTGGTCTGATGAAAGGCATCATTCTGGCGGGTGGCTCGGGGACGAGGCTGCATCCGTTGACGAAGTCGGTCTCCAAGCAGCCGGTATATGACAAGCCGATGATCTATTATCCGTTGTCTGTGCTGATGCTGGCAGGCATCCGGGAGATCCTGATTATCTCTACCGGAAGAGACATCCGGCTATTTCAGGATCTTTTGGGCAACGGCGAACAGCTCGGATTGTCCTGTCAATATGCGGTGCAGGAGCAGCCGCGCGGACTTGCCGAGGCCTTTCTGATCGGGGAGGAATTCATTGGTACAGATCATGTGTGCATGATTCTGGGCGACAACATCTTCTATGGACAGAGCTTCAGCTCCATTCTGGAGAGAGCCGGTCTGAGGCAGGAAGGGGCTACCATCTTCGGCTGCCGGGTACAAGATCCTTCCGCTTATGGCGTTGTGGAATTTGACAGCACAGGCAGAGTGGTTACCCTGGAGGAGAAGCCCTTGTATCCCCGCTCCCATTATGCCGTGCCGGGTCTATATTTCTATGACCGGCAGGTGGTAGAGATCGCTAGGCACATTAAGCCTTCGCGGCGTGGTGAGATCGAGATTACGGAGGTTAACCTGGAGTATTTAAACAGAGGACAACTGAACGTGGAGCTGTTCGGCAGGGGAATGGCCTGGCTCGACACCGGGACGCCGGATTCGCTTCTGGAGGCAGCCAATCTGGTGGAGACCGTCCAGAAGCGGCAAGGACTGTACGTGGCCTGTATCGAAGAGATCGCCTTCAATAAAGGATATATCACCAGAGAGCAGCTCCTGGAGCTGGCCCGGCCGCTGCACAAGCTGGCATACGGGCAATACTTGACCAGCATTGCAGAAGAATCTCTTGTTGCTGGCGGTTAAGGTTCATGAACAATGTACACATTCCGGACCTGGGGCATATATTGGTATTCACAGAGCAGAGGAGATTCGGTGGAGGGAGAAGCCCATTATAGCGGAGCCATCCACTAAGTCCACACCAAACCTGTATGCTTGAATACTACTATATTAATCATTAAGTATGCTGCTGACCGGGGGTGTCCATAGTACATGCACATTTAGCATGGACCCCAACGCATACTGGAATGAAATCCAAATCTGTAAGGATGTGACCAAGGAATGGCTTTCTTATCAACAGGACCTATTGAGAACAATCCAGTTAACGGGGTGAGACCTACTCAGCAGGTTACAGTCAAGATTGATAACCGCAGCCAGGCTTCGGCGTACTCGGTAACCATTCAGGGCTATCAATTGACCGGCGGAACAAGAGTAATGTACGTAAGCGAATTACTCAATATTGCAGCGAATCAAGTGATAACGAAGAATTATTATGCCGACGTTAATGCTTATGAATTCACATTTATTACATCACCGAATTCATCTGAAGAAGTTGAACCGGTGCAGATCTCGCTATGGGGAAAGAGCGCAACGGGACAATTGGTAACGGCACACCGGTTAGTGTCGGAAGAATTGTTAGGGGCAGATAGAGGTGGTGCCGGCGGCGGAGCAACAGGACCGGCGGGACCTACCGGACCTGCAGGGGAGAGAGGCCCGGCAGGAATACCAGGGTCGCCAGGAGAAGCTGGACCAGCAGGACCTACTGGACCTACCGGGCCAGGGGGAGGAGAACCAGGAGCCACAGGAGCCACAGGAGCCACAGGAGACACAGGACCTACAGGGACTACAGGAGCTCCGGGACCTACAGGAACCACCGGAGTCCAAGGACCTCAAGGACCCACGGGTTCGGGAGGGGGAGATCCGGGAGCCACAGGAGCCACCGGAGTCACGGGTCTAACTGGGGAAACGGGAGCTACCGGAGTCACAGGTCTGATTGGGGAAACGGGAGCTACCGGAGTCACGGGTTTGACTGGGGAAACAGGAGCCACTGGAGTCACGGGTCTAACTGGGGAAACGGGAGCTACCGGAGTCACGGGTCTTACTGGGATAACGGGAGCTACCGGTGTGACGGGACCTAATTTGGCAACAGAAGGGTTCTCAGTATTTCTGCCTACCTTAGTGACAGGTGCCACTGCTACAATTGCCGGTTATGAGGCAACTGCACCTTATTACGACAATGCGGCATTTGACGCGGTGCTGGGTGAATATACCGTTCCAGAGACGGGTAGATACTCTATTGAGGCGACTGTGAACTTTGCCTTTACTGCAGCAATTACCACTGCGTTAGGAGCAGACGTGAATCCTTCATTAGTGGTTCAAAGAACTACGCCGGCTCCAGCTACAGATTTGGTGACCGGGTTGTTGCCGGTACTGGATATAGATATTGGAGGAACAACCCTCAGATCACTCCTTAGAAGCGGTACCGTCACCTTAGCCGCTGAAGTGGAACTTACAACTGGGAATGTTATCAGCCTCCTCTATCAGTCTGAAGGAGTGGCGCTAAGTGTGGATCTAGGCGCTGGAGCCCCAGGGGTTGTATGGTCTGTTCACAGATTAACCTGATCCTGGAAGGTGATGCACAACGATTCAGCAAGCTTCGAAACCATCCTTCACGGGATGGTTTCTTTATATGTATCTGATCATTCTCAGGAGGCGGGGAGATGGAAGCAGAACAGCAGTGTCTGTTCAGTCTGTGTATGATTGTGAAGAACGAAGAAGCTGTGTTAGGACGCTGTCTGGATTCGGTCAGGGATCTAATGGATGAGATCATTATTGTAGATACGGGATCGACTGACAGAACTGTCACTGTTGCAGGCTGGTATACAGAGAAGGTATTTGCTTATGCGTGGGATGAGGATTTCGCAGCCGCCCGCAACTATTCCTTCTCACAGGCGACGATGCCTTATGTCATCTGGATGGATGCGGATGAACTGCTGGCTGCGCCGGAAGTGGAGAAGCTGGCCCGGCTGAAACAGCAACTGGCGCATGAACAAGAGGGGGTAGAGGTCATATGTATGGGGACCCGGCTATATCCCCAGCTCTACCAAGCATCTTCCGCTCTCGTACCGTTCCATTCCGTGCAGCGTCCCCGGGTTGTCAGACGCGGGCATTTCCGCTGGCAGGGCCGGGTCCATGAGGAACTGGATATTGGTGCAAGCCCCGTCATGAATACGGACATCTATATTGACCATCGTCCATCCGCTGTCCATACGGAGCGCAACCTGGAAATCCTGAAGCGTTGGATCGCTGAGGAAGGTAAGGCTCAAGGAAGGCTGCTCTTCCAATATGCGAATGAATGTTTCGATTCCCGGGATTACCAAGCGGCTGCTGATTCCTATGAACAGTTAATGCGCGAGCCTAGTGACTGCAAGGAGCAAAGGATTACAGTATGTCTACGGCTGTCTGAATGTTACCGGGAACTGGGCGAAGCAGAGCTTAGACTGAACAGCCTCTTCCGCTCATTCAGCTTCGGATTGCCACAGGCGGATATCTGTTGCAGTATCGCCGGGTTCTTCGAGGAGTGCCGGGAATGGGACATCGCCATCTACTGGTATCTCCAGGCAATCGCCCGCCAGTCCGCCGGACCGGGAGACCGCCCCGTCTCCCAGGCTTGTTATACCTGGCTGCCTCATGCCCTGGTCAGCCGCTGCTTCGCAGCCGCGGGGGAATGGCAGCAGGCCTACCAGCATAATGAGCAGGCCTTGGCTTACCTGCCGGGGGATCAGGTCTTGCTTGACAAGCGGAGTGAATTGAAGCAGGTTCTGGATATAAGACGGAATAGCTGAGAGTAATACAAAAGCAGGCGGCTGGAATTCCAGCTGCCTGCTTTTGTATTAAGTTGAACGTTGGGATCGGTCAGGCCTGCTGTGACAGGTTCAGGGCCGCCTCCAGAATCAGGTCCTCCTGTCCGGCTACGACCTTGCGGCGTCCAAGCTCCACCATGACCGCCTTGGGATCGACATGATATTCCTTAGCGATCCGTTCCACCGGCTTCACGAAGCCGGAGAACACTCCGGCCATGCCGCTTACAATACTCATGCTGCCGAGCTTAGGGGGCTTGGCGAAGGCTATTTCCGCTTGTTCAGCCAGTTCAAGCAAGGCATAGAGTTCAATCCCTGTGTTCCAGCCGGAATGGTGCAGTGCCGCTACCAGCACTTCCAACTGGGCATTGCCGGCTCCGGCACCGAAGCCGCGGGCAGTACCGTCCAGAATGGTCGCCCCTGCTTCAGCGGCAGCCAGTGAATTGCCGATGGCGAGGCCGAGATTGTTATGGGCATGGAAGCCAATAGGGATATTAAGGATGCTGCGCAAGTGTTGAATTTTCGAGGTCACATCTCGCGGCAGATAGGCTCCTGCGGAATCCATCAGAATGACGGCCTGTGCTCCGTAGCTCTGCATCTTAAGAGCTTCGATCCCCAGTACTTCAGCGGAAGCCATATGAGACATCATAAGAACACCGTAAGCGGTCCGGTTCTGGCCGCGCACATACTCTATATGACGTTTCGTCAGATCGGCCTCAGTGCAATGAGAGGCAACCCGTACGATATCAACTCCCAGTTCCAGTGCCGCCCGCAGATCGCGGGTAATTGTTGCAAACCCGGGAATGACATGGATTGATAATAACGTATGCCGGAGATTGTCTCTGCAGATGGACAGCATCTCTGCATCAGACAGCAGGCTCTCACCAAGCTGCAGAGACGAGGCGCCGAGGCCGTTCCCATGTCCTACCTCCAGCACAGCCAGCCCTGCCTTCTCCGCCATCTTTGAATAGAGATCCAGATGCTCCCGGGTCAACTGATGCTTTACGGCATGAGAGCCATCACGAAGCGTAGGGTCACTAATGATAAGAGGGTGCATGGTCATTCTCCTTTACACACAATAAGCGAGCGTCTGGCATATTCTTCTGCCAGGGCGATCGCCGCGCAATTGATAATATCCAGATTTCCGGCATAGGTGGGAAGGAAGTCGCCAAGCCCCTGGACTTTTACCATCATGACGATTCTGCCGTTCTCTATAACCGGAGGTACGAGTAGCTGATAGCCTGGTACATAATGTTGAATTCGGGTGACCATATCCTCTACTGCCGCCGTAAGAGTCTCCATATCAGGCTCTGGGACAACGGCGAAGAGAGTGGTCTGCATATCAATACTGGGGACGGCCGGGTTCAGATTAAGAATGGCCTTAGCCCGTTTGCAGCCGGTATAGCTGCGCAGAGCATCTTCTGTAGCTTCAATGTATTCGTCCAGATTGATTCTTGTGGCAGGCCCTGCGCTCAGCGAGGCGATGCTGGATACAACTTCTATATACGATACTTCCTGTTGGGACTGGGCAATGGCATAGGCCAGCGGCACGGAAGCCTGCCCGCCGCAGGTAATCATATTCACATTGTCACTATGGAGACTCTCCTGCAGATTTACAGCCGGGATACACGTTGTCCCGAGTTGAGAAGGAGTCATATCGATAACGAACTTGCCAAGTGCCTTGAGCAACGGATAATGGCGGATATGGGCAGTTGCGGAGGTAGCATCGATAACAATGTCGCAGCAACCGGGATTGTCCAGAATCGCATCAATGCTCCGGTCGGATACTTGCACGCCAAGTTCTCTGGCAAGCTGAAGTCCTCTGGAATCCGGGTTTCTCCCTGTGAATAGGGTGCAGGACAGGTACTCGGAGCGGAGAACTTTGATAAGCAGGTCAGTGCCGATATTGCCGCTTCCCAGAATGGCAACGTTCAGCGGATTCGTGCGCATGGCAGTCACTCCAAGCAATTAGATTGGTATTCATCTCTTGGAAGAAAAGGGAACATATCATCGTAAGCTGTAGATACCATGGTTCCATTCTCAAGCTGGCGGGAGGATACCCGGGGAATGAGCAGTTGATCCGTTGGCGTCATGATCTCACAGATCATAGGTCCCGGGCGGGTGAACAGCTCGTTAAGCTGGTCATCCAGTTCATCAAGCTGCGAGATTCTCAGATAGCCGAAGTCAAACGTCTCGGCAATCCGCTCGAATGGAACAAAGCTCACACCCGATTCCGGTCCTTCCCCCAGATAACGCCCGCCCATGAAGTTGGACTGGGTATGCCGGATCAGCAGATACCCGCCATTATTGAACAGAATGAACTTCACGGGCAGCCGATGATGACGGATGGTCTGCAATTCCTGCAGGTTCATCTGGAACGAGCCGTCGCCTGTAACACAGAAGACCTCTCTGCGGCCAGCGGCTACCGATGCACCTATCGCTCCGGGCGTATAGCCCATCGTGGATAGTCCGCCCGTGATGATATGCCGTTGCCCGGCCTTGACCTTGAAGGCCTGGGCATGGACATGGAAGCAGGAGCCGGTGTCCACGACGAACAGGCCATCCTTCGGTGCAAGCTCAGAGAAGTGGGTCATGAAGCGGTATGAATTGATGCCACTGCTGTCATCGTCATATTCAGGCAAGTTAACCGGGTAACGCTGCTTCCAGTATTGTGTCTGCCGGACCCACCCGGTATAGGAGACGCCTCCATCCCACAACGCTGTGAGCCGGCTGAAGAAGTCGCGGGCTTCCCCCTGCACAGGGATGTCAGGAATGACCGATGGTTTATTCAATTCCCTGGCGTCAATATCCACATGGATCTTGAACGCATTCTTGGCGAAATCGGCGAAATCATAACCGACCAGCCCGATGCCAAGCCGGCAGCCTACGGTTAGCAGGAGATCACAATTCTGCACGGTGAAGTTCGCCGGGCGGTCACCGTAGGTACCAGGACGGCCTACGAACAGGGGATGCTCATGGTCGATCAGATCCATCCCCAGACGGGAGGTCAGCACAGGAATTCCGGCGGCTTCCGCGAATGCGTGCATCACTTCTACCGCATCTCCATGCCGGACACCGGCACCTGCCAGCAGGCAGGGCCGTTTGCTGCGCTTCAGGGCAGCAAGAACTTGCTCCAGCTCGGCATCCGCAATCTCAGGCACCAGGGTGGGAGGTTCTGTAAAGCCCACAAAGTCATCCGGGTCAAAGGCTGCGCCCTGCAGATCCACCGGCACCTCCAGATAGACGGGACCCACCCGGCCGTTCTTGGCCAGATAGATACATTTCTCCACTTCATACCGGACCTGTGAGAGGTTCTCCAGCCTGACTGCATATTTGGTAATCTGGCGAAAAATATCCAGAGAATCGAAGCCTTGCAGGGCGAATTGGCGTGGTCCTTTCACCTGGGCAAGCGCAACCTTGGAATTCCCCCCGACAACAACCATCGGTGAAGAATCGACATAAGCTCCGGTTACACCTGTAATGGTATTCAGCGCTCCCGGACCTGCGGTCACGTAAGCGACGCCAAGCTTGCCGGTCATCCTTCCATAGGCCTCGGCCGCCATGGCGGCAGCCTGCTCATGATGGCAGCAGACATAGTCCTGTCTGCCATGCTGGTAGAGCGCATCGGTCAGATGCATGATCATTCCCCCGGTGACCAGAAATACGGTCTCCCCGCCTCCGTCATATAAAGAGTGCGTGATATAATCCGCTACTCTCATTCTCATTCATGTCTCCTCCTTCCTGAAAGACAGCTATACCCCAAGTCTGCCTGCTTCACTTGATAAGCCTATTTATATGCGGATACTTCAGGAATAGGTCCATAAGATTCACTTCATCCTGATTTTCTCCTGGACCTGCCGGTTCAACTGGACTCATAACTTGTGCCTTCACTGAATACGTATAGGTAAAGTGTCTTAACGAAAAGGGGCTATTCTCTTGACCAATACACCATCACTTCTTAAAGAGGCGGGTTACATATCGAATCCATCTAGCGTATCAATAGGCAGAAATGTAACGGTGCAGGGCGGGTATTACTGGAACATTCTTGAATCGGCTTCGGGCAGCAATCCAGAGCTTACAATCAGGGATGGAAGCCGGATAGAGACAGGTTTACATGTGCAGTGCAGCCATAAAGTCCACATCGGCCGGAACGTGAGGATTGGACCTTATGTCAGCTTGACGGACTCTGTAGCGGCTTCAGTCAGACCAGGTTATCCAAGCTGGGCACAAGCGACAGATGTTCTTAAAACCAGCGGGGAACTGATAGTGGGTGATGGAAGCATAATCGGTGCGCACGCTGTAATTGACAGAGCAGTCAGGATCGGGAAATTCAGTATTATTGAACCTAACAGTGTTGTGGTGGATCATATACCAAGCTTTTGCAGAGCCTCGGGTAATCCGGCTGTTGTTACACAAGTATTCGTTCCTGAGTTGCTTGAGTGGGTTAAAGTGAACAGTGATACGGAGAGAGAATCAGCACTTGCCCTCCGCACAGAACATCCACTGCTGTCGATCGTTATTCCAACCTACAATCGCGCACATCATCTTGGAAATAATCTGCAATCCATCTATAATCAGGTTTCGGATGAGGATTTAGTCGAAGTGGTAGTCTCCGATAATGCCTCGACAGATAATACACAGGAGGTAGCCTATATATACGCTAACCTATACTCCAGTTTTCGTTATAGCTGCAATGAACAGAATATCGGTGGCGACTTGAACATCGCTTATGTCAGTACACTGGCTAATGGCAGCTTCATTAAACTACAGGGAGACGATGATTACTGGCTGGATGGAGCGCTGATTGATTTCATCGGAATTCTTCTGGAGCATTTGGATTGTGCGCTGATTCATACGCTGCCATTTCATCTGGATAACCGGGTTTATACTTTAGAGGGCGGTGACTTATTCCTGGCTCATACGAGTAATAATGCAATGCAGATTTCCATGAATACTATGAAAAAATCCGTGTGGGATCAAATAGTGGATAAAAGCAAGTATGCTTATACAAGTATTAATCAAATCTACTGGTTCTATGAAATTCTAATTCTTGATCCTAAGTTTTGCATTATCAATCGTAATTTTTATCTTTACGCAGGAATATTTCCGGAGGGATACAACGTAGGCGAGGTATGTATTAAACATTTCCTGGATGCATTACACCATTATGAAGGCCGTACCTTGAAGAGTGAGACCATTCAAGAGGAAAAAAAGAAACGCTTCTACAATGTGATTCTACCGTTGTACGGAACAATTGTTAGAAATAGCTTTGCCAGTGATGTGTCTAACCTTGAGCAGTATTACACGGACTATTATGCGAATGAAGATTATTATGAGGATGGTCTGCTGAAGCTGCGGGAGATCTCGGTGAAGCGGCCATGATAAACAATAAGCGTAAGATTATTGCCATCACCGGCTCCAAGAACAATTATGTTTCGCCAAATCACAACGCTTTGAATATTGGATATATTACATACAGGTTACGAGCCGCTAAAAAGGAGATAGGCAAAATATATTTCATGAATACGGAGGTAATGGGGATTATAGAATCAGAGATCCTTCTCTAATTCTGACAAGATAAGGACGGAGTTCATGAAGCAGACTTCTGGATCAACGGGGAATGACAAGAAACTGAAGTGGTGGCAGCTTAGCCTGCTGGGCATAGCGGGGACGATTGGCACAGGGTATTTCCTCGGGTCGGGCCTGGCGATTTCGATGGGCGGGCCGGCGGTGCTGCTGGTGTACCTGCTGGCGGCGGCGGGAACCTATGCGGTCTTCGATGCGCTGGCGCGTATGACGGCGGCGCAGCCGGAGCAAGGCTCCTTCCGCTCCTATGCCAAGCAGGCGTTCGGCAGTTGGGCGGGGTTCGGCAGCGGCTGGTTATACTGGTTCTCAGAGCTGCTGATTATGGGCAGCCAGCTTACGGCGCTGTCGATTTTCTCGCGGTTCTGGTTCCCGGACGTACCGATGTGGATTTTTGCAGCGGGGTATGCGCTGGTCGCTCTCGGGATTGTATTCTTTGGCAACAAGGGCTTTGACCGGGTGGAGAACGTGCTGGCCGTCATCAAGGTGGCGGCTATTCTTATGTTCCTGGTGATTGCCGCCTTGCTTCTGGCAGGCTGGATTGGCGGTGCCAAATTTCAGCCGAAGGTGCCTATGAGCTATAAGGCGTTGTTCCCGTCCGGCGGCATCGGGTTATGGTCCGCCTTCATTTTCGCGTTCTATGCCTATGGCGGGATTGAGGTGCTGGGTATTATGTCTTACCGGCTTGAGAAGCCGGAGGAAGTGCCGAAGGCGGGGAAGGTGATGCTGCTGGGTCTGGCGTCTGTGTATATTCTGTCGATCGGACTTGCGGTGATTATGGTGCCGCTTAGCGCTTTTAACCCCAAGGAGAGTCCCTTTGTTCTGGCTCTGCGCAGTGATCATCTCGCGTTCATACCGCATCTGTTCAACGGGGTGCTGATTATTGCCGGCTTCTCTACGATGACTGCGTCACTGTATGCCATTACCTCGATGATGCTTACGCTGGCCCAGGAGGGGGATGCGCCTAAGGTGTTCGCGAAGAAATGGAAGGACAAGTATCCCCTGCTGGCGTTGTGCCTGATCGCGGGCGGTCTGACGTGGGCTGTAATTATGGCCTTGCTGCTGCCGGGAAAAGTGTACGAATACATCACCACCGCCGCCGGACTGATGATTCTCTATAACTGGGCGTTCATCCTGCTCTCCTCGGGCAAGCTGCTGAAGCAGGGCGTGCTTAGTGGCGTGAAGCGCTGGAGCGGACTGGTGCTGATTCTGGCTGCAGTCACCGGCACTCTGTTCCATAAGCTTAGCCGCCCGGGCTTCTATATTAGCCTCTTGATCGTAGCGCTGATTGGGCTAAGTGACTGGATACTCCAGCATTACCGCAGCAAGCATGGGCAGGAGGCAGCGGACAAGGAACAGCGTACGGAAGCGCATACAGGAAGCTTCCACTCGTTGCCGGGAGGCCCCGGCTTCCGGATCAAGGGCATCCGGCTGCGGAAGAACAAAATCTAATGAAAGAACAGCAGCCGGGCTGCCTGAATCCCGAAATAGAAGCCGAAGCCGACCAGCGATAGGCCGGACAGGACGGAGATCGACTTCAGCACCCGCGAAGTCAGGAAGGAGCGGAACATGCTGGAGGCTGCCGCCATGGTCACATCCCAGAGCAGTATGCCGAGAACAATGGCGCCGCTGTAGATCAGGAGCTGCTGCATCGGGTATTCGTTAACCGCCTTAGCTAAGATGGAGCCGTAGATTCCGAGCCAGAACAGGATGGAAAGGGGATTGAACAGCGACATGAGGAAGCCCGACACGAACGATTTGGACAGGGAGACCCCGCTGCCTCTAGTCTCTGCTGCGGCAATCTGTCCCGAGTGCATAATGCTCTCGATCCCGGAATACACCAGCACGAAGAAGCCGAACAGCCATAGGAAGGCTTTGACGAACGGGGCATCCAGCAGATGGATCATCCCCAGATAGACCAGCAGCATGTAGATAATATCGGCGTTGATGGCTCCGAGGCCCACTACCCAAGCCGGCATGAAGCCTCCGCGCAGCCCCTTGTCCAATTGGGCAGCATTAATAGGGCCGATAGGCGCTGACAGGGATAATCCCAGCACCATATAACCTATGAAAATGTTAATGATGTCCTCCTCCTTTATTCTATATAGATAGCTTATTCCACAGGATGGGAGAATAGGACAACCAGACCTGAAGAAGGCCCGCGAAGAATCGCGGGCCTCTTGCTGTATCAGATGCTGTAACCGGCTGCTTTACGCGTGGACCGGTTCCGGTCGCTTGACGAGCAGCGGCGGGGGAACCAGCCAGCCTTTTTTCTTCAGCAGATGCAGATTCTTCACACCGATAGCTGCCTTGGTGAGATGATATTTGGCGAACAATGCGCCGATATCCTCACGGATAGACATCCCCATCGCCTGGCTGCACGCCACCAGTCCAACCGCCAGAGTGGCTGCAACCATGGCTGCAATCTCAGGGTCCGTGAACCGTGCGCCGACCGGAATATCCTCCAGTCTCGCTTCAGGCCGGTTCGGCAGTGCCGGGGCAGCAGCAATGCCCTGCTCGGCCAGCAGCGAGTCGCATTCGCTGATCTCCAGCTCCGCCTGGTCAATTATTGCGGCCAGAATTTTTTTGAGATCGCTGTCTCCGGCATGATACATATGAGCTCTGTAGCCGGATAGAGCACCTTTTGCTGCCATTGAGGTCTCCCAAAGTGTGAAGATCTCTCCATAATGCATCGGCTCATCTTTGGGGTTGCCGCCTAGAATTCCTGTCATAAGTAATCAAGCTCCTTTGCGGTTGGTTTTGAACAAGGGGTAGCATGTCCTGGAGGAAACAGAGATATTACAGAGCGTAGTTCTGAATTTGTTTACACGGATAAAAGGCTGACTGTCATTCCATAATAAGCAGATGTGAAGTTAGGAATCATCAGCTGGATCATTCCTGGGTATAAATACAGCCGTTAGACCGACAATAAGCAGGATGCGAAACTAAAAGAAGGTGGTTCGTCCATGAACGGGTCCGAAGAGTCCCAAGGGGGAAAAGGTTCAAAAGGGGCACTAATCGCGCTCTCCTCCATCCCGCTGATTATGACACTGGGGAATTCAATGTTGTTGCCGATCCTGCCGCAGATCTCGAAGGAGCTTGGGGTGAGCGCTTTTGAGGTCAGTATGATCATCACTGTCTATGGCCTGATCGCCATCCTGATGATTCCCATCGCCGGCTATTTATCAGATCGCTTCGGGCGAAAAAAAGTAATTCTGCCCAGCCTGATCCTGGCCGCCCTGGGCGGAGCCGGATGTGTCGCCGCTGCCTGGTTCTTCACAGGAGTGAGCGCGTACTGGATCATTCTTGCCGGACGTTTCGTCCAGGGGATCGGTGCCGCAGGCGCTTTTCCCATTGTCATTCCCTTCGTGGGCGATCTGTTCAAGGATGAGAAGGAGGTGAGCAAGGGGCTCGGGATTATTGAAACCTCCAACACCTTCGGAAAAGTGGTCAGCCCGATCCTCGGAGCTTATCTGGGAATGCTGCTATGGTATGCGCCTTTTATCGCCATTCCAGTGCTGTGCCTGATCTCTTGTATGCTAGTGATCTTCCTGGTCAAGAAGCCTAAGGAGGAGGTGGAGAAGACCAGTCTTAAGGAATTCCTCGGTGGAATTAAAAACGTATTGCATGAGAAGGGCCGCTGGCTGTATGCCATCTTCGCCATCGGGGGCATCTGCATGTTCGCCACCTTCGGGGTGCTGTTCTACTTATCTGAGATCCTCGAATCGAGATATAACCTGCATGGGGCCTACAAAGGCTTCGTTCTGGCTATTCCGCTTGCTTTGCTATGTCTGGCCTCTTACGGAAGCGGCAAGATCATCGGCAAAAACAAGCTGCTCATGAAATGGCTCGGCTTCGGCGGCATGGCCTTACTGACTGCTGCCACGCTGATTACGGGCTTCAACGAAAACATCTATTACATGGTCGGGTTCCTGAGTCTAAGCGGAATCGGGATCGGAGTGGTTCTGCCCTGCATGGATGCACTGATTACCGAAGGCATCGAGAAGGAGAACCGGGGCACGATAACTTCCCTCTACAGCAGCATGAGATTCATCGGGGTCGCGTTGGGCCCGCCGGTGGTGTCCCTCTTGATGAACCGGGGCCACTGGACCTTGTTCTTCACCATGGCGGGTGTAGGGGCCGTAGGTGGCTTGCTGTCCTTCTTCGCGGTAACGCCCAGTAAGGATGATGCCGAAGGGGAAGGCCGGACAGAGCGGAATTCATTCAAGGCGAAGAAGGGAAGTCCGCTACGCCAGCGTGTCCGGTAGGGGTTGTATGCTTTTATGGTTGAAGGAGTGCCCCATATGAGGCGCTCCTTATTTGTATTTTATTAGAAACGTGTATTACAAGCAAAAACTGAATACAGCGGGTGCTGCCACGATGAGCGATGGGCTCTAGGCTTCACAGCCAGTAACAATTGTTGAGAAATTCTGCATGAAATGCAACAATCCTGCCCAATTGAAGGTAGCGTCAAGAAGTTTGTGTAAATGAGTAGAAGTACCTCCCCGGGGTTACGGGTTGGGGGTGTAGTGTTTCTGGGGGGAGGGGGAACCCCGACCCCCAGAAACTGGATTCCTTAGTTACTCTTCTTCGGCTGTCGGCAACGAAGGGTAGCGGGCTTCATAGAGCTGGCTGAGCTTCTTTTTCACCGTGTCCACCCCAAAGCCAGGGGTCACTCGCTGCCCAAACCTTTCGTTGTAGCCTAACATCTCCAGATACACGATTTTTTCTGCCGCATCCATGTTGGTCAGACTGTTCATCGGCTTCAGACGTTTGCGGATTTCCTTGTTCATTCGCTCAATGGGATTGGACGTGTAAATCGCTTTACGCATCGGTTCCGGGTACTTGTAGAACGTCAGTAACGTCGAAAGCTGCTCCTCCCAAGACCGCATTTCCTTCGGATATAACGCATTCCACTTCGCTTTCACCGTGTCAAAGTTCGCCCGGGCCACGACCTCATCCGGTGCATCATACACGGTCTTCAGGGCTTTAATCACATCGGTTTTGTGCTCCACCCGGATTTTGGGTAACGTGGCTCGTACTTTGTGCACCACACAATGCTGCACATCCGCCTGCGGGTAGGTTTCTTTAAAGGCCGCATCTAGCCCCGGCAGTCCATCAAATACACCCAGCAGCACTTCCTGGGCCCCGCGTGCGTACAGATCTTTGAGCACCTCCCGCCAGCCATTCGAGCTCTCTTGACCCCCCACGTAGAACCCCAGGATTTGACGCTGACCTTCTTCGTCGATTCCCATGGCAAAATAGACGACTTCACCCCGGACCGTGCCCCGTTTCAGCTTCACGTACAGCCCATCCAGGTAAATCACAGAGTAGCGCTTGCTCAGCGGACGTTTCTGCCACTGGTGAATGTCCTCCAGCACCGTAGCGGTGATGTTACTGATGGTGGTGGGCGAGTAATGGCTGCCGAACATGCTTTCAATAAATCGGGCCACGTCCCGGGTACCCATGCCGGATTTATACATCTGGATCACCGCCTCCTCCAGCCAGCCCTCCCGCCGCTGGTACGGTTCAAACATCTGAGTTTGAAAGAGACCCTGGCGGTCCCGGGGAACCTGAAGATCCTCAATATGGCCGTATCTCGTGTGCAGATCCCGTGTATAGTATCCGTTACGGCTATTGCTGGCACCGGCTTCTTCACTCGCCATAAACCCTTGGATTTCGGCACGCAGGAGCGATTCCATATTCTCTTTCATGAAGTCTTTAACAAGTTTTTCAAATAGATTATTTAGCATATGTTCGGGTACAATAGTCATCGAGTAGGGCTCCTTCTTGGTGTTGTGGTAAACCCGAGGATACCCTACTTTTTTGTTGCCTGGCTAGGCTCCAAATTGTGGTACACAACTTACTTTACGCCATCCAATTGAAGCGGTCTATGCTGAAATCCTACACAAAATGCAACAAATCCAGCGCAAACTTGCTCTAATCACAGAAATTTATGCAATTCATGCAACATTCCACTTCAGCTAGTAATAGGTATAGAGGATTCCTGCAATAATTGCAACAATTCTCAGGCGCTCCTTTAATCCGTATGCTTCACATTACTAATATAACATGGTATATTAGGTTGTGTCTTTCCAAGAGAAACGGTAATGGAGGTGCTTGATATGGCCAATGACTCAGGCTCGAAGCCGATGTACGAAATGATCTTTCATACGCTGCGTGAGCGGATTACGAATCATGAATATAAAGCGGGGGAGCGGGTTCCCTCAGAAAAAGAACTGTGCAGTGAATTTGGGGTGAGCCGGATTACCTCCAAGAAAGCACTGAAAATGCTGGCTGATGAACATCTGATCGTCCGTCAGCCAGGCAGAGGCTCCTTCGTAGCCGATGCGAACTCGCTGATCATGAAACCTTTTGACAGCCAGCAGACGGTCCGGACCACAGGCAAGAAACGGATCATCGGACTGGTGATTACACACTTCAGTGATATGTACGGCACAGAGCTGATCTACGGCATGGAAGAAGCTTCGCGGGAGAATGACGCATTTCTGATCGTCCGGCGGTCGTTCGGGATTCCCGAGCTGGAGGAGCAGGCGATTCAACAGCTCTTGGGGCTTGGGGTGGACGGGCTGATTATCTTCCCGGCGCAAGGCGAATATTTCAGTGCCGAGATCCTGAAGCTGGTCATTCAGAAATTCCCGTTCGTCATGATTGACCGTTATCTCAAGGGGATTCCCGCTTCTTCTGTGAGTACCGATAATATCGAGGCTGCAAAGGAGGCCACGCATTATCTCTTCGGGCTTGGGCACCGCCATATCGGTTTTCTCGCGCCTCCGCCAGCAAATACAACCGCAATAGAGGAACGGATCGACGGTATTCTCGAAGCTCACATGGAGCATAATCTGCTGGCGAACCGTGAGCTATGGATGGAGACGATCACGTCTACTATGCCGAATGTATTTGACCCGGAGGCCCGGATTAGCGATGTGGACAAGCTGGCCGAGCATCTGCGGAAATATCCTCAGATCACCGCGCTGTTCGCAGCCGAATATAGTATCGCCTTGCTGGTCGAAGAGGCGGCAGGCAAGCTGGGACTGCGGATTCCCGAAGACTTGTCCTTGATTTGCTTCGACAGCCCGGAATCGCATGAAGGCTGCAAAGTGACACATATGCGCCAGAATCAGTTCAGCATCGGCAAGCAGGCGTATGAGAATGTATTCACTATGCATGGGAACGAGCAGCCGATTTCCCGGATTCTTCTGCCGGCGGTATTAGTTGCAGGCCGGTCTACAGCGCAGGTCCGCAAGCAATAACACTACGGCAACAGGCCGCTATAATCATAGTGGAAATGCATGAGCCTTCGACGCGAAGGCTTTTTTTGTTGCGCTCAGAATGGGCGACACTAGGGCGTGTGAGCCAAATGTAATATACCAATAGCGCATTATATTCTATGAATATACCATTAATATATTGACATATAATTATTATTTGTTTACTATGATGAAAGCGTTTGAAATAATGATATATACCATTTGGAGGTGCAACATACACCCGTGAAGCTACAGAATGAAATTCCGAAGTCTGTCTACGATTTGATCGGCAAGGTACAAGGGGAGTTGCCAGACTCTTCCAAGCTGGCCAAGATGTTCGAGGACTGCATGATCAATACCATTGGCACCACCATTTCGCAGAAAGCAGATGGCACCACCTTCGTTATAACAGGTGATATACCAGCTATGTGGCTGCGTGATTCCGCCGCCCAAGTTCGCCCGTATCTGCTGCTTGCCGCAGAAGATTCTAACATGGAAGCGATGATTGCAGGTCTGGTGAACCGGCAGATGAATTATATCCTGCTTGATCCGTATGCCAATGCCTTCAATGAAGAGGCGAACGGCCACGGACACCAATCGGATCTTACAGCCATGAGCCCATGGATCTGGGAACGCAAGTATGAGATTGATTCGCTGGCGTATCCGATTCAGCTCAGTTATCTGCTCTGGAAGAATAGCGGCTGCGTCACACAGTTTGACGAGACCTTCCGCAAGGCCGCGCTTGAAATCATCAAGCTGTGGAGAGTGGAGCAGCATCACGAGACAGATTCCCCCTATACGTTCCAGCGCTTGGATGCGCCGCTCACAGACACGCTAACCAGAGAAGGCAAAGGCAGTGAAACGGCTTATACCGGGATGACCTGGTCAGGCTTCCGGCCAAGTGATGATTGCTGTGAGTATGGCTATCTGGTGCCGTCCAATATGTTCGCTGTCGTTGTCCTGCGATATCTGGAAGAGATTGCCCTTGAGATCTACGGGGATCAGGAGCTTGCGGCAGCGGCGCAGAAGCTGGGGCAGGAAATTAATCAGGGGATTCAGGAGCATGGCATCTATAATCATCCGGTCTATGGGAGAATATATGCTTATGAGACGGACGGTCTGGGCCACTACAATCTGATGGATGACGCCAATGTTCCAAGCCTGCTGTCCCTGCCGTATCTGGGCTACACAGACGAGAGCGACGAGGTGTACCGCAATACCCGGAAGTTCATTCTGAGCGAGGACAATCCTTATTACTATAAAGGATGCGTGGCTGAAGGCATCGGAAGCCCGCATACCCCGGAGGGTTATATCTGGCACATCGCATTGTCGATGCAGGGCCTGACTTCCCCGGACCGCAGCGAGAAAGCCCGCCTGCTTCAGCTCATTCAGGACACGGATGCCGGAACCGGCCTGACTCATGAAGGCTTCTCTGTGGAGGATGCCTCACAGTTCACCCGTCCATGGTTCTCCTGGTCGAATATGCTGTTCAGCGAACTGATTATGGATTATTGCGGATTACGGGTAGTGAAGTAGACCGGATAGTGTAGTAGAAAAGACGGCTTGTCCGTTCTTTTCGAAGCTTTTATGAAAGCGTTATGAAACTACAATCAAAAGGGGCAAAGACAAATGAAAATGAATAAATTCAAAGTTTCGATGACTGCGGCAATGGCTTCTCTTCTTCTGTTGACTACAGCTTGTTCAAGCAGCAATTCGAATTCCGGTTCGGGCGCAGCCGAAGGGAAGCAGGAGGTCACCATTACCTTCCGTTCGTCGGGCTCCGAGGATACATTGACTAAGTATTTTGAATCGGGACTGATTGAGAAATTCGAAACGGACAACCCGGATATCAAGATCAAGATTGCTCCGGTGCTGGCCAGTGAAGGGGATTACACCTCCAAGATCGTGCTGCAGATGAAGTCTCCTGATACAGCGCCGGATATTGTGGCAGAAGACACCTCGATCATCAAGTCGGATGCGGCAGCCGGCTATCTGGAGCCGCTCGATACACAGGTTGCAGGTTGGAGTGACTGGAAGGACAAGTTCATTGAGAACCTCAAAGCCGGTGTGACCGGTGAAGACGGCAAAATCTACGGCGTACCTGCAACCTCGGATACACGCGGTATCTGGTATAACAAAGAGCTGCTGGCGCAAGCGGGCTTACCGGTGCCGTTCAAGCCTGCTAATTGGGATGAGGTGCTGGAAGCCGCACGTACCATCAAGGATAAGCTGCCGGGCGTAACCCCGCTGAATATGATCGTGGGCAAATCGAGCGGAGAAGGAGTAACGATGCAGACGCTGGAGATGCTTCTGTACGGCACGAACGACACCCTCTATAACGATGAAACTAAGAAATGGGTCGTAAGCAGTCCCGGACTGCTCGATTCCTTCAAATTCATTAATCAGTTGTTCAATGTAGATAAGACCGGACCTTCGATGCAGGTAGCGCTTAACGGACAAGCCGGCAGCATTGCCTTCCAGCAGCTGTTCCCGCAAGGCAAGCTGGCGATGGCCGTAGACGGAAGCTGGGCCGGATCGACCTGGTTCGAGAACGGCGCGGCACCGATTGAGAATGTAGCAGACAAAATGGGCTTCGCTCCATTCCCGACGCAGAACGGTCAAGAGCCTGGAGCCATCACCATGTCCGGCGGATGGGCTTGGTCGATTCCGGCACAATCGCAGAACAAGGAAGCGGCGTGGAAGTTCCTGGAGTTCCTGATGAATCAGGAGAATGCAACAGGACGCGTAGTGGCAGAGGGCAACCTGAGCCCGCGTAATGATTCGGTGGACGTAGCAGGCTATACAGACCGTACGTATACAGCGGAGGCGCAAGCCTTACTGGAAGTAGCGAAATTCCGTCCGGCCAATGATCAGTATGCAACCGTATCTGCGCAGCTTCAGAGTATTGTCGAGAGCATTGCTTCAGGCAAGCTGTCGCCGGAAGATGCTGTGAAGCAACTGAAGGATAACGTTACCCGCTCGCTTGGCGAAGATAAAGTAGAAGTCAAATAGAGGATTGAGAATTCGAACGCAGAGGAGAAGCTATTCTCCTCTTTCGGATTTGGAGGGGGAGTGACCTATGAAAAGGAAGTCGCGGGGCGCATTTTTATTTCTGACGCCTTCTGTCTTGCTGCTGCTGATATTCTTTATTGTACCGATTATATTGACCATTTGCTTTGCCTTTACCAACATGGCTCTGACGGGGAGTGCTGCCCGTAACCTGCAATTCATCGGCTTCCAGAACTTCACGAACATGTTCCAGGACCCGGATTTCCGGATCAGCGTCTGGAGAACCCTGGTGTTCCTGATTTTCTCAGCGGTCATCGGGCAGGTCGTACTCGGCTTCATTCTGGCCCTGCTAATGAAAGAGAAGAATGTAACCTTCCGCCGGATCATCGGCATTATCGTCATTGCGGGGTGGGTTACACCGGAGATCGTTGTCGCCTTCTGTATGGTAGCGTTCTTCAGTGATAACGGGTCCCTCAATCAGATCATCGGCTGGTTTGGCATTAGCCCGGTCTCCTGGCTGTTCAGCTTCCCGATGGTGAGTGTCATCATTGCCAACATCTGGCACGGCACCGCGTTCTCGATGATGGTTTATCAATCTGCACTCGATGAGATTCCCAAGGATATTGAGGAGGCCGCCACGATTGATGGAGCGAGCAACTTCAAGATTCTTAGTTACATCACCATTCCTATGGTAAAAGGCTCGATCGTCACCAACATGATGCTTGTCACGCTCCAGACACTGGGCGTATTCACACTGATCTATACCATGACCGGAGGGGGACCGGGAACGGCCACTCAGACCTTACCGGTATTTATGTACAACCAGGCCTTCGTCAATTATCAGTTCGGATACGGCACCGCGATCTCGCTCGTGCTGCTGGTGATCGGAATTGTTGCAAGCTTGTTCTATATGAAATCTATGAAAGTCAAGGTCTAACCCTGAAGGAGGTGCATCACTGTGGTCAAGCATAGGCTTCAACGTAATATCCAATACGGGATTCTGGTGGTTCTGGGACTCTGCTTCCTGCTGCCGTTATTCTGGATTCTGCTCGCTTCGTTTGATACAAATGCCCAGCAGGGTATTAAATTCCCCAACTTTACGCTGGATAACTTCTCGGCAGTGCTCGGGGACAGCGGCAATCTGCGCTCGTTCGGCGTAGGGATCATTCTCTCCGGAGGGCAGGCAACCCTTGTTGTTCTTGCATCCGTACTGGCTGCGTACCCGTTATCCCGTTATGAGATGCGTTTCAAAAAAAGCTTCCTGCTCAGCATCCTCTTCATGACGGCTCTGCCGATTACGGCGGTTATGGTTCCGGTATTTCAGATGTTCCTGTTCTTCAAATTGCAGAACTCAATCTTCGCGACCATGCTCTTCCTCACATCCTCCTCCCTGCCCTACGGGATCTGGATGATGAAGAGCTTCATGGACTCCGTGCCGATCGATCTGGAGGAAGCAGCCTGGATTGACGGGGCCTCCGTCTGGGGCGGACTCCGGAGAATCGTGGCCCCGCTTATGCTTCCGGGTATCGCGACGATTGCGATCTTTACCTTCTCGGGCAGCTGGGGGAACTTCTTCGTGCCGTACATCCTGCTCCAGACACCGGAGAAGCTGCCGGCCTCTGTCACAATCTATCAATTCTTCGGCAGCCATGGTATGGTCGAATATGGCAGACTCGCTGCCTTCTCACTGCTCTACACGATGCCTTCCGTAGTGCTGTATATGTTCTCCCAGCGGTATATGTCCAAGGGGTTCAGCATGGGCGGAGCAACCAAAGGATAATGGAGGGTTACCGATATGGCTAACAACCTAGATAACAACATCGCTAATAAAAAAACAGCACATATCATCTCGCACACCCACTGGGACCGCGAGTGGTATATGCCTTATGAACATCATCATCTGTTATTGATTGAACTGATGGATAAACTGCTCGACACGCTGGATCAAGATCCGGATTACCGCTATTTTCACCTGGACGGACAGACCATCATCCGCGAGGATTATCTCCAGGTCCGCCCGGAGCAGAGAGAGCGGCTGGACCGCTGTATCCGGGAAGGACGTATTCATTTCGGTCCGTGGTACGTGCTCCAGGACGAGTTCCTGACCAGCGGGGAAGCAAATCTGCGCAACCTGCTGATCGGGCATATGGATGCGAGACCGTTCGGGATCATCTCCAAAACCGGATATTTCCCCGATTCCTTCGGCAATATGGGCCAGGCGCCGCAGATTCTCCAGCAGGCTGGAATTACGAATGCCATCTTCGGACGCGGCGTGAAGCCGACAGGCTTCAATAATGAAGTCAGCGAGAACGATACCTACGAGTCTCCTTATTCCGAGATGGTCTGGCGTTCCCCGGACGGTTCCGAGGTGCTGGGTGTGCTGTTCGCCAACTGGTACTGTAACGGCATGGAGGTTCCGGCAGACCCGGTTGCCGCCAAGGCATACTGGGACAAGAATCTCGCAGACGCCGAGAAGTTCGCTTCTACTCCGCATCTGCTGTTCATGAACGGCTGCGATCATCAGCCGATTCAGACCGATCTGTCGGAGGCCATCCGCACCGCCTCCAGCCTGTATCCAGATGTGGAGTTCGTGCATTCCAATTTCGACGAGTACCTGAAGGCGCTGGAAGACAATCTTCCAGGCGATCTGGTGACGGTGGAAGGGGAGCTGCGCAGCCAGCATACGGATGGATGGGGCACACTGGTAAACACAGCCTCATCGCGGGTGTATCTGAAGCAATTGAACCAATCCGGCCAGACCTTGCTGGAAAAGGTGGCTGAGCCATTGGCGGCGTTCGCTGCGCTGGCCGGGGTACAGGCCTATCCGCATGCGCTGCTGACCTATGCGTGGAAGACGCTCATGCAGAATCATCCGCATGACAGCATCTGCGGCTGCAGCGTGGATGAGGTGCACCGCGAGATGGTGACCCGGTTCGCCAAGAGCAGCCAGATGGCTGAGGCGATTGCCGCCCAGAGCGCGGCTGCGCTTACTGAAGCCATTGATGTGGCCGGAGTAGCGGCCTGGGGACCCGATGCGGTTCCGTTCACCGTATTTAATACCAGCGGCTGGTCCAGAACCGGAATGGTGACGGTGGAGCTGATTACGGCGAAGAAATATTTCCCTCAAGGCCCAACCCCGCAGGGGCTTGCACGGGAGCTGAAGCAGGAGCCGCTGGGCGAATGGCAGGTTATGGACGAAGAAGGCAAAGTCTATCCGGCCCAGATTGAGGATCTCGGGGTTCACTTCGGGTATGAGCTGCCCAAGGACCGCTTCCGCCAGCCTTATATGGCGCGTAAGGTGCGGATGAGCTTCCCGGCAGCGGAGGTGGCTGCGCTTGGGTACCGTACGTATGCTATGGTTCCCGCTGCCGCTGCCGCCGGTGCGGAAGCAGCCGTGCTGGATAGTGTACATGTCCAGGGCCATACCATGGAGAATGCCAAGCTGATCGTTGCGGTTGCGGACAACGGTACCGTGACTGTTACAGACAAGCAATCAGGTGCGGTTTATGCCGGATTGAATGCCTATGAGAACACCGGGGATATCGGCAATGAGTATGTGTACCGTCAGCCGGAAGGCAGCGAGGTGCTGACTACCGAAGGCTTGACGGCTGAGATTTCAATCAAGGAGCAGTCCCCGTCGCGTGTGGTGATGAAGACGGTGCTGCGCTGGGAGGTTCCGGCCAGTGCAGACGAGACTTTCCTTACCGAGAAGCAGCAGATGGTACCATTCACGGAGCGCACAGCCCAGCGTTCGGCTCAGATGGTGCCGCTTGTGTTGACCACCCACTATACATTGGAAGCTGGGAGCGGAATGCTGCAGGTAAGCACCAGCTTCAACAATCAGGCTAAGGATCAGCGGCTCAGAGCCTTGTTCCCTACAGGGTTTGAAGCGGACCACCACTATGCTGACTCCGTGTTCGAGGTGGCCAGACGCAATAACCGGCCTGCGGCAGAGTGGATCAATCCGAGTAATGCCCAGCATCAGCAGGTCTTCGTCAGCGTAGCGGACGGAGTCCATGGGCTTGCGGTTGCGAACAAGGGCCTGAATGAATACGAGGTACTGCTGGATGGCAAAAACACCATTGCAGTAACCCTGCTGCGCTCGTCCTCTGAACTCGGAGACTGGGGTGTGTTCGAGACGCCGGAGGCACAGTGCCTGGGCCAGCAATCCGTAGAATACGCGATCATCCCTTATACAGGTGACGGAGCGGTATCCGGTGCTTATGCCCAAGCTTACCAGTACCAGATTCCGTGGACGGTCCTTCAGACCCAAGGTCCTGCTACACGTGTTCCGGCCGTGAATGGACGTCCGCATTCAGGCGGAGTGACCCTGCCGGTATCGGGGCAGTGGTTAAGCTGGAACTCCAGTGCTTCGCCGCTGGCCTTCTCGACCCTCAAGATGGCAGAGGAGACGGACGATCTCGTGGCCCGCTGGTACAACCTGGGCGGCGAACCAGCTGAACTCAAGGTTCAGCCTGCCTTCAAGGCAGAGGCTGTCTATGAGAGTGATGTGCTGGAGCGCCGTGTCTCGAAGCTTGCGGCGGCGGAGCAGACGGTGGACGGCTACAAGATCGTCACGCAGGTGTTTGAGCTGGAGGACTAAGCAGCACCCTGTTAGTGAAGTGACTTGAAATGGAAGTTAAGCGGTACAAACTAGATGCTCATTCAAAATTGAGCTTTGGTTTGTACCGTTTTTTCGTGCGCAATCCGGACAATCTGGTAGTTTTGGCGGACAGATGCGTATTCCAATCTTTCTACTTTCGAATACACTGGCTCATATCAAGAAGTTACGCAGGCGTGAGCCAGGATATGATTGCGTCAGGAGGTGTGCACATGAATGTATGGAATAGCAGAAGACCTGTTTTTGAAACGGATGAGCGGGGGACGCATCTGAATACCGCCTGGGAAGGACACCGCCGGTTCGCTTATGATTTGGTCCTTCATTTGCTGCCTGGCAAGATCGTAGAATTAGGGACCTATTACGGGGCATCCCACTTCGCCTTCTGTCAGGCGGTCAAGGATCATGGGCTTGCAACGGAGTGTTATGCAGTCGATACATGGGTAGGCGACAAGCATTCAGGGCTCTATGATGAATCTATTTATCAGTCGGTACAATCTTCGTCAAGCAACTATTACCCTGGAATCTCCCGCCTATTGCGCATGACCTTCGATGAGGCATTGCATGTATTCCCGGATTCAAGCATCGACCTGCTGCATATTGACGGCCTTCACACCTATGAGGCGGTTAAGCATGATTATGAGTCCTGGCTGCCGAAGCTGGCGGATCAAGGTGTTATTCTGTTCCATGATATTGCGGCTATGCAAGACGACTTCGGCGTGCACCGCCTGTGGGAAGATCTTCAGAAGCAGTACTATGCATTACAATTCGAGCATAGCTATGGGCTTGGCATTCTGATGCCCAAGGGCTGTTCCCCGGTAACCTTGTCTATGCATGCCAACTGGAATGTAATCAAGTCGATGTACCCATAATGAATGCAGCTTGAAATGTCATGCTGCATGCAATTTGCTGCAATCAAGGTCACTTCCCTGCGGCGAGCATACCGAGAATCGTCTGCACAACCAGCTCCGGCTGATCATGAATGACCATATGCCCGCTCTTCCCGGCGACAATAAGCTCACTATTGAAAGAGAGCTTCAGCATATTACGCTGGCCTTCCCTCCAGATCGCTTCCAGCCGCCGGCCTGCATCTTCGGAGACTCCGAAGGAGGCGTAGTCCTGAGGCAGTCCACGGGCAATCACCTTTACCGGGAGTGCGCCGAAGTGCTGTCCACGGATCGCGTTCTCGGTAGAGCTTGCCAGCGCTGCTTCCTGCTCTTTGGCAGCGAAATAGGCAGGCGTGGATATGACGTTAATGAACGCCCCGCGGTCTTGTGGCGCAACGAGCCCTGCTAGTAGCTGATCCTGGAATAGCCGCAGCACACCGGATCGCTTGAGCAGGCTCAGCAGGGAAGCGCTGGGGTTGCCGGCGATATTCTCGGCGGCCAGAATCGGCTTCGTCTCGCGGTCGTCATTCTCGGGTCTGGCATCGATCAGCACCAGTCCGGTGACTTCGTCCGGGTAAGTCTGAGTGAACAGCCGGGCATACATGCCGCCGAGAGAGTGGCCGACCATCAGGTAGGGGCCGGGAATGTCTGCATTCTTCAGTGCCGTGTGCAGTTCACGCACAATATTGGCGCCCGAGCGTTCCGAATCGGCCTGCTCACTCCAGGCATACCCGGCCCTATCATAAGTGACCACGGTAGCATGTTCTGCTAACTGTTCAGGAATATCTCTCCACGACAGGCTGGTTTCACCGCTACCTGCTTCCAGAATAATAGTCGGCGTTCCCGCTCCTAACTGGCGGATGTGCAGGTTATAGCCTCCGGCATCCACCAGTTGACCCGGTGCAGGATAGCTTTTACGGGCGGAGTTTGTGGCAATGGCTTCATATAGGAACCCGGATCCTATGAGAAATAGGATGGCAGATACAAGAATAAGCAGTAGCTTAAGCGGCCTGCTTCGCAGTTTCAGCGCAGCAGGTTTCGGATGACTTGAAGAGTTGGTCATGGGGATAGGTTTGTCTCCTTTTTACAATACAATTGTATTATTTAAAAACAGTATACCAGCACGCTCCGTCATTAAGCAATCTCCGGTGTCATGAAATAACTGTCTCCCTGGCCGGATCTGCCGGTCTCATAGAAGTGAACAGCTTCCATAACTGCCGGACAACCGTTTGAATCCCGCGCCACAAGGGTAAAATAGAGACAAATAACCCGGAAAGAGAAAGGCGGTAAGCTTATGCTGTGGGGATTAATCGGATTGATTATTGTAGCTTGGCTGTTTGGTTTTATTTTTCATGTCATGGGCAATCTGATTCATCTTCTGCTCTTTGTCGCTGCGGTTCTGTTCGTGGTCAACCTATTCAAGGGACGGTCACGGAGATAACGGCGATTTGAATACACTTCTTAGGCAATCCGTATAAAAAGCACAAAAAAGCACGCGCTCCCTTACAAAAGGACGCGGCGTGCTTTTTCAAATTATTTAATTAATTTATATGTTTTATCAGCTCATTCTACTTGGAATATTGCAGCATGCTTATCCCTGTGCAGGAATACAAAATTGGTTTGCCTTGTATGATCCTCTATTTTTTCGATAGGAGCGATTTTTCCAGACTCTACTGCGAAGCAACGGTAATCAAGCTGCTCCAGAATTTGCAGCACATCATTAGGGTGATAGTTAAATTTGGCAGCCCACTTACGGAGCAGCTCAAACAGCAGGATCGGCTTGTTTTTCCTGATCATGTCGAGTCCCCCCTCCAGCACTAGCAGCTCGGCGCCTTCCACATCGCATTTAATGAAATCAATCGGCTCTGTTATTTCTTCGATATACGAATCCAAAGTACGGAATTTGCAATCCACTTGTACGACTTCCTCACCGCCCGATAAATTTTGCAACGAACTGTTGCCTGAGCCTTGTTTATAGAAATAGATAGGCAGCGTAGCAGCCTTATTGGAGAGTCCTACATTATACGCCGTCACATTGGCAACATGGTTCAAATCCAGATTTCTCTGCAGATTCTCGAAAGTGGCAGGGACAGGCTCGAAGGCGTACACCTTGCTTGACGGGTAATGGCGTGCCAGATGCAGGGAGTAATATCCGCAATTGGCCCCTATATCCAGAATGACGGAGGTTGATGACAGAAGATTAAAGATACATTCCAGTTCCTCCTGCTCGTACGCGCCAAAATTAAGGATTTCTATGGGAACGGTTCTCTGATCATGGGGATTGCACAGCAGCTTGAAGCCATGCTGTCTGGTGACCATAATGACACTGTCATCTGTGATTTCGATCCTGGCAATATCGGTCTCCTTAATGTAATGGCTATAGGCAAATAAGAGCTGGTGATACCTCTCATGCATGGTTGCGATAAATTCGGGCTTACTGAGTCTTCCTTCAAGCAATGCTTGTTTTTCTGAGAATAGCGGTGTTGTCATATCGTACCTTCCTTTCTATAATCGGCGGAATAACTTCTAATTGTTCTTGCGAAACCAGCTGTTATTCCTGTCGAAGGACGCCAGCCGAGCTTCATAGCCTTGGTGATATCCGGGATATTCTTGTCGATCGTACTGGGAACATAATGGCCTGAGTGTGTCGTTCTTACTACCTTAAGTCCATACTCGGGAAATAGTTTTACCAGAGTTGTGGCAAGCTCAGAGATGCTGGCCGCTCCGTCGGGATTGCCAATATTATAGGCTTCGCCGCTCGCGCCGTTCAAAAGGACGGTGAAAAACCCGGCTGTGGCATCTGCCAGGTAACAGAAAGCACGTATTGCGGTACCCTCGCTAGTCATGACAATGTCTTGGCGGTTCAAAATATTGCCGACGAAGTCAGCGAAAACCCGCCCGTCATCCAGTTTCATTCCCGGACCGTAAGTATGATAAGGGCGTACGACCTTCACGGGAACGCAATACTGATGATGCCAGCATGTGCACATGGTTTCAGCCATTCGCTTGCTCTCCGCATAACAGGACCGGACGCTCATGGGGTTGACGTTACCCCAGTCCTCCTCCTTCGTTGGTATAAAGGCTTCTGGTACCGCTCCGTATATTTCGCCTGAACTTAAGAACAGCATAGATTGAACCTGCTTCTCCCTGGCCAGCGTAAGCAGATTGAGGGTTCCAGTCACATTGGCGGATAAGGTGCCTACCGGGTCGACGCTGTAGTATTTGGGACTAGCCTGGCTGGCAGCATGGATAATAAAATCCACTTGCCCCGGCCAACTTACCGGCTCACAGACATCCTGAACCAGAATCTCCAGATTGGGATTATCTTGATACCGGGCAAATCTGCTCCTGGCAGCCGCTTCATTCCTTACCAGTGCAAGGACATGCACCGGGGAGTTCAGAAGCCGCTTGCTGTTCAAGGCCATACAGGTATCCACCATATAGGAGGGAATCAGGCCGCTGGCTCCGGTAATAAGTACTGTGCGGCCGGAGAACTCTTGCCAGGGTAAATTATTGCCAAGAATAGCTTCGAGGTCTTCCTCAAGGACAGAGAGGTTCATCAGGCTGTATTACCTCCTTTTTGTGTTGCCCACGACTAGAATGTTTCTGATAATAAAATAGTATATGACAGGTTTAGCGGAATATGAAAAAGGTGGACTTTTCGGTTTTGGTGCACAACCGCAGTTGGAACAAGGCCCATATAGCCCGCGAGTCTGGACACCCATTCCCCGGTTGCCTATAATAAATGAAAATAAATGAAAATGTACATGGAGGAGAATCAATGCATAAACCGATCATCGCCGTCGATATGGACGATACGATCTGCCATCTCGTGAAGCGTGCGATATACCACAACAACATTGAATTTCCTACACATCCGCTTCGCTACGAAGATATGATGGATTGGAACACAGACCATCTGCGCCACCCGGACAGCACCATGGATCTGTTCTTCGGCAGACCCGGCCTGTACGAGGAGCTGGAGCTCTTCGACGAATATGTGGTGGAAGAGATGGAGAAGCTGCACAATGCCTATGATGTTATTATTGTGACGGCCGCTGTCCCGAAGACGGTGCTGGAGAAATGGAACTGGCTGCAAAAGCATATGCCGTATATCCCGGCCGACAATTTCTTCACCTGCAAGCGGAAGCATCTCATCGGCTACGACCTGCTGATTGATGACGGCCCGCATAACCTGCTGCCTGCGGTACAGGCAGGGAAGAAGGTGCTCTGTATCCCGCATCCGTGGAACCTTAGGGCACGTGAGCAGTACTCTTTTCCGCTGATGACTTCCTGGAAGGGTGCATCGGCGCGGGTAGATGAGATTTTGCAGGCGTAGGGTGAACCGGAACTTGAATAACTGCTTGAAGATGAGCCTCGCTTGTGCGGGCTTATTCTGCTATGTCCGGGATACATTCGCCGTCTGTTCTGCCATAAATCCGCTGTCGAACATTATCAGTATTTGCGGTATGATGGGTTTATCTTTGCGTTTCTTGCTCCAAGGAGGATTGCAGTTTTGTATATAAGGTTGAAGCGCAAGCTTCGTCAAAGTAAAAAGCTGAGTCTTACCACGCTGCTCACAGGTCTGGTGACGCTGGTGGTCTTACTAACTTCGAGTATTCTTTTGCTTGGTTCTTATGAGTCCAAGAAGCGGTCATTAATGGAGACCACACTTCACCTGAATTACCTCAATGCTGACCGTATGTCGAGGACCATGGATTCCTTATTTCAGTCCATGCACGGGACTCTGGAATACAACGCCGCCCGGCTGTCTGACATAGAAGCTATGCCGCCGCAGCAAGTGAATGATTCCCTGGATCTGATGCGCAGCAGCAGCAATTTCTTCAATTCCATCACCGTGGTGGACGCCAGCGGATTCATCCGCCATGTCTCACCTGCGAGCATAGGGACTACAGGCAAGCACATCACCTCAGAGAATAGCAAGGAAGCATTAGCGCTCCGCAAGCCGTATATTTCTTCCCCTTATTTGACGGCCAATACCAAGCGGTTAATCGTATTTTTGAGCCAGCCCATCTTCGATGCTGCGGGAACCTATGCTGGAATTATTAGCGGCACCATCTATCTTCAGGAGAATAATGTGCTGTCTGAGATTTTTGACAATGGACAGGAGGATGATTCGGGGGTTTATTATTATATTGTGGATTCAGAAGGGCATCTGGTGTATCACCCGGATAAAACGCGGATTGGCACAGATGTCAGCAGTAATGAGGTTGTGCAGCAGCTGATGAATAAGCAAAGCGGAGAACAGCGTGTCACGAACACCCGGGGCATCGAGATGCTGGCCGGTTATTCCAGTGTGCCCGCCAATGGCTGGGGTATCGTGGTCGTCTCCCCGATTAGCCAGATTCATAAGGAGCTGATCGGGCATTTCCGTACCCTGATCGGGTATTCCTCCTTACCGTTCATTCTGCTGCTGTTGGGCGTTATTCTGCTGGCCCGCAAGTTTGCCCGTCCCTTCGTCTATCTGGCAGATGTCGTAAGCAGAATGGGCAAGGAACATATAGAGCTGCAGGAAGCGAAGCGGTATTGGAGCCGGGAGGCGTACTTACTGACAGACGGGGTGTCACTTGCCCTGGCCAATATCCAGCAGCAGACTGAGCAGTTGACCCATGAAGCTGCAACGGATGTGCTGACCGGTCTGATGAACCGCAGATCCCTGGAACATACGATTAACCAGCGGATAAGCTCCGGTGCTCCCTTCTCGCTGGTGATGCTGGATATAGATAAATTCAAGCTCGTCAATGACACTTACGGCCATAACCTGGGTGATGAGGTTCTGAAGCATGTTGTCCGGGTCATCGTAACCTCGCTTCGCCCGGATGATATCTGTTACCGCTACGGCGGGGAAGAATTCGTTATTCTGCTGGCCCGGACTACGCCTGCGGAAGCCTTCAGCGCTGCTGAGCGAATCCGTCTTGCAGTTGAGCGGAGCCAGGGGCCGATTGCGGCGAAGCTTACGGTTTCACAGGGAATTGCCCACTACCCTTCCCATGCCGCTGACCTTACGGAACTGCTTGTGAAGGCGGATCAGGCCTTGTATCTGGCGAAAAGCAGAGGGCGGAACCAGTCGGTGATTACGGGATCTTAGCCGAATTATTTTGAATTGTGAATATCGCGCTTTGAATACTTTTGCGTTATAATCGAGAAAAATTTCCTGAAGGTGGAGCAATGTGAGAATTGGTACAAAAAGATTACGCCTTCAGACCGCCATCACCCTGATGACCTGCGGCATCGTCGTGCTGGTGCTGCTGATTGTGTATGTAATGTTCGGCATGAGATTCTCCGAAGAAGCCCGGGCTTCTCTGGAGAACAAGGCCATCACCATTGCCCGCACGGTCTCGCGTACACCGGGGGTGGTGGACGGGCTGCTTGCAGAGTCCGATTCCGGCAGCATTCAGCGTTATGCAACCGACATCAGCGCGATTAATGATGTCCAGTTCGTGGTGGTGATGGATATGGCAGGGATTCGCCGTTCCCACCCCGATCCGGCCCTGATCGGCAAGCATTTCATGGGAGGGGATGAGACCGATGCACTGCATGGCAAGGAGACCATATCCGTGGCTGAAGGCTCGCTTGGTTATTCTGTGAGAGCGTTCTCACCGATCTTCGCCGCTGACGGCAAGCAGGTTGGAGCAGTAGCTGTAGGCATATCGCTTGGCAGCGTCCGTTCCGCCGTTCAGCAGAACCGCTGGATTATCTACTCGGGCATCCTGGTCGGCGGGCTGATGGGGATATTCGGTGCTATCCTGCTCGCCCGCAAAATCAAGCGGATGATGTTCGGCATGGAGCCGGGAGAGATCGCCAAGTTATTGGAGGAGCGCAGCGCCATGCTGCAATCGACCAAAGAAGGGATTCTGGCCGTCGATAAGGAATCGCGGATTACCCTGGTGAATGCCGAGGCACGCAGGCTGATGGGCAGTGTCGGCTTGAACCAGGAACCGGTAGGTAAGCAGGCCGGGCAGTTTTGGCCGCTGCTGCGGATGGAGAAGGTGCTGGAGACCGGAGAGGCCTTGCAGGACAAGGAAGTGGAGCAGAGCGGCATCACGCTGCTGGTGAATGTGGTCCCGGTCCGGGTGAACGGAATTATCGAAGGCGCGATTGCTACGTTCCGGGACAAGACTGAGATCAGTATTCTGATGGAGCGGCTCTCCGGCATCTCTCTGTACGCCGAAGCGCTGCGTGCCCAGACCCATGAGTTCATGAACAAGCTGCATGTCATAATGGGACTGAATACGATGCGCAGATACGACCGGCTTGAGGAATATCTCACGGATATTGTGCAGAATATCCAGACAGAGGCGGACTCGGTGGTCCGGCTGGTCAAAGACCCGGTGATGGTCGGCTTCCTGCTCGGCAAGCTCAGTAGAATCAGGGAGGCCGATGTGCGGCTGGTTATCCGGGATGATGGGTTGCTGCCTGAAGCGGCGGATCACGAGGTGGCGCGGGAGCTGGTCACGATCGCGGGCAACCTTCTGGACAATGCGCTGGAGGCGCTCCAAGGCGCGGACAACAAGCAGATCGAGATGGGGTTCCGGCATAAGGACAACCAGCTTACCCTTAAGGTTAGTGATAACGGGACGGGCATATCGGCGGAGAATGGAGATCACCTGTTTGAGCAGGGCTATTCGACCAAAGGCGGAGACCGGGGCGTAGGGCTGTATCTGGTGCGGCGAAGTGTAGACAAGCTGGGCGGGACGATTACGTATGACAGCCTGGAGGGGGAAGGCACCGAATTTACGGTGCAGATCCCGTATAGAGCGAAGAATTAAATTAATCATGAAAAGGGTGGATAGCCCATGAAGAGTGGTGATAACGATTATGATAAAAGTACTTATCGTTGAAGATGATCCTATGGTATCGGAGATGAATAAGTTTTATGTGCAGCAAGTGGAGGGCTTCCGTGCCGATGGCTGGGCCAGCTCGGCGGAAGAAGTGCTGGGTATGCTGGAGAAGCAGGCCTATGACCTGATCCTGCTGGATATTTATATGAAGGAGAGCAACGGGCTGGAGCTGCTGTCCGAGATCCGGCGCAGAGGCGTGAAGATCGATGTCATCGTGATTTCGGCGGCGAGTGACAAAGAGAGCATTCAGGAAGCGCTACAGAACGGAGCGGTGGACTACTTGATTAAGCCGTTTGAATTCTCCAGGCTCCGGGCGGCGCTTAATGGATACCGGGAACAGAACAAGCTGTTCCGCAGCCAGGAGCGGCTGAACCAGTCGGAGCTGGACAGGCTGTCCCGGTTCAAGCAGGAACGGACGACATCTCATGAACTAGCCAAGGGCTTCACCCGTCAGACACTCCAGACTATCTGGCGTGCCGTGGAAGGCTGCGGCAGCGAGTTGTTCTCCGCTGAGGAGATCTCAGCGGTATCCGGAATCTCCCGCGTCTCCGCCGGCAAATATCTGATCGGGCTAACGGAGATGGGAGTGCTGGAAATGGACCTCGTCTACGGGAGCATCGGCAGGCCTGTGCAGAAATACCGGCTCGCTCCGAACGGTAAGGGATTGATTACTAAGTATATTTGAGTGCGTGAGAGTATAACTAACTATTTCTGGAGCTCCTGCCGTGCAACCTGCGGCGGAGCTTTTTGTATTGCGCAGAGAGCGGAAGCGGGCTGGGAGGTGAAATGAAAGGGAAAAATCCCTTTGAATCAGCCAAAAGTCGGCGTCCAGCGAAAATGAAGAGCACTAATGCACCTGAATCCGCCGAAAGTTGGCGGTAGACGCAAATCAAGAGCAGAAGTGCACCAGAATTAGCCAAAAGTCAGTGGTAAGCCAAAATGAAGAGCACTAATGCACCTGATGTAATCAGGCTACGTCTGCAACTCCCTGATACTAACTATGTTACCTGCCTCCCCCTGATACTACCTGTCTCCATCTGACCCTACCCGACTCCATCTACGCCCTCCCCAGCAACTATAGTCAGATTCGACCAATTGGAGCACTCTACTAATATCATTTACCAACAATGCTCCTACCACTGCCCTCTACCACTGCCCTCTACCACTGCCCTCTACCACTGCCCTCTACCAATGCTCTTTACTAATTCTCTACACTAATGCGCTGTACTAACCTACTCTACAATCCACTCTACTAATCCCCGCCAATCCCAGCGTCCCCCAGCTCCCACTTCTGATAGCGCTTACTTTAATAATTTACAAAACCCCTTTATTACTTTCATAAAAACAAAAGCGCTTTCAAAGCAGCTATGATGAATTTGTAAAAGAGTTAAGGAGGTAAGGTTAACATGCAAAAAGCAATTCAACCCCCGATTTCGGTACCGGAACAGCAGCCTGTTGTACTGAAGCAGGGAGAGCAGGGTTTCGTCCAGAAGCTTCTGCATTTAAAAGTAGGCGTTATTCCGCTCCCATTGTATGTAGTATTTGCACTCATTATTTTTGCGGCTTCTGTGCTTGGTGAACTGCCAAACGACATGATCGGCGGCTTTGCAGTAATTATTGTACTGGGGGTGCTGCTCAGTGATCTGGGCTTCAAGCTTCCGATTCTCAAGAATATCGGCGGTCCGGCGATTCTCTCGTTAATGATCCCATCCTTCCTGGTCTTCTGGAATGTGCTGGACCCTTCGGTGCTCGAGTCGGTCAACACGCTGATGAAGACATCGAATTTCCTGTACCTGTATATCTCGATTCTGGTAGCCGGAAGTATTACAGGTATGAACCGTACCACGCTAATCAACGGATTCATCCGCATTTTCATTCCGATGATGGCCGGAACAATCGCCGCAGTCGCTGCGGGGATGGGCGTAGGGATGCTGCTCGGCTATAGCGCACACCGGACGTTATTCTATATCGTTGTGCCTATTATTGGAGGCGGCGTCGGTGAAGGGATTCTCCCACTGTCCATCGCGTTCTCGCAGATTCTTGGCGGCGAATCCGGGTCGTATGTGGCGCAGATGATTCCGGCGGCGGTGATCGGCAACGTGTTTGCTATTATCGGCGCGGGACTGCTTAAGCGGATGGCTGACAAAAATCCGTCCATCACCGGTAACGGTGTGCTCGTAAAGTCGAAGGACGGCCAGAAGCTGACGGGCAGCACGTATGACAGCGCGAAGCCGGACTTCCTGCTGATGGGTGCGGGCCTGCTGTTCGCCTGCGGCTTGTTCATCACCGGACACCTGCTGTCGCCGTTCGTCGGCATTCCGGGTCCGATCCTGATGATCTTCGCAGCGGCGCTGCTCAAGATTTCCAAGCTGCTGCCTGCCAAAATTGAGCAGGGTGCTTATCAGCTCTATAAGCTGGTTTCCGGCACTTTAACCTGGCCGCTGATGGTCGGCCTAGGGATGCTGTACATTCCGCTGAAGGATGTCGCAGCTCTGATCTCGCTTCCTTATATTATTGTCTGCGCTACCGTTATCGTGGCGATGACGATCACCGGCTATTTTACCGGCAAATGGGTCAATATGTATCCGGTTGAAGCGGCGATTGTTACCGGCTGCCGCGGCGGCCTTGGCGGAACGGGCGATGTAGCCATTCTGTCTGCCTCGGGACGCATGGAGCTGATGCCGTTCGCACAGATCTCCACCCGTATCGGCGGAGCGATTACAGTAGTTGTGGCCACGCTGCTCATCGCAGTATGGGGTGGCTAATCAAGGTGCTCAATCAGCAGAAGAGACGCCTGAATCACATGAAATCGTATCCAATCGTGTCTAAATCGTGGACAATTTTCAGGTGTCAGCTTTTATCTTGCCAATCCGATAATTATCGCGGAGAATGACTAAGGGAGTATATGAAATGCAGAGTTGACGGGCCTGCATACGGGTCTGGTACGGTTCCGGATGCAGGAAGCTCCGTTAGATATAGAAGGATCTTAGAAGAATTGAATAAGCAAGCGGTTACCAGTTGAATGGAGGAGACACCCATGGAACTATTAGAAGAAATTATGCTGCTGCATAAAGGCGGTAAGCTCGAAACTACCCTGAAGCATCCGATTCTGTCCAAAGACGACCTGTCCAAAGTCTACACGCCGGGTGTGGCGAAGGTCTGTCAGGCGATTGCCGACGATCAGTCCCAGGCCTATGAGCTAACCACGAAGAAGAATACCGTAGCTGTCGTATCCGATGGCACGGCTGTACTGGGGCTGGGCGATATCGGGCCGAAGGCGGCCATGCCGGTCATGGAGGGCAAAGCGGCGCTGTTCAAGCAATTCGCAGACGTCGACGCCGTGCCGATCTGCCTGGACACCAAGGATACCGAAGAGATTATTGCGATTGTAAAAGCGCTTGCCCCGACGTTCGGCGGCATTAACCTGGAGGACATCTCCTCTCCGCGCTGCTTCGAGATTGAAGCCAGACTTAGAGCCGAGCTGGACATTCCGGTCTTCCATGATGATCAGCATGGTACGGCAATTGTCGTGACAGCCGGACTCCTGAACGCGCTTAAGGTATGCGGCAAGGATATCAAGGACGTCAAAATCGTAGTCAACGGCATCGGCGCAGCCGGCATCTCTGTCTCCAAAATGCTGCTGCATGCCGGAGCGGTGAACCTGATCGGCGTGGACCGGGAGGGCGCGATTAACCGGCTGGCGGATTATGAGCGCAGTCACTGGAGCGATTACGCCCAGATTACGAACCCTTATCTTGAAATCGGAAGTCTATCCGATGTAATCAAAGGCGCGGATGTCTTCATCGGCGTCTCTGCACCGGACGTGCTGAAGCTGGAAGATGTGCTGAACATGGCCACAGATCCGATTGTGTTCGCTATGGCGAACCCGATGCCGGAGATTGATCCTGCGATTGCTGCGCCGCATGTAAGAGTCATGGCGACCGGCCGTTCCGACTATCCGAACCAAATTAATAATGTGCTCTGCTTCCCGGGAATATTCAGAGGGGCGCTGGATTGTGAAGCCACAGATATCAATGAAGACATGAAGCTGGCGGCAGCAGAGGCGATCTCCTCAGTGATTGACCCATCCGAGCTGCACGAGAAATATATCATCCCGGATGCCTTCGATCCGCGTGTAGTAGAGAGAATCCGCATGGCTGTAGCCGAAGCGGCAGCTAAGAGCGGCGTAGCCCGTAAGGACCTGCTGGTCGGTGTTAACTGATACCTTTATTAATGAAGATACACAAACGGCAAGCTCGTCAGATGAGCTTGCCGTTTTTTTGCAAGAATAAGGATTTATATGGTTTGGGGTGTGGGGTTATTTTGCAAGCTGGAGGTGTTGCTCAGGAAGTGTACGGCTATAGGGGAGAGAGGCGCTTGGCGCTGGTTATGATTACGGAATTTAGGGTAATGAACGGGAGATTCTAGGCCGGTTATGGAAGTATCGGCTATACATAAATCTGAGACCGGAGGGAACAAGATGAGTGAGCAAGAAGTGGAAGCTATCGGCTGGGATGCTATAGAGGAACAGATGACGAGATTATACGGGGAGCAGACGCCGAAGCATTATGCGGCTATGCTGCCATATAGCCTGGGAGGCAATGACCCGCTGAACGGAATCAGCGCCTATGCAGCCGAGCAGCCCTATCCGCATTGGCATTTCGTAACCTTCGGCTTCACCGAACTGTTCGAGAAGGAGTCTGAGGACCCTGAATACAGCGGCTACGGCTTCGAGCTGACCTTCCGCCTGGCGCGCAGTGCAGGCGAGCAGGAGCCTCCGGCCTGGGCGATCAATCTGCTGCAGAACATGGCCAGATATGTGTTCTCCAGCGGCAATATCTTTGCTTCCGGCCATCACCTGGATGCCAATGGTCCGATATGCCTGGGAGCAGATACTGGGCTGACGGCGCTGGCGTTCACCGATGACCCGGAGCTTCCGGCTGTGGATACGCCGAACGGCCGTGTGGAATTTCTGCAGATGGTAGGGATCACAGCGGACGAGCTGGAAGCGATGATGTCCTGGAATACCAACGCCTTTCTGGAGGCCGGCAGGGAGGTTCTCCCCCACTATATCACCGATCTTGCCCGGGGTTCACTGCTCGAACTTCCGGCCATCCAGGAAGCGGTGCGTCAGGGTATCGACCGTGACGGTTCCCAGACGGGCATTCTGTATGTGGATGAGCTGGGCTATGAGCCTGGCACAAGCCGTCTGATCGGCACAGCACCGGCCGTCCTGACTATAGGCGCACGGCAGGCACCGATTATAGCCAAGCTGCTGCGCGGCCGGCTGCTGAAGGGGAAGCCGCTGACGCTGACCAGCAAGAAGCGGCAGGTGATGCTGGAATTGAGACCTGCTAACGAGAGTAGGGTCAATGAGGAGTTTGTCAGTATCGGTCTGACAGAAGAGGCAGTCCTGGAGCTGGAGGCGAAGCTCCAGCCCAAGGAAGGGGAGCTGCGGCTGTCTGCCGCCAAAGCGTTGAAGGTGCAGATCCGCAAGACTTACATCAAAGACCAGGAAGGCAATGTAGTCCAAACTATCGGCTAACCGCGCAGACAGCAGCTTTCTTTTCGGCAAATAGATACCCGTCTATCCCAGAGCCGTTTCATGAGGGAATTAAACATAGTCGTATTCCGGCCTGAAGACCAAATCTTTAGCTTATCTTTAGACTTGGTTTAGTCTGAATTAAGAAACCCCGGCTATATTTAAGTGAACAAGAAACGCTGCTCAAAATAACGGAACGGGAGTCAACTATGGCCAAATTGAATTTGTTCATCCGCATTTGTATTGCCGTGCTGCTGGTGCTGGGCATTATCTATGTCAGCTCACTGGTAGACTTTATTTTTACCCCTATTATCTCGCTCTTCAATGTTGTGATGGTGCCGTTAATGCTGGCCGTATTCTTCTATTATCTGCTTCGGCCCCTGATCGACTTCCTGTCCTCGCGCAAATTGAAGCGGACGCTGGCGATCCTGCTGGTCTATCTGGTCATTGCTGTTCTGCTGCTGGGCTTCACGGTAGGCGTATGGCCATCGCTGCAAAGTCAGCTGCTGAACCTGGGCAACAATATGCCGGGTGTGCTGAGAGCTGTGGGAGAGCAGCTAAGTAAGCTGGAGAACACGGAGCTGCTGTCGGGTCTGATTCCCGAGAATATGAACCTGTCCAGCCAATTGATGGGCTATTTGAATACAGGCTTCTCGCTGGCAACGGGCTATGTGTCCGGGCTGTTCTCCTTTGTCTCTAATTTTGCAATTGTGCTCTTCACCTTTCCGATCCTGCTGTTCTACATGCTGAAGGAAGGCGGGAAGTTCGGCGATAAGCTCGTGAGCTTCTTCCCGAGACGCTATCACGAGGAGGGCGCGGGGGTGATTGCCGAGATTGACGGCGTGATGGGCAGCTTCATCGTCGGCAGAGTGCTGGTTAATCTGGCGCTGGGCGTCCTGATGTACATCGGTTTTCTGATTATTGGCCTGCCGTATGCGCTGCTGCTGACGCTGGTGGCGGTGCTGATGAACTTTATCCCGTTTATCGGAGCCATTCTGTCTACTGTGCCAATCTTCATCATCGGTCTGTTTGAGTCCCCGTCTACGGCGGTCTGGTCCATTGTGGTCGTGCTCGTTGCGCAGCAGATTCAGGATAACCTGGTGGCCCCCTATATCTTCGGTAAAAGCATGGATATCCACCCGCTGACTACCATCATTCTCGTCTTGGCCGGCGGCGATTTCGGCGGAATCATCGGCATCCTGGTCATTATTCCGGTCTATATGATGCTCAAGATCATCATCGTCAAGCTCTATCAGCTCTTCATCCGCAAGCGCTGGGACGAGGAGCCGGAGCCGACAGCGCCAATAGGGCCGGCGGAGCCGGTGCCCGGAGGCACGGTGTCTTCTGCGGAAGTGGCGGAGTAGTAGTAGAGTTAAATAAGGCAGATTAGGGCGGATTAGCGCGGATTAGCGCGTGGATGGGGCAGAGAAAGTGCGAGGTTGGATGAAGCAAGGGTGAGCTTGGATGAAGTGAGAGCGAGTAGGTTGAAGTAAGAGTGGAGTTGGTCCGAGCTTGGGGCAGAGGTGGAAAAAAGGCACTTATTGCGCTCCGAATGACCGGTTACGGGGCAGCAGTTGGAAAAAGTACATCTAATCTTCCGAATTATAAGGATTCGCCGAAAGTCGGCCCCAGTAAGTGTTGTTTATCCAACTAATATAAGGAAGTGTATCTCTAGCGCGAAATTAGATGTACTAAATCCACTTGCTTCATCTGCAGCACTATGAGCTGTAAGCATACAATCGCATACTGATCTGAACCAGAAAAAAGGTCTATCCCCAAAGCCATCATACGGCCGGGATAGACCTTCTTCAATTAGAATCACCATGAGCAGAAGGGGGCCGCTATGTGGACGGGCCAGCATGTGGCTTCAGCCGCAAAGCTGCAACGCACTACTCAAGCTGTTAAGCTCTACTCACACCTACTCCCGCATCAAAAACGCCCGTGTCCGCTCCAGCTTCGGGCTGCCGAAGATCTCCTCCGGTGTGCCGGATTCGGCAATATCCCCGTGGTCCATGAAGAAGACGCGGTCGGCGACATCACGGGCGAAGCTCATCTCATGGGTGACGATCATCATCGTCATGTTCTCCTCAGCGAGCTGGCGGATGACGCGGAGCACCTCGCCGGTCAATTCAGGATCGAGCGCCGAGGTGGGCTCATCGAACAGAAGAATGTCCGGGCTGAGCATCATCGCCCGGGCGATGGCGACCCGCTGCTTCTGCCCGCCGGACAGTGTGGAGGGGTAGACGTCCGCTTTGTCGGAGAGGCCTACCTTGGCGAGCAGCTCCCGGCTTTTGGCCGTGATCTGCTGGACACTCTCCCGCTTCAGCGTGCGCGGGGCAAGCTCCAGGTTGTCCCGCACACTGAGATGCGGAAACAGATTAAAATGCTGAAACACCATTCCCATACTTGAAGTGATGTCTCTGATCGCTGCCGTACTGGCGTAACGGCCATTCTCAACAAGCGCTTTCCCGCAGATCGAAATGCTGCCCCCGGTGACCTCCTCCAGATGCACGAGACTGCGCAGCATGGTGCTTTTACCGGAGCCCGAGGGGCCGATCACGGCAACGACTTCGCCGGGCTTCATGTCAAAGCTAATCTTGTTCAGCACACTGAGGCTGCCGAAGTCTTTCTTCAATTGCCGTACTTCAATCATGCTACTCATAGCCAAACAGCCCTTCTACTCAAATTTGAAACGTCTCTCCAGCAGCTTAAAGAATAGTGTCAGCACCAGGGTCATCAGCAGATAAATAACGCCCGCTACGACAAAAGGAGTGACGGTAAAATCACGGTTCACCGCCGTCTTGGCGAAATTCAGCAACTCAGGCACCGCCACGGCATACAGCAGAGCGGTATCCTTGACCAGCGTAATAGACTCATTGGCAACCGCAGGCAGCGCCACCCGGAACATCTGGGCCAGAATGACCTTGCGCAGCGTCTGCCACCGGCTTAAGCCGAGCACCTTGGCTGCTTCATGCTGGCCTTTATCGATCGAGAGCAGCCCGCCCCGGAAGATCTCGGCGAAATAAGCGCCGTAATTCAGAATAAAGCCCAGGCTGGCCGCCACGAAGCGGTCCATAACCAGATATTGCCCAATTACGGGAATCTGCGGCAAACCGAAGCAGAAGAAGAACAATTGCAGCAAGAGCGGCGTTCCGCGCATGACGTAAATATAAGCGTGTGCGATCCAGGACAGCGGCTTTAGCGTGCTTTTGGCCATCAGAGTGACCACCATCCCGAGCGGAATGGACAGCACGATCACGATCAGGAACAGCAGCACCGTGGTCCGGGCGCCTTCCAGCATCGGTCCGGAAATTCTAATAATATAATCGATATCCATGTCTTCAACCGGCTCCTAAACGATAGCTTCTAGTTCAATACCTTGTTCTCTCCGAACCACTTGGTTGAGATCTCAGCGGCGGTTCCGTCACTGTTCAGCTCGTCCAGCGCCTTCTGCAGCTCTTTCAGCAGCTCATCATTGCCCTTCTTGATTCCAATACCATATTGCTCAGGAGCCAGTGATTCTTCCATCAGCTTATACGTATCCGGCTCCTTGGCTATGTAGTATCTGGCGACAACCTCATCAATGACCACCCCGTCCAGGCGGCCCGATTTCAGGTCAGTCAGCGCCAGCACATTGTCGGGGTATTCGGTCACGTCCTTAAGCTCGGCTTTGATCGGACTGGCATCCAGGGCATCTGCGGCAGAGGAGAGGCTTTGCAGTCCGACCTCTGTGCCGGCCAGATCCTTAAGCGCTGCCAGCGATGAACCCGCCAGCACAACTACCACCTGGCTATTCTCCAGATAAGGCTTGGTGAACAGCACCTTCTCCTTGCGCTCGTCCGTGATGGTGTATCCGTTCCAGATCATATCGATGCGCCCGCTGTTCAGCTCGGATTCCTTGGCGGACCAGTCAATCGGCTGGAAGGTCACCTCTTTGCCCATCTTCTTGGCAGCTGCCTTCGCATAGTCAATATCAAAGCCGACAAGCTCATTGTTGTCATCCCGGAAGCCCATCGGGGCGAACTTGTCATCTATGCCGATCACCAGCTTGCCGTCCTTGCCGCCTGAACCGGAGCCTGAGCAGCCTGTAATTAGTACAATAGCCATGATGGTTAATAGAACCCATATTCCCTGTCTCTTCATCTCTCTAATCCCCCTAGTAGATTGCCTGCCGCATCGGTTGCTTTAGTTCGTTAATACGTTATCAGTGTATCATAATAACATATCATGTGAGTTCATGTCGATAGAGTTGAGAGGGGCAGATGTGTCCAAAATAAATCCAATTCTCCATCCCGGAGATTATCGTGTTCATGTGTGCTTGGCCGTCCGTCTGAACTGAAACCGCCTCCATCCCGGCGGAGCCGGAAATGGAGGCGGTTACTGTTAACGGCGGTATGTTGCGGGCATCAGACTGGTGTATTCACACTAGCTTCTCTGACCTTGTTTTACCTTAATATTGCGTGTTGCCCGATTGGCTGGTCTTGCCCGAGGCAAAACCCTTGAACAGGGTTGGCACATTGCGGTAGCGGGTATTGGTGATTCGGGCGGCGCTGCTGCTGCTGTCTGTGCGGAAGATGGAATCCTTGACGTTCGAGATGTCCGAATTGTCCAGGGTGAAGTTCACGGCATAGGAGGTGCCGCCGTTCTGGCGGGCCAGCTTGCCGATATCGTCGGCTCTGAAATTCTTAATGTTAATGGTGCCCGCAGCGTTCGCCTGAAACACTTTATCGTAGGCTTTGTACGCACCTCCGCCTGTAATATTGACGGTGCCGGAGGCCTTCAGGGTCAGGGCATCCTCGCCGACATCCTGCCAGGTCACATTGGAGATGGTAGCGTTGCCGTAACAGTGCACCCCGTCTGCGCCGGGAGCGCCGATAATTACATTTTTGAGTGTAGCATTCTTTTCCAGCCGGAAGATGGGCTTCTGGTTCTCTGCCTGGCTGCCGTCTCCAAGCGTACTCGGATTGGCGACGAACGTCTGGCCGTTGCCGTTATACGTCTCCCCGGCCTTCACTACAATCGTCGAATTCACCACAATTGGCGATGCGGCTGATACCTCGGGGGGACTGGCAACATAGAACGAAGACAACAGTGCAACCGACAGGAGCAAGCCAACTACCTTTTTCAAAAACATTCCGCCCTTCAACTGTAGAATTGAGGTCCGGCGTACCGGCACCTTGCGGGCAAACCAGCCAGATGTGCACCTCTGACCGCACCCGATATCTAACATATAACGGAACACGTGTGCATAGAACATAAACCTTACATGAAGATCAATTTCCATATTTCTGACACAATTTGGAGCGAGTTGCAGGTTTAGTTATGGAGTAGAACAATAGTAGAGTAGCAGAGTACAATAGAGTAGAGCAGCAGAAACGGAGGAGATTAGCTTGACTGAGGAAGAGCTTGACGCAATGTGGGAGAAGCAAATGCAAGAGGAGAAAGCAGAAAAGGTGAAGAAGTACAGCATCCTGAACACCTTGGCGCGAAAAGGGCAGACCGTACTGGCGGGCTCCTCGCTGATGGAGTTTTTTCCGGTGAATGAATTGCAGCAGACGCTGGAGAAGCAGACGGTTATCTATAACCGCGGGATTGCGGGCTATGTGACCCGGGAATTGCTCGAAGCGCTGGAGGTCTGTGTGCTGGAGCTTGCGCCTTCGAAGCTGTTCATTAATATCGGCACCAACGACATCAGTTCAGCGGATGGTGAATATGAGCTCAGGAAGCTGCTTGCGAATTACAATGAAATTCTGACCCGGATCGGGGCCAGGCTGCCGGAGTGCAAGGTGTATGTTATGGCGTATTATCCGGTGAATGCCAAGGCTGAATTCCCCGGAATGGACGAGGAGATGCGTGAGAACTACTTCAGAACGAGAACCAATGCGGCGCTGCTGGAAGCGAACCGGGCTGTGGAGGAACTGGCGATGAAGCACGGTTATGAGTTCATTAATGTCAATGAGGGGCTGATGGATGCTGAAGGGAATTTGAAAGAAGCATACACGATGGACGGTGTCCACATGTATGCTAACGGGTATGCGGTGGTGCTCAACAATCTTAAAGGGTATTTGTAAGAGGCAGTCATGGGCGTGAAAATAACACTGTCAGGTCTAAGCGCCATGCCTATTTTAACTTTGGTGTTTTTCCAGCCTCTTGGCCCCCCTTCGGGAAGGCGAACGGCCCATTGTATGAGAAAAATCGAATAGGATGTCTCCCGCATACATTAGCCTCAAGGGCACGGTTGGCTTCATGATTATTAAAAAGCAGGGCGCCTTTGCGATCATTCAATCGCATACTGGGCATCCTGCTTGTGCTCTTTTTCTAGCTCTATATTTAAGAAATTTTAAATATGCTTACATTACTATAAGTGTTAGAGCTAGATTGTCCTGTGATTTGCAAGTTTAACCCCGTAGTTCCTTGTGCTAAGACTGGGAAAATAAGCTCTGAGTCTACCGTGGTTACATTTATCAGACCACTGGCCGCCAGCGCCAGGCCGCCAGGTCCAGGAGTTCCTCCATCTGCTTTATACAGATAGGAGGGGAAGGGAGTAATATTACCGTTCAAGGTAGGTACAATACTTATAATATCGGCGCTTGCAGAGGTATCACTAATGTACAATCGAATGGTGTAGGCAACAAAATAAATGCCTGTTTCCGGTATCACTATACTTTGATTACCACCGGTACCTCCAAGGGTAATCCCCTGAGCAAATACTGTAATGAACGGGATATTAAGCGTGACGTTATTAGTTACTGTTGTGTTATTGACCGGTACAAATTGTCCATGAGTGGCCAATATATTAGGCCCTGTGATTCCAGTAACGCCAGTAACGCCAGTAGCTCCAGTAGCTCCACTAGCTCCAGTGACTCCCGTCACTCCGGTAGGCCCTGTAGCCCCTTCTCCTGGACCAGTCGGTCCCGTCACTCCGGTAGGCCCTGTAGCCCCTTCTCCTGGACCAGTCGGTCCTGTCACTCCGGTAGGCCCTGTAGCCCCTTCTCCTGGACCAGTCGGTCCTGTCACTCCGGTAGGCCCTGTAGCCCCTCCCCCTGGACCAGTCGGTCCTGTCACTCCAGTCGGCCCTTTCCCTCCACCGTTATGTTCTCCAAGCAGTTCTTCAGACACCAACCGGTGTGCGGTTACCAGTTGACCTGTACTGCTCTTGCCCCACACCGAGATTTGAACGAAATCGCTCAATTCAGTCATATATGCAGGTGTAACAAAGATAAATTCAAAACCATTAAAATCAGCGTAATAATTCTTCGTAATGACTTGATTTGTTGCAATTTGGACGACTTCGCTAACGTACAGGACTCTTGTTCCCGCGTTTAGATAATACCCTTGAATGGATACTGAGGAAGCCGAATCAACGCTGCGGTTATCAATTTTAACGGTAACCTGCTGAGTAGGCCTCACTCCGTTAACCGGGTTATTTTCGATCGGTCCAGTTGATAAAAAGGCCATTATTGGGTCACTTCCTATCCGTATACTTAGATTTCGTTCAAGTATGCGCCCGGTATTGTATGCCGAGTCTGCACACATAAACGGAAACACTCCAGTCAGCAGCATACTTAATGATTACTATAGTAATATTCGGATTCTCCGGTTTGGTGCGGATTTAGAGGTCGATTCCATTTCAGTAAGCCGAGCTCGCGCTGCGGTTATCGATTTTAACGGTAACCAAGACATAAAGAGATTAAATACTATAGCGGATGAGGCTTATTCCAATCTCTCAGATCAATTCCCGCCGCCGCTTCAAATACACATACAGCAAGATGCCCGACAGGGAACAGACGGCGGCGCATAAGCCGATGAACCCGTACCCCGCCTGGAGTCCGCGCAGCAGGCCGAGCTCAGTAGTGGAGCCGTAAAATGCTTTGACGGCCTCAATGACCCAGCCGATAATGTAGTTGCCGATGACGCTGCCGAGGCCCATCAGGGTCACGACGAAGGTAATGGCGGTGTCGCTTCCGTTCGGGTACCGGCGGGCGATGAAGGCCATAACGGTGGGATAGATAATAGCGATTCCCGCCCCGGACAATGCGAACAGGAAGGCGAGACGTTCCCCGCCTGCCAAGGCGGTGAAGGTACAGACCGCCGAGAAGCAGGAGAAGATGATCAGCGAGAGGACGAAGCCGATTCGGTCCGTCAGTGCGCCGAGCACGAGCCGCCCGAGAGAGAATACAAGGAAGAAAGCAGAGAGCAGGCCGGAAGCCCGGATGGTGTCCCAGGCATAGGCTTTTTCCAGAAAGTTAACCAGCCAGCCGCCCACTGCCAGCTCCGAGACCACGCCGAAGGACAGAATCATCACCATCATCCAGAGTGCAGGATCACGCGTCAGAGTGCGGAAGGAGGTGCGGTCCTCCTGCGGAAGATCATCTCCGGGAAATGTGCTGCGCAGCGCCGAGAGAATCGGCAGCAGACAGAGCGACAGCATGACCAGATACATCCCCCGCCAGTCCAGCAGATGTCCAAACACGCTCATCGACATGACTCCGGTAGCGAGCAGCGGCGCCACGGTTGAGCTTAATCCATAGAAGAAGTGGGATAAGTTCATCATCATCCCCGTGTTTTTGACGAAAATACGTGCCCCCAGAATCGCCAGCCCAATCTCAAGCATCCCGTTCCCTATGTACATCAGGAAGTAAGAGGAGGCAAACAGCGGATAGCTGTGCGACAGGAAGATCAGCACGCCCGAGATCACCATCGAGGCGAACGAAATAATAGTGACCGCCTTGATCCCCCATTTGCGGACAAGCACAGCGGTGAAGGAGCAGGCGATCAGATAACCCAGCGCGTTCAGCGAGAGCAGGGTGCCGAGCTGGCCTTCATCCAGATTGAACGAGAGCTGAATCCGCGGAATGGCGGGCCCTTTGATATTCTCTGAGATGCCAAAGACGACAAAGCCCAGAAAGATTGTCACGAGCTGCATGATATAGACGGTGTTACGTTTGTTGCCTGGTGCGCTGGCGGAATTGCCGGATTGAGCTTTCATAGTAAATAGCCTCCTGGATGATAATAAAATAGATTTGTCTTACTTTCGTTCAACCAGGTGGAACCGGTAATTCAGGCTTTCCGTGGTTGTGGTAATTAGTCCGCTCATGTACTCTTGCCGGGTATCCCGCTGAATAATAAGCTCAGGCATATGTTCGGGCGGAATAATGTCCAGGCATCCGCTGCGCAGATCTTCCAGCATCTCCGGCAAGATATTATCGCCTGTGATAACAATGGTGGACGGGTTGATGATGCTGATGATCGACACCAGTGCATGTACGGCCAGCTTGCTGGGATCGCCTGCACCCTGGAGCAGCCGAAGCTGTTCTTCTCGGGGGATACCGTAAGGCAGGTAAGAGACCTCGCCGCTAAAAAAGCTGTTGCCGTTAAGCAAACGTCCGTTCACCATGAAGCCGGCCCCCGGGTAATGATTCTTGGGGAAGGTCAGCACGGCAAAATGACTCTCTTCGTCCAGGAGAAGCTTCTGGTACAAGCCGTACACCGTCAGATTCATATCATTCTCAATGATGATCTCTACCTCTTCATAGCGTTCCTTCAGAAAAAGTCCGAGCGGCTGCTCTGCAAGCGCGGGGACATCGCAGATTCCTATCCGGTCCTGCTGTACTACCCCCGGAATGCCGATGCCGATTGCCTGCACATTCAGACGGTCCGCAATCATCTCATCCAGCCACTCTCCGAGGGTATCTGGAGTAATCTCGTCATAATCCTTAACGGCTTCCTCTATGATTTCACCGTTCAGATTGGCAAGCGCACAGGTAATGGATTGCCGGCCGCCCTCTGCACGCACAATCATACAGATAATAGAAGAGTAATCTGCATTGAACTGATATTTCCTTGCCGGTCTGCCGCCGCTGGATTCCTCCCAGCCCAGCTCCAGAATTTCACCGGTCTGGACCAGTTCATTCAGAATGGTGCCACAGGTAGCCACGCTTAGCCGTGTCTGTCCTGCGACGGATGCTTTGGTGCCGGTGCCGGAGGTGCGCAACGCATTTTTCACCAGCTCTACGTTGATTTTCTTGACCAGTTGTGTGTTATGAGACGGCTGGGCCATAGCGGGGTTCTCCTTCCGGATAATTCTAATGATGTTATTAAAAGACTTGTAATAAGTGTATTGTAGTTAGTTTGCGGTGAAATGGCAAGGTATATTGTATGAGCAGATTTCTGTTTTAAAACAAATAAAAAAGCCCGTACTCGGTAGAAAGTGGAATTTTCTGCCGAGTAAGAGCGCCGGTGTAAAAATATACAATTGAACAAGTAATAAATCCAATTTCGGTTAAATTAACATGAATACTGTAACTTCAGCGGAATTTTGCTTCACTACTACGTTACTGGTTAAGCTTTCAACAGTTAGAATGGCACTTGGTGCACCTATTAAATTAACAATTACTGAGGAAGTGTGATTGGAATTGGTGTTACTGACGGCTACTGTTTGGGTACCGGGAATTGGAGTTGTTAAATCTCTATAGAATTGAAAAGAAGTATTATTTGCAACTGTTGCCACAGAATATATTGCATAATAAGCATGATTGCCGTTAAGAGTAATTTGCCCTTGAGTTGCTCCTGTAGTAGAAAGAGTAATATTGCTTCCTAGATTTGCTGCAGGTATATCAAAAGGTACGGTGCCTGTGCCAGCAATTGCAGTAGAACCTATAGAAATGTTCGCGAATAAAAAATCAGAGGATAATATGCCGGTAGCTCCGGTAACTCCGGTGACGCCCGTGAGCCCGGTAACACCAGTAAGTCCGGTAACACCAGTAAGTCCGGTAACGCCAGTAACGCCAGTAACGCCAGTAGCGCCAGTAGCCCCGGTAGCTCCGGTAGCTCCGGTAACACCGGTAGCACCAGTAGCCCCGGTAGCACTAGTAGCTCCGGTAGCACCAGTAGCTCCGGTAACACCGGTAACACCGGTAGGCCCAGTAGCCCCGGTAGCACTAGTAGCTCCGGTAGCTCCGGTAGCTCCGGTAGCACTAGTAGCCCCGGTAGCGCCAGTAGCTCCGGTAACACCGGTAGGCCCAGTAGCCCCGGTAGCACTAGTAGCTCCGGTAACACCAGTAACACCGGTAGCCCCGGTAACTCCTGTAGAACCAGTACCACCCGTTGCCCCAACCCCTGGACCGGTTGGTCCTGTTACACCGGGAGGCCCCGTGGTTCCTGTAGTTCCGGTTGCCCCTGCGCCTGAACCGGTCGGTCCGGTAACACCAGGGGGGCCTTGTTCTCCAGCAGGTCCTGTCGCTCCTGCGGCTCCGGTCGGTCCAGTAGCCCCTGCTCCCCCGCCATTATGTTCTCCAAGCAGTTCTTCAGACACCAGCCGGTGTGCGGTCACCAGTTGACCTGTACTGCTCTTGCCCCATACCGATACTTGAACAGGATCATTCACATCAGCGGGAGAATCAGAGGTAACAAACGTAAATTCAAAACCATTAAAATCTGCGTAAAAATTCCTCGTAATGACTTGATTTACTGCAATAGGGAGTACTTCGTTAACGTACAAGACCCTTGTTCCCGCATTTAGATAATAACCCTGAATGGATATTGAGGAAGCCGAGCTAACGCTGTTGTTAACGATTTTAACAGTAACTTGTTGAGTGGGCCTCATTCCGTTCACCGGGTTGTTTTCGATTGGTCCTGTTGATAAAAAGGTCATTCCTTTATCACTTCCTGTCTGTATATTTGGATTTTTTTCAGGATACATGCTGAGTCAACAGCATAATTAATGATTTATATAAGCCTATTCAGGCTTCACGATTCGGTGCAGAGTTAAGGGCAGAAGTTACTTTAACCAGTGTATGTATAACAAAAAGAGACAGCTGGAGAAGTTTGATTACTTCTGTCGTTGTCTCTTATATTTTTTACATGGGAGGATTAGGAGATTTTGACGATAGTGATATTTGCATAATTTGGACGTCTATTGTTGATAGTGCCGGTTAGCATGGTAATAGAGTTATTACCGCCATTTCTGATGGCAATTTTGTCATTAGCGTTTAGGGGGAAAACCTCAAGCAGAGTAATAGAACCAGAGGTATTGGCATAATCGATTGACCTGGTTACAGCTGATGGTGCAGGTCCTCTCATGTACTCAAACACTCCTGACTGACCCGTTGCCACAGAAACAGTACATAACACAAGATAGACTCCAGCCGTATCAACTTTAAAAGTTTGTGTCCCGGGTTCCCATGCAATACCAAGTAACTCAGGCTGTACGTTGAAATTTATTTTATCATTTGGAGCCAGAGTAACGGCACTTGAAGAATCTGCAAAGCCAACGGCATAAGCTGATGAAAAGGTACCAGTAGGCCCGGTCATGCCCGTCAAGCCAGTAACACCAGTGAGTCCGGTGACACCTGTCAGACCAGTAACGCCGGTAAGTCCGGTAAGCCCGGTCATGCCCGTCAAGCCAGTAACGCCGGTGAGTCCCGTGGCTCCGGTCTCTCCAGTGAGTCCCGTGGCTCCGGTCTCCCCGGTAAGTCCCGTGGCTCCGGTCTCTCCGGTAAGCCCCGTGGCTCCGGTCTCCCCAGTGAGTCCCGTGGCCCCAGTCTCCCCGGTAAGTCCCGTGGCTCCGGTCTCCCCGGTAAGCCCCGTGGCTCCGGTCTCTCCGGTAAGCCCCGTGGCCCCAGTCTCCCCGGTAAGTCCCGTGGCTCCGGTCTCTCCAGTAAGCCCCGTGGCTCCGGTCTCCCCAGTGAGTCCCGTGGCTCCGGTCTCCCCGGTAAGTCCCGTGGCTCCGGTCTCTCCAGTGAGCCCCGTGGCCCCAGTCTCTCCGGTGAGCCCCGTGGCTCCGGTCTCTCCAGTGAGCCCCGTGGCCCCAGTCTCTCCAGTCATCCCGGTAAATCCGGTAACACCAGCCCCCGTGGGCCCCGTGGGCCCTTGTTCACCGAGGGGAATCCATCCTAGCGGATACGTGGCACCGCCATCCTGGCTACTGCGGTAATAGAGCGCTGGATTGGAAATATAGAGCTGCTGAACGTAATTGTCGACGCGGGAGACATAAATGGTCCACACATCCTTATGGGGGACATCTGGACTGTCGAGGGGGGCATTACCATCGGCATGAGCCGAGCTGTAGACGCCGGGCTGGTTGAAGCTTCTCAGCAGACTGCCGGAAGGTTCATCATTGTTAATAGGGAAGACACCGTCTTCGGCATCCAGTACGACATCTCCGGTCTGTCCATTAACGCTGGTGACAGCACCGGCAGCTCCGGTAGGACCGGGAGCTCCAGTAGGTCCAACCAGTGTCGGAATATTGGCGGCGGTTGTCAGCCTGGAATCCAGCAGCATCTCCTGGCGGGAGATCGTATTCAGCAAGGACCGGGCGCTGTCATTGATCTCCAGCAACTGTGCAAGTGTGGCAGGAGGGCCGGTGAGCCCTGGAAGTGTGCCCAAGGCGTACTGGATTTTCTCACCTTCAGCGTTAATGATATGGGCTAGTCCAAGCTCTTCCATGGCAATGGAAGAGAATAACAAATTGACGACATCATCTCTCGATAATGCAACCGTGGGGGTGATGTTGGGAATATTAGGGTTGGACAATACCATAACCTCCTTCTTTTAGCTTAACCCATCGTATTCTTCGAAGAACTTTGACGAAATAGATAAGGGCCTATCTTTTAATGATAAGTAGTATAAATAAGGAAGCCGACTATTACTTGTTGGCTTCCTTAACTTTGTACGCCCAGCATAGGCGTCATCTCTAGGGTGAAAGTCCTGAACGGGAGCTGACGAGCGCCTACCGTTAGCCAAGGGCAAAGGTGTCCATCGCGAGATGGAATCTGAAGGAAGCCGGAGGCAAAAGTACGGGCCAAGGTACACGAACTGGATTTGAGGCTGTATCAGTAGGATGAGTCACCAAATCATGATAAAATCCAAAGCCGCCAAGGATTGACGCGGTAAACTCCAGTGGTCGCGGGCGGAAAGATGGCGTTCTTATCTGGGGAGGCCTGCCGGAAATGCATGAAAAAAACTTGTAATCGTAGCCGAGAGGCTGCGCTGAACCAGCAGGAGTCAGCAGAGGCCATAGTACGTAAACTGTCGCAACAGCTTACAGAAGGGCTGAACCGAAAGGAGAGAGGAAACTGATGCGTTCGTATGAAGAGCAAAGACAGCCGAATATCTCGCAAGAGAGCTGCCAGCAAAGAGAAGCGCTGAAGCCGCCCGAAGAGCCGCAAGCCCCGAGTTCTTCGTCGGCACAAGTCGCCCCTTCCTCTCGCAAAGCAGAGAACAACTTGCTGGAGCGAATGCTTGAAGGAGATAACCTCAGGCTCGCGTACAAACGGGTGGTACAAAACGGAGGAGCTCCCGGTGTGGACAATGTAACGGTAGCGAATCTACAGGCTTACTTGAAAATACATTGGGAATCGGTGAAAGCCGAGCTTCTTGCGTGTACCTATAGACCTGCGCCAGTCAAACGGGTAGAAATCCCCAAACCCGGAGGCGGTGTACGGCTGCTAGGCATCCCGACCGTTATGGACCGCTTTCTCCAGCAAGCCCTTTTACAAGTTATGAACCCGATTTTTGACGCGCACTTCTCGTGGTACAGCTACGGCTTTCGACCGGGAAAGAGTGAACATGACGCAGTGAAACAAGCCCAAAGATATATCCAAAGGGGTCTGAGATGGGTCGTGGACTTGGATCTGAAGAAATTCTTTGACGAGGTAAATCACGACATGCTCATGGCAAGAGTGGCGCGAAAAGTGACAGACAAAAGAGTGCTGACACTGATTCGCGCGTATCTAAACGCCGGAGTCATGGTGGACGGAGAGCTGGAGCGTAGCCGGGAGGGAACGCCCCAAGGCGGTCCGCTCAGTCCGCTTTTGGCAAACATTCTACTGGATGATCTGGATAAGGAATTGAGCGGACGCGGACTGCGGTTTGTACGCTACGCGGACGACTGTAATATCTTTGTGGCGAGTAAAAGAGCTGGCGAACGGGTCATGGAATCGGTCAGCCGATTTGTGGAAGGAAAGCTAAGACTGAAAGTGAACCGGGAGAAAAGTGCGGTGGCAAGGCCTTGGTACCGAAAGTTCTTAGGGTTCAGTTTCCTGAGCCAGAAGCAGGCAACGATTCGAATAGCACCGAAAAGCCTCATTGCATGTAAAGAGAGTATTCGAGAGCTAACCCATAGAACATGGTCCATTTCAATGGAAGAACGGATTAGCCGATTGAACCGCTATCTAATGGGTTGGCTCGGTTATTTCCGTCTAGCCTCGGCGAAGACGCACCTCCAAAAACTGGACCAAAGGATTCGGAGAAGACTGCGAATGTGTCTGTGGAAACAATGGAAACGAGTGCGCACACGAATACGTGAACTCCGGTCTCTAGGGGTTCCGGAGTGGGCATGTTTTAGGATGGCAAACTCGCGGCGAGGCGCATGGGAAATGTCCCGGAACACAAATAATGCCCTTCCCACTTCCTACTGGGAAGCGAAAGGGCTGAAAAGTTTGCTTTCACGTTATCTGGAACTTTGTTAACCTTTTGGAACCGCCGTACGTGGGACCCGCATGTACGGTGGTGTGAGAGGACGGGGGCTTGCCGCCCCCTCCTACTCGATTGGTTTCAAGTGCATCCCAATACACGCCCGAAGTCCCGCGCCCCAATTCGCTGTTGAAATTCCCGGCTTGTCCACATGTATGCGGAAAACTGAACACAATGGGTGCTGCTGTAATGAGGAATGGCCCAGTGCTTGACAGCCAGTAACAATTATAGAGTAATACGAAAAAAAGTTCATACAGGCAGGGAGTAGGAATTGCTGCCAAGTACGAACGTGTGGTGGGATTCCATTAGATACTGGTTTTATAGGATTTTCCCCGCAATCCCCATCTTGTGAAATTCGGCCCATTGCCTGTGGGTACCGGCTTGCTTGGCATCGCCAAGCAGCTCATAGCACATGGCCAACTGTTCATGGGGAAGCCAGGTTTGATAGGCTGTATCCACGACAGAAGCATTGTAACGTTCCTGCAACGGATGATGATAGGCCGTGTTGTACCAATGAATGGCGGCTTCAATATGGCCTTGCTTCAGGAAGTGTTCTCCCATCCGGCAACTGAAGGCAGGGTAGGGAACATCCTTGGCCAGTGCTTTCAGCGTCAACTCCAACTCTTTATGCGGCTGACCCGCCTGGACATAACAAGTCGCAAGCTTATGCATCGCAAAGATCTGGTTCTCCAGCGAGACATCGGGGTGGTTCATGCATAACTCGTAGGATTCGATGGCCTGGTCATACAAATGGTGCAGATGGCACTCTCTTGCATAGTGGAATCGCTCCGAGATGGTAAGCTCATGACCACTGGCCAGATGGTATTCATAGATATCCAGATTGCGCCGTGCTGGACTCGCCCCTGTCCCGCTGATGGTTTTCGTGTGTGTCACCTTAATGGCAGAGGACAGATAATGATAAAGCTGGTCGGTTGCAAGATCCTCATGCACTACGCCTTGCCAGCGGAAGTTTTTGTCGCGCCTTACCAGCCTTAAACGAACCGTGTAGCTTACCACTCCACGGTCTATCTGTTGCGGAATTTCATAGGTCATGCCAACCGCATCCACGTTATCAGCTAACGTCTCCTTCAATTGTAACAGCTTCGACCGCTGCTCGGGCAGCAGGATATCGTCCGCATCTAACCAGAGAATGTATTGCTTCGTGGCATATTGAAAGGAAGCGTTGCGCGCTGCGGAGAAATCATCCGTCCATGGAAAGTCATATACCTGATCCGTCCATGCCTTGGCGATCTCCTTGGTCTGATCCGTTGAGCCTGTATCCACGATGATGATCTCATCAGGGATGCCCTTGACCGATTCCAGACAGTTGTTAAGGGTGAGTGCCTCGTTCTTGACAATCATACACAAACTAATGGATATCATCCTGATCCTCCTAGTGAGGAGTATATGTTCCTCAAGTATTCCTTTTCCTGTCTTTAATTCACAAAAGGGTCTATAACAGTCCAAAGAGGGGTTTGTGACACTGTGATTGTAGCGACTTGGGTATTCGATTTTTGATCGATAACGGTCACATAATTTCTTTGGCCTACAGGGACGTATACCGAATTCGCAGGATACTCTCCAATGAGGGTCGTATAAGGGTTAACAGCAGGCAGATCATTTGAGTTGCCGCCTGTATTAATCGTTGCGATCACAGTCCTGCTGTCTCCATCGATTACATAGACTAACAAGCCAGTGGCGAACAAATGATTAGTGACCAGATTTGCAGATAAATTACCGATACTACTTGCAATTGTAATGTTGGTCTCAAACGTATTCGTGGAGAGATCATACGAATTAACATAGTTAGCGCCGTTATAGGTTATCCAAAGTCTATCTCGGAAGGGGTCTACCACAAGGCCATGAGGTCTGGAGCCTGCCAATGGAATGGTTTGAATAATGGCATTGGTGCTGACATCGTAAACGGTAAGTGCAGGTACTACATCTTGTAAGGTATACACCCTGTTCGTGAAGGGATCAACCTTAACCTGTATAGGCTGTGCATTGGCCGCTGTTCCAACCGTAATTGTGCTTACTGTACCTGAATCAACGTCGATAGACCAAATGTTAACGCTGTTTGTACTCCAATTTGTGACATAAAGTGTATTAGTAATTGTGTTAATGGACATGCCTCGTGGTTGATTTCCTACCACATAAACCGATTCTATCTGATCGGTCAGTTCATCTACTTTGACGACGCTAAATCCATCGGAGTAGAAAAGCTTGTGACGAAGCGTATCAATTGCTGCACTCCCATATCCTGTTTTAGTACCTGTACCTGGCTGGTTAAGAGGCCAGGAAGCGATCACTTGATTGGTAAGTGCATTAATGGCATATACGAACCCAGTGTTGGTGCCTGCGTATACCTTGGGGTATTGCATCGTACCGGTCAGTCCGGTCACGCCCGTCTGCCCGGTGAGACCGGTGAGACCGGTAACGCCTGTGAGTCCAGTAACGCCCCTTGGTCCGGCCCCGGTAGTGCCAGTAGGTCCGGCGAACCCGATACCGGTAGTGCCGGTAGGCCCGGGAAGTCCAGCACCAGTAGTGCCGGTAGGTCCGGGAAGACCGGCGCCGGTAGTGCCGGTAGGCCCGGGAAGACCGGCGCCAGTAGTGCCGGTAGGTCCGGGAAGACCGGCGCCGGTAGTGCCAGTAGGTCCGGTATGGCCCGTAGTCCCTTCCCCTGAACCGGCCGGTCCTGTCTCTCCTTGTGGACCTTGCTCTCCTGAAGGCCCCGTCGCTCCTTGTGGACCTTGCTCTCCAGAAGGCCCCGTCGCTCCTGTAGATCCAGTAGGTCCTGCCTCACCGCCATTATTTTCTCCAAGCAGTTCTTCAGACACTAGTCGGTGTGCGGTTACCAACTGACCTGTACTGCTCTTGCCCCATACCGAAACTTGAACAGGATCATTCATGTCAGCGAGATTGTCAGGTACAACAAATGTAAATTCAAAACCATTAAAATCTGCGTAATAATTTTTCGTAATGACTTGATTTTCTGCAATAGGGAGTACTTCGTTAACATACATAACCCTTGTTCCCGCGTTTAAATAATAACCCTGAATGGATATTGAGGAAGCCGAGTCAACGCTGCGGTTAACGATTTTAACAGTAACCTGCTGAGAGGGCCTTAGTCCGCTTACTGGGTTATTTTCGATGGGTCCTGTTGATAAAAAGGCCATTCCTTTATCACTTCCTGTCTGTATATTTGGATTTTGTTTCAGGATACCTGCTGAGTCAGCAACATAATTAATGATTAATATAAGCCTATTCAGGCTTCACGTTTCGGTGCAGATGTAAGCGAAGAAGTTGCTATGACAGGCGTATGAATAACAAAAAGGGGCAGCTAAGAAGTTTGATTACTTCTGTAGTTGCCTCTTTCTGTTATATATTTTCCCATTTAATCCTCAAAAGGATCTATGGCACTCCAAAGAGGGGTTTGTGACACTAAGATTGTAGAAACTAGAGTATTCGTTGTTTGATCGATAAAGGCCACATAATTTCTTTGACCAACAGGGACATATACGGAATTCACAGGATATTTTGCAATAAGGGTCGTATAAGGGTTAACGGCAGGTAGTTCATTTGAGTTGCCTCCTGTATTAATTGTTGCGATCACAGTTCTGCTGTCTCCATCAATTACGTAGACTGCATTGCCAGTGGCGAACAAATGATTAGTGACCAGATTTGCAGATAAATTACCGATACTACTTGCAATTGTAATGTTGGTCTCAAACGTATTCGTGGAGAGATCATACGAATTAACATAGTTAGCGCCGTTATAGGTTATCCAAAGTCTATCTCGGAACGGGTCTACCACAAGGCCATGAGGTCTGGAGCCTGCCAATGGAATGGTTTGAATAATGGCACTGGTGCTGACATCGTAAACGGTAAGTGCAGGTACTGCATCTTGTAAGGTATACACCCTGTTCGTGAAAGGATCAACCTCAGTCTGTATAGGCTGTGCATTGGCCGCTGTTCCAACCGTAATCGTGCTTACTGTACCTGAATCAACGTCGATAGACCAAATGTTAACGCTGTTTGTACTCCAATTTGTGACATAAAGTGTATTGGTAATCGTGTTAATCGACATGCCGCGTGGTTGGGCACCTACCGGATAATAGGTTTCTATCTGATCTGTCAGTGTATCTACTTTGACGACACTGAATCCATCCGAGTAGAAAAGCTTGTGACGAAGTGTATCAATTGCTGCACCATAACCCGTTCTTAAACCCGTACCAGGTTGGTTAAGAGGCCAGGAAGCGATCACTTGATTGGTAAGTGCATTAATGGAATATACGAACTGCCCACCGTTGCAGCCAACATATACTTTGGGGAATTGCATTGTACCGGTAGCCCCAGTAACCCCGGTGAGCCCAGTGACGCCGGTGAGCCCAGTGACGCCCGTTAAGCCGGTAACACCGGTAACGCCCGTCAAGCCCGTGGCGCCGGTAAGTCCCGTGGCGCCGGTGAGTCCCGTGGCTCCAGTCTCCCCAGTGAGTCCTGTGGCTCCGGTCTCCCCAGTGAGTCCCGTGGCTCCGGTCTCTCCAGTGAGTCCCGTGGCTCCGGTCTCCCCGGTAAGTCCCGTGGCTCCGGTCTCTCCGGTAAGCCCCGTGGCTCCGGTCTCCCCAGTGAGTCCCGTGGCCCCAGTCTCCCCGGTAAGTCCCGTGGCTCCGGTCTCCCCGGTAAGCCCCGTGGCTCCGGTCTCTCCGGTAAGCCCCGTGGCCCCAGTCTCCCCGGTAAGTCCCGTGGCTCCGGTCTCTCCAGTAAGCCCCGTGGCTCCGGTCTCCCCAGTGAGTCCCGTGGCTCCGGTCTCCCCGGTAAGTCCCGTGGCTCCGGTCTCTCCAGTGAGCCCCGTGGCCCCAGTCTCTCCGGTGAGCCCCGTGGCTCCGGTCTCTCCAGTGAGCCCCGTGGCCCCAGTCTCTCCAGTCATCCCGGTAAATCCGGTAACACCAGCCCCCGTGGGCCCCGTGGGCCCTTGTTCACCGAGGGGAATCCATCCTAGCGGATACGTGGCACCGCCATCCTGGCTACTGCGGTAATAGAGCGCTGGATTGGAAATATAGAGCTGCTGAACGTAATTGTCGACGCGGGAGACATAAATGGTCCACACATCCTTATGGGGGACATCTGGACTGTCGAGGGGGGCATTACCATCGGCATGAGCCGAGCTGTAGACGCCGGGCTGGTTGAAGCTTCTCAGCAGACTGCCGGAAGGTTCATCATTGTTAATAGGGAAGACACCGTCTTCGGCATCCAGTACGACATCTCCGGTCTGTCCATTAACGCTGGTGACAGCACCGGCAGCTCCGGTAGGACCGGGAGCTCCAGTAGGTCCAACCAGTGTCGGAATATTGGCGGCGGTTGTCAGCCTGGAATCCAGCAGCATCTCCTGGCGGGAGATCGTATTCAGCAAGGACCGGGCGCTGTCATTGATCTCCAGCAACTGTGCAAGTGTGGCAGGAGGGCCGGTGAGCCCTGGAAGTGTGCCCAAGGCGTACTGGATTTTCTCACCTTCAGCGTTAATGATATGGGCTAGTCCAAGCTCTTCCATGGCAATGGAAGAGAATAACAAATTGACGACATCATCTCTCGATAATGCAACCGTGGGGGTGATGTTGGGAATATTAGGGTTGGACAATACCATAACCTCCTTCTTTTAGCTTAACCCATCGTATTCTTCGAAGAACTTTGACGAAATAGATAAGGGCCTATCTTTTAATGATAAGTAGTATAAATAAGGAAGCCGACTATTACCTGTCGGCTTCCTTAACTTTTGGTTATAGAGTAATATTCTATATAATTTACAAATATGAGAAGTTGCAATTCGTCTTCATACTTGGCTGGGAGGACCGCTGATTCCTGACAGCGTACCCAAAGCAAATTGGAGCTTCTCGCCTTCGGCGTTAATAATATGGGCAAGTGCCAGTTCTTCCATAGCAATGGAGGATAACAGCAGGTTAATGGCATCGTCCCTTGTTAACGTAATCGTAGGGCTGATGTTAGGGATGCTGGGATTGGACAACAGGTTAGCCTCCTTGAAGTAGGGTACTGTCATCATATTCCTGGATATTCCCCGATGAGACGGTAACAACCTATAAGTATCCAATCTTTCGCCAATCCTCTGTAAAAGAGGCAACGGAATGCTAACGCAACTCGCTCGGTGTCCGCAGCTTGACCTGCTTGAACACCCGGTTGAAGGTGCGGATATTGGTGAAGCCGCATTCCAGGGCGATATCCAGAATGCTTTTGTCGGTGCCCAGCAGCAGCCGTTCCGCCTGGTTGACGCGGATGCTGTTCAGGTAGGCGACGAAGCTCATGCCTGAGATGCTTTTGAAGAAGCGGGAGAAGTAGAACAGGCTCATATTGGCATGCCGGGCGGCATCGGCCAGAGTGATGGGGTGCATGTAATGGACATCCAGATACTCCAGCACTTCCTGCATAATCTTCATATTCGTAATGCGCCGCTTATCCTTATGCGGATTCACGATATCCAGCGGCATCTGCCGCAGAATCAGCGCACACAGCTCATGCAGCAGGCCGGTCACCAGCTGTTCATGATGCGGGGGCTTCTCCAGATACTCCTCGAGCAGCTCCTGCATAATCGCAGGCAGCCGGGGATTGCCTTCTACCGGGGCAGATGGGCTGTTATGCAGAAAAGGGGACATCAGCCGCATATTCAGAGGCCAGCCGGCCGGATATCCGATCAGGGAAGGGTTGAAAATAACCATCAGCAGCTTGGACTGGCTGTTCTTGCTGTCATAATAATGAATATCCCCGCTGCTGCATACGGCCAGATCCCCGGCGGTCAGCACCCGTGTCTCGGAGTTAATCCCCATCCGGATCGATCCCTCCAGCACATAGACAATCTCCAGATCATTGTGCCAGTGGGCCAAAAAATCAATATTACGGCTTACAAAGGCAGTGAAAGGAAACGCATAGCCATACGTCCGGTTCTCGTGAAACGCTCTCATGGTTACTCCTGTTCTCGTCCTCCCGGCAGTTCGTCGGGAAGCGGTTTCAGTGATTTGCTGCTTCTCGCATAATGCAGTCTTAAATTTAGCAAAAAATGACCATTCCTACAAGTAAAATGACGAGCAGGAACGGCCGCAATGAATTACAATTTCTTCAGGAAGACCGGATCTTAATCAATCTATAACCCGAACTTGGATAAATAGGACAAAAAGGAGAGCTTGATATGGCAAAGAAGGCATTGATTGTAAAAGGCGGATGGGACGGGCATGAACCGAATGAGGTAGCGGCGATTTTTGCGGATATTCTTAAGAATGAAGGCTTCGAGGTTGAAGTCTCGGATACGCTGGACAGCTTCAATGATGCCGAGGCACTGAAGGCGCTGAACCTGATCGTGCCGGTGTGGACCATGGGTGAGATCAAGGGGGAGCAGTGCTCGGCGGTTCTGGCGGCTGTGGCTTCCGGCGTAGGCATCGCGGGCTGTCACGGCGGGATGTGCGACTCCTTCCGTACCAATACGGAATGGCAATTTTTGACCGGATCGCAATGGGTGGCGCATCCCTTCAACGATGGGGTGGATTATGAAGTGAACATCGTGAAATCCGGCTCCAGCCCGATTGTGGAAGGTATGCAGGACTTTATGGTGAAGTCGGAGCAGTATTATCTGCACGTCGATCCGGCGGTGAATGTACTGGCTACCACTACTTTTGTTATGAGTGAAGGGGAGCATTCGGCCAATGGTGTCATCACGATGCCGGTCGTCTACACGAAGAAATGGGGCCAGGGCAAGGTATTCTATAACGCGCTTGGACATCATGCGGATGTGTTCGATATTCCAGAGGCCAAGGAACTGATGCGCCGGGGCTTCTTGTGGGCAGCCAAATAAACGAAGGACAAGGTGGGAGACAGCGTGCGTAAAGTAAAAGTAGGGATTGTCGGCTGCGGAAATATCAGCGGCATTTATTTCGAGAATTTGACGGGAACGTTCAAGAATACGGAAGTCTACGCCTGTTCGGATCTAAATCTGGAGCGGGCGCAGCAGGCAGCTGAGCAATACGGAGTGCCGAATGTCTGGACGACAGCGGAGCTGCTGGCTTCGGACGAAATTGAGATTGTCGTGAATCTGACCACGCCTAATTACCATTTCGATGTGTGTAAGCAGGCGCTGCTGTCAGGCAAGCATGTGTATGTGGAAAAGCCGCTGTCGCTGTCGCTTGAGCATGGGACTGAGCTGGTGGAACTGGCTAAGGAAAAAGAATTGTTCATCGGCTGCGCACCGGACACCTTCCTCGGAGCCGGTCTGCAGACCTGCGCCAAGCTGATCGCGGACGGCTACATCGGTGAGCCTGTAGCGGCCACTGCCTTCATGCTCTGCCATGGGCATGAGAGCTGGCACCCGGACCCTGAATTCTACTATCAGGCCGGAGGCGGCCCGATGTTCGATATGGGCCCGTATTATCTGACGGCTCTGGTATCTCTGCTGGGCCCAGCAACTACGGTATGCGGCATGACCAAGACTTCGTTCCCTACCCGGACAATCACCAGTGAGAAGAAGTTCGGCAAGGTAGTGGACGTTGAAGTCCCTACGCATGTGGCCGGAACAATTCAGTTCGCCAGCGGTGCGGTTGCCACGATGATTACCAGCTTCGATGTCTGGCACAGCACGCTGCCGCGCATTGAGATCTACGGCTCGCTGGGCACCCTGATTGTGCCGGACCCGAACACCTTCGGCGGCCCGATCCTGCTGCGTCCGGCGCATAGCTCCGAATTCAAGGAGATTCCGGTGGTCCATAGCTATGAGGGCAACAGCCGGGGCATCGGCGTGGCGGATATGGCCCGCTGCATCGGGACCGGAGAGACCCCGCGCGCTAACGGCGAGCTGGCGAATCATGTGCTGGAGATCATGCACGCCTTCCACACCAGCTCCGATTCGAAGCGCTATGCCGAGCTGACCACCACCTGCGAGCAGCCGAAGCTGCTGCCGCTGGGACTGATTAAGGGATATTTGGAGTAGCAGAAAGCAGCTAATCATAGCGAAAAGTAGTGCGAATAAGCGAAGAGTGTAGAGGTAATAGCATTTTAACAAGCAGCGTTCTGTCCCCGGTTGCGGGGAGGGGCGCTGTTTTTTTGTGAGGTAGAGTGGTGGATGCTCAGCCCGAAGGTACGTGGACCCAGTGTATGCGAAAAACCGCACACAATTTGCAGGTAGGGGCGCGTGAGCCGAATGTATGTCAAAAACAGCATACATTGTGCTCGAAAGCGGCATACGACTCGAATGTATGTCAAAAACAGCATACATTGTGCTCGCAAGCGGCATACGGCCCGAATGTATGTGGAAAACAGCATACATTGTGTTCGCAAGCGGCATACGGCCCGAATGTATGTCAAAAACAGCATACATTCGGTGCTCGCGCGAAGGGCGCTGGAAAAATGTATGCGAAAAACCGAACACAATGTGCCGGGGGACGGCGCGTGGGTCTAATGTATCTGTTTGTGCGAGAGCATCCTCCTCACATAACAGCCTCCCCCCTGTTTGAACTTGTATATACAAGTGTAATGTATGTCAACAAGTTCTTCATGGAGGTGCTTTAGTTGAATCAAGTGAGTCAAGCCCGGACAGCGGAATGGTGGCGCCGGTCTACCGTGTATCAGGTGTATCCGAAGAGTTTCAGGGATACGACGGGGAACGGAACCGGCGATATCAGAGGCCTGACGGAGAAGCTGGATTATTTGCAGGAGCTGGGGATTGATATTGTCTGGCTCCAACCGGTCTATGTCTCGCCGGGACATGATAACGGTTACGATGTGGCCGACTATGAGCGGATTAACCCCGAATTCGGCACGATGGAGGACTTCGACGAGCTGGTAGCGGAGCTGCACCGGCGGGGAATGAAGCTCATGACGGATATCGTAGTCAACCATACCTCGACAGAGCATGAGTGGTTCAAGCAGGCGATCTCCAGCCGGGATAATCTGTACCGCGATTATTATATCTGGAAGGACCCGGCGCCAGGCGGGGGAGTACCGAACAATTGGCAGTCGAAGTTCGGTGGTCCCGCCTGGCAGTACGATGAGGCGTCAGGCCAATATTACCTGACCCTGTTTGACAAGACACAGGCAGATCTGAACTGGGAGAATGAGCAGGTTCGCAGAGAGGTCAATGAGATGATGCTGTTCTGGGCCCGCAAGGGTGTGGACGGCTTCCGCATGGACGTTATTAACCTGATCTCCAAGGACCAGCGCTTCCCGGACGATGACGGAAGTGTGCCGCCGGGAGATGGACGGAAATTCTACACAGATGGTCCACGTGTCCATGAATTCATCAGAGCGATGTATGATGAGGTATTTGGCCCGCATGAAATGATCACGGTCGGAGAAATGTCCTCTACTACGCTTGAAGAGTGCATCCGTTACTCCAGCCCTGAGCAGCGGGAATTCTCGATGACCTTCAACTTCCATCATCTGAAGGTGGATTATCCGAACGGCCGGAAGTGGGAGCTGATGCCTTACGATTTCGAATCACTCAAGCGGCTATTCAGTGAGTGGCAGACCGGGATGCAGGAGGGTGGGGGCTGGAACGCATTATTTTTCAATAATCATGATCAGCCGCGCGCCCTCTCCCGGTTCACCGATGATACTGCGTACCGCAAGGAGAGCGCCAAGCTGCTGGCGACTACACTGCATGGACTACAGGGCACACCGTATGTCTACCAGGGTGAAGAAATCGGGATGCCGAATCCGCGATGGAAGAGCATCGAAGAATTCCGTGATATTGAATCGCTGAATATGTACCGTATTCTGTGTGAGCAGGGAACAAGTCCTGAGCAGGCCCTTGCGATTCTTCAGGAACGTTCAAGGGACAACGCCCGGACGCCGATGCAGTGGGAGGACAGCCCGAACGCCGGGTTCACTACGGGTACTCCTTGGCTGAAGGTGGATGAACGTTACCCGGACATCAATGTGCAGAGAGAGCTGGATCAGCCGGATTCGATCTTCCATCACTACCGCAGGCTGATCGCTCTGCGCAAGGCGCATGCGGTGTTCACGGACGGCATCTACCGCAGACTGGACGAAGCACATCCCGAGGTGTTCGCTTATGCACGCATGGGGGACGGCGAGGCACTGGTGATGGTCTCGAACTTCAGCAGTAAGGAGATCACCTTCCGGCTTGCGGATCATCAGTGGGCAGACTTAAGCGCAGCGGGTCAAGACAAGCTTCTGCTCGGCAATACGGGAGAGGATCTTGCATTCAAGCAAGAGCTGCGGTTAAGCCCGTACGCCTCATATATGTGGCTGATCAGTCAGAACTAGAAAAGACCAAAAGACCGAAATTGCGGGAATATACTTCGAACGTATTACAGATTGCAATTAAGCCTGCCCTTTACCCCCTGATCTGATCGGGAGCGGCAAACCCTTAGCAAGCGATTAGTTAAAGTAATTTTCACAAGTTGAAATCTGATGGGCTACTATGTATTCATCAACTATGCGAGGAGTGACAATATGGCTATAGACCGCAAAAATGTTGAAGCTATTGTCCGGGCGGTTGGGGGCAAGGAGAATATTGAGGTTGCGACGCATTGTGTGACCCGGCTAAGGTTCTCGCTTTATGACGAGAGTAAGGTGGACGCGGCGGCGCTGGACGCAAATGACCTCGTGAAAGGACAATTCTCTTCCCAGGGGCAATTCCAGATTGTTATCGGTCCGGGCACGGTCGATAAAGTATATGACGAGATGATTCAACTGACCGGCGGCTCCCGCTCCTCCAAGGATGAGGTGAAGTCAGCTGCTGCCCGCAAGCAGAACCCGCTTCAGCGGGCGATCAAGACACTGGCGGATATCTTCATCCCTATTCTTCCAGCCATCGTTACGGCGGGTCTGCTGCTGGGGATCAATAACCTGCTGACCGGCCCTGGGATCTTCTTCAGCCAGTCACTGGTGGATGTCTATCCGCAGTGGAAGGATATTGCCGCCATTATTAATACGATTGCCAGCACGGCGTTTACCTTCTTGCCGGCTCTGATCGGCTGGGCTGCAGTGACCCGCTTCGGGGGCAGTCCGCTGCTCGGGATTGTATTAGGGTTGATTCTGGTTCATCCAGACTTATTAAGTGCTTACAGCTATGCTAACGCTTCTACGGAAGGGACGGTTCCAACCTGGAACCTGTTCGGCTGGCATCTGGAGCGGATCGGTTATCAGGGGCAGGTCCTGCCGGTCCTGGTATCGGCCTATATTCTGGCCAGTATTGAGAAATTCCTGGATAAGCGGGTCCATGATTCGATCAAATTGCTTGTGGTCGCACCAGTGACACTGCTGATTACAGGGTTCCTGGCCTTCACCATCATCGGACCGGTTACGTTCGGCATTGCGAATGCCATTACCTCCGGGCTGATCTATGTTTTCGATCATTTCGCCATCCTTGGCGGCTTAATCTACGGCGGATTCTATTCGCTGCTGGTTATTACGGGAATGCATCACACCTTCCTGGCCGTGGACGTTCAGCTAATCGGCAGCGAAGGAGGCACATTCCTGTGGCCGATGCTGGCCCTCTCCAACATTGCCCAGGGTGCCGCAGCTCTTGCCATGATATTCGTGGTCAAAGAGCAGAAGGCCAAAGGTCTGGCCGTCACCTCTTCCGTCTCGGCGTTCCTCGGAGTCACCGAGCCGGCGATCTTCGGGGTAAATATCCGCTACCGTTACCCGTTCATCTTCGGGATGATCGGCTCCGCGATGGCCGGAGTGCTGCTGACCGTTAATCAAGTCCGCGCCACTTCCATTGGCGTGGGGGGAGTACCTGGCTTCCTGTCGATCTTCCCTAACCAGTGGGGCGTATTCTTCGTCGGGATGGCGATCGTACTGATTGTGCCGTTTGTTGCCACGGTGCTGTATGGCCGGGCAGTCGTGCAGCGGGCGGCGAACAAATCAGATGCTGCTGGAGCAAGCGCGGCAGTATCCGGTCCGTCAGACACAAGCAAAGAGCTAAGCAGCCGCAGCTCCGTTCAAGGCTCGCAGGAGCCGGTGAATATTCTGGAGCTGGCCTCGCCGCTCAGCGGAACGGCGGTGCCGCTGGAGCAGGTTCCTGATCCTGCTTTTGCCGAGAAGCAGATGGGGGAAGGGATTGCCATTGAACCTTCCGAAGGCAAGGTCTACGCTCCCTTCGATGCTACAGTGGCCCATGTGATTAAGAGCAAGCATGCGCTGATTCTGGAGCATGCCAGCGGAGTCCAGGTGCTGATCCATGTCGGGATCAACACCGTGTCGCTCAAAGGCGAAGGGTTCACGGCGCGCAAGGAAATCGGCGACAAGGTGCAGGCTGGCGAGCTTCTGCTGGAATTCGATATGGAGGCCATCCGCGCCGCCGGTTACCCGCTCATTACTCCGATCATTATCCCTGCCGGGCAGGAGATGGTGGAGCGGATTGAGGAGCGGACCGGACCGGCTACCGCGAAGCAGACAAGTATTCTAACCGTTCACCTGAAGGGGTGACCCGTGTTACAATATAGGGCGGTGATGATTGATGAGAGAGAATATATTTTTGCAGATTTATACGGAATATAGCAACCGTATTCATTCCGGCCAGCTTGCGCCCGGAACCAAGCTGCCCTCCGAGAGTGAGCTGGCGGAGGCTTACCAGACTTCGCGGGAGACGGTGCGCAAGGCGCTGAATCTCTTGTTCCGTGAGGGCTATATTAACAAGATCAAAGGCAAAGGCTCGTTTGTGCTGGATATGACCCGGCTGGATTTCCCCGTAACCGGGCTGATCTCATTCCAGGAGCTGACCGGGACGCTCGGGGTTCCCTCGCGGACACTGGTAGAGGAGACGGTCCTGGAGCCGGCAGGCTCCCTGCTGGCCCGGCAACTGCACATCACTGAAGAGACGCCGGTGTGGAAGGTGATCCGCGCCAGAGAGATTGAAGCCGAGCGCATTATTCTGGACAAGGACTATTTCCGCTCAGATATCGTCCCATTCCTCAGCAAGGAGATCGCAGCAGGCTCTATTTTTGAATACCTTGAGTCTGAGTTGGGTCTTAAGATCAGTTATGCCAAAAAGCTGATTTCCGTTGAGCCCTCCACCGGGGAGGATCAGCGCCTGCTGGACCTGAAGCAATATACGCATATTGTCGTAGTGCGCAACTATGTGTATCTGGAGAATACCGTGCTGTTCCAATATACCGAGTCCCGGCACCGGCTGGACAAATTTCAGTTTGTGGATTTTGCCAGAAGGGTTAGGCGTTAAAACAAACTCAATCATAGGAGTGGCTTAGGTGTACACTGCCGTAATTTTGGAAGACGAGATTCCAGCGCTGGATTTGCTGGAGGTGCTGGTCAGCCGTCATGAGAGCTTCACAATATCGGGTACGTTCACCAATCCTGCGGAGGCGCTTGATCAGTTGCCCCAGCTGCAGCCGGATATTATTTTTCTGGATGTAGAGATGCCGCAGATGAACGGACTGGAGCTGGCCCGGCGAATCCGTGAGGTCTCGGAGCATGCCCACATTGTTTTTACAACAGGTCATACGCATTATGCATTGAAAGCCTTCGATGTACAGGCCCTGGATTACATTGTAAAACCCGTTACCCCTAAAGCAATTGAACGGGTGCACGACCGGCTTGCCAGACAGCGGCCTTCCCGCAGAACGCCGGAGCGGCCGGCCACCGCTTCTGTTCTGCCGGCTCCGGCACCAACCGTCACGGGCTTTGGACGGCTGGAGGTGCGTAACGAAGAGCAGCAGCTGCTCCGATTCCCTACGCGGATCTCGGAGGAACTCTTCGCCTACCTGCTCTGTCATCCTAACCGTGAGGTGGATAAATGGAAGCTGTCCGAGCTGCTCTGGCCTGATATGGATGGAGAACGGGTGCTACGCAATCTGCACACGGCCATCTATCGCGTGAAAAGAGTCATGGAGGCAGGTGGCATCCCCATGAGGATCAAAAAGACTTCTGAGGGATATACGCTGGATACCGGGGCATTCAACTATGACGTTATGCAATATCACCTGGCGGGACAAGTGCTGATAGGTCAAAGTCTGGATGCAGAGCAGCTGGAGACGCTCTTTAGCCTGTACCGGGGGCCGTTACTACAAGGGAAGCCGTATGTATGGAAGATTTCCCTGGAAGAGAAGTATCGTCTGATCTATGAGAAGCTCAGTCTTCGGCTGATCAGCGAGAGCTTATCGGGAGGTGCACTTCAGGCAGCGGAGGACCGGTTCTACGCCTGTCTGCTGGCCGATCCGCAGAATGAGGAGTTTTACCGCCAGCTGCTGCAGCTTTTTCCGGCCGAAGATCAGAACCGGCGTATGCAGCAGATGTACTCCCGGCTTAGGGAAGAGCCTTCCTAACCGCAGTTTATATGAATCAACATAAGGCAGGGCGTTCACGTGTATCGTGCGCTCTGCTTCTTTTTTTGCTTTTTGCGCAAATTAACGACATTTTTCGATCATTTGTGAGAATTTTGTGAGAGTGATTTGGTTTTATATGTATAAGCTTGCATTTCAATTATTAAGAATGGAGTGAGACAATGAAGCGTAAGAAGCTGCTCGCACTGCTAATGGTGCCCGCAATGATCCTGTCTATGTTTCCTGCACCCCTGGCTGTACATGCAGATTCAGCAGATTGGGGAGCGAGGGCTGCCTATGGCGGAGAAGGCGGAACAGAGCTTTTCCTGGGGGGCAAATTCATTGAACTGGGAGTAAGCAACTGGGGGAATTTCGGTACGATGGGCAGTAAGCCCGCTAACTTCCGTGGCACGAATTCAAGACCGAATCTGGGGATGAGCGCCGACCATGACGGCTATGGAACAGGTAAAGACCTGCCGGTCGATTACTATTTGCCGGGCACACCGGAAGAACGCTTCGCGGTAGGATACCAGAGCGAGGGAAATACATATGCGAAGTCCAATTCAGCTCTGATGAACGCCCACGATATGCCTACTAGAGTTATAAATACCTCGCAGACGGATAAAGGGATGCTAAGTGCGACCACGGTATCCACTTGGGCTGGCGCAATGGAGATTAAGCAAGTAATCAGCTTCAAGGAAGACCAGAAGTTCTACCGCAATGAAGTAACCATCACCAATCTGACGGGCAAGAAATGGGACGGGGCGCGGTATATGCGTACCATGGACCCGGATAATACAGTAGATCAGGGTGGAGCCTTTGTAACTTCCAATATGGTGACTCACACCATCGAAGAGGATGGCGCCGCCGTAGTTAGAGCGAATACCACAGGGGATAATGATCCGCTCTTCAAGGCTTTCAATTCGAGAGCACCGATCTTCTTCTACTCCAGCAATCCGCGGGCGAAGGCCTCTGTCTTCGGGTTCAGCAACAGCGACCCTTATGAAGAAGCCGCTTATGATAGCCCGGCGGCCAAGGGCAATGAAGTTGTAGCGGATAGGGGGATTACCATTACCTGGGATTCAGGTGCGATGGCTGCCCGTGAGAGCAAGAAATTCACCTATTATACGAGTCTGGACGAGAGGGATTTCAGTGAGGTCATCTCGGAAATCGAGCTGGATGAGGAGGACAGTACAGATCTGACGGAGGCTAAGGCTAACGATGGAACAGTTACCGGCAACCAGATGGTCAACATTGTCGGGGCCACCCTTGCAGATCCTATTGATCTGAGCCACATCCGTGTCAATAATCTGCCGGAAGGCCTTGACTTTGACGTGACCCGGCTCAGTGATACCGAGCTTAATTTCACGCTGAAGGGTGCTGCCGTTAACCATGGCAAGGACGCGACCACGAACAATCTGTCCGTGACGGTCGATAAGGAGAACCTGATTGGGAATTCCTCCGGTCTGACGACCAAGACCTTCAGTGTAACGTTCAGAGACCCTGCGGTGCTCAGCTTGAATAAAGGGATTGTATCCGAAGCCGTCTACGGCTCTGGAGAAATTACTGAGACGCTCGGTGTGACGCTTACTGGCGGGAAATTCGCCGCACCGGTCAATGCGGGCGATGTGCAGGTGCATGGCCTTCCAGCGGGCCTCGGCACAACAGTAACAAGAATCTCCGACACGGAGCTGGAAATCAAATTCACCGGTGCAGCTACGGTAACCAGCGATGTCTACGGAGCTTATGTAACCGTGGCCTCCGGCAAGCTGACAGGAGCAGCGGCGGACCTGAGCACGAATACCTTCAAATTCGACTTCATGGACAAAGAGCCTTATCTGGTGGTCAAGTCACCGCTGCTCTATGAGTCAGAGATGAATGACGGCACCATTGAGGGAGCGCTTGTGCTGGAGCTGAAGAACGGTTCTTTCGATGAGTCGGTGATCGAGGCTATTGAAGCGGTGAACTGGCCGCCGGGCCTAACACCGGGTACAGTTACCGTGGACAGTCCAACTCAGATTACGGTAGCTTTTGCCGGACAGGCAGCCAGTCACAAGCCCGCTGACAGCGTGGACCGGGCGGGAGTTATGGTTGCAGGCGTTCCTTCGGGAACCTTCGCTATTCTGTTCCGCTCTCCTCCGGCAGCGATTGCAGTGTCTCCTGAAGTGATTCACGATGCAGGCGACGGGACAGCGGCAGAGAAGCTGACGGTTACCCTGCGCAACGGCGTATTCACCGAAGGGATTAGCGGAGGGGTTCACCTCAACAATCTGCCGGAAGGTCTGGACTACACGGTAGTGCGGATCGGCGACACCGTGCTGGAGATCCAGATCACCGGAGAAGCAACCGGCAAGCTTGAGGCTTCGGCTTTCGCATCGGTGACTGTCGATCCGTCCATAATTGTAGACGGCGTTAAGCCGGTGACGTCAAATAACTTCGATATCCAGCTTCCGGGCACGGTGTCACTGGTGAACCGTGACGCGGCAGCCGTTACCTGGGATACGATCCGGCAGGAGAATCTGGTGCAGAAGTCTGTTGTGTCAGGGCTGCTTTTACCCGAGACAGGCGCTTTCGGCAGCACGATTACCTGGACCTCCAGCAACGAGGATGTTATCGGGCCGGACGGGACTGTAACACGCCCTGTCTTTGCGGAGGGAGATCAGGAGGTTACGCTGACCGCTGTACTGAAGAACGGGGATTCGGAACAGACCAAGACCTTCGTGCTCACAGTCAAAAAACAGGCCGGAACCGACAACCAATCGGTAGCCGAGGATACAGACCTGCTGACCTGGAATACCATCCGCAAAGAGAATGTCAGCCAGGATTCGGTGACCTCAGATGTCTATTTACCGGCAGCCGGTGAGAATGGCAGCAGCATCAAATGGACTTCTTCAGATGAGGGGGTCATTACGCCGGATGGCAAACTTCAGGCTCCTTCCTACCTGGATGGCGATCGTACTGTTACCTTAACGGCGGTCATCACCAAGGGGGATGTAACCGAGACGAAAGAATTCGTACTCACCGTGGTCAAGCATCCGCTGACGGACGAAGAGTCCGTGAAGGAGAGCCTGGAAGCTCTGACCTGGGAGAAGATCCGGGCAGGCAATGAGCTCCAGGAGCAGGTGAAAACGAAGCTGGACCTGATCACAGAGGGCAACTATGGCAGTAAGATTACCTGGACCTCCACGGAGCCTTCCATACTGGGTCCAGAGGGTACAGTGAACCGTCCCGGTGCTAATGAAGGGGACCGGGAGGTGACCCTTACCGCAACAATTACCAAAGGCAATGTCACCGTCATCAAGGAGTTCGTTGTAACAGTTAAGGCGAAGCGGGAGGGGCTTGATGCTCAGCTTGATGAAGCTGCTGAACTCCTGGCTATCGGGTATCAGGGGCAGGATACGGCGAAGAGTGTAACGCAAGCCATCACACTGATCTCGAAAGGCAATTATGATTCTGATGTAGTATGGACGAGCCACCGCAGCGATATTGTCAGCAACACCGGTGAAGTTCAGCGTCCGCTGAAGGATACGGTGGTTAGATTGACGGCGCGTGTTGCCAAGGAAGGCTTTTTCCGGGAGAAGGATTTCTATATTACAGTCAAAGGAACCAGCCCGGTCAACCTTCCCCAGGATGAGCTGAATATTCAAGTAACCTATGCTCCGGGAGATTCAGAGGAGTCGGTGACCCGGAATCTATTCCTGCCGAAGACAGGCGAGACCGGATCTGTGCTGACCTGGACCTCCAGTAACCCTGATGTTCTCACGAATACCGGACGGGTCAAGAGACCTGGACCGGATGAAGAGGATGTGACGGTAGAGCTTACTGTGAAGCTGGCAGACCCTGACCGTCCGGGCGAGACGCTGGTCAAGACCTTTACAATTGTTGTCAAAAAGCTCAGCGACCAGGAAGCCGCAGAGGATGCGGCAAGAAGCACCGGAATCAACACGGCGGCCACTTTCGCGCCTGGGGATACGTGGGAGAGTGTCACCGAAGCCTTCGTACTGCTGCAGACCGGCAAATATGATACGAAGATTACCTGGTCTTCGAATGAAGCATCGGTAATCGCTGTCCAGCAGAATGCCGAACAGGCCAAGGGCAATGTAACCCTTCCGCCCAAGGATACGAATGTCATTCTGACCGCAACCTTCACCCGGGGCGGGAAGAGTGCAGTTAAGCATTATCTGCTGATCGTTAAGGCACAAGGCGTGACCAAGGACGGTGCCGTCCGTCAGGCAACCTCCAGGCAGGCAGGAATGTCTACCCCTAATGACGGCAGTCCGCTACAGCAGGGCGTAACGATTCTGAGAACGAACCTGTCGAACGGAACCAAGATTGACACGATTGTGATTGATGAGAATGAAATGTATAACCTGATTGAAGGCGTGAATCCGAATGACCCGGATGCAGCGAACCGGAAGGTAAGCATCACCCATGTGGATGATTCTGCTGCACCGGCGGATGAGATTGCGGTGGAGATTCCTTCCGGCGCGGTATCGGTTCTGGCCGGACGCAAGGCTTCACTTGATATTGTCACAGCACTGGGTTCCATCCGTCTGGATGCAGCCAGCCTGGAGCAGCTCGAAGCAACCGCTACAGACCTGTACTTCCGGGTGGTACCGGTGGAGAATACCCTGGAACAGCTCAGGGTTCAGAGCAATGCCGTTCTGAACGGCGTTTCCAAGCTGGCTCTGACCAGTGACAAGACGCTCCAGACCCTTGGAGCTCCAAGGGAGATTGAAGCCAACTACAGCAAGATCAACACCAAGATTCTGCTTCCGCTCACTGAAATCGCTGGCGGCATTCCGCTGCAAAGCTCCGGGGCGCGTGATGCCTTCCTGGACAGCTTGCGGGTATATGTTGAACACAGCGACGGCGAGGTTGCCGTCTATACTCCAGCGATTGTGTATAATTCCAGCGGCGAGCCTGTAGCGCTGGAGATACAGATTAACAAATTCAGCACCTTCCAGATTGTGCGGATTACAGATAAGAGTCCTGAGTCTTATCCAGTAACGAAGCCTGCGCCAACGGCTACACCTGCTCAGCAAGGAACCACTACCGGCATTCCGGCTGGCAGTGTAGAGCTTACTGCGAGCAGCCTGAAGGACTTGCAGAATAAAGGCGGCGAGATCGTAGTCGAGTCTGATCTGGGTACGGCCAGACTGAATGCCGCAGATATCAATCTGACAGAGCTCAGCAAGCAGTTCGGTCAAGGCAATGTGAATGTGAACGACATTATTATTACTGCCGAGCTGACGGAGTCTGCTCCGGCCAGCGTTGAAGGATTCAAGCTTGCCGCCGGGATGCGGAAGGCGCAAACAGGCGGTACACTTGCGAACTTCTCGGTCAAGGCCAAGTATCAGGGACAGACCGTACTTGTAACCAGCCACGGCTGGGTGAAATACACGCTGCCGGTACCGGCAAATATGAAGATTACCACTGGCGTATTATACCGGGATGGTAAAATCTATCATCAGCCGACTTATGTAACAATCAAAGACGGACGTTATTATGCGACAATTAACAGTCTGGAGAACGGCGATTTCGGATTGATCTGGAATCCGCTGGAATTCCCGGATGTGGCGAAGCACTGGAGCAAGCCGGATGTCAATGACATGGGCTCAAGACTGGTGGTAAGCGGCACGAAGGAAGCGGTCTTTGAACCGCAGCGGGCGATCACGCGGGCTGAATTCACAGCTATGCTGGCCCGAGCACTCGGGATAGTCACGCATGGGGATCAGCAGGTTACATTCAGCGATGTCTCCGCAGGCGGATGGTACGGGCTGGAGCTTCAGGTTGCTATCGAGAACGGCCTGATCACCGGTTATCCGGACGGAACCTTCAGACCGGACAACAATATTTCCAGACAGGAAGCCATGGCCATTGTCAGCAGAGCGATGAGCATTACAGAGCTGAAGTCTTCGCGCAGCGAAGAGCAGGTTCAGCAGCTGCTGAAGTCCTTTGCCGATTCCGCATCGGTAGCGGGCTGGGCGGTTGCCAATGTGAAGCTGAATCTGTCGGCCGGCATTATTCAGGGCAGAGACGAGCAGCGTCTTGCGCCGAACGAGAATATTACCCGCGCCGAAGCGTCGGCGGCTATCCGCAGATTACTGATTCAATCGAATCTGATTAATCCGTAAGTATAGGCATCACATAACGATTGTATAAGCAAGATCAGGGTCGTCCCCCAAGCCAGATTATGGTTGGGGGACGGCTTTTTGTTGATTTTTGAGACTACTATAGGTAGCCGGTAAACTCCGCAAAAAATGACCATTTCCTCAAGCAAAATGACGAGCAAACGGTGCTTATTTCCAGTACAATCGGTTGTAGGCGGAGATTGTACATTTTTTCGGGGGAAATTCTTTAGTCTGCGCATAGGAAAGCTTAATCCGGGCTTGTACAATAACACTAGCGATTGTAAACGCTTGCTTTCATTCCAGAGGAGGGTATGATGCAATCCATGAATGTGCGGAATCCCGTAATTGCCGGGTATTATCCGGACCCCAGTGTGGTCCGTGTGAATGAAGATTTCTATCTGATTAACAGCACCTTTGAATATTTTCCGGGTGTGCCTATCTTCCACAGCAGGGACTTGCTCGACTGGACCCCGATAGGGCATGTGCTGACCCGCCAGTCCCAGCTGGATCTGCGGGCGACCAAGAGCTCATCCGGCATCTACGCCGCCACCATCCGTTATCATGACGGACGATTCTACATGATTACTACAGATGTCAGAGGCATCGGCAATTTCTATGTGACTGCGGACAAGCCTGAGGGGCCCTGGTCTGATCCGATTCTGCTGCCGCACGGGGGCATTGATCCGTCCCTGTTCTTCGATGATGACGGGCGCACCTATGTTACGGTGCAGAACGGTGCAGGCTATGAGTCGCACATTATCCAGTATGAGATTGATCCGCTGTCCGGGGAAGTGCTGTCGGAGCCGGTTAACATCTGGAGCGGCGATGACGGCCCGTGGGTCGAAGGCCCGCATCTGTACAAGATCAAGGGCGTCTACTACCTGATGACCGCCTCCGGCGGCACGGCGGGTGATCACCGGGAGATTATTGCCCGCAGCAGCAGTCCTTACGGCCCGTTCGAGGACAAGCCGGAGCCGATCCTGACCCACCGGGGACTGAAGGACCATCCGGTACAATGCCTTGGACATGCCGATCTGGTGGAGGATACATCCGGGCAGTGGTGGGCCGTCTTCCTGGGCATGCGCCCGGTGGAAGGCCGGTATTCCCCGCTGGGCCGGGAGACCTTCCTGGCTCCGGTCACCTGGACGGAGGACGGCTGGCCGATGATTGACAATAATGAAGGCACCGTCATTGCAGAGGGTGAATCCAGCCTGGACAGCCTTGTGCTGCGCTTTACGCCGGAGAGCGGCTTCGGACCGGAGTGGGCGTTCCTCCGCGCCTATGAGGCGGAGCGCTATTCCTGGACCGAGCGGGAAGACAGCCTCACCGTACGCGGGAATGCTTACACGCTGGACGATGAGGCACCTGCAGTGTTCGCGTGTCTCCGCCAGCAGCACCACCGGATGGAGATGGGCGCAAGCCTTGACTTCACGCCGGTGACCGAAGGCGAGCATGCCGGACTGGCTGCGCGGCTGAACAACCGTGGATATCTTTTCTGGGGACTTACTTGCCGCAGCGGCCGCCGGGTGATGGAGCTTGTCGTGAAGAACGGCGAGGAGCGGCAGGTTCACCAGTATGAGGTAAGCGGTCAAGGTGCCGTTCAGCTTCGCCTCCGCTGCGACGGCCATCACTACCACTGCTCGTATTCGGCAGATGGCGTGTCCTGGCATGAAGTCCCGGAGATGGTTCATGTATCGGTCCTGTCCCCGGAGGTCAACGGCGGCTTCACCGGTGTCTGCCTCGGCGTACATGCTTCGGGCAACGGTACAGAGAATGCCAGCCCTGCTTACTATGAAGGATTCTATTATTCCAATATCAAAGGAGATGCCTTATGAATCAGCAACAACCACCTAAGCCTAATCAACCGATCGTAACTCACATCTATACAGCGGACCCGTCCGCCCATGTCTATGAAGGCAAAATCTATATCTATCCTTCCCACGATCTGGATCATGACGAGCCGAGCAATGATAACGGCGACCAGTATAAAATGGAAGACTATCATGTTCTCTCGATGGACAGCTTCGATTCTCCGGTGGTCGATCACGGCGAAGCGCTGCATGTGAGAGATATTCCATGGGCCTCCAAGCAGCTCTGGGCTCCAGATGCCGCATATAAGAACAACACCTACTATCTGTTCTTCCCGGCCCGCGACCATGACGGCATCTTCCGTCTTGGTGTGGCAACGTCGGAGTCTCCCGCAGGCCCGTTCTCCCCGCAGCCGAATTATATGGAAGGCAGCTTCAGTATTGACCCGGCCGTGCTGGTAGATGACGACAACCAGGCGTATATCTACTTCGGCGGACTCTGGGGCGGCCAGCTGGAGAAGTGGCAGACCGGCAGCTTCGTGCCGGATGCGGAAGGACCGGCTGCCGACCAGCCGGCCCTTGGACCGCAAGTTGCGCTGCTTAGCGACGATATGCTGTCCTTCCAGGGCAAGCCTGCCGAGATCTCGATTGTCGATGAAGACGGGAATCCGATTCTGGCCGGGGATGAAGAGCGCAGATATTTTGAAGGCCCATGGATGCACAAATATAACGGCGATTACTACCTGTCCTACTCAACTGGAACCACGCATAAGCTCGTGTATGCAATCGGCAAGAATCCGATGGGACCGTTCACCTTCAAGGGTGAGATTCTGTCTCCGGTCATCGGCTGGACGACTCACCACTCCATTGTGCAAGTGGAAGACAAGTGGTATCTGTTCTATCACGACAGCTCCCTGTCTGAAGGCGTCAACCACAAGCGCTGCGTGAAGTACACCGAGCTGAAATACAACGAAGACGGCACGATCCAGAGTATCAATCCTTATCCGGAGGCGGAGTAAGCTGGCGGATTTATGTAATGAAGGTAAGTAACATATGAGGTAACCATGAAGCAGTTCCTAGAGGGGCTGCTTTTTGGCGTGGCAAGGGTGCTGCATGTAATCGGAAAACCGATCACAATTGGACCGGACGCCCCTCGTCGGCCAAATGTAATCGGAAAACCGATCACAATGGACCGGACGCGCCGCGTAGGCCAAATGTAATCGGAAAACCGATCACAATTGAACCGGGGGCGCTACGTCGGCCAAATGTAATCGGAAAACCGATCACAATTGGACCGGACGCGCCGCGTAGGCCGAATGTAATCGGAAAACCGATCACATTGGGCAGGGCGGAGGCGCGTGGGCGAAATGTATGCGGAAATCGAACACAATGGCGGCAGCGGAGGTGCGTGGGCGAAATGTATGCGGAAAAGCGAACACAGCAGCAAGCAGCCAATAAAGTAACTATATAAATTGAACTTGAAAAAACACAGACAGGGAAAAGTGATGGAGGGGAATTTTGGAGCTGTAGGAGCGGTAGCGTCCGCCTTTGTCACCGGATTTCATCCGCGAACAGCGGTTTAAATTAAGAAATCTGGGAACAACAGCGGCCGGAAGCCCAAAACTTCTCTGGAGTCACGGCGATCCCATACTGCAAAATTACAAGTAATACACTCCGCAGGGCGGCCGCCCCTGCCCTCCTCACTGCACTTTTCTTTAATTTGACCAGAGAATCTTTAATTTCGCTTCTATTAGTCCCCGCATGAGCTGCTATATAGTAACCTTGATCACTATTATTCAGAAGGAAGATTCATCCAGTTATTATGAATGCGTTCTCATCAAACTGAAGAATGAGGAGAGTGAACAATGGTAGCTACATCCCGGACACACAGAATTCGTAAGCTGACTTCAGCGGTATTAGGTACAGCGCTGCTGGTTACCCTGCTGCCGCAGACAGCCATGGCCGGAGACACCTGGCCGTTCAAAGGTGAAAGCGCACACGGTGCGAATCAGCCCAGCGTACATGGCTATACCAGCCAGCACATAGCGGATTGGAGTCCGCAGAGAGATCAGGACGCGGCGCTGCTGCGCTCCAGGGTGCCGTTGCAGCAGCGGATTGCACCTTTCCAGCAGACTCAGGCCAATCCGGCGCTGAATCCGGCGGTGCAGATGATGAATGTTGCGGGCGATTATGGCAATGCTTTTATCGAGAATGCCCCGTACACCAACAAGTTCGCCCAGTACCACTTCAACTTCTGGCAGTATATTGACTATTATTCCTACTGGCACGGAACAGCGACAGCGTATACACCGCCGGAATATTACGACGATCTGGCCCAGTCCGACTGGCAGCAGAAATGGTTCGAGTTCGGCATGCTGAATATTCCGAATCCGGCATATACCGATGCCGCACATAAGAATGGGGTAATGTCACTGGCCGGGGTGTTCTTCTCGAACAATGACCGGGGACAGCAGACGTATAAGCAGATGATTGTGAAGGATGCGAACGGGAAGTTCCCGGTAGCTGAGAAAATGATTGAAATGGCCGAATACTTCGGTTATGACGGGTACTTCCTGAATCAGGAGGAGCAGAACCCGAATGTGGCGACAGCGGATATTCCTGATTATATTGCTTTCATGAAAGCGCTACAGGAAGGCGGGCTGTATGTTCAATGGTATGATTCTCTGAATACTGCCACGGGAGCCAATGTCTTCGCCAGAACCTTTAATAACAACAATATCTCTATGCTCTATGATAAAACGGCCCAGAAACAGGTCTCGAATTCGTATTTCTTCGATTACGGTATGGGCAGCTCGCAGATTACCTCGGCGGCGAATTACTTGAATACCTTCAATGCAGCTCAGGGAACGAGCTACAATCTTTTTGAGACCGGCTTCGCGGGACTTGAAGCCGGGCGCGACCGCTTCAAGAGCGTTCAGGGCTCAGCGCTGAGCAGCAAGCTGTCCGGGGGGATTCCACGAACCAGTCTGGCAACGCTGGGCGCGGACTTCGTCCATGCTGGCCTGGACGAAGATATGAATCAGTCCTGGCCTGTCTCGAACCGTACGGATAACAAATACCAATGGATGACGAACCTGCGCGAGCAGCTATGGTGGTCAGGGCCGCAGGTGAATCCGAAGAATACAGCGGTGTCTTCCAATAATACGGTAGCCGATGTGTATGCCGATAACCGGTACTGGCCGGGGATCGCTTCGGTTATTGCCGAGCGCTCGGTGGTTAAGGATTCCAACTTCTATACGAGCTTCAATACCGGCCACGGCCTTTCCTATTACAAGGCTGGAACGGTATCCAGCGCAGCGGAGTGGTCGAACATGAGCCTTCAGGATGTTCCGGTCACCTGGCAATGGTGGCAGGATACTACAGGCAACCGCCTGAACGTGGACTTCGATTATGGTCCGGGTTATGACCAGACCGCCAATTCGCGTATGAATTACCAGCAGCTTGGCGGTTACAACGGCGGAAGCTCGCTGGCGGTGAGCGGGAATCTGAACAGCGAGAACTTCCTGCGTCTCTATAAGAGCAATCTTGCCGTAAAAGCTGGTTCCAAGCTGTCCATCGTCTACAACAAGCCGTCGGCAAACGACACCTCAGTGCTGAGCGCAGGACTCATCTTCCGCGACAACCCGAATCAAGTGGTGAAGGTTCCTGTTGCAAATAGCGGGAAGCATACCACGGGCTGGACCACAGCCGAGCTTAATCTCGGCGCGTATGCCGGCCGGGAGATCGCTGCCTTCGGTCTGGTGTTCACCCCTGGTTCCAGCGCAACAGCCAGTTACCAGATAAACATCGGCCAGCTGCGGATTCATGACGGCTCAGCGGTCAAGCCATCGGCTCCAGCCGGTCTGTCTATTGCCCAGGCCCTGTCCGGCACGGATGAGATGATCGTGAAGTGGAGTATGGACACCGATTATTCCAAGGTGAAGCAATACAATGTATACGTGAATGATATCTATGTGGGCGGGAAGTATGATGAGACCTTCTATATCAAGAAGCTTCCGGCCAAATCCGGCGTCCTGAAGGTAGTTGCTGTCGGAGCCGATGGACTGGAGGGCGATGCGGCTACGCTGTCCTTCGACCTGAATGCTGCGGTATCCAAGGTGACTGCCGAGTCCGCTGCGAATGGAGACTTCCTGGTGAAGTGGACGAATCCCGCCGCAGCCCAGGGCAGTGTCAAGGTAACAGTGAAGTCGGTGAACTGGACTACCACGCCGCAGCCGGTATCGAAGGAATTGACCGTGCCGCAGGGGGCAACCTCAGCCTTGTTCCAGAATATGCCGGTGAACGGTGATGAGTATACGGTTACCGTTCAAGCCGGAAATACCGATAAAATAACCTATAACGGAACGTTCACCGACAAGGTGTCCGAGCCTTATGCAGAGAACTGGTCCTGGAACGGCAATACGCTGAACCTGCCGATGCCAAGCACCCGGGACTGGCGGTATATGTACATTAATGAAGACGGCCAGAACCGGTCATTCCCGGTCACCTATATCTCCGGTGCTGCGGGCATGAAGCCGATGATTATCCGCGGCCGCACGACGAAGGCTGCGCTGAGCTTCACTTCTACCGCAGCAGTAGTTACAGTGGTCATGGAGGATTACAGCGGCAACAAGTCGCAGCCTGTATACCTCAAAGGCCAACCAACGCCGTAAGGCGCGGGTAGGAATAGGTACCGCCCATTCTGCACAACATACACCAAGCGCTCACCCTCTGGCACATTTAGCAGGGGGGAGCGCTTCTTGTGTATCCCGGCTAGCCGTGCCCGCAAGGCTAATCAATACGAAGGAGGTGAATCATGCGAAGCCTTTCGCTGTACCGCAAGTATTTTAAAGACAATATGTTCCTGCGCTTCACGCTGATCGTGTCCTGTATCTTCATAGCCACCATTATCGCCTTCTCTTATCTGGTGCTGCTGTTAATCTCGGATTCGGCGGTGCAGCGCCAGATGGATATCCAGCGCAAGAGTATGGAGAGCATCAGCAATTATGTGGAGAACAAATATCAATCCGTTCAGGATATGCTCCGTGATGTGTACCGGGACGCGAGTCTGGCCAGTAATACGACCTTCCTGCTGGAGAATCCCTTAAGCGATTATATCGAGCACCGGCTGGACCGCTTTCTGCTGGGGGAACAGTCTACCTCGAACGCCATCCAGTATTTCCAGAACAAGATTGACGATGATCCCGATATCCGCGGGCTGATCCTGTACAGCGCCAACCAGCAGGTGATGTATTATTACGACAACCGCAGGCAGTTCGAGCGGATCTCGACCAATGCGGCGCATTCTTTTGTCCCCGATTCGATGGTTCTGGGTGAGGAGAGTGTCGTCTCTGTTCCAAATATTTGGGTGCTGAAAAGTATAGGGATGCCGACAGCCCCAATGTTCTCGGTGAAAATACCCATCAATAATAAGTCCTCCCTGCTCAATATCGGCCAGCTGCTGGTCTACTTCGACTCCGAGGCGATCTGGCAGGCCATGAATAACTATAAGCAGGATTTCAAAGGCGACATCCTCGTGCTCTCCGCCCAGAATGAAGTCATCTTCGATTCCTCGGGTAAGGGGTATGGCCGGAAGCTGCCGAAGCTGCAAGGGATTAACGCCGGCGAGGAGTTTACGATAGAGGGGATGGTCGTTACAAGCCAGACGCAGAGCCAGGCCGGGTATACAGTGGTCAGTCTGATCTCCAAAAAGGAGCTGGCTGAGACCTATAGCAGTGCGCGGAGCACCATTGTGTCCATCGCACTCGTCTGTATTCTGTTTGCCGTGCTGCTGCCGGCGATGTTCATTTCTAATTTTGCCAAACGGACCCACCGTATTATCCGCTTCACCCGCAAAGTCAAGAACGGGGATCTGAACACCCGGATTGTGGACGGCAAGGAAGATGAATTAGGCCAGATTGCCAAAAGCTTCAACAGCATGCTGGATGAACTCAATCAGTATATTGACCAGGTCTATAAGGCGGAAATCAAACAGAAGCATACGGAGATCGCTACACTGGAGGCCAGGGTGAATCCGCATTTTCTGTATAATACATTGGAAGTCATCAGGATGCGGGCGATTTCCAGCGGGGCGAAGGATGTAGGTGAGATGATCTACAGCCTGTCCATGCTGTTCAAGTCGTACGTCCGTCCGAAGCTGAAATATACATTCAAGGATGAGCTGGAGGCCTGTCGCCTGTATCTGGAATTATTCCGTATCCGGTACAAGGACCGGTTCGCGTATACCATCGAATGCAGCCCAGAGCTGGAAGAGCTTCCTGTACTCAAAATGTCGCTGCAGCCGGTCATTGAGAACTATGTTCTGCACGGCATGCGGACAGGGCAGACTGATAATGTGATCCGTATTGTGATCACAGCGGAGCCGGAGAGTATTCGCGCGGTGGTTACGGATAACGGCAAAGGGATCGCGGAGGAGCGGCTGGTCCGGCTCCGCGGGGTGCTGGAGGATCACGGCGAATTGTCCGGGTCCGAGTCGTTCGGGCTGCGCAGTATTCATGAGCGGCTGAGACTGATGTACGGTAAGTCTTACGGCATAGAGCTGGAGAGTGAGGAGGGCAGCGGAACAGTGGTTACGATTACTTTTCCATACCCGCCGAAGGAGGAGAACGCAGATGTATAAGGTGTTTATTGTGGATGATGAGCCGTTCATTCTTAGCGGCCTGCAGGATATATTGGACTGGGAGGAGCTAGGCCTCATGATTGCGGGGCAGGCGGAGAACGGACAGGAAGCGCTGGAGCAGCTGCGGGAGATTCCCGCTGATATTCTGATTACCGATATCTCCATGCCGGTGATGACCGGCCTTGAGCTGATCCGCGCTGTCCGGGAATTCCGCCCGGATCTGAAGGTGGTGGTGCTAAGCGGCTTCGATGAATTCATGTATGTGAAGGAAGGCTTGGCGCTCGGGATCGAGAATTATCTGCTGAAGCCGATTAATCTGGAGGAATTCCAGCAGACGCTGGAGACGATTGTGGAGAAGCTGAACGTCTCCAGGCTGGATATGCAGTGGTGGGAATATACGAATTCCGTGCTGAAGGATAATGTGCTGCTGCGCTGGCTGCGGGGGCAGATTGATCCGCAGGAGCGCTCCGAACGGCTGAATCTGATCGGCCTGCCGCTCACCAGCCGTTATGTGCAGGTTGCCCTGCTACAGGTAGAGCCGGCAACGGATACCTTCAGGAAGAGGGTATCCGATCTGGCAGAGGCAGAGGCTTCGTTCTTCATGTTCTGGGATTCGGACAATGATCTGGTGCTGATACATAACTATGAAGAAGCCTCCGCCGGGGCGGCGGAGATGGCATTCATGCTGGAGGAGATTACCGGCTTATGCACCGGCGGTGAGAAGCTGCGCGCAGCCGTAGGCCCGCCTGTGTATGGGGTGGACGCCGCTCCCGCAAGCTACGAGCAGGCGAAGCAGGCACAGGAGTTCCTGGAGATTCACCCGGAGCGCAGCATCATCTATTATGAGCAGCTGAGGGACCGGAAGGAGGATCTGGGGGCGGTTCTGCCGGAGGACTGGAGCGATTACGCCAAGCTCATTATGTCCAAGAATGCGGCGGGGCTGTCGGAGCAGCTGGAGCTCTATTTCTCGTCTCCTGCAATGGAAGGGTTAACGCCAGCGATGCTGGAGGAGATCTCGCTGGAATGGATTCTGTTCTTCCGGGTGCTGATCAAGGATATCCGCAGTGAAACGGAGCGGGAGTGTATTGCCGAGGGCTTGACGGCGATCCGCCGGGCGAATTCGCTGCCCGCACTGTCCGCTGCGCTCCGGCAGACCTCGGCAGGCATCATCGGGATGCTGGACCGGGAGCTGAAGAGCCCGGTGGTGAATCAGGTGCTGAATTATATCGCGAAATCGTACAGTGAGGACCTGTCTCTGAAGAAGCTGGGCTTCATGTTCAACATTCATCCGGTGTATCTGGGACAGCTGTTTCACAAGACGACCGGCGAATCCTTTGCGGAATATATGAACCGCTACCGGATCGATAAGGCCAAGGAACAGCTTCGCACGACAAACCTGAAGGTGCATGAAATTGCAAGAGCCGTGGGATACTGGGAAATGGGATACTTCTACAAGCAGTTCAAGAAATATGTCGGGATCTCCCCGACAGAGTTCAAGGGGCTCCTTTGAAGGCAGCTCTTTTTGAAAAGAAAAGAAATTATATGTTAGGTACGGAGTTATTTTTCTTTATTTCATACCTGAAAAACTATAGTTTCTCTTCTATTTGAAACTGCTTTCATCTTATAAAGTTAAGGTATAGCCCAAGGAAACCAGCAGCCGGAAATACCCGGCAGGCCTGAATTTTTCGGACAGCTAATTAAAAGGGGGTACGGCAAATGAGTAAGAAAAAGAAACACTTCTCCTTGTTGTTGACAACGCTTTTAACCGTTTCACTGGCGCTGACGGCGTGCGGGGGGAACAGTAAGAACAATGCAGGCGGGGAAGCAGCTTCAGGCGGGAACAAAGCCTCGGAGACTACCGAAAAGCCAGTGGAACTGATCTGGTACACAATCGGGCCGCCGCAGAAGGATATGGACAAGGTCCTCACGGAAGTCAATAAATACACACTTGAGAAAATCAACGCCACACTCGATATCAAAATGCTCGACTTCGGGGACTATACGCAAAAAATGCAGGTTATGGCGGCTTCCGGTGAGCCGATGGATATCCTGTTCACCTCGTCCTGGGCCTTCGATTATGTGCAGAATGCACGTAAGGGTGCCTTCCTGCAGCTCGATGATCTGCTGAAGAATCAGGGCAAGGGCATTGTGGATACCATTGATCCGGCCTTCCTGGAAGGCTCCAAGGTAGACGGCCACAACTATGCGATTCCGGCCAACAAAGAGCTTCCGGCTCAAGAGGTCTTCCGCTTCAACAAAGAGCTGCTCGACAAACACAAGCTGGATATAACCAGCGTGAAGACGATGGCGGATCTGGAGCCGCTGCTCAAAACGATCAAGGAAAACGAGCCTGGAGTCACTCCTTACGCGATGGTCAAGGACTTCATGCCGATTATGCCTTTTGACTATGTGATCGAGAAGATGCCGATGGCTGTCTATATGGACACCAAGGACTACAAAGTGGTTAACATCCTGGAAACTCCTGAGATCAAGGAAGCACTTAAGACGGTCCGCAAATTCTATCAGGCGGGTTACATCTCCCCTGAAGTAGCGACTACCTCATCGGTAGATGATTTGTACAAAGCCGGCAAATGGTTCACTGACCGTGCATCCACCCAGCCGATGGCCGACAATCTGTGGTCCGCAAGCTACGGGTATCCGGTCGTATCAACACCAGCCAGCCAGCCTTATATCTACAACTGGTCTGTAATGGGCTCCATGCAGGCTATCTCGGCCAATTCCGAGTACCCTGAGAAAGCGATGGAATTCCTGAACCTGCTCAACACAGATCCTAAGCTGCGCAACATGATTGACTCCGGGATCGAGGGTGTACATTACGAGAAGATCAGCGACAACATGATCAAGAACCTGCCGGATGCGAAGAACTACGACATGCCGACATTCTCCCTGGGTAACATCATGATCAACTATCTGAATGAAGGCGACCCTGAGAACAAATGGGAAGAATTCAAGAAGTTCAATGATGCCGGTATCAACGCACCGCTGCTCGGCTTCAACTTCGATACGTCCAAGGTGACGAATGAAATCGCCGCTGTTCAGAACGTGAAGGAAGAATTCTGGGCACCGCTGATGACCGGATCTGTAGATTCGGAAGAGTACCTGACCAAGGCTAACGAGAAACTGAAAGCTGCCGGTCTGGATAAAATTATTGCCGAAGCTCAAACTCAGATCGACGCCTGGAAAGCAGCGAATAATAAGTAGCATTCTATTAGAGGATCGGGCGGGTGATTAGACTTTGCCCGATCTTTTTGTACTAACGGAAGAATTTTCCGGCATAGGAGGAACTAGAAGTATGGGGAAAATAGGAAAGTCCGCCAAGGATATATTGAGAAACAAAGTGCTGCTGTTTATGGTTCTGCCGGGCACACTGTGGTTTTTATTCTTCTCTTACCTGCCGATGGTGGGTACGGTCATTGCGTTTAAGGAGTACCGCTTCAGCCGGGATGGCTTCTGGGCCAGCATCATCAACAGTAAGTGGGTCGGCTGGGATAATTTCAAGTTCCTGTTCAGCACCAATGATGCCTATCTGATCACACGCAATACTCTTTTGTATAACATAGCCTTCATTGGCCTGGGCCTGATTCTGTCCGTGCTGATGGCGGTGGTGCTGTCCGAGATTGCCAATAAAAAGCTAGCCAAGTTCTATCAGACAGGCATGTTCCTGCCGTACTTTCTGTCCTGGGTCGTTGTGGGATACTTCGCGTTCAGCTTCCTGAGCTCGGAGCGGGGCCTGCTTAACGCTATGTTCGGCAGCAATATCTCCTGGTACTCGGAATCGAAATACTGGCCGTTCATTATTATATTCGTCTTTCTATGGAAGGCCGTCGGCTATAACAGCGTGGTCTATCTCGCCGCAATTATGGGCATAGACAAGTCCCTGTACGAAGCCGCGATGATCGACGGAGCCAGCAAGCTCCAGCAGATCCGCAGCATCACGCTGCCGATGCTGAAGCCGATTATTATCATTATGACGCTGCTTGCGATCGGGAAGATTTTCTATGCCGACTTCGGGCTGTTCTATCAGGTGCCGAGAGATTCGGGGACGCTCTACAGTGTGACCAACGTAATCGATACTTATGTATACCGTGGACTTAAGACTACCGGCGAGATCGGAATGAGTACGGCTGCGGGCTTGTATCAATCAGTGGTCGGGTTCGTGCTGGTTCTTACCTCTAATTACATCGTGCGCAAATTCGATAAGGACAGTGCATTATTCTAGGGAAAAAGAAGGAAAGTGAGGTCATCCAAATGTCTGCTAATTCTGTGAAATCGCGCGATTTCCACCGGCTGTCGCCGGTGCTGAATACCATCTTTAACTGTATCGCCGGAGGCTTTGCCATCCTGTGTATCTTCCCGTTCCTGTTCGTTGTCCTCATCTCGTTCACGGACGAAGGGGCGCTGGCGCGGGACGGCTACCGGTTAATCCCGGCCAAATGGAGTCTGGAAGCCTACAAATATGTATTTAGCTCAGGGGACACGCTGCTCCGCTCTTACGGAGTGACCATTGCCGTAACGGTCATTGGTACGATTGTCAGCCTGCTTATTATTTCACTTTATGCGTATGCCATTTCACGTAAAAGCTTCAAATACCGCAATTTCTTCGCGTTTTTTTCCTTCTTCACCATGCTGTTTAACGGCGGGCTGGTTCCGACCTATATTGTCGTGACACAGATGCTGGGCCTGAAGGACAGCATTTGGGCGCTGGTGCTGCCGCTGGCGGTGAATGCTTTTTACATTATGATTCTGCGTACCTTCTACATCACCAGCGTACCGGATGCCCTGATCGAGTCGGCCAAAATCGACGGCGCCGGAGAGTTCCGCACCTTCCTGGGAATCGTGCTGCCGCTGTCCCTACCGGGTCTTGCTACGATCGGTCTGTTCAGCACCTTGGGGTACTGGAATGACTGGTTCAACGCGTTGCTCTATATTGACAATCCGAATCTGGTGCCGCTGCAGTCCATGCTGATGCGGATTGAGACAAGCATGCAGTTCATTCTGCAGAACTCGCAGAACAGTTCATTAAGCCTGGAGGCCCTCCGCAACATGCCTCAGGATACCTCGCGTATGGCGATGGTGGTACTGGCGACCGGACCGATTATCTTCGCGTATCCGTTCTTCCAGCGTTACTTCATTCAGGGTCTTACGGTTGGAGCGGTTAAGGAGTAGAGCTATAGATTAAGATCAAAGGAGAGAGGGTGGAGCCAGGATGTTATATAGAGACCGTACACAGCCCGTCAAGGAGCGGACGAAGCATCTGCTTGGGCTGATGACGCCGGAAGAGAAGGTCGGCCAGCTGGTGCAGCTGTTCGGATGGCAGACCTATAATCATACAGATGGAACCATTGAATTGACAGAAGACTTCAAGCGCCAGATCCGCGAAGGCGGTGTCGGCGCATTATACGGAACCCTGCGTGCCGATCCCTGGACAGGGGTTACGCTGGAGAGCGGGCTCGATGCACGGGCCGGAGCGGAGGCCGTCAATGCGATTCAGCGTTATGCGCTGGAGCATTCCAGGCTGGGGATTCCGCTGCTGATCGGCGAGGAATGCTCGCACGGGCATATGGCCATCGGGGCCACGGTATTTCCGGTTCCGCTGCTGATCGGCAGCACCTGGAATGTGGACCTCTACCGGGAGATGTCCCGGGCAGTCGCGCGGGAGACCCGTGCTCAAGGCGGAGCCGTGACGTATTCCCCTGTGCTGGATGTGGTGCGTGATCCGCGCTGGGGCCGGACCGAGGAATGTTTCGGGGAAGATCCGTATCTCATCGGCGAATATGCCGTAGCGTCTGTGGAAGGACTACAGGGCGACCGGCTTGACAGCGCGTCCAGTGTGGGGGCAACCCTCAAGCACTTCGTAGCCTATGGCAGCTCGGAGGGCGGCCGGAATGCCGGTCCGGCGCATATCGGCAAGCGGGAGCTGCTGGAAGTCGATATGTACCCGTTCCGCAAAGCGGTGGAAGCCGGTGCGGTCTCCATCATGCCGGCCTACAACGAGATTGACGGCGTGCCTTGTACCACGAACCGGGAGCTGCTGGAAGAGATTCTGCGCGGCGAATGGGGCTTCCAGGGCATGGTCATTACCGATTGCGGCGCTATCGATATGCTGGCCTCGGGCCATGATACAGCGGTCAGCGGGGAGGATGCAGCCGTACAGGCACTCACCGCCGGGATTGATATGGAGATGTCCGGCGTGATGTTCGGCGGATATCTGCTGGAGGCGCTGCGTTCCGGTCGGCTGGAGGAGAAGTTGGTGGATCAGGCAGCGGCACGGGTGCTGGAGCTGAAGTTCCGGCTGGGCCTGTTTGAGCAGCCATATGCCGATCCCGATGCAGCAGAGCAGGTAATCGGCAGTGCAGAGCATGCAGAGCTGGCGCGGAGTGTTGCGGCAGAGGGAATTGTGCTGCTGAAGAATAACGGCATTCTTCCGCTGGCTAAGGACAAGAGTAAGATTGCGGTAATCGGGCCGAACGCAGACATCGGCTACAATCAGCTCGGAGATTACACCTCGCCGCAGCCGCGTGACCGGGTGACAACGGTGCTGGCCGGGATACGGGCCAAGCTTGCCGCACAGCCGGAACGGGTAAGTTATGCACCGGGCTGCCGGATCAAAGACAGCTCCACCGAGGGCTTCGAGCTTGCGCGTAAGGTAGCAGCCGAAGCGGATATCATTGTGCTTGCCCTGGGCGGGTCAAGTGCCCGTGACTTCGGCGAAGGCAGCATCGATCTGCGGACTGGAGCCTCTAAGGTGACAGAGAATGCACTTAGCGATATGGACTGCGGCGAAGGCATCGACCGGATGTCGCTGCATCTGTCCGGTGTTCAGCTGGAGCTGATGAAGGAGCTGAAGGCGCTTGGCAAGCCGGTAGTCGTCGTATATATCAACGGCCGTCCCATTGCCGAGCCGTGGATCGATGAGCAGGCGGATGCCATTCTGGAAGCCTGGTATCCGGGGCAGGAAGGCGGCCACGCCATTGCCGACATTCTGTTCGGTGATGTCAATCCGTCCGGCAGGCTGACTCTCTCCCTCCCTGAGGATGTAGGACAGCTGCCAGTATATTACTTAGGCAAACGTTCCCGGGGAGTACGCTATCTGGAAGGGAATTCGCAGCCGCGTTATCCGTTCGGCTTCGGACTCAGCTACACCGAATTCAGCTATAGCGGACTCCTGGTCGAGCCGGCAGTAATCACAGCAGATGGGACAGCTGAGGTTACAGTGGAAGTAGAGAATACAGGCTCCCGCAGCGGTGCGGAGGTCGTGCAATTATATATTTCCGATCTGGTCAGTAAGGTGACGAGACCGGCCAAGGAACTCAAGGGCTTCCGCAAGATCGCATTGGAGCCGGGCGAGAAGCAGACTGTGACCTTCACGCTGAGTGCAGAGCATCTGAGCTACATCGGGCCGGAGTATATACCAGTAGTCGAGCCGGGAAGCTTCCGCATCGGGGTCGGCAGGAATGTGAACGACACGCTGAATATAGATCTTACGGTCATGGAGGATTAGAGATGGAGCAGATCAACATCGAACGGATTAACCGGTTCATTCGGGAGTGCTCACAGCAGCAGTGGTTGGAATACCGGGTGCTTGACGACTGGAAGGTCTTCTCCACCATCTACCGGCAGCCGGGCCACTATGACGAAGCACAGCCTTATTCTGGCAGTGAATCGTTCGGATTGTTTCCGAGTGTGCAAGGCACCACCTATTACTTCCGCACTACTCTGGATATCCCGGCGGACTGGACCGATAGGGATACCGGACTGATCTTCCACTCCGGCGGCGAAGGCCTGCTGCGAGTGAACGGAGCCTCGCGGCAGGGACTGGACCGCAATCATACCTATGCTTCCCTTAACCCGGAGACGGGCGGTAGGCACCCGGAGCTTGAGATTGAGCTCTATGATCCGATCCCTGAGCCGGATGATCCCCTGAACAAGCAAGCGGTCATTCAGCCGCCGGTCCGGTCGATCACCGCCGCGCTGGTCAGAGCGAACCTGCCGGTGCAGTCGCTGATGTATACGGTGACCGTCATCCGGGATTCCATGCTGCTGCTGCCGGAGCAGGACTTCCGGCGCGTCCGCATGCTGGAGGCGCTGCATCAGGCGATGGATGCTTATGTGAATTTGGGGCCTGACGATTCGCTGGCTGGCAAGGAGATAGAGAAGATTGAGCAGGAGCTGGCCGCGAAGGTGCAGGCCATCGGCGGCAACAGCGAGGGCTTCATTCATATGATCGGGCAGTCGCATATCGATATTGCCTGGTTATGGCCTACCCGGGAGACCGTACGGAAGACCAGCCGGACCTTCTCGACGGTACATGCCCTGATGGAGGAGTACCCGGAATACCGCTATGCCCAGAGCCAGCCGCAGCTGTTCGCTTATCTGAAGGACAATGATCCTGAGCTGTACGCGAAGGTGAAGGCGCGGATTCAGGAAGGCCGCTGGGAGCTGGTCGGCGGCATGTGGGTCGAGCCGGATCTGAATATTCCGAGCGGGGAATCCCTGATGCGGCAGATGCTGTACGGGCAGCGCTTTTACCAGGAGGAGTTCGGACAGCAGTCCGAGATTGAATGGCTGCCGGACACCTTCGGCTATTGCGCCTCTCTGCCGCAGATCCTGAAGCACGGCAAGGTCCGTTACTTCATGACAACGAAGCTTGGATGGAATGACACGAACCTGTTCCCGTATGATCTGTTCCACTGGGTCGGAATCGACGGGACAGCGCTATTATCCTATATGAACCATGGCGTGAATGAGAGTACGCTGCCGAAGGATATCCATGAGCACTGGCAGTCCTACCGCCAAAAAGCCGTTCACAGCGAGCAAATGCTGCTCTACGGACACGGCGACGGCGGTGGCGGCGTGACGCGGGAGATGCTGGAATACCTGTCGCGCTCAGAGCTTATGGTAGGTCAACCTGCCTCTAGCTATAGCACGGCGGCAGATTTCTTCGCAGGTATCGAGCAGGCAGCGCCGGAGCTGCCGGTCTGGCAGGGCGATCTCTATCTGGAGCTGCACCGGGGAACCTATACAACTCATGCTCGCAACAAGCGCAATAACCGCAAGGCCGAGATTCTGTACCGGGAAGCGGAGCTATGGCAGACTCTGGGCGGACACCGCCTGACGCCGCAGCGGCGGGAAGAGGTAGGTCAGGCCCTGCATGAAGGCTGGAAGCTGATTCTGCTGAACCAGTTCCATGATATAATCCCCGGATCGTCGATTCCCGAGGTCTATGAGACTTCGGACAAGGAATACAAGAACATCTTCGTCCTTGGAGAGAGCACCCTGAAGTCCGTCATGGAAGCTGCTGTATCGGATATTGATACCCGTGGCGAAGGACAGCCATATGTCATTCTGAACGGACTGGGCTGGACCCGGGATATGGTGGCCCAGCTTGCGGTTGCCTCTGAAGTGGAGCCTGCCGCTGTCGCCGTCTATGACGGGAACGGAACACGGCTTCCGGCAGAGCTGACTACAGCAGGAAAGCGGACAGTTCTGCGCGTCCGGGTGCCGGAGGTTCCGGCATTCGGTTATGCAACCGTGTGGCTGCGGGAAGCGGAGCAGCAGGGGGCGGATACATCGGATGCAGGCAACAACTCAATCTCTGCGGCGAACTCCGCTACGTTCGAAGATCGCTGGGAGACCGGCTATTACCGGCTCCAGTTCAATGAGCTGGGCGAGATCATCAGCCTGTATGACAAGGAAGTCGGGCGTGAGATTGTGAAGTCCGGGGAAGCCTTGAACCGGCTCCATTTCTTCCATGACCGGCCGATTCTATGGGATGCCTGGGATATTGACAGCCGGTATGAGGAGCAGCCTGCCGGAGCAGCGGTTCTGCTGGAGAAGCGGCTGCTGTCCTCAGGACCGGTCTGTGATGTGCTGAGCTTCCGCTGGAGTCTCGGACAATCGGAAATACAACAGGAGCTGATCCTGTACCATGCCGACAAGCGGATCGACTTCAAGACGAAGGTCCAGTGGCACGAAGCACACAAGCTGCTGAAGGTTGGCTTCCCGATTGATGTAGTGACCAGCAAGGCCACGTATGAGATTCCGTTCGGCGCATTGGAGCGGACCACGCACCGCAACACCAGCTGGGAGCAGGCGCAGTATGAGGTCTGCGGGCACCGTTATGCCGATGTGTCAGAGCATGATTACGGCGTCAGCCTGCTGAACGACTGCAAATATGGCTATGACACGCAGGGCAGCACCATCCGTCTGTCCCTGCTGCGCGCCCCGCGCTGGCCGGATCATTCGGCGGATCAGGGAGAGCATGAATTCACTTATTCGCTCTACCCGCATACCGGAGACTGGCGTACGGCGCATACCCAGCGCAAGGCCGCCGAGCTGAATCATGCTTCGTATGCTGTAGCCTGCGAGGCAAGTGCGGGACAGCATCCGTCCACTGGCTCCTTCCTTCCCTACGAAGGGAAGCAGGTAGTGCTGGATACCGTCAAGCTGGCGGAAGACGGACGCGGCAGCATCCTGCGGCTGTATGAATCAGCCGGTGGACGCGAGACCGTGCGGATCAGCTGGCCGTTGCCGCACTCGGCGATCTACCTGTCTAATGCGCTGGAGGAAGAGACCGAGCTGCTGCCGGATGAAGACGGCATGCTGACGCTAGACTTCCATCCGTTCGAGATCAAGACGATTAAGATTATTCATGCTGAATAGAAGCACATGAGGGGCTGAGTGTAAGGTACTCGGATAGTTGCAGAACGTACAATTAAAAACAGCGGAAATGCATTCTTTTATTGTATAAGTGTAGTCTGTACAACTAAAAATGCCCAAAAGGGTGAGAATTAACAGCTTATCGATTTTTAAATGTATGAAATGCAACTAAACGGTTTGTCGGCTATAAATCAGTTGCTTTAGTTGTACAATTTGCAATTAAACCTATCGCAACTCCCGCTCTCATCAAGAAATCTGGGGATGGGCAGCTGCTGGAAGTCCAAACATTCACCGCAGTGACGAGTGAGCTTTAAGTTCGATTTTAAATTCAGCTTCTAAAATTATAGATTAGCGATAAGGAGACTATTACCTTGGAACAATTCAGACTTCCCCGCATCGAGATGCCGGAGCTAACGCTGCCGTCATCCATTCAGGCCGTGCTGGCCGACGCCGAAGCGAAGCTGGCTCACCGGCCCAAGCTCCAGCGGCTGTTCCGCAACTGCTTCCCGAATACACTGGAGACGACTACCAAGCTGCTTGATGACGGAACCACCTTTGTGATTACGGGGGACATCCCGGCCTGCTGGCTGCGCGATTCAGTGGAGCAGGTCATTCATTATGTGCCTTTTGCCGCAGAAGATGCTGACCTGCAGCGGATTATCGGCGGGCTGATCAAGCGCCATACAGAGTATGTGCTGATCGATCCTTACGCCAACGCGTTCAATGAATCGGCCAATGACTGGCACTGGAATGCCGCCGATGTGACCGAGATGTCGCCCTGGGTGTGGGAGCGCAAATTCGAGATCGACTCGCTGTGCTTCGTGATCCGGCTGGCCCATGCTTACTGGGAAGAGACGAAGCAGACTGATTTCTTCACCTCTGATTTCAAAAAAATGCTGCGCGTCATCACCGACCTGTTCAAGCGCGAGCAGCATCATGCCGAGCAGTCCCCGTACCGCTTCACGCGGAACAACGGGATTATGGAGGATTCCATCCGTAACGGCGGTCTGGGGATGCCCGTCAATTACACCGGCATGATCTGGTCCGGCTTCCGCTCCAGCGACGATGCCTGCGACTTCCATTACAACATTCCGGGGAACATGTTCGCCGTGGTGGCGCTGCGGCAGATGCAGGATTTCGCCGAGTGGGTGTTCCGGGATCTGGATTTCCTGGCCGAGCTGAAGGAGCTGGAGCAGGAGGTCGATCACGGCATCAAGCTGTACGGCACCTACCGCCACCCGGAATTCGGGCCGATCTACGCATATGAGACTGACGGGTATGGCAATTACAGCCTGATGGACGACGCCGGAACACCGGGCCTGATGTCCATTCCGTACCTGGGCTATCTGAACAATGACGATCCTGTCTATCAGAATACGAGACGGTTCGCGCTGAGCAGCGAGAATCCGTTCTACTTCGAGGGCAAGGCCGCCAAGGGAATTGGCAGTCCGCATACCCCTCCGGGCTACATCTGGCATATGGCCTTGTCGATGCAAGGCATCACGGCAGACAGCAAGGAAGAGCGGCTGGAAGTGATCGCCATGCTGGAAGCTACTGACGCCGATACCGGCTATATGCATGAAGGCTTCCACTCCGACGATCCGGCTGTGTTTACGCGCAAATGGTTCGCCTGGTCGAACAGCTTGTTCTCCCAGCTGATCCTGCGGGCGCTGAAGGAAGGCATTCTCTAAGACAAACATATTTTTTTACAGATAAAGGAGACCTGATCATGAGCACAATTATTGGAGAAGCACTACCGAACATCCCTTGGCAGGAGAAGCCTGAGGGCACGAATTCCCCGGTATGGAGATATTCCGCCAACCCGATCATTCCGCGCAACGCCATTCCGAACTCGAACAGTGTATTCAACTCGGCAGTTATCCCGTTTGAGGGCGGCTTCGCAGGGGTGTTCCGCTGTGATTCGAGGTCGGTCAGTATGGATATCTTCGCGGGCTTCAGTGAAGACGGCGTGAACTGGAAGATCAACCATGAGCCTATCGTCTTCGAGGGCGATGAAGAGATCACTAAGCGCGAGTACCGCTATGATCCGCGTGTCTGCAAGATTGACGACCGTTATTATGTGTCCTGGTGCAACGGGTATCACGGCCCAACAATCGGCTTGGCGTATACATTCGATTTCAAAACCTTCCACCAGCTGGAAAATGCCTTCCTGCCGTATAACCGCAATGGTGTGCTGCTTCCGCGTAAGATTGGCGGCAATTATGCGATGCTCAGCCGTCCGAGTGATACGGGGCATACGCCGTTTGGTGATATTTTTTACAGTGAGAGTCCTGATCTGACCTTCTGGGGCAAGCACCGCTATGTGATGGGTACGGTTGACGGTGACGCTTCCGCGTGGCAGTCCAAGAAAATTGGCCCGGGTCCGATTCCGATTGAAACTGACAAGGGCTGGCTGCTGATCTATCATGGTGTTATCAACACCTGTAACGGATTCGTCTACCGCATGGGTGTCGCGCTGCTGGATCTTGATCAGCCTTGGAAGGTGAAAGCCCGTTCGCGCAACTATATTCTCGGCCCGGAAGAGCTGTATGAATGTGTAGGCGATGTGCCGAATGTAACCTTCCCTTGCGCGGCATTGACTGATGCGGCTACCGGACGAATTGCCATCTATTACGGCTGTGCAGATACAGTGACTGGACTGGCGTTCACGACGGTGGATGAGCTGATCAGCTATATGGAGGAATATCCGCTGGAGATTGAGGGGTAACCGATTATGACCACAAAACAGACGGCACATATTATCTCGCATACGCACTGGGACCGGGAATGGTATCTGCCTTATGAGCGCCATCACATCCGGCTGATTCAACTGGTGGATACTTTGCTGGATACGCTGGAGCAGAACCCGGATTTCCGCAGCTTTTTCTTCGACGGCCAGACGATTATCATCGAGGATTATCTGCAGGTCCGCCCGGAGAACCGGGAGCGGCTGGTGCAGCATATCCGGGAGGGACGGATTTACATCGGGCCTTGGTATATTCTGCAGGATGCATTCCTGACCAGCCCGGAAGCTAATGTGCGTAACTTACAGCTGGGTCATCAGGATGCGGCAGTCTATGGGGAAGTGTCCAAAATCGGCTATTTCCCGGATACGTTCGGTCTGACCGGACAGATTCCGCAGCTTATGCAGCAGGCGGGCATAACCAATGCCTTCTTCGGGCGCGGAGTGAAGCCGACAGGCTTCAACAATATGGTCTCGGATGACGGCTATGAATCCTCGTTCTCCGAGCTGGTCTGGGAAGGTCCAGACGGCTCGCAGGTGCTGGGCATCCTGTTCGCCAACTGGTATTCTAACGGGAATGAGGTTCCGGTGGAATTAGAGGAGGCCCGCCGCTTCTGGGAGCGCAAGCTGGGCGATGCCCGGCAGTATGCAGCGACCGACCAGCTGCTGTTCATGAACGGCTGCGATCACCAGCCGCTGCAGACCGACCTGCCGGAGGCGATCCGCACGGCGGAGAAGCTGCACCCGGAGGTCTCCTTCGTTCATTCGAACTTCCCGGACTATATTAAGGCAGTAGAAGACTCACTGGCCGGCCGCAGTCTGTCCACTGTGAAGGGCGAGCTGCGCAGCCAGCGCACCGACGGCTGGGGAACGCTGGTTAATACAGCGTCAGCCCGGGTATACCTGAAGCAACTGAACCAACGGGGTCAGGCGATGCTGGAGAAGGTCGCCGAGCCGCTGGCCGTGATCGCGAAGCTGCATGGCGGAGAGTATCCGCAGCATCTGCTGGATTATGCGTGGAAGACGCTGCTGCAGAACCATCCGCATGATTCCATCTGCGGCTGCAGCGTGGATGAGGTGCACCGTGAGATGGTTACCCGCTTCGACAAGAGCTATCACATGGCCGAGGGCATTGTAGCGGATAGTATGCAGGCGATCACCGCAGCGGTTGATACCTCCGGCTTCGCCGCTTACGGCGAAGAGGCCCTTCCGCTCGTGGTAACCAATACCAGCGGCTGGAGCCGCACCGGCACGGTAACCGTAGAACTGGATGCCGCCCGCCAGTATCTGCGCGAAGGCCTGCCGCTTGAAGAGAATGCCCGGTTGATGAAAGCCGTGGACCTGGCCGGACGGGTCTTGGTCGATGAACAAGGCCAGCCGGTTCCTTGTACGGTGGAGGATCTCGGCCTGTCCTTCGGCTATGACCTGCCGGATGACCGGTTCCGCCAGCCGTATAGCTGCCGTAAGGTGCGGCTGACCTTCGAGGCGGCGGATGTGCCTGCCCTGGGGCTGCGCACCTATGCCTGGGTTCGCCCGCTTGGAGCGAACGCTGCTGATGTTGCCGGAAGCGCTCCGGCGGCGAACCTGGAAGCTATGGCTTCCGTCCCAGCTTCGCTGGTTCAAGGCGCGCACGTGCTGGAGAACGATACGCTGCGGGTAGAGGTTATGGCTGACGGCTCCTTCACACTGGAGCATAAGCCGAGCGGCAAGATCTACCGTGACCTTGGTGTCTATGAGAACACAGGTGACATCGGGAACGAATATATGTACAGACAGCCTGCGGGTGAAGTGCCGATGACGACTCTCGGCCTTAACGCGGATATCGCTGTTATTGAAGATACGCCATACCGGGCTTCCATCGAAATCACCCATGAATGGGAGATTCCGGCTTCGGCCGATGCCCTGCTGGAAGAAGAGCAGCGGGCACTGGTCTATTACCCGGAACGGCAGGCTAAGCGTAGTGCCGCTACAGTAACCCTTAAACTGCGGACTGTCTTAAGACTGGAACGTAGCGGCAAAGGGCTGGAAGTGAAGAGCTTCATCGATAATACGGCTAAAGACCACCGTCTGCGGATGCTGTTCCCTGCGGATCTGGCCGCAGCCTCGCACCGCGTAGATTCGATGTTCGAGCTGGCGGAGCGTCCGAACGAGCCGGCACCGGAATGGCAGAACCCGAGTAATGCGCAGCATCAGCAGTGCTTCGTGGATGTTGCCGGGGAGCATGCAGGCCTGACGGTCGCTAACCTCGGATTACACGAATACGAGGTTCTGCGGGATGGCCGCAATACGATTGCCGTGACGCTGCTCCGCAGTGTCGGCGAGATGGGCGACTGGGGCTGGTTTCCTACGCCGGAAGCCCAGTGCCTGGGCGAACAGACCGCAGACCTGTTGCTCCTGCCGCATAGCGGGGATGCCGTAACCTTCGGTGCCGCTGCTGCAGCATACCAGTTCCAGATTCCTTGGACCTGTGCGCAGGCAGAGGTTCACGCGGGAACGATTCCTGCCGTGTATTCGGCCGTCCGCTGGAGCGGCGGGACCGCTGCATTCTCCTCTATGAAGCTGAACCAAGAGCGCGGCGATGTGCTGCTCCGCTGGTTCAACATGACGGGCGAGTCCTGTATACTGGAGCTGGAACCAGCGCTTCCGGCTGCCGCCATCTATGCTTCAAATGTACTGGAAACAGAAGGTGAAGAGCTTCAGCTAGAAGGAGCCGCTTCGCTGAAGCTTCCGCTTGGCGGACATGAGATTACAACGGTTGGTATCCGGCTGAGCTGATCCAGGCGAAGAAGGAAGAGGTGAGAAAAGTATGGGGATGGATATGGATGAACCATTAGATCGGCAAACCTCCAATAACGGCCCGCTTACCGGTGTACAGCAGCAGATTGCGGCGGTAGCCGGGGGACAATGGCGCTTGTCTGCCGGGTTCAAAGCGCGAATTGTGGACAATGCGAGATCGGATAATAACAGTGTTCTGAACGAAACAGTCTTTATGGTTCTGGGCCAATTCTCGGGCATTCTGACCCCCGCTGACTACATCATGACTCTTGTACACGGGGGCGCGGAGCCGCCCGCTTCAGGCGATATCGTCATTGAGCTGACGGATCATGAAGCAGCGGGAGACCTGGACAGCCAGGAAGCTTACGTCATTGACATCGGGACTTATGCGAAGATCACCGCGTCAAGTGAACGGGCCGTGATGTATGGTCTGTGGACATTGCTGCAGCGGCTGGCAGATGACGGCTCCGTGCCTTGCGGCACCATCACCGATTACCCTGTCATTCGAGAGCGGGCGCTGCATATCGACATTGGCCGCAAATTCTACAGCCAAGACTGGCTCCTGGAGCGGATTAGAGAGATGTCCCGGCTGCGGCTGAATACGCTGCAGCTGCATTTTTCCGAGAACGAAGGCTTCCGGCTGATGAGCGAGAGCCATCCTGAGGTAGTGTCGGAGCAAGCTTTAACCAAGCAGGAGATGAAGGCGATTATTCTTGAGGCACAGCGTTATCATGTGGATATCATACCTTCATTGGATTCACCGGGGCATCTGGGACAGGCGCTCCGCACTCATCCCGAGTGGCTGCTTAAGGATGCAGCGGGAACTCCGGCTCCGGGGGCGCTGGATATTACGAATCCGGCAGCCCGCCGGTTCGTGCTGGATTTGATTGACGAATACGCGGAGTTATTTGCGGGCAGCCGTTATTTTCATATTGGCGGGGATGAATTCATCAACTTCGCGGAGTTCGATAAGTACCCGCAGCTTGCGGAGTATGCCCGGAATGTGCTGAACATCAGCGGAGGCACGGGCGTGGATACTTATATTGATTACCTTAACGAGGTTGCTGAACATCTGGAGTCGAAGGGCTGGACCGTCCGTGCCTGGAATGATGGCCTCTATCGTGCGGATCAGATTCAGCGGGTCGCGCCCAAGCCGTCCATCCAGATCACGTATTGGACGAAGTGGCACCCGATGATGGCCCCGGTGGAAGACATTCTCACCAAGGGGCATCAGGTAATCAACTACAATGATGGCTACTTGTATTATGTGCTGGGTGAACATGCAGGCTACACGTATCCGACTGGCGAGAAAATCCGCGCCTCCTGGCATCCCGGCCTGTTCCCGAACCGTACCGGGGAAGCTAAGCAGGAATACACCGGAGCCTATCCGCGTGAACTCATCGGCAGCACCTTCTCCATCTGGAGCGATAAGCCGGAAGCGCAGAGCGAAGCGGAAGTAGCGTCAGGCCTGCGCGGACCGCTGCGGGCGATGGCGGAGCTGGCTTGGCTGGGGAAGAAGGATACGGCTGAGTAGATGGCTGAATAGACAGCAGAGTAGACAAATTGTATATTTTTTATGATTGCAGCAACGGATACCTTCCTTTTTAGAGGGAGGTCCGTTGCTGTTTTTTGTCTGAACGCGGAAAACCGACCATATTGGGCGTGAGGGAGGCATGTGGTCCGAATGTAATCGAAAAACCGACTACATTGGGCGTGAGGGAGGCATGTGGTCCAAATGTAATCGAAAAACCGACCACATTAGGCGTGGCGGAGGCGCGTGGTGCAAATGTAATCGAAAAACCGACCATATTGGGCGTGGCGGAGGCGCGTGGTCCAATTGTAATCGAAAAACCGACCACATTGGGCGTGGCGGAGGCGCGTGGTCCGAATGTAATCGAAAAACCGACCACATTGGGCGTGGCGGAGGCATGTAGTCCAAATGTAATCGAAAAACCGAACATATCATAATGCCTAAATATCTTAAATTCACAGTATATACATTTATGCTATCATATTACTCAAAAAAAGACAGGCGGTGCAGGTGTGCAGAACATCAAAGTCTATCATTACGATGCGTTCAGCAGCATTCCAAACAAAGGGAACCCGGCAGGGGTTGTCCTGGACGGCGGAGCACTCTCGGAGGAGCAAATGCAGGACATTGCAGCGAAGGTTGGTTTTAATGAGACGGCGTTTCCGTTAAAATCCACCCAGGCGGATCTCAGAATCCGCTATTTTACACCCGGGCATGAGATTAATCTCTGCGGCCATGCGACCCTAGCGACGTTATTTGCTCTGAAGACCAAGAGCCTCCTTGGAGACGCTAACGAGCTGACGATCGAGACCAAAGCAGGAGTCTTGCCCATCCGTTTCACAGAAGATCACGACAGCCTCTATATGACGATGAGACAGGCCAGCCCGCAGTTTCAACCCTTTAACGGATCGCTTGAAGACCTGGCCCGCTCGATCGGCCTCGAACCCGGTGATATTGATCAGACCCTGCCAACCATGTACGGCAGTACAGGCACATGGACCTTAATCGTCCCCGTCAAAAGCCTGTCCGCCTTCACCCGGATGCAGCCTGACAACCAGCGGTTCCCTGAGGTGCTGAAGGAGATGCCCCGCTCATCCATTCACCCGTTCTGCCAGCAGACGTATGATCCTGATGCCCGTATGCACGCCCGCCATTTCTCCTCCCCGTTCTCTGGGACCACCGAGGACCCGGTGACTGGCACCGCCTCCGGGGTGATGGGAGCCTACTATTCCAGGTACATCAGCAGACAGACCGCTGCGCTAGAGCTTGTAATCGAACAGGGCCAAGAGATCGGCAGGGACGGCAGAGTCAGAGTGTCCGTGTCTGATAACGGCAACACTATAGAAGTGACTGGAAACGCAGTTTATGTGGGTGAATTTGATGTGATGCTGTGATCTCCCTTATTCCTGCGATTTGTCAGTTTTCCCCTTTGCCATAATGTAGTCCCGCCTGATAGGCCTGTTCCAGCAACGCCTCACGGTGTCCGGGTGCGGAACTCGCAGTATCGTAGAGGAATTCTACTCTGGAGTCTGTGATTCCGCAATAATCGGCAATCCCTACGTTCAGCAGACGCGTGGTGGCCTCATCATAGCTGCGCTTCTTCATCTGCTCCTCTGTTACGCCTGCCAGAGCCAGCCACAGCGCACGATAATCATGCAGATTACTTGTGCCGTAGGCAACCCTGTTGTTCAGCACCCGGTCGATATACCCCTTCAGCATGGCTGGCAGATGCCACCACCACAGCGGAAAAACAAAGGCCAGGCCGTCATGCTGCCGCAACCGCTCCATTTCCCGCTCTAATTCAGGAGAATAGGGGTATTCCTGTTCACCTGCAGTCATATGGAGTTCCTCCCGCCCTTGTAGAACAGGGTCAAATCCTATCCCATGCAAATCCAATATCTCATAATCATGGCCGGCCTGGCTCAATCCCTCAGCGAAACGGCGGGCCACCTGGAAGGTCAGGGAATCTTGTCTCGGATGCGATACGACGATTAATACGCTCATGATTGTATCTTCACTACCTTTCTTACTAGCAGGTTTGTAGCCTTGTTCCTTGGCTGATGCTATTATAAACAGGAATCAAATAATCTGGAAGTACGCACTTTGCTGTTCTATAGGAAGGTGTATGTTCCATAGGAACGTTGAGGTTCCCTACATAAATGGAGGCAGAAGCAATGACTGAACAGAGTGACGATAGCGTTCCTAAGAAGTATAGAGTCGGAGTAGAGGCGGCGCTGGAAGTGATGGGCGGTAAGTGGAAGCCGCTGATTATCTACCATCTGATGACCGGACCCAAGCGTACCTCCGAGCTGCTGCGGCTCATCCCCGGCATCACCCAGAAAGTGCTGACCGCCCAGTTAAGAGGCCTGGAGAACGATGAAATAATCTCGCGGACCATCTACCAGGAGATTCCGCCCAGAGTGGAGTATGAGCTGACGGCCTACGGCTGGGGGCTGAAGCCCGCGCTGGACCTGTTATGCTACTGGGGAGAGGAGCATCTGGACAGGATTCATGGCGACAGGTCCAAGGTGCTGGAAGACTTTTAGGCAGCAGAGAGAGACAGAGAGGAAAGGGGAAAGAGCATGGAGTTTGCAAGTCTAACCACAGTCGTCACCCTCATTAACATCATTTTGGCCCTGGGCTTTCTGTTCATTGAGCGCAGGGAGGCGGGGTACACCTGGGCCTGGCTGATGGTATTGTTTTTCATCCCGATTCTGGGATTTGTCTTGTATATCTTCTTCGGACGCAATCTCAAAAAAAGGAATTTCTACAAGCTCTTCATCGAAGAGCAGGAATATGTCCAGGCTGAAGCGGACAAGCAGCTGGCAGCCTTCGCAGAAGGGGCGGATGACAGGTCGCAGCTGCTGCAGAACTATGCCCAGCTCATCAACATGAATATCCGCTCGTCGCACGGCTTGTTATCTAACGATAATGAGATTGTTATTTACAGTGACGGCCATCAGAAGTTCGCCGCATTGTTCGAGGATATCCGCTCTGCCCGCGCAGAGATCAATATTCAGTACTACATCATTCAGCCGGACCAGCTGGGCATGAAGCTGCGTGAAGAGCTGATCTTGAAGGCGCGGGAAGGCGTGAAGGTGCGGCTGTTATATGATGAAGTCGGCTCCAAGCGGATTTCGCGGCATTTTTTCAGGGAATTGCGTGCAGCAGGTGGGGAGGTTGAAGTGTTCTTCCCGTCCCTGATCAAGCCGCTGAACTTCAGGATCAACAACCGGAATCACCGCAAGCTATGCATTATTGACGGAAGCATCGCCTATATCGGCGGGTTCAATGTGGGGGATGAATATCTGGGGCAGGATCCGAGGTTCGGCTACTGGCGGGACACTCATCTTCGGATCACCGGAAATGCCGTCAGCCATATCCAGGGCAGATTCATCCTCGACTGGCATCAGGCCGGGAAGCATGAGCGCGGAGATTACGGGGAATTCGTCTTCAACATGGAGCAGCATACAGGGACAAGCCCGGTCCAGATCATTACGAGCGGCCCCAATTCGTCAACCGAGCATCTGAAGAACATGTATATTAAGCTGATTTTGTCAGCCAAGGAAAGTGTGTATATCCAGACCCCGTACTTCATACCGGACACCAGCTTCATGGATGCCTGCAAAATCGCCCTGCTCTCCGGAGTCGATCTGCAGATCATGATCCCTAACAAGCCTGACCATCCGTTCGTGTATTGGGCCACCTGGGCGTATGCCGGAGATCTGCTGAATTACGGGGCCAAAATCCTGCTCTACGAGAACGGCTTCCTGCACGCCAAAACGATTGTCGCAGACGGGGAGGTTGCCTCTGTTGGAACGATGAACATCGATTCCCGCAGCTTCCGGCTGAACTTCGAGGTCAATGCCATTGTGTATGACCGGGCGATTGCCGAACAGCTCCAGGATATTTTCCTGAATGATGTCAGACTGTGCTCGGAGCTTACGGTTGAACGGTATGCGCAGCGCTCGCTTGTGATCAAGCTGAAAGAGGGGATTTCCCGGCTGCTGTCGCCTATTCTGTAAGGAGAGTGGAGCGTGGGCAGCCGTACCTTATATAAGGAGGAATGGCAAATGGGGATGCTGGGCCAATATGTCATGGTGGATGAGGATACGCTGGAGCGCATGATGAAGATGGACGGTTCAGAGCTGATGGATACGCTGGAGAAGCTCATTGAAGGCGGAAGTGAATACTTCGACATCGACAAGCTGTGGGAGGAGCTGCATCTCGCATTAACCGGAGTCTCCGCCAGTGAACCTATAGAAGGCGACCCGTTAAGTGAAGCTGTTGTCGGCGTCCATGTGTTTGAGCTGGAAGAGGAGGACGGGTTCTTCGCCTGCACGGAGCATGATGAGCTGGAAGATATTATTGCGGCAATGCAGCAGGTAGACTTGGAGAAGCTGGAGCCGGGCGGTGTGACAGAGCAGCTTAGCGAGGCAGTGAAGAGTGAATTTTCAGGCCTGCTGGACTTTTACGGGAAGGCGCTGGCGGCCGGGAAGCATGTGATTTTCAGTGTGGTTTGAACGGGATAGTGCGAAGCGCCGGGCCCCCTTAGGAGGGGGAACCGGGCTTCAGGTTTTTCTGGAGATAATATTTGCTCTGCCCTTCATGCGGACAATCCTTGATTTCACCGAAGATCTCATACCCCTGCTTCTGATAAAAATGCGGCGCCTGCCAGCTCATTGTGGTTAATTCGCTAACCTTACAACCGCGAAGTGAGGACCTATGTTCCATCTCTTCCAGCAGGGCCTTGCCGAGTCCATTGCCTCTGTACGTGGGGTCAACGGCCAGTAAGTGCACGTTCAGGATATTCCAGACGATATCTCCGGTAATGCCGCCAACGAAGACGCCGTTCTCGTAGGCCGCCAGGGAGATTACCTCACGCTGATAAGGTGGAATGCTGCTGTCTATGCCGCGGCTGTGTTCCTCCAGAAGTCTGGAGATTTCCTGCTGGTTCTGAGCAAGGTCCAGTTCTACGATGTTCACGGGTACTCCTCCTTAGGATTTGAATTCAATTATAGCCATTATATCAAAATAGAGCCTGCGGACGATGCCGCAGGCTCTATTTGTACCGGGAGTACGGCGGGAGCACCGTCCGTTATTCCGGGGAGATATACATGTCTGGGGGTCCCGCAAAGTACCTGGTAATCATCGAAGCCAAGTCTCTGCTTTATGGGGGAAGATTTAGTGCTTCTGTCCGCTCTCGGCATTCAGCTTGGCGATCAGCTTATCGCCTTCGACATCGAGATTCGGCAGCAGGCGGTCCAACCATTTCGGCAGCCACCAGGCTTTGTCGCCGAAGACGGCCATGACGGCCGGAACCAGCGTCATCCGGACAATGAAGGCATCGATCAAGATGCCGAAGGCCAGTGCGAAGCCGATCTGCTTAATCATCGCATCCGGGGCGAAGATGAAGCCGGCGAAGACGGACACCATGATCACGCCTGCAGCGAGTACAACGCGGCTGGCCAGATCGTAGCCGTGAACGACACTGTCCTTGCCATGGCGGCCGTGGACATAAGCTTCACGCATGGAGCTGACCAGGAAGACCTGGTAATCCATGGCAAGTCCGTACAGAATACCAGTAACCAGGATTGGCATGAAGCTGAGCAGCGGTCCGCCGGTATCGAAGCCGAACAGCGAATGCAGCCAGCCCCACTGATAGACGGCGGTGGTCACGCCGAAGGTGGCAAGAATACTTAGCACGAAGCCGACGGTCGCTTTGATTGGCACGATAATGGACCGGAACACCAGGAGCAGAATGATCAGCGACAGGATCACGATGATCCCGATGTATACAGGGAAGGCATCGGACAGCTTCGAGGACATATCAATATTGATGGCGGTGAAGCCGGTCACGCCAAGATTAATATTGTTGCCGGTGGTCAGGCTGGACGCCGGATCGCGCAGCTCCTGTACAAGGTCTCTGGTTGCGGTATCTGTGGGCCCTGTCTTCGGAATCAGGCTTATGATGGCGAGATCGCCGGTGGGACTGACACCGAGCGGAGAGACCAGGGTCACATTATCGTGCATTTGCAGCTCCTGAACCAGCTTGCCCAGAATTGGCATGGAGATCTTCTCAGACGGATTCTTCGTCTCAGCGACCAGCAGCAGCGGGCCGTTGAAGCCTTCGCCGAACCCTTTGGAGATGACATCATAGCTCTGGCGGGCCGGAGTATCCAGGTTCGCCGAGGCGCCGGATGGAATACCCAGCTCCATCTTGGTCACTGGAATGGCAGCTGTGCCAAGCACCAGCACCACCAGCACAATGATGGCCCAACGGTATTTCACCGTGGCATTTGCCCAGCGGTGCGAGAAGCTGTGCTGCGCTTTGGCGGCGGCAGTGGTGTTCTTCGTCCGGGCTTTGGCGGTTACGATCCGTTCACCGACCAGTCCGAGCAGCGCAGGCAGCAGGGACAAGGCCAGCAGGACGTTAATCAGAACACTGGCCGCAGCCACAAGTGCCATTGTCGATAAGAAGCCGATGCCAATGACGAGCATGCCGCACAAGGCGATAATAACGGTCAGACCGGCGAAGAATACGGCACTGCCTGCGGTGCCCAGTGCCCGGCTGGCTGCTTCGGCTGCGCTTAATTTCTCATCCAGGATCAGACGGCGCTGCCGGTTCACAATGAACAGCGAGTAGTCGATCCCTACCGCGAGACCGATCATCACGGCAAGAACCGGTGTAATATCGTTCATCTGGATCAGGCTGCCGAGGGCAAAGGCACCTCCGACGCTGATGCCGACTCCGAGAAGCGCGGTCAACAGCGGCAAGCCTGCAGCGACAACCGAGCCCAGCGTCAGGAACAAGACGACGGCAGCAACGGCTACGCCGATAGCTTCCGTGGAGCCGATGGCTGGCATGCTTTTGAGCGAGTCGCTTGGAATCGCGGTAATGCCTGAACCGGACTGTTCCACCTCGGTTACGGTATCGATGATCTTATCCGGCACCTCCGATGGCAGAGAGGTCTGCTGAACCGTGAACTGGAACTGGAATAGGGCAATACTGCCGTCAGCCGACAGCATCACGCCGGGAACCGGAGCGCCTTCGGCAATCAGCGGACCGAACGGCATCGCCTGCGCAGCAGCAGCTTGACCAGCGGCGGCGGAAGGATCAGCAGCGGTTTGACCAGCGGCAGAAGGATCGGCAGCGGCTTGACCAGCGGCGGCGGAAGGATCAGCGGCGGATTGGCCGGCAGCAGCGGAAGGATCGGCGGCAGCTTGACCAGCGGCGGCGGAAGGATCGGCAGCGGCTTGGCCCGTAGCGGCGGAAGGATCAGCAGCGGCTTGACTAGCGGCGGCCGCTGCTTGTGCTGCGAGCTCTACAGGGTTTATGACATATTCCATGTTGTATACATCATTAATGGCCTTCAGCAATAGTGCGGACCGCTCAGGCGTATCCAGACGTTCGCCGTCCGGTGCAGTGAAGGCGATACTAGCCTGGCCTCCGGCTGCAGCGGGCAGCTCTTTTGTCAGCTTATCCAGCACTTTTTGCGACTCTGTGCCTTCAATTTTCATCTCAGAGCTGGATTGAATGCCATTGACTCCAATCAGGGTGCCTACAACTCCGAGTACAATGATCCAGACTGCAATGAAGGCCCAAGGCTTGGCATAAGCCGATTTCCCTAAGCGGTATAGAAAGGTAGACATGTAGTGGTTTCTCCTCTTTATCTGTGAATTTAGAAGCCGTTACGTAAATAAGCAAACATAGAATTCAGGTATTGTTCAAACGGCATGGCATCGGAGCCTTCACTCAGCTGTTCGCCCGGCAGCATGACATTCAGCCGTCCGTCCAAGATAGGCACGAATGCCCCATAGACGGCACCTACCAGCAGGTGGGTATATCCATCGGCATACCGTCCACGGGTGAACTGCTCCAGTGTCTCCTGGGCTGTGATCTGCAAATGCCGGAAGACATTGAGAATGTAAGGCTCCAGAGACGGATATTGATTCGCCAGGGAGACGAACTGCCGCAGCTTATGCAGGAACTCCGAGGTGAATTGCAGCTTCAGCAGGTTGTACAGGACATCAAGCGGTGTAGCATCCGGCGGTTGACCGGCCAGCGTGTTATTCGCTTCTTCTTTCTCTTTGGCAGCAATATTGCCAATGAAATAGGCGGCCACTGCTTCTTCCTTGCAGGAGAAGTAATTGGCAAAAGTCCGCCGGGAATACCCGGCCTTCTGAACAACATCGTCAACAATGAAGCCATCCATGCCATGCTCAAGCGCAAGCTCGAAGGCCGCTACGGCTAGGGCGTAGAAGGTGGCTTCCTTTTTTTTGTCCCGCAAATTCAGTTTGGAATTCAAATTTCAATGGTCCTCCTTTCTTCAAAAGTTAAAGGCGCTATAGAATCTATAGGTTCTATTATTGCTCAAAGGGAAAGATTGCACAATGAGCATCAAGTGACGGAAATGTGAATATTTCAAATTTTGAGTAGTGGGATGGGGAAGAAAGGTGGGGGGGTAAGGTTTATGAGAAGTAGGATAGAGGAAAGTGATGAGGATGTGAGTGGGAGTAGAAGAGTAGGTGAGTAGGTGAGTAAGTGAGTAGGTGAGTAAGTGAGAAGTTAGTGAGTATAGGAGTAGAAGAGAGAGTAAGTAGAAGAGAGAGTAAGTAGAAGAGAGAGTAAGTAGAAGAAAGAGTGAGTAGATGAGCAGATGAGCAGGGGAGTGGGCGTAGGAAGAGAAGTAAGTGAGAGGAAGAGTAACGTTGGTGTAAACAGACGATAGCAGGAGCAAATCGCCGGGCGGTTAAGAGCCGAACTGAAGAATGCGCCTTCATTCCCGAAGGGACAGCATTTTTGACTTCTTTTGTCATCCGTGAGGTTTTACATTAAATGGCTACAGGCGTAAGATTCAATCAACAACCGAATGAAATGACACTGTTCTTGAAATGGCTGAATTCCGTAACGGGAACGGGGGAACCAACTGGTGCAGGCGGCTTAAGGATGGGCTGCTGAGTACCCGGGGTGAATCCTTGCCAGCGTGATACTATGGCTCTGGTGAGGTAGGGCAATCTCGCTGCCCGAATCCGTCAGCTAACCCCGTAAGCCTCGAAGAGAGAGGATGAGCGCCATGATCGATTAACCGACCACGGAGAGCCCTGCTGCTGCTGTGGTCTTTTTGCTGTGCAGGTGAGGGATAAATCCCTCTGATTGCGGAGGAAGTGTGCTGGAGGTGGAAATGAGAAGGATAAATCCCTCAGATGCAGCCGAAAGTGGGCTGGAAGAGGAAATGAGAGGGATAAATCCCTCAGATGCAGCCGAAAGTGGGCTGGAAGAGGAAATGAGAGGGATAAATCCCACTGATTGTGCTGGAAGTGGGCTGGATGCGGAAATGAGAGGGATAAATCCCACTGATTGCGCTGGAAGTGGGCTGGATGCGGAAATGAGAGGGATAAATCCCACTGATTGCGCTGGAAGTGGGCTGGAGGTGGAAATGAAGAGCACAAGTGCACCAGAATCCCAGGAATGTTGGCTAAACGAGCAAATGAAGAGCACAAGTACCTCTGAATTCCAGAAAAGTTGGCTAAACGAGCAAATGAAGAGCACAAGTGCACCTGAATCCCAGGAATGTTGGCTAAACGAGCAAATGAAGAGCACTAGTGCTCCTGAATTCCAGGAAAGTTGGCTAAATGAGCAAATGAAGAGCACAAGTGCCCTTGAATCCAATTGCGCCTCTGCCATACACAACCAGGCAGCCTAAAGTGGAAATTAGGGGCAATAGCGACAAGTGGAAGTGAAAAAAAGACGTATAACAACAATAATTAGTCGGTTTATTCATCCTCATACTAGTCAGTTACCGTATCACCAATCCATTGAAAGGAGGGGGTTACCATCGCTACTGTATTTATCGTCTGCTTTTGGGTTGGACTTCTGCTTATTCTCAGTGGCAGTATTCATGGGCACGGCTTGGAAGGCCACCTGCATGTCGGGGGAGGCGATGCCGGGGGGCCTGGTTTTCTGCCGATTCTTCCGCTGATGGTGTTTGTCACCGTCTGGGGCGGCACGGGGTATCTGCTTGTCCAGTTCAGCGGGATGCAGCTGTTCGCCGTGGTACTGGTCTGTACCTTGATCGCCCTGCTGCCGGGCATCCTGCTCTACACGGTGCTGGCCCGGGTGATGACCCGGTATGACAGCAGTATGAGTGAACTTGATTATGACCCGGCAGGCCAGCTCGGCTATATCAGCATCGCCGCAGCGAATGGGGCCGTGGGAGAGATGAAGTATGTGCTGCACGGGACCATGCGCTCCATCGGCGTGCGTGCCGAATCCGGCCAGTCGCTGTTGCGGGGCGATCGGGTGATTATTGTGAAGACGGATAAGGGGATCGCAGCGGTCACTTTGTTCGAGAGGGAAATGGAACAAAACTAACGGGGAGTGTCGGAGCAAATGTTAATTTTATATGTAACCGGAGCTATTGTTGTTGTAATTCTGCTGGCGTTAACCAGTATTGTGACCGCGTATAAAAAGGTTCCGCCCAATCAGGCCATGATCGTATACGGTCTCGGCGGCAAAAGAGTGGTCCAGGGCGGCGGGACATTCGTTATCCCCGGCTTCCAGAACAATAAAACCATCTCCATGATGCTGATGAGCTTCGATGTGATCCCGGCGCAGGCCATGTTTTCCCGCCAGGGCATCAAGCTGAACCTGGAGGCGGTCGCCCAGATTAAGATTAAAAGCGATCCAACCGCTATTCTCACAGCCAGCGAGCAGTTCATTGACCGGCCGGAAGAAGACCGAGAGACAATTATTCTGCATTCGGTGGAGGGTCATCTGCGCGGCCTGATCGGCCAGCTCACCGTAGAATCTATCCTGAAGACCCCTGACGAGATCAACAGCAAGATGCGGGAGACCTGCTCGGAGGACCTCGACAAGATGGGGCTGGAGGTGGTCAGCTTCACCATCAAGAAGATTACCGACGACAAAGGGTACATCGACAATATGGGGGTGCCCGAGATTGAGCGTATCCGCCGCGATGCCAGTATTGCCAAGGCTGAGGCCGAACGCGACATTCAGATCAAGCAAGCCGAAGCGGAGAAGGAATCCTCCATTGCCAAAGCCAATGCCCATCAGGCGACCATAGAAGCGGGAACCGCCGCCCGTGCGAAGGAATCCCTGTTCGAAAAGGAGTTGAATATTAAGCAGGCTGATTTCAAGCTGGAGACCGAGGTGAAGAAGGCGCAGGCGGATCTGGCGTACGAATTGCAGCAGAATAAGATCAAGCAGTCACTGGTTACGGAACAGGTCAAGATCACACAGATGGAGGCCGAAGCCAACCGCACAGTCCGGGAGATCGAGGTTGAGCTGAGACAGCGGGAGCTGGAGGCAACGGTGATCAAGCCTGCCCAGGCGGAGAATCAGGCTACGGTTATGCGGGCGGAAGCTGCCAAGCAGCGGCAGATTCTGGAGGCGGAAGCCGAAGCCGCTACGACGACTAAGCGCGGGCTGGCAACAGCCGAGGCGGAGCTGGCAAAAGGCAAGGCGAATGCGGAGATCGTCCAGCTGGCCGGAGCGGCGGAAGCGGGAGCGCTGCAGAAGAAGGCCGAAGCATACAAACAGTTCACTCAAGCCGCCCTGACCGTGGAATTCCTGAAAATCCTGCCCGAGCTGGCTGAGAAAATCGCCTCCCCGCTGGCCAAGGTAGACAAGATCACCGTCATCTCCCAGGACGGGGCTTCCTCAGGCGTGAACAAAATCACCGGCGATATCGCCAAAATCATGGCCCAGGTGCCTGAGCTGACCAAGACGCTGACCGGCATGAACGTAACGGAGGCGCTCAGCGGACTGCTTGGCCGGGAACAGGGGCAGGAACAGGAGTAGGCGTTAGTCGTTAATAAACCGCCAGCAAGCCGCCTTCCTGACTGCATCTTTCCACAAAAAAAACAGGCGTCAATCTCCTAAAGGAGGCTGACGCCTGTGGTATGCCTGAAGCTAAACCGTGCATAAGTCTTATAGTGAAAAGGAAGCTGCGGATCAGTGCTGCACCGCCCGCAGAACGAAAGCTACAGATCAGCGCTGCACCGCTCTCAGGCGGTAGGTGCAGCTTGCATAATCTCCGCGCAGGTCGGAGACTACGAGACCCATGCGCATCAGGCGGTCTCCACCGAGCGGTGTCCCGCCGAAGGCGGTCCGGAACGGAGCGGAGCTGTCGCCTTCTGTTGCCGAAGAAGCTTCTGCGCCGCCGTGAAGATGCTCGTTGCTGCCTTTTGCCCCCGTCTCAAGCACGTAATCCAGCTCCGGGTTCAGTCCCTTGAGCGTAAGGCGCGAGATTGGCGGATTAGGTCTCGCGAGTACGCGGAAGTAAGCGACGAAGGCTTCGGTCTTGTCCTCGCTGACGAACATCCAGGCGGTCTCACCGCTGCCCTCGAACGGACTCAGCAGACGGTACATGTCCCCTTGCTGCACCAGCGTGCGGATCTCCTTGTACTGGGCAATCTGCCGGGCGGCCAGGTCCTTCTCCGCTTCAGTGAACTTTGTGAGGTCCAGCTCATAGCCGAAGTTACCGCTCATCGCTACATCGCCGCGCATAGCGAGGGAGGTAATGCGGTCTACCTGATGGTTCGGAACGTCAGATACATGTGCGCCCATGCTGCTGGCCGGGTAGACGATGCTTGTGCCGTACTGAATCGCCAGGCGTTCCACCGCATCGGTGTTGTCGCTGGTCCAGGTCTGCGGCATATAGAACAGCATGCCCGGATCGAACCGGCCGCCGCCGCCGGAGCAGCTCTCGAACAGAATATCCGGGAAGCGCGAGGTCAGGCGTTCCAGCAGATTATACAGGCCGAGCATATAGCGGTGGGCGGTTTCTTTTTGCCGCTCTGGGGCAGCCTTCGCCGATGCAATCTCGGTCATATTGCGGTTCATGTCCCACTTGATATAGCGGATCGGGGCACTGGAAAAGACCGCGCTTAACGTCTCATACAGATAGTCGCATACCTCCGGGCGGGAGAGGTCCAGGATCAGCTGGTTGCGGCCTTCCGTGCGGCGGCGTCCTTCGGCATGCAGGCACCAGTCTGGGTGCTTGCGGTACAGCTCACTGTCCGGCGAGACCATCTCCGGCTCCACCCATAGACCGAACTGTACGCCCTCCTTGTTGACCCGGCCTGCCAGATCAGCGAGACCTTCAGGCAGTTTGCGGCGGTCCTCGAACCAGTCGCCTAGTGAGCTGTTATCCTTGTCGCGTCTGCCGAACCAGCCGTCGTCCAGGACGAATAGCTCAATGCCGAGCGGGCCTGCTGCTTTGGCGATGGTTGCGATTTTGTCCGCATTGAAGTCGAAGTAAGTCGCCTCCCAGTTGTTGACCAGAATCGGCCGGGCCTGATCACGGTGAACACCGCGGCAGAGTCGGGTCCGGTACAGACGGTGATAGGTGCGCGACATGCCGCCGATGCCTTCGCTGGAATAGACGAGCACGGCCTCGGGGGTCTGGAAGGATTGGCCCGGCTCCAGCAGCCAGGAGAAGTCGAACGGATTAATCCCGATGCTTACACGGGTCTGCCCGAACTGCTCCACCTCGGCAGTAGCGCTGAAGCTGCCGCTGTAGACAAGGCTGAAGCCATAGACGTCACCCTGATCTTCATCTGCACCCGGGCGCAGAAGCGCGAGGAAGGGATTGACCTGGTGGCTGCTTGAACCGCGGCGGCTCTCCAGGGACAGCGCGGCTCCGGGGTTAAGCGGGCGGCGCTGAACATGGCGCTCTCTGGCCCATGCGCCGCTCAGATGCAGGGTGTCATACGCAGAATCGGCAAAATCCACCGATGCGCTAAGCGCTTGCTCCAGCCGGAGCGGGGCTTCACCGTTATGCTCGAAGCGGACAGAGCGCGTGATCGCCTGATGGTCAGCGAACACCGTATATAGCAGTCTGACCGTCAGACCGGCGTAGTCATCCTTCAGGGTAAGTTCAAGCGTGAGCGCTTCTGCCTCACTCTCTGCATAGACCGCAGGCAGTCCATCCAGTGCCGGTTTGCCCGGTGTGATTACATAGCCTGCATATTGCAGCTCTGAGATCCGCGTGCCATCGGCAAGCTGAACCTGATAAGCGGGCCGCCGGAAATCACTCGTACCATACTGCGGATACTCCTGGGGCAGGGCGTCCAGCGAGAGGGAGGGCTTCTGCGGCAGCGGGGTGGGCGAGAAAGAGGCGCGTTCGCGCAGCTCAAGTATCCCCGCCAGACTTTTATCATGACGGAGCCGTGCGCCCCAGTAGACATGGGCAGGGTAACCCTCTACCAGTTGGATGATATAGCTGGTGTCTTTGGACTGAAGATGGAACAAGCCTAGTGATTCGTCTGCAAAAATGTTCATGATCATAACACTCCTTGGGTATTGGAATAGAGCAATCATTACTTGCTGTGTGCTACCTTACTACGGCTAATCTCTGGTCCCGCCGCTGGTCTCGCGGACAATCAGCTTCGTGCCGATCATCGAATGCGAAGGGGCTTCGCGTCCTTCGAACCGCTCGGCGAGCAGCTGAACCGCAGCTTTGCCCATCTGCTCGGGATAGGCGCGGACCGTTGTCAGCGGAGGCTGAACATAGGCCGCCATCTCGATATCATCGAAGCCGACGACAGCCATCCCGGCAGGCACCTGTATCCCGTGATCGTGCAGGGCGCGCAGAGCGCCGACCGCCAGCGGATCACTGGCGGCGAAGCAGGCCGTAGGCCGCCTTACGCCTGCCAGCAGCTCGCTCATCATCCGGTAGCCGTCAGCGCTGGTCCAGCTTCCCGTGCGAATCAGCGCCGGATCATAGCAGCCCTGGCTCTGCATAATCCGGGTGTAATGATGCCTGCGGCGCTCCTCCCCGCTGCCGCCTCCCATGAAGGCGATCTCGCGGTGGCCGAGCTCCAGCAGATGGCCCAGCGCCTGATCGACAGCCTGCCGGAAATGTGTCCGCACGGAGTCATATTCCGTGCGCTCCGAGTAATGGTCGACAAGCACCGTGGTGCCCCGGTCCGGGTGCAGCTTCGCAAGCTCTCCCGGCTGGAAGCTTCCGCCGACTACGATAAGCCCGTCACCCGCAGGCCGGAGCGGGACTGGCGTGCTGTGTCCGCGCAGCGTCTGGCCCAGCCGGATGCCCAGCTCTTCACAGCGCAGCTCCACGCCGCGCCGGATGGAGCCGTAATAAGGGTCGTCCCGTTCCTCTTCGGGGGAACACCAGAGCAGAAGCGAGACGGTCTTGCTGCCCAGCTCATTCTCCCGCTTCAGCTGCCGCACCCGTGAGGGCTTGTAGCCCAGCTGCCCGGCCACAGCGAATACGCGGCTGCGTGTCTCCTCACTGACAGCCAGGGACAGGTCGTTATTTAGCACTCTGGATACGGTTGCGGCTGATACGCCGGCCTCCCGGGCGATGTCTTTAATCGTTGCCAAGCTGATCACGCCTTTTTAGTTAATAAATTTACTAAACATTCGCCTTAATCCTATCATCCGCCGGAGGTTCTTTCAAGAGGATTTTTTGAGCGCTTACATTTTGAAGGCGGTTGAAGGGAAGCATGGTTCCATTGGTTTTGTGCACACCAGGAATCCGCTACATCGTTTCAAATCCGCCACATTGTTCAAGCCTGTTGCTGCATAGTTCAAGCCTACCGCCGCATCACCAAGCCTACCATCGCATCAACATCGCGCTTCCCCGAAGACTGTGCGGACTGACAGGCCGTTATTTGTATGCATACCGCGATCCTACCGGGCTAAGCGGACTCAGTGGCCGCTAATGAACCACATTCCCCTCGTTTCCAGTGTTACAAGACAACATAAGCGCCCCTGAGTCCGCGAAACTCGCAAAAGTCCGTTTTTTCACACAATAGCGTCCTCTGAGTCCGCCAAATGCAAAACAACCCAAAGAGGAGCTTTAACCAAGGTTAATCGCCACCGATTGGGTGGAATCCTTACGCGCATAGCAGGCTTTGCTTGGTTGCCCAGCTCTTGCTCCTTCGGGAAAGGTTGCCGCAGCCCATCATCCAGTTTGTACGCAGCAAAAAAAGGCTACCTATATCGGCAGCCTCAGCCTCGTCCATTTTTTTAAAGCAAATAACGTCATCTCATCCCTATCATTCTCCGGTACGCTTACCGAACAAATGTCCCACAATCAGATCCGCACACGCTTCAGAGGTGTTCTCATGCGTGTTCACCTTGAAGCTATACTTGATGTCACGGGCCATCAGCCTGTGCTGCTCTTCGGACTGGTCTTCGCTCCGGTGCTCCCGGGCCAGATTGCGCTGGCGGCAAATGTCCAGGGGGCAGAATACTTCCACAATGGATAGCGGGTATCCGGCGAAGATATCCTTCACCTTCTCATAATGAGGCGTGAGGCCCGGACGTTCCACGATAATGCCGTCAATCAGCACATGCTTGCCATGATCCGAGAATAACTTGGCGGTATGGTACATCATGATAATTGCTTCGCTAAGATACTTCCAGTAATCTTCACGCAGGAAACGTTCCCCGATCGTTTCTTCGAACAGATCATTGGCTACCACATAAAAAAACTCCGGCGATCTCGACTGTATCGCATCGACTATTGAGGTTTTGCCGGAGCTGGTCACTCCGTTTAGAAATACGATTTGTCCTTTGTTCATTTGACTTTTCTTTCCTCTCATGCTTCGTTTAATTTCTTCCTTCGTCTACTCCGCTCCCGCATTCCCTTCAATCTGCTGCATATAATCCCGGGGAGAGAGCCCGGTGACCTTCTTGAACACCTTGCTGAAATAGAAGGCGCTCTCATAGCCGAGCTTCTGGGAGATTTCGTAGATCCGGCCTTCGCCGCGGACCATCATTTCCTTGGCGGCGGTGATTTTAGTCTCTGTGATATACTCAACATAGTTCACCCCGGCGACCTTGGAGAACAGGTGGCTCAGATAGTTGGGGCTGAAGTTGAACACATCCGCCACCTGATGGAGCGAGAGCTTGGTGCCGAGATTTCTTTTGATATACTCCTGTACATTCTTCACCACCTGCTCCTTATAGCTCTGTCTGCGGGTGGCGAGCATCCGGACACAGCCGTCCCGGAACTGGACGAGCCAGCCGGTAATCTCTTCAATGGTATGCATCTGGTAGATCGCCCGGTAGCCCTCCGGCTCCTGCTCGAAGATCTGCTCCACCATGTTCTCCCCGTCGGCGAGCAGGGAGGTCGCCATGTACAGAATGTTGCAGGCGGCATCGGTGGCGGGAACGAGCAGGTCATCCCGTCCGTCGAAGGTCTCGATCATCCGGGAGATAATGCTGTGCAAGGCGCGGGTATCCATCTCTTCAAAAGCTCTGCGGATCTCAAGCCGCGACTCCGAGAAATCAAACAGCAGCTGCTCCTGCAGCGGGGCTTCGCCCTCCGTGAAGAAGACGAAGGAGCGCTCCTTCACAGCGGCGGGCAGCGCCTTCCGGGCAGCGAGATAGCTCCCCTGCAGCAGATAAGGATCTTCCGCTGCGAAGCCAATCGCCCCGATAATGGTCACATTGAAGTAATTATGCAGCACGGAAGCCATATCTGCCAGCAAAATCTGGATGTCTGGCATCCAGAGCTGCGGGTCGGGACCCGGTACAGGCAGGGTCAGCGCGAAGTTGCGCAGATCCAGGCTGGTGACGTAGCAGGCGCTTCTGGAGGCCAACGTATCCTTTGCCATCTGCACGGTGCTTGAGCATAAGGCCACCAGCTTATCCCCGCGCGGCGGGATGGTGTCCGGTCCGAGAATGCGGCAGGTACATACCAGATAAGCCGGCGCGGAGAGGTCCACCTCCAGGTCCTCCTTTTGCAGCAGATACTGGTTCTTGTTCTCGAACAGATTGTTGAACAGCCGGATGAAGAATTTATCCCGCTGGGCCTGGAGATTGCCACGGTGGACCAGCTTCGGATAGCTCTCCATCGTCTGATAGGCTTCGAGTGTGGAAATCGCTCTGCGGATCGATTCCGCCAGCGCCTCCGGGGTCAGCTCCAGCTTCACCAGGTAGTCGGTAGCCTGGACCTCGATCGCTCCGCGCGCATACTGGAATTCCTCATAGCTGGTCAGCATGATGAACAGCGGAAGCCGCCCGTACTTGCGGCGGACCGAGCCGGCGACCTCCAGGCCGCTTTTGATCGGCATTTTGATATCACTAATTACAATGTCCGGGCGGAGGGTGTCAATCATCTCCTCCTCCTGTGCGCCGTTATGGGCGATGCCCACAATCTCAATGTTATATTGCTCCCATTTCAGCATGGACTGAAGTCCGATGCAGACCAGGGCTTCATCATCTGCGATTAATAATTTGATCAAGCTCATCACATCCTTGCTCGGTATGCTATTGTTTTGGGGTCCCCGCAAAATACCTGAATACTCATCGAAGCTAAGGCCTCACTTTGTGGGGGATTCTTAGCTATTCTCTCTGCCGGAAGGGGAGCAGCAGCTTCATTAAGGTATAGCGGCCGGGCTCGCTCTCAATGGACAAGCCGTACTCTCTGCCAAAAGCGAGCTGCAGCCGTTCGTTCACACTGCGCAGCCCGATATTCTCCAGCATGCCCTTGGCCTCGTCCCCGGGAACGGTTAGAATGGTGGCAATCTGCTCCGCCGTCATCCCGACCCCGTTGTCCTCGATCGTGATGAGCAGATCCGTGAATCCGCTCTTCGTGACCCGGACAACAATGTCGCCCCGGCCCTTGGGCTCGATGCCGTGGAAAATCGCATTCTCCACCAGGGGCTGGAGTGTGAAGCGCGGGATAAGCCCGCCAAGCAGCGCTTCCTCTTCAATCTCTGTGACCATGGTAACCGTGCTGCCATAGCGGTATTTCTGAATCAGGAAATAATCATCCAGCAGGCTCAGCTCATCCTTCAGCGGCATCAGCCGCCGGTTGTCCTTGGCAATGCTGCGGAGCAGCCGGGACAGGGAGGTCGTCATCTCCGTAATGCCGGTGGCGTTCTGGATCGTAGCCATCCATTTGATAGAATTCAGGGTATTGTAGAGGAAGTGCGGATTAATCTGATTCTGGAGCATCCGGTATTCCAGCTCCTGCTTCTGCTTCTCGTCCGCGAGCCGGCTGTCCATGAGGGCTACGATATCCTGGGACAGGCGGTTAATGCCCCGGCCGACATCGCCCAGCTCGCTGTTCCATTCAATATTACGGTCGAGCAGGAAGTTGCCCTGGGCGATCTTATCCATGCGCTTCTTCAGCTTCTCGACCGGCAGGCTGATCGTGCGGGTCAAATACAGCGTAATGATCGCGCTTAAGACAAGCACGAGCAGACAGACGCCGAGCAGGACGAGAATCCATATATTGCTCCGGGGCGCGAACTGGTCGCTGGATAAGGTCTGCGAGAGCATGACACCGCTGCGTACCGGATACGATACCACGATATGGCTTTCCCCATCATCCTGCATTTTCACCATGGACAGCTCGGTATCGGGGCCGACAGGCTTGTCACTGGTATAGGCTACCGGCTCGTACGGCTCTTCAATGGCTCTGACCTGATCTCCGTTAAGCTGATAATGATGATCGCCGAGCGTAAGCAGCAGCCGGGAGTGCTCCGGCAGGGCATAGCCCTTCAGCTTGTCCGTAATGACGGAGGTATTCGCGAGCAGGTAGACGGTGCCCACCCGGGTAGCCCCCCGGCCATAGATCGGGAACACGAAGGGAATACCGTAGGAATTGGAGAGCGGGTCCTTAATGACCCGGTTCCATTGCTCTTCGGCATCATTCGCCAGACCGGTCACTTGACCAATATTATGGATCGTAAGCGGAATGGAGGTGCCGAAATTCTCCACCTGCAGGAACTTTCCGCTGTTATCTGTGGCAATCAGGCGGCGTACATAGCTATAGGAGCGGTTGATCCGCACATCGTCCTGCATCGCATTGAAGACATTCAGCGCCTGCTTGGGGCTGGCCTCCGCCGAACCGAAATATTCGGTAAGCAGGGTGTTCGTGGACGAGTTGGTACTGCTGGTCATCGCCAGCGTAGTTAGATTAATCAGATCCTGTTCGATAATATGGGAGACGAGCTGGAGGTTGAATTCCGTCGCCTGGATCGTCGTTTTGCGCTGGTAATACGTAATCAGTTCGTAGCTGAACCAAGACAGCAGCGAGGCAATCAGCAGCGCAAAGGCGGTCATGAGCAGAATAATGCGGCTTTTAATAGTAGATTTACGTACCGTGGTGAACACTCCTTCATCTATAACTGGACCTATTTAAAGCGTTTTCAACTACCATAGCATATTCCTGCGTTTCATTATAGAGCCAGGGGGAGAAGCGGAGAATTTTACAGGTTTCGGATAAGAAATTACAGGTTCGGGGCAGGCCGTGCGGAGAAGAGCACAGAATAGTGAAGGAACTGTGTTTGATTTTGCATCCCCATCGGGTCTGAAAAGGCTTACAATTTGAACTAAGGCCGGATCAACCGGTGCCGGCCGCTGCACCATCATAAGAAGATAAAGGGGATACTTACATGAACTTGAAAAGATTCTACGGCATGACCCTTGCCACCGCGCTCTCCGTGAGCATGCTGGCCGGATGCTCCGGCAATAACAATACGAAAGACGCTGCTGCCACTGCCGCACCTGCTTCGGGCAACGCTGCAACCGCTTCCTCCGAACCAAGCCAGGAGCCGGTAACACTGAAATGGGCGCTGTGGGACTGGGAAGCTACTGCATACTACAAGCCGCTGATCGATGCTTACAAGGCTGCACATCCGAACGTAACCATTGAATATGTCGATCTTGGCTCCACCGACTATATGACCATGCTCAGTACCCAGCTCTCGGGCGGGGCGGATCTGGACGTCCTGACGATTAAGGATATTCCGGGTTACTCGAACCTTGTGAAGCAGAATCACCTGGAGCCGCTGAAGACCTACATGGGTGACAAGTCCATCGATCCTTCGGTATACGGCGGTACGGTTGAGCAGATTGAAGTGAACGGCGAGGTGTATGCGCTTCCGTTCCGCAGTGACTTCTGGCTGATCTACTACAACAAAGCCTTGTTCGACAAAGCAGGCGTAGATTATCCGACTAATGATATGACCTTTGACCAATACGACGAGCTGGCCCGCAAGATGACCTCCGGCAGCGGCTCGGAAAAAGTATACGGTGCCCACTACCACACCTGGCGCAGTGCAGTTCAACTGTTCGGTATTCTGGACGGCAAGAACACCGTGGTCGGCGGCAACTATGACTTCCTGAAGCCTACCTATGAACGGATTCTGAAAGAGCAGGAAGACGGTATTGTTATGGATTACGCGACCCTGAAGACCTCCAGCACGCATTACTCCGGCGTATTCTACAACAACTCCGTAGCGATGATGAACATGGGCAGCTGGTTCATTGCCACCCAGATTGAGAAGGTGAAGAGCGGCGAATCCCAATCTGCGGAATGGGGCATCGTGAAATACCCTCATCCTGACGGCGTTGAAGCCGGAACTACGCTGGGAACGATTACTTCCCTGGCTGTTAACCAGAAGTCGAAGCATAAGGAAGCTGCCCTTGATTTCATGAACTTCGTAACGGGTGCGGAAGGCGCCAAGGTTATTGCTTCCACCGGTACGATTCCTGCGATCAAGAATGATGAAGTGATCAATTCCATCACCTCCATCGACGGCTTCCCGGCGGATGAGAACAGCAAGGCTGCACTGAATACCGTTCAGACTTACCTGGAAATGCCGATTCATGAGAAGAGTGCGGACATTGAGGTTATTCTGAATGAAGCGCATGACAACATCATGACCAAGAACGCTACGATTGACGAGGGCTTGAAGGATATGAATGACCGTGTAGGCCAGCTTTTGAACAATTAATATGAACATGTAATGTTAGTGTCCTGAAGGAAGGGCGGGCGAAGGCCCGCCTTCCAGATACAGATAAAGGACAGCAGAGAAGCTGATTAGGCTTCGGAATAATTCCTACTTTGCGGGGATGTTATATAAGGTTTGGAGGAGAACGAATGCAGAACGAAACCATATTGCGTACAAATAAGAGCCCAAAAAGCCGGTTGTCGCGCGGACTCCGGGATAACCTGGTCGCGTACAGCTTTATTGCGCCAAACTTTATCGGATTTGCCCTGTTCACCCTGGTACCGATGATTTTTGCCTTTATTCTGGCCTTTGTGAAATGGGACGGGGCCAATCCGATGAAGTTCATCGGGCTGGACAACTTCTCGCGGCTGATCTCGGATACCACCTTCCACAAAGCCTTGTGGAACACGATTGTCTACACCGTCGGAGTCGTGCCGCTGACCATGATCGTAGCGCTGGCATTGGCGATTCTGCTCAATCAGAAGATTATGGGCCGTAATTTCATGAGAACGGTCTTCTTTTTCCCCTATGTGGCTTCGCTGGTAGCGGTTGCGGCGGTATGGAACTTCATCTTCAGCCCGACCATGGGTCCGGTGAACAACATCCTGCACTTGATTACCGGCATTCCGCTGGAGGAGCTGCCCCGCTGGGCGGCGGATAAGCAGTGGGCGATGTTTACGGTAGTGCTTTTCACAGTATGGAAAAATATGGGCTATTACATGGTCATCTACCTGGCCGGTCTCCAGGGGATCAACCCGGAGCTGTATGAGGCTGCTGAGCTCGATGGCGCAGGCCCGTGGAGAAGATTCCGCAACGTGACTGTGCCGCAGCTGGCACCAACCACCTTCTTTGTCCTGATGATTCTGGTCATCAACTCGTTCAAGGTCTACGATATCTTCATCAACCTGTTCGCGGGCGCGGATAACCAGCTCAACAATGCTACACGGGTCATGGTCTATCAGATCTACAACACGGCGTTCCGCTCGCTGGATTACGGATATGCCAGTGCCATGGCGATTGTGCTCTTCTTGCTGGTACTCGGCATTACCATCGTCCAGTTCCGCGGCGAGAAGAAATACGGACAATAGGGGGATCTATAAGATATGGTTGGTAAAAGTAAAGGACTAAAAATCAGCTTAATGGTGCTTGTATATGCCCTGTTAATTCTGACCGTGCTGGCAATGCTGGTGCCGTATATCTGGATGCTGTCGTCATCGCTCAAGCTGAACAAAGATGTCTTCTCCTTCCCGATGCAGTGGATTCCGGCGAATCCGCGCTGGGAGAATTTCCAGGATATCTGGACCCGGATTCCACTCGGACGCTTCATCTACAATACAGCGAAATTATCCATTATTGTTACGATCCTGCAGCTGCTGACTTCCAGCTTCGCGGCGTATGCGTTCTCGAAGCTGCATTTCAGAGGTAAAAATGTGATCTTCCTGGGGTACATCGCCACAATCGCGATCCCTTGGCAGGCCTATATGGTGCCGCAGTTCATTCTGATGCGTTACATGGGACTGAACAATACCCACCTGGCAATCATTTTGCTGCAAGCCTTCTCGGCCTTCGGCGTGTTCATGATGCGCCAGTTCTATCAGGGCGTACCGGATGAATTATGTGAAGCAGCCCGGATTGACGGACTCAGCGAATACGGAATTTGGGCAAGAATCATGCTTCCGCTGTCCAAGCCCGCGCTTTCTACGCTGACCATCTTCACCTTCGTCGCCACCTGGAATGACTTCCTCGGGCCAATGATCTATCTGACCGATACGAAGCTCAAGACCATCCAGATCGGTCTGCGCATGTTCATCTCCCAGTATTCTGCGGAGTACGGACTGATCATGGCGGCGAGTGTGGTGTCGATCATTCCGGTAGTGATTGTGTTCCTGGCGCTTCAGAAGTACTTTGTTCAGGGCGTTGCGGCTTCGGGGATTAAAGGGTAGTGGAGTCAGATTTTAACTATATAAGACGCACTTAAGTTTTGAACTTGAAGCTGCATCGTCGCTGCGGTGAACATTTGGACTTCCGGCCGCTGTTGTCACCAGATTTCTTGATTTAAACCGCTGTTCGCGGGTGAAATCCGGTGACTGCTGATGCTTCCGAAGCGAGCTTTCCTGCGGAAAGCTTTCAGGCGGTCGCTACCGCTCCTACAGTTCCAAATTTCCCCTCCGCTTCTTTTGCTTTTTGTTAATTTCTTTAGTGCTTCTTATGCAGTGTAAACCACTTGTAGGTAATAAAAATATCCTATCCAGTCCCAATCGAGGATTGAGGTGAGTAGAGTATCCGCCTGGCAGTTGCAGCTTGTCGCAGTCTGCCAGGTATTTGTATATCCGCATTGTAAATTTAGACGAAGGTCTGTCCAAGTCAATCAATCTTCTAACGACATGTTGAATGCGCTTACTTAAGTGAGAAAGAGGAGGATTAATGAATGAACAGAAAGAACCGTGTGAAGAAAAGGCTATTCTCCGTGCTGATGTCCGCTACACTCGTGGCTGGGATGTTCCCTGCACTAGGGTTACCTGTAGCTTCTGCCAGCGAGACTGATGCTTCTGCGATCAGAGTCCAGCTGGACGGCAATGATATCAAGGCTGACAATGTCAATGGCCTGACCTTCAAGGGGTTCGGCGTACTGAGCGGCAACAGCACCAGCGCCCTGCTGATGGACTATAAGTCCGAGCAGCCGGAGGCGTATGCGCAAATGCTGAAGCTCCTGTTCGGCGGCGACCGCCCGCTGATCGACCATGTCAAGATCGAGATGGGCAATGACCGCAACAACTCTACCGGTCCCGACCCTGCGACGATGCGCACGGAGGATGAAGCAGCCAATGTAGCCCGGCACCCCGGCTTCCAGCTTGCGGCTGATGCTAAGGCCATTAATCCGGCCGTCAAGATAAGCTTCCTGCGCTGGAATGCTCCGGCCTGGGCGAACAGCAATGATAAAATCTATACCTGGTACAAAAACACCATTCTGGCCGCTTACCGCGAATACGGCTATATGGTGGATTATGTGAATCCTCATATTAATGAACATGCGCCGGATTTGGCTTGGACGAAGCAGTATGGCGAGAGGGTCAAAGCGGATGTTACCGGGTTTGAAGGCGAGCAGGAGAAAGAGCTGTACCACAGCATTAAGCTGGTCATTTCCGATGAAGTCGGCATCGGCTCCTTCGGCGATGCGCTGGTGAATGACTTGTCCCTGCGCGAAGCTGTAGCCGCTGCCGGGTATCATTACAATACTGATGACGACAGCAAAGGAAATTTCAAGCGGCTGGCGGATGAATTCGACAAGGAGATCTGGAATAGTGAAGCACAGGCCACGTTCAGTAACTCGGCCTTCCGGCCCCACAATAATATGAAGGACCCATCTAAGCCCGGCACGGGGATCGGCGGCACCGGCGGACCGCTGGAGATGGGCAATACCATTATTAAGGGCTTTGTGAATTCACGCCGGACGCATTTCATCTATCAGCCGGCAATTGGCTCCTTCTATGAAGGCGGGCAGTACTCGTTCAAGGAGCTGCTCAGCGCCCGTGACCCGTGGTCGGGCTTCATACATTATGACGCTGGACTGCTGGTTCTGAAGCATTTTAATGGGTTCGCCAAGACCGGCTGGGAGAACGAAGACAATACGGCAGGAATCTGGCGAGCTGTTCCCCAGGCGAGCTACACCGGAGCAACCGGCACGAACCCGGTAAGCGGGCGCAACGGAACTCCGAGCTATATGACACTGGCTTCACCTGACAAGCAGGATTTCTCGACGGTAATTATCAATGACAGCGAGGCTGAGAAGATCTACAAGCTCCAAGCCGTCAACATGGCCTATACCGGCAATCCTTCCCTGGAAATGTGGGAGACGCGTGCGGCGGAGACAGGTCAGGCTTTTAACAGCAATTATATGAAAGATCTTGGGGATGTGCATGCAGACGGCAGCGGTGTGTATACCATCCGTGTGAAGCCGTTCTCCATTGTCACGGTTACCACGCTGGATAACCGCAATAAGGCAGGATTCAACACACCGCTCCCGGTGGAGGGCGAACGCACAGTGCTTGATACCGATGCTACCGGTTCTGTGCAGAATACGGAGGATCAGACGCTGTACGCCGATGACTTCAATTATGGCGACCGGAGTGTTCCCGTGATCGGAGAGGGCGGGCAGATTACTGGCATGCAGAGCTATGTCAGCTCGCGCGGCGGCCCGTATAGTGTCATGCCGCGTTATACGCAGGACCTCAACGGAGCGTTCGAGGGCTATCTGGTCGATGGCACGGATAACTATGTCCTGCGGCAGCAGCTGGACCAGACGACCACCGGGGTAGGCGGCGCCTGGAATGGCGGCGACCCGGTTACTGCAATCGGGGATTACCGCTGGACCAATTACAAGGCGAGTGCCGATGTATCTTTTGAACAGAATAGCACGTATGGAGGGAACAATTACGCAGCGGTTGGAGCCAGATACCAGGGCGGGCCGCAGACGATTAACGGCACCCCTTATGCGCTCAAGTTCTGGTTCGATGGCGGCTGGCAGCTGCTGTCCAGCGGCACCGTTGTGGCCAGCGGCAACGCAGCTACCGGCTCCGGCGGTGTGAAGATTTCGAATTTCAATACGGCACATGACGCGTGGCATAACCTTGCCATTCAGGTGGCCGGTGATACGGTGACTGCTTATTTGGATCAGGTTGAGCTTGCCTCCTACACCGATCCGAATCCGAAGCTCTCCGGGCGCGTACAGCTCGCCAGCGGCTTCTATCATGCGCGCTTCGATAATCTGAAGGTTGAAAAAGTAGATGGTTATACCCCTTACTATGCCGAGCAGCTGGATAATCTGGAGATGACGGATCTGGCTGAGGTCCCAGGGACCAAGCTGGTCTATGAAGGCGGCTGGGCCCATGAGAATGGCAAAGGCATGTATGTCTATCAGCGTTCCCTCTCTACCAGCCAAGGGGCCGGTGCGGTGCTGAAGTATACTTTTACCGGTGCGGGACTTGATATTCTGGGGCCAAACGACGGCTCCGCGAAGCTGGAAGCTGTGGTGGACGGCGAGACCCTGGTAGTCGCGGGCGCTGCTAACGCAGCGAAGGAGCTATACCAGACCTTCACGCTCCGTGGACTGAAATACGCTGAGCATACGGTTCAGCTCAAGGTGCTGAGCGGAACTCTGGCCGTGGATTCCGTAGCGGTCATCGGCGGTGAAGGAGCAGGCAGTCCGGATACGGCGGGTCTTCAGCAGGCGGTGAGTGCTGCGCTTGCGGTCAGCAGGGAAGAGGGCTACCCGGAGAAGGATTGGAGGATGTTCACGAATGCCCTGGATACAGCCCAGGCAGCACTGAATGATCCCGTTCTCTACCGGCTGGACCAGGAAGGGGCAACGCAGCTGGCGGAACGTCTGTCTTCCTCTCTGAATCTGCTGCTGCTCGGAGATGTGAGAGAGCTTGCGTCCATTCCAGACAGGGCCACCTATGCAGGGCAACTGCCGGAGCTTCCAGCCAAAGTTGAGGCCATGCTCGCAGACGGCACGACCATACAGGTAGCTGTGAAGTGGAATCTCGATACGCTTAACTTCAATACTCCATATGAACGGGTAGCGGTCACTGGCACCTATGGAAGCCTGAAGACTATTACCTATGTGGAAGTGGTTCCTGAGGGGCTGGTGTACTTCCTGGACATGGGTGTTGCCGGGGATGGCGACACTCCGCCTTATTCAGCGGTCAAGGGTCTTGCAGGCGACAGTCTGCTGAATCATAAAGCGGATCAACTGTCCACAGGGGATTCAGTATGGGGACATACGAATACGGGTGGTAACTACAGTGTCAAAGGGCTGGGCGGTGATGTAGTTACCACCAATAAAGCCCAGACCGGAGTGTACAGCTCGAATACGAAAAATACGCCGCTGGTCTACAACCTGCCTCTGAGTGCAGGTAAATATACGGTTACTTCCTATCATCTGGACTGGTGGAATAACCTGAACCGGACGATGGATATTACAATCAGCTATCCTGATGCCGAGGGAGAGATTGTGACCGAGACGGTAAAGACCGGACTGGTTGCTGGTCTGGGCGGAGTGAAGGTTCAACATGATTTCACGCTGCCGGTCAGCGGTACGGTGAAATATTCGGTGAACAATACTTTCAGCCAGGCTTCGCTGATCAGCTATCTGGCTGTGGCGAAGGACTTGGTCAGTACAGCCAATGAACAGGCTGTGCTTGAGGCGAAGAGTATGATTGAAGGAGCGGTTTACAGCGTCAAGAAGGCGCAAGCGAATAGTGAAGAAGCTGTACAGAACTGGCTGGCGCAGACGATAGGCGGATGGCCTGGCTTCCAGGCTACGGGCGTTACCTTGGGTGACATTACCTTGTCTGCATTCCAGGAAGCCACTGAGGATGCTGAAGGCAGCTTCACCTTCTCGGTAACCTTAAGCAAGGGAGAAGCAGCGGCAGCGGGCGTTGCCAGCGGAACGATCACGCTGCCGGAACCGGATACGGTACCGCCGGTAATCACCCTAAATGGCGAGGCGACAGTCAATCTGCCGGTCGGAGCGGAATACACCGATGCGGGAGCTACCGCTTATGACGATCAGGACGGAGATATCACAGAACGCATTGAGACCACCGTAACCAGTGATGTCTACAGCTTGACCGAACTGGATACGGCGCAAGCAGGGGAATATATCTTCCATTATAATGTCAGAGATACAGCCGGCAACGCAGCCGAAGAAGTGACAAGAACGGTGACGGTAAGCGAAGAAGAGCTGCCGCCGGTGGAGCAGCCACCAACCCCGACGCCAACACCAGCTCCTGAACCGTCAGCCACATCGGCTCCAACGAATGAGCCGGTATGGATACCGGCACCGACTGCAACACCAACACCGAAACCGGCTGTAACGCCTTCCCCGTCTCCACAGACGGAGAAGGTGCTTCATCAGGATGATTTCACGGCTCCGGCAGACGGAATCGTAACCATTCAGCTTACGGACGCTACGGAATCCGTGCTGCTTCCGGCAGGAGTCACAAGCATGACAGGCGCGAACACCCTGCGTCTTGCCTGGAATACAATTGCTGTTGATCTGGGCCCGGAAGCTTTGAAGAGTATCCTGAATACTGTTGTTGCAGGTGGAGGTCAAGCCGATGGAGTTGCCATCAGGCTATCTGCGGTGAAGACAGACGCTGACAGCCTACAACAGCGGATGAATAATCCGGCAGTCAACGGGTCTGTCCGGTTAACAGCGGCGAGCGAGGTAATCAGCTTCAGCCTGGAGGTTGTTGCTGCGGACGGAAGCACCGTACCGGTGACGGCTTTTGCCAAGCCGCTGACTGTGACCTTCGCAGTAGATTCTATGGCGAACCGCGATTTGCTTGGCGTCTACCATATCGCTGCCAGCGGAGCAGTGGAATATGTGGGCGGTAAGCTGGTAGATAGTAATCGAAAGTTTACTGCCGCTGTCCAGCATTTCAGCCAGTACGCCGTACTGGAGTACGATAAGAGCTTCACCGATGTCAGCAGCAACAGCTGGGCCAGCGGTGTAATCAAGTCCATGGCTGCGAAGCATATTATTGAAGGGATTTCCAGCGGCCAATTTAATCCGCAAGGAGAAGTCACAAGGGCGCAATTCGCCGCGATGATTACACGTGCGCTTGGCCTTAAGGCGGCAAGCTCAGCCGCATCAGTCTTCACCGATGTGGATGCCAAAGCCTGGTACACCGAAGCTGTAGCAGCAGTGAACGAAGCAGGCATTGTGCAGGGACGCAGCAAGGAGACCTTCGCTCCGGATGAGCGCATTACCCGCGAGGAAATGGCAGTCATGATTGTCCGTGCTTATGTACACTTGAAGGGAAGCAAGAGCAGCAGTGAATCTGCTGCCAGCTCGTTCAGTGACTATTCCCGGATTCAGGATTGGGCGAAGAACGCTGCCGTTACCGCTGAACAGATGGGCCTGATCCAAGGACGCGGCAACCAGCAATTCGCGCCTCAGGAGACCATGACCCGCGCCGAGAGCGCGCAAGTCATCTCCAATCTGCTGGGGCATATGTAAGCAGGCGGATTGGACGGGTTGCTAATGAATTAACGCTGTCCATGCTCCAGAACATTAAAGTCTAACAAAGCAGCGGATCTCCAATAATTGGAGATCCGCTGTATTTTTGTCTTTACTCAGAAAACGATGAGCCATGTGTGGATGACAAAATCGCTATTCTCATTGCCTCAAAGGCAACATCCTGCTGGCTTGTAAAAAGAGCATTGCTAGGATTGATTGCGATAACCGCAAACAATACTTCTGACTTGGTTAGTATCCTTGTTTATAGGACTCATCGGGATTTCGGGCAGGACCCTTGCGGTGTTCAGATCAATCGGACAAATACTATTAATTAATGCCACATAGGCCTTGGTATCCGAGGAAAACGCCAGATCGCCGACATGAGGAAATCTTGCTAGCGGGAAATTAATACCGGTTGAAGTGTAGATTTGCACTGCAGCCAAGGGTGTAGTTGTGGGCTGTATGGTGATGCAAATAAAGCCTTGCATACGCGAATAACGAATTACATCCTGACTTTCAAAGCTGGGGACATCTATAAAATCATCGTAAGTTATGTGCCCTTCTTTATCAACAGCCAGATCTGTAAATCGTTTCAGATATTTTTTTCCTGCGTCCATGGTACAAAGCAACATTTTGTTGTCCAGGTAGACGCCGGAAACCGTATCGTCCAGCAAACTTGACGTAACCGGCTTGCCAATTTTATCATCTGTGTGAACAAGCATACCAGTAGTTCCCAGCGTAATTTGGGTATGCCCATCCGGGTGGACCACTAAGGGGTTGTGAGTTCCGTCAAAGGTAAGCCCCATTTCCTTGCCATACGCATAAGCGCTGTCATCCTTGAGAGAAATAGCGACAACGTAATCTTCACCATCGGCAACCTTACAGGCAACATAGACAAAATTGCTATTCTTATTGCTCGCAAAGGCAAAGGGCTTGCCTGGGCCCACATCCACATCCTTTATAATAGCATTCGTGAGGGTATTAATAATCACAACTGTTTTTTCACCGGAATCGGCTATATAGAGTTTTCCGCCTACTGGAGAAGCGAAGATTGCAACAGGGTAGGAAGCATTTCCTTGGCCAACGTGAAGGCTAGTCGTAACCTTCATTGTTTTTGTATCAACGACAGTAACGGAGCTGCCCAAGCTGCTCAGCACATAAAGCATCTTTTCATCAACATCAATGCACATTGGGCCAGGATCGAAGCCCACTATAATAGTGCGGATCACCTCATCGCGCTCAGGATCTATAAAGGCAAGATACCCGGAAACATTATAATTTACATAGTCAACATAGAGGTAAAAACTACCAGAGGCTGCTGTCTTTGTTTTGGTCATGTCTGTGGTCATGGTTACATCTCCTTTCAAGGGCGTTGCTAGGATTGGTTGCGATAACCGGAGATAATATTCTTGACTTGAACTGGAGTGGTGTCATAGGAACCAAGTGTGATAGCGGGGAGGGCCGTTGCAGTATCCAGATCGATCGGACGAATCCCTTGAAATTCTCCCACATAGGCCTTGGTGTCTGAGAAGAATGCCAGATCGCCGACTGAATCAAGCGAGACGTACCGGGACTGGATAGCGGTTATATTGTAGATTTGCAGACCACCCCTCGGGAAATTAGTTGGCTGTACGGTAATGCCTATATACTTTTGATTGCGGGAAAAACGAATTTTATCCTGCCCTTTGAAGCTGTTAATATCTTTAAAATCATCATAGCTTATTTGTCCGTTCGGACTAACAGTGAGGTCAACAATTCGTTTCAGATAGCTCTTTCCTTCTTGCGAGGTACAAAATAACAATTTGTTATCCAGGTAGACTGCGGATACCGTATTGTCCAGTAAACTTAATGTGGTAGGCTGGCCTTTCACATCATCATCAAAAAAACAAAGGATACCGTTAGTTCCCAACGTGATTTGGGTGTTTCCATCCGGGGAAACAGTCAAGGGGTTGCGGGTCTCATCAAAGGTAAGATTAAATTCGTTGCCATACTGATAGCCAATGTTATCCTCAATGGAAAAGGCGACAATGTAATCGCGTCCATCGGCAACCCTGCAGGCGACATAGACAAAGGAGCTTTTCTCATTGCTCGCAAAGGCGAAAGGCTTACCGGGGCCCATATCCTTTTTTGTTATAACCTTATTCGTTTGGGTATTAATAATCGTTACGGCTCTGTCATTGAAATTGGCTACATAGGCTTTGTGGCCAATGACGGTGACAGTATCTGCGCCGGTATTCACAACGTATAATCTCTTTTCTGTCGGATCCATAGCCATAGGGCCAGCATTGGCTTCTACCGGAATTCGTTTGGTCAACCGGTCTTGTATCGGATCAATTACAGCGACATGACCATATAAGGTTGAAATACCCTTTCTTGTGTATGAATCGGATGGACCCGGCGGACCGACAACCAGGGTGAATATGTAATATATTGTCAGAAAACTGCGATTGGATGTCTGTTATAGGGTATGTATGGATTCTCAAGTCAGAACAACTATAACGTCCAGTTTCGTCCACACAACGGGCAGGGGTAACGAAGAAGATAAGAGACTCATGAGGATGAAAAAAGAGCTGCCTACAAGTCAAATTCGACCTTAAGAGACAGCTCCGCCTTAACGGTTAATGGCCTATATAATTGATTACTGCTAGGATTGAGTGCTATAACCAGAAATTAAATTCTTGACAGTGATGTTCTCTCGCCCAATCTGGATAGCGGGTAGAACTGTGAAAGTTGCCACATCAATCGGACGAACCGTGTTCAGTTCTCCCACATAAGCCTTGGTATCTGAATAAAACGCCAGATCACCGACAACAGGAAGTGTAACTAAATCGCGATAGCCTTCGCTTAAGTCAACGATTTGCACTCCACCTGTATGGAAATCAGTGGGTTGAATGGTAACGCCCATGTAGAGTTGCTTACGGGAAAGACGAATTTTATCCTGCCCTTTGTAACTGGGGAAATCCACAAAACTCTCATAGGTGATGATTCCATACTTATCTATGGACAGATTTTTAATTCCTTTCAGATAATTTCTGTCTTCGCGCATAGTACAGAATAGTCTTTTGTCGTCCGTGTAGACCCCGGAAACCGTGTTGGCGAGCAAACTTGACGTACTGGATTCCCCAATTGCATCACCGTCAAAATAGGTGAGCATGCCGTTATATCCTAACGTGACTTGGGTGTGCCCGTCCGGATGAACGGCCAAGGGGTTGCTGGTTGGTTCAAAGTTTAGCTCAATATCTTCACCATACGGATGAGCGATATCATCGTCAATGCCAATAGCGACCACTCTATCTCGTGCCAAATCAGCAAACGTGCGTGCAACATAGACATAGGAGCTATTCTTATTGCCCGCAAAGGCGAAAGGGATGCCAATTCCGGGTGGGACCATTTCCACTTGTTTAATAACCTCATTGGTGACGGAGTCAATAATTGTAACGCTCGAATCACCTGAATGGCCTACGTAGATTTTATCGCCTTTAGGAGCAGCGAAGATAGCATTAGGATAGCTCCTGTAGAGCGAATTGCCAATATGAACACTATTCAGAACCTTCAAGGTATTCGTATCGATGATGGTAACTGAATCACTATCAGTATTAACCACGAAAAGCTTTTCCTCTGCGGGGTCCATGCACATGGGTCCAGGCCGGCTGCCCACTCTAATCCTTTTGACTATCGTATCTTGTACAGGATCAATGACGGCGATATATCCATAATTGGAATTTATTTCATAACTTACATAGACATAAGGATGAGCTGCTGATAGATTCCTTCTGCAGTTTGCCATATTCGTGTTCACGAATAAAAACCCCTTTCATGTGCTTCTAGCTCATGGACTCGCCGGGCCCGGCAGACGGACAACCGGATGGGCAGGCGCTCCGGATTCTCCCGGAAGCCTCATAAGGTTGTCTGCTATATGTTATGTCCGGATGCTCCGGCCCGAATAGTCCTAATGTCCAGTAAGATAGAAAAAAAGCTGCCGCCCAAGTCAGTTCGACTTGAAGCGACAGCTCGATTTTTATACTAAATCTACATTCAAGGATTGATTGCTATAACCGCAGATTATATTATTGACGGTGATGCGATCAGTGGAATTGTAGCCAATCAGAAGAGCGGGCAGCGCTGTTGCCGTTCCCACATCAATCGGAACAATCGAGTTCACCTCTCCTACATAAGCCGTGCTGTCACCGGCAAACGCTAGATCACCTACATAGGGGAGCGGAACAAACTTTGAACTAGAAGTGTTTACATCGTAGAGTTGCAGACCACCTGTCGGGGAAGTGGTGGGCTGTATGGTGACGCCAATATAATTTTGACTACGTGTAGCACGAATTTTATCTTGGCCCTTGAAGCTGGCGGGTTCTGTAAATTCATCATAGGTAATGTTTCCTTGCCCGTTAAAAAATAGGTTTTTAAATTTTTTCAGATAAGCTCTATCTTCTTGCGATGTGCAAAATAACAAATTGTTGTCCAGGTATACTCCAGATACTGTATTGTCCAGCAGACTTGTAGCTTTGGACTCTAAAATTGCATGAAATGAAGAAACAACCACCATGCCAGTCGGTCCAAATGTGACCAGCCCCGCTCCGTTTGGATAAAAGGTCAAGGGGTTGTGGATCCCGTCAAATTCAAGCTCAATATCATCCCCAACAGGTTGAGCGGTGTTATATTCAACATCAATACCGACAACATTACCTTTATCATTATCTTTAGACTTGCAGGCAACAAAGACAAAGTCGTTATTCATGTTACCGGCAAAGGCGAACGGGTAGCCACTTCCGTCAGGCAATTCCACTTGTGCAATAACCTCGTCCTTGTCAGCGTCAATAATTGTAACGGCCTTGTCACCAGAATGGGCTACATAGACTTTGTTCACGCGAGGAGCAGCGAAGATAGCAACAGGAGCAATTTGAGCGGACGAACTGCTAATGGGAAGGGTTTTGATAACTTTAAAGGAATACGCATCAATGATAGTGACCGAATCCTGGACATTACTCACTACATAAAGCTTATCCTCCTGGTTATTCAAGCACATAGATACGGGCTTTGGGCCCACCATAATCCGTTCAATGATCTTATTTTGTGCAGGATCAACGACAGCAATATAGCCAAAGTAAAGGGAATGTTCATAACTCACAAACACGTAAGGATTAGTACCTGATAATAAATTTCTGTGACGGTTTGTAGTATTCGTATTCACGAATAAAAACCCCTTTCATGTGCTGCTGGATAATGGACCCGCCGGGCCCGGCGGACGGACGACCGGATGGGCAGGCGCGCCGGTTGTATCCGGATGCCGCATCAGGTTGTCTGCTATATGTTATGTCTGAATGCTCCGACCCGAATAATCCATTTGTCCATGAAAGTCACAAAAAGGGCAGAGCTCACCCCTTCACTGCTCCCGCCGTAAGTCCGCTAACAATGCATTTCTGGCAAAAAAGAGCTGCCCCCAAGTCCGTTTCGACTTAAAGAGACAGCTCGGTTTCTATACTAAAAATGCATTAGGAAGATTGATTGCTATATCCGGAAATAATGTTCCTCACCATGTAGTTTCCCGCGACGTCTATAATAGGTATAGTTGTTCCAGTGGCCAGATTAACGGGACGAACCCTGCTTACTTCTCCCACATAGGCTTTGGAGTCGGAGTAGAACGCCAGATCGCCGACAAGGTCAAATTCAAAAAACCTCGAATTAAAGCTGTCTACATCGATGATTTGCAATTTACCCGCCGGGTTATACGTGGGTTGAAGGGTGACACCAACATACTTTTGGTTAAGCGAAGTGCGAATTTTATCCTGACTTTTGTAACTGGGGATTTCTTTGCTATACTCAGAGGTGATGTTCCCATACACATCAATATCCAGGTTCTCAAATACTTTCAAAAAGTCCCTTTCTTCTCGCATAGTGCAGAATAACCAGCCGTTGTCCAGATAAACCCCAGATACCGTATTGTCCAGAAAACTTGTCGTATTAGATGTGAAATTACCCGTAAAATCAGCATAATTAAGGACTCCAACATCAGCGAGCTCGATCAGTGTGTGTCCATTCGGGTGAACGATCAAGGGGTTGCGGGTCGAATCATATACACGTTTCAGATCTGGTCCAATCGAAATAACATTAGCCCCAGTATCATTAATGTCAAAGGCAAGAACAGAATCTCCTAATGCAGGATCTCTCTTGCAGGCAATATAGACGTAGGGGCTCTTTTCATTGCTCGCAATGGCGAAAGGCATGCCGTAGTTCTTTATATTTTTAGTTGTAATTATACTATAAGTGTGGGCATCAAAAATGATCACGCTGGAAGCCTCATAGCTGGCTATATAGCCTTTGTTGCCACTAGATTCTATGAAGATAGCAGCAGGTTTGCTGCCAACTGCAATTCCGCCTAAAAGGCGAAAGTTATCCGTACTATAGACAAAGACTACATTCCCAGTCTCATCCGCCACGTAAAGCTTATCCCCAGAGGGAGTCAGGCACATAGCGGTAGGATTTTGGCCTGTTGAAATCCGCTTGATGATCTCATCAGTATTGGGATCAATAACAGCAACATATCCTGCGTAATTGTTGAGTACATAAGATGCATACACATAAGAAAGGCCGCTGCGTGTATTTCTGTTATGGTTTGCTGTTAGATTCACATTCATAGATAAAATCCCCTTTCATGCAGCTCTATTTAATGGACTCGCCGGGCCCGGCAGACGGACAACCGGATGGGCAGGCGCGCCGGATTCTCCCGGATGCCTCATCAGGTTGTCTGCTATATGTTATGTCTGAATGCTCCGGCCCGAATAGTCCTAATGTCCAGTAAGATAGAAAAAAAGCTGTCCCCCAAGTCCAGTTAGACTTGAAGCGACAGCTCGATTTTTATACTAAATCTACATTCAAGGATTGATTGCTATAACCGCAGATTATATTATTGACGGTGATGCGATCAGTGGAATTGTAGCCAATCAGAAGAGCGGGCAGCGCTGTTGCCGTTCCCACATCAATCGGAACAATCGAGTTCACCTCTCCTACATAAGCCGTGCTGTCACCGGCAAACGCTAGATCACCTACATAGGGGAGCGGAACAAACTTTGAACTAGAAGTGTTTACATCGTAGAGTTGCAGACCACCTGTCGGGGAAGTGGTGGGCTGTATGGTGACGCCAATATAATTTTGACTACGTGTAGCACGAATTTTATCTTGGCCCTTGAAGCTGGCGGGTTCTGTAAACTCATCATAGATAATGTTTCCTGTCCCGGTAAGAGCTAGCTTTTTAAATTTTTTCAGATAAGCTCTATCTTTTTGCGATGTGCAAAATAACAAATTGTTGTCCAGGTGGACTCCGGATACCGTATTGTCCAGCAGACTTGTAGTTTTGGATTCAACAATTAAATGAAATGAAAAAAAAGTCAACATGCCAGTCGGTCCAAATGTGGTTAGCCCCGCTACGGATGGGGCCAAGGGGTTGTGGGTCCCGTCAAATTCAAGCTCAATATCATCCCCAACAGGTTGAGCGATGTTAGAATTAACATCAATAGCGACAACATTACCTTTATCATTATCTTTAGACTTGCAGGCAACAAAGACGAAGGCGCTATTCATCTGGCCGGCAAAGGCGAACGGGTAGCCACTTCCGTCAGGCAATTCCACTTGTACAATAACCTCGTCCTTGTCGGCGTCAATAATTGTAACGACCTTGTCACCAGAATGGGCTACATAGACTTGGTTCACGCCAGCAGCAGCGAAGATAGCAACAGGAGCGCTATTAGCGGACGAAGTGTTAATGGGAAGGGTTTTGATAATTTTAAATTCATACGCATCAATGATAGTGACCGAATCCTGGGCATTACTCACTACATAAAGCTTATCCTCCTGGTTATTCAAGCACATAGATACGGGCTTTGGGCCCACCATAATCCGTTCAATGATCTTATTTTGTGCAGGATCAACGACAGCAATATAGCCAAAGTAAAGGGAATGTTCATAACTCACAAACACGTAAGGATTAGTACCTGATGATAAATTTCTGCGACGCTTTGCCATATTCGTATTCACGAATAAAAACCCCTTTCATGTGTTGCTGGATAATGGACCCGCCGGGCCCGGCGGACGGACAACCGGATGGGCAGGCGCGCCGGGATCTACCGGATACCGCATCAGGTTGTCTACTGTATGTTATGTCTGAATGCTCCGGCCCGATTAATACATTTGTCCAATAAAGCCACAAAAAGGGCTGAGATTACCCTTCACCGCTCCCGCTGTAAGTCCGCTTACAATGCATTTCTGGCAAAAAAAGAGCTGTCCTCAAGTCCGTTTCGACTTGAAGAGAGCTCGATTTTTATATTAAATGTGCATTACAAGGACTGATTGCTATAACCGGAAATAATGTTCTTCACGTTGACGCGGTCTGAGAGACTTGTGCCAATCGGAATAGCAGGAATGGGATTACTTGGATTTCCCAAAGCAATCGGTTGAATCGAAGTCAGTTGTCCTACATAGGCAATGATGTCATCGTAAAGTGCTAAATCACCGACATAAGGGAGCGGAACAAACTTTGAGCTAGCAGCGTTTACATCGTAAATTTGCAGACCACCTGTCGGGAAAGTGGTGGGTTGAATGGTGATGCAAATAGTACTTTGATCACTTGAAACACGGATTTTATCCTGGCCTTTGTAGCTAGGGATTTCTGTGAATTGATCATGGGTGATGTTTCCTTGCTGGTCCATGAACAGGTTGTTGAATTTTTTCAGATAGGCTCTATCTTCCCGCGAGGTGCAAAATAACATTTTGTTATCCAGATAGATCCCGGATACCGTATTGTCCAGCATACTTGAAGTTTTGGACGGACCCATTGTAAGTTGTTCAAAATGAGTCAGCATGCCAGTCTGCCCAAGTGTGACCAGTTCCACTCCGCCTGGGTACACGGTCAAGGGGTTGTGGGTCCCGTCAAATTCAAGCGGAGTATCATCCCCAACTGGATGGGCGGTATCATCGTCAACGGAAATGGCGACAACATTACCTTTATCATTATCTTTAGACTTGCAGGCAACAAAGACAAAGAGACTGTTCACCTTACCGGCAAAGGCAAAAGGGTAGCCGCTTCCGCTAGGCAAATCCACTTGCTTAATAACCGTATCTGTGACGGAGTCAATAATTGTAACGGCCCTGTTACCCGAATGGGCTACATAGACTTTGTTCACGTTAGCAGCAGCGAAGATAGCAACAGGAGCGCTAGAGGTGGACGAAGAGCCAATGTGAAGGGTTTTGATAACGTTAAAGTTATATGCATCAATGATAGTGACCGAATCATTGCCCGTATTTACTACATAGAGCTTATCCTCACTTGGATTCAAGCACATAGGACCAGGGTTAAGGCCTACCGGAATCCGTTTGGTGACCTTATTGTATACAGGATCAATGACAGCGACGTAGCCAAAATAATAGGAAAGTTCATAACTCGCAAACACGTAAGGATTAAAATTTGATGCTAGATTTCTTCTGTGGTTTGCTATTTTTGTATTCATAATTAAAAACCCCTTTCATGTGCTTCTGGCTCATGGACTCGCCGGGCCCGGCGGACGGACAACCGGATGGGCAGGCGCGCCGGATCTCCCGGATGCCGCATCAGGTTGTCTGCTGTATGTTATGTCTGAATGCTCCGGCCCGAATGATCCAAAGTCCTAGAAAGCCACAAAAGGGGCTGAGGTTATCCCTTCACCGCTCCCGCCGTAAGTCCGCTAACAATGTATTTCTGGCAGAAGATATACAGGATCAGTACGGGTAGGGAGGTTAATACCAGATCGGCGAAGATCAGGTTCCAGTCCCGGCTGTATTTGCCGTAGAAATTGTACACGGAGAGCGGCATCGTCCAATCCGAGCTGTCGGTCAGGAAGTAGAGCGGTATGGTGATATCATTCCACACGGACATGAAGACCATAATGGCTACGGTAGCGTTCACCGGGACGATCAGCGGGGTGACGATCTTGAAGAACACATCGAATGTATTCGCCCCCTCCAGAAAAGCCACCTCATCCAGCGCCTTCGGAATGGACCGGATGAATCCGCTGTACAGGAACACACTGAACGCCGTGTTGAGCGAAGCGTAGATCAGAATAACGCTGGTGATGCTGCCGTAGAAGCCCATCCACTGCACGACACGGATCGTGGTGATCGTGGACATTGGGGCAATCAGGCCCAGATGCATATTCGGTCCTTCTCGGCCGCGTTCACAATCAGCCAGTCGCCCATGAACATCATCGCCGTTTCCTTGATTCAGGAATTTGCCTACTGCCATATCGTAGCTGTCGCTGAGAATGTCGTGGTGTAGTCTTTCTTGTAGACCTCATACTGTTTGCTCCAGGAAGGTGGCGAACTCGGGAACATCGGACCACTTTTTTGCGGCCGGCATTAATGTCCTCGAACAGGGACGGCTCAGGCTGCTGCTCAGGTAGATTCCGTTAACAGATGCAGATGCAGCGAATGCCGGAGCCTTTTCTCCTTCCCGCAATGTGGGGGAGTTGGAGACCAACCGCTACGTCCATGCATTCCGTTTGATAATAACCAAGCCGAACATGATCTCTATTAGTTAAAAAATACTTTAATTTAAAAACATTAACAAAATATTCAAAAAAATCCTGTTTATATGTAGATAAAAGCGAATGAACGAGCTAAACTAACTAAGTATTACATAATTCCAAAATATAGGAGGTAGTCGGATGTTTAAACCTGTTAATGTCGTTGCAAGTGGTAGTGTGTCACCTATGTTTTGCATAACATGCGATGCAAGAGACAAATGCGTAGACTGTGATGCTTTTGACTTTATTTGTGGAAACAACGAGAGTGGTTGGTGTATTCGTAATGATGGGGATTGATTGAATTTTCATCTATAAACAAAAGAAAGTCTAAGAAGCAATTCTTAGGCTTTCTAATATTTTGAGAAGGAAGTGAAGTTATTAATGTTTAATAGTCTAATAACAATTAAAGCTGTAAAATTTTTCGAAGAGCAAGATAATTTATATCTATATAATGTTGAGAATAGCGGGATATTTCAAGTAGATGACACAATAGTAGATATTTGCAACAGTGACGGGAAAACTATTGAAGAACTTTACCAACTTCTAAAAAATAAATATAGCATGGAAGAGTTAAGTGAATTACTTACTACGCTAGAGAAAGCAGGAGTTTTACGTGTGCAAGATTCAGTGGATGACATTAATACAGATTCCTGTGCTTGTATAAAAGAGACGAACGGGGTCTCTTCTCTGATTCTTATGCTGGTTCAAGAATGTAATCTGAGATGTTCTTATTGTTATGGTGTTAATGGAGAATACAATGACCGTGGCAGGATGGACATGGATACAGCTACCCAAGCTATAGATTTTTTATTTGATCAAGCTTTGGAGGAAGAACTAAGCATTTGTTTTTTCGGTGGAGAGCCATTACTTAATTATAAACTCATTCAGGATATCATTCCTTATGTCCAAAGCAAAGAAAAACAAACAGGGAAAAGAGTAAGGTATAGTATGACCACAAATGGAACCTTGCTTACTAAAGACGTTGTTGACTATTTAATGGAGCATCAGGTAGCAATACAAGTGAGTCTGGATGGAGATCAGAAAACTCATGATTTTAACCGCTATTTTCAGAATAAAGAAGGCAGCTATGATCTTATTCTTAATAGGACTGAGAAATTAAGAAAGAATGGAATGATCTCAGCGAGAGCTACTGTCTCCCCGGTTCAACTCGATATTACCTATACATTAAAACATTTAAATGAAATTGGATTTCGAAATGTTGCTATGTATCCTGCAGTTCAGATGCTTAATGTTAAGGATTATGAGGATTACTCACTTGAATTCACCAAACTGGTAAATTATTTTGAGACTTTAATACATAGTAAGGAGTATAAGAAGGCTCGGGAAATCTCAAATATATACAAATATCTAAGAAGGGTTCATTCATCTTCCAAACGGCATTATTATTGTGGGGCTGCTTCCCATATGCTAGCTGTTGATGTTCATGGAGATTTGTATCCATGTCAAAGATTTGTTAGTGAAAAAAATTATTCTCTGGGAAATGTGAATAAAGGAGTTTCCCGCCTTAGGGAGAAGGAAATATTAAAGGAATTTAGTCTAGAAGAAAGAACAAAGTGTAAGGAATGTTGGGCAATTAACTTATGTGGTGGAGATTGCCCACATGAAAATTTAAAGAACACTGGAGCTATAGAAGATCCGCTAGAAATTTCCTGTGAGTTTACTAGAAGTGCAATAAATGATTGCATCAGATTATACTTGAGGTTGGACGAGGAGGATAAAGATAAATTGTTTAATAACAAGATGATAAAGGAGGAAGAAATGATTGTCAGTTGAAGTGGAAGCATTGAGTAAAAAATACGGCAGTAATCAAGTCATTAATCAGTTAAGTTTTCAAATTAATAAGGGGATTTTTGGTTTGCTTGGTGATAATGGGGCTGGTAAAACTACCTTAATGAAAATTCTAGCAACACTGCTAGGGTTTAACGAGGGCGATGTAAGTATGTTTGGATATTCGCTAAGAAAAGAGCCTGATGCAATTCGTTCCATGTTAGGATATCTTCCACAAAATTTTGATTTTTTCCCTGATGCAACAATCACTGAGTCCATGAATTATTTTGCTGCTTTAAAGGGGTTAATAGGTCAACGAAGAATACAGGAAGAAATTTCACAAAGACTAGTTGAAGTGGGTCTTGAAGAACATGCTCATAAAAAAATCAAGCAACTTTCAGGCGGTATGAAACAACGATTTGGTATCGCTCAAGCTATGTTAAACCTTCCCCAGTTGTTAATTATTGATGAACCTACGGTGGGGCTTGATCCAAAGGAGCGAATTGCTTTTAGAAACTTGCTTCACAGTTTTTCGGAAGATCGCATTGTATTGTTATCTACGCATATTGTACCGGATATCTCAAGCACCTGTGACAATGTACTTATTTTAAAGAAAGGAAGCTGTCTTTATAATGGGAGTGTTGATGAGGCTATCCATAAAGTGGAAGGGAAAATATGGTTAGTTGAAGTGGATAAAGGGCAGTTGCAACAATTAAGTAATGAAAGCCGGATCATATCTGTTGTTAGGAAAAGGGGGTTAATGCAAGTTCGTTTGCTAGATAACAGTCCTCCGGAAAAATATGGGGAATATACACTAGAGACTCCAAACCTGGAAGATGCTTATCTGTATATATCTGATAATGAGAGGGGGCCTTAATAGAGTGAGGGAGGTGAAAGTTTTAGTTCGATTTGAAATACTGTTGTTAAAGAAAAATTTATTATATAACATTTTGGTTTTCCTGATCACTTTTTTGATACCTATGTTTCTGTATTTATCTACGGGTTCAAAGGATAAAGAAATGTGGGTATTCTTGTTGCACGGACAATTATTTTTCTGTATTTTAGCAATGCCAATTCTATATTCTTTTCTTTATGACGATGATAAGCAAGCGATGATCTATTCAACCATCATTCCTAAATTGCATTCAAACTACCTATATCTTGTATGTAAAGTTTGTGTTTTGTGGGGGATTATCTTTCTGGCACAATCCAGTTGCTTAATCCTTATTCTCGGAGGTCATGTGTTATTTTATGGAGTCAACTTTTTTGATTTAATACTTCCGTTAATTTACACCTCGTTTACGACAATTGGTATATCTGTTCAAATTGCTGCTCTTTTGAGCTTATTATTAAAAAAACAGGTATACGTAAATATATTTAATATTATTTTTCTTGTTATAGGGATGTCAGTGAATTCTCCGGCCTTTTCGATATGGTTTAACCCGGATTGGATTACCAGTCATTTTTTTGACTCGTCTTTTTTTGTAGGAAGAACTTTTATATTGTGTATTGCATTAATTCTAATGTATTTTAGCAATCGTCTGTGGAAAGCAAGGGGGAGATTATGAACTTAAATCTAATACGATTTTGGTTGCTTCTTTTCTTTGGCAAGGCCAATACAGGAATATACCTGTTTTCTTTAATGGTAATAGTATATTTTAATTTTCAAATGAATGAAGATTTGATTTTGAAAATTAGCCTGGATTTATTATTTATTGCTTTGTTTGCACTGCAGGCGGCTAATTTAAGCAAAAGATATCAAGCAGAGCAATTTGTATTTTTGTCAATAATCTCTACCAACCGTAAAATTTTTAATCAAGGAATTGTAGCAGTAATCATAACTTCACCTGTGATAATAATAATATGGGGCACATTACGTATCTGGTTTGGGGATGTTCCAGACTTTAATATTGGGCTTATTGCCCTTTTTTCCGGCTTTTTTGCTGTTGTATCAGGTCTTTTGGTAGGTGAAGTAATCCGCAAGCATGGTTTAGGAATACTGATTCTGATTACTTTATATTTAACCATTGGATTAATTCCATGGACTCTACACGAAAAATTCAGATATGTATCTCCAGTGCTTAATATTTACAATCCCTACCTAATAAACTTTAGGAATATTATTTCGATTTTTGCTGCGGTTCTATTGTTTTATGGAATGGCAACTATATTTTCGTATCGTCGAGGAGGTGGGAAGAAAAGTCTGATTACGTGGTTAACCGTTGGAATTGCGTTGTGTCTATTTAGTGGCATACGTATCTATGAATATACGCATGATAAGCGGCTTGAAAGTAATGAATTTAAAATTATAAAAATTGGAACAACACAGGTCCATTACAAAGGAATGAGTAGGGATAGGGCTGAGAAGTTCGGTGTTGTTATAGATTATTTATACAATATAGCTGATGGGCTTCATATAGCTCCAAAGCGCTACTCTTTAGAAATTACTCAACGTTATGCTGTATCCTCTGTAGAACCAAAAGTCATGATGAAGAATGGTGACCAACTGATCATTAACATATATTCTAACAAACTGCTAGATTTTAATTATGGATTTGACTGGGTAAGCAAATGGATAGATTACATATTAACTAATGATACGGGTACTTCAAAGGATAATATTAATCTCTTGAAACATCAAATGATCAAAAAAACACTTGAAGAAAACCCAATGAATATCTATACGGAAAGTCGTCGTCAAAAACTTACCATTAACGATTGATTTAGCGCGAAATAATGGGAGAAGGTAAAGCTTTGGAGGGTAAGATGGATGGGATCAATATCAAAACTATATTTGCATCATTTCGGTACTGGCCGGAACTTGGGAAATTATTATGGAGGGCAAAAAGAAGTTATTTTTCATTAATTATTTTTTGTTATATAATTAAAGGTTTTTTACCAATAATAAATCTTTTTTCCATTCAATTTTTAGTGATGAAAATCGAAGAGCGATCATTCAACGTGATGATATACCCTATTCTGCCTTTGATTTTTGTTCTGATTTGTAGTCTCTTTGTTACGTCTATTCTTGAACACTTTGAAAAGTTATACCAGCTATTATTAATAAACCACTTGCAAGTTTCAATAGTAACAAAAACCTCTGATTTTATGCTACGTGATTATGAAGATCCTGAAATTCATAATCAGCTAAGAAGAGTTATGCAAGATTCGATAGACCGGCCCATCCAAGTATATAAGTTATTAATAAATCTTATAAGCTCAATTATTACTCTGATTTCTAGTATTGTTATTATACTAAATTTCAAGTGGTGGTTAGTGATTATTCTTCTTGTGTCACCTTTATTTTCATTCTATTCGTTATTGAAGTTCGCACAAATTCAATATATTTCAAAAAGAAAAAGATCTCCTTTGCAAAGGAAAGCAAGTTATATTAATTTTTTGTTAACGAATGATAAGGCATTCAAAGAAATTAAACTATATCGCTTAAATGACTATTTAAGTATTAGGTACAAAGATATTTTTAATAGATTTTATAAGGAGGATAAAGACCTATCAAAAAGACGAACAGTTTTATATCTATTCTTTCAATTAATTAGTACTCTTTTTATCTCGATAGTTCTTTATATTATTGTATATGTGTCATTTCAAGAGAGTCTACTCTTAGGTAGTATATATGGTTTGGTACAAGCAGTATTGCTTACAAACCAGAATATTAATGCTATCTCTCAAGGATTAATTTCCTTGTGCGAAAATAATTTATACTTGGATGAATTATTCTCATTTCTAAATAAAAGTCAAAAAAGTTATGAAAATACGCTGTTAAAGCAGAGTTTCGTTAAAATGGATCAAATAGAAAGTATAGAGTTTATAAATGTTTCCTTTATTTATCCTGGTCAAACAGTTTACGCGCTAAAAGACCTCAATTTCAAAATACAAACAAATGACTCTGTTGCATTTGTTGGAAGAAACGGATCGGGGAAATCAACGATAATTAAATTAATGACAGGCTTATATGATGATTTTACAGGTGAAATATTAATTAATTCAATATCCATACATAATTACAGTAAAGATACATTATACAAAAAAATTGGTGTTATATTTCAGGATTTTATCCAATTTGATTTTACTGTTAGAGAAAATATTGGTTTTGGTGACCTCGAAAAGATGGATAGTACCTCTGAAATAGGGAATTCAGCCCAACTTACTGGTGCAGATGAACTAATTAAAAGTTTCCCCAATCAAATAGATCAACAGCTAGGAAGGAACTTTGAAGGAGGGGTTCAAATTTCTGGTGGGCAATGGCAAAAAATAGCCATATCCAGAGCTTTCTTTAAAGATGCTGATCTTTATATTATGGATGAACCAAGCTCTTTTCTTGATCCGGAATCAGAAAAACAAGTATTTCTGCAATTCCAAAATTATATAGAAGGAAAGATAGGTGTATACATATCGCATAGATATACATCTGTCTTATATGCGAATAGGATTATTGTATTAAATGAAGGTCAGGTAGTAGAATTCGGAACACACCAACAATTAATTGTTAAACGAGGGATTTATTATAAACTATTTTCTGATGAAGCAGAAGCCTTTCAAAGAGAGCGAGCAATTCAGGGGGAAGTGCTTACGTGAATTTCACTAAAAAGGAGCCGTCCCAAGCAACTATTTCAATGGCTGTCGGGATAGCTCCTTTTACATCACAGGTTGACAGAACCTATTCTCCACACCTTCATTATCCCTTCACCGCTCCCGCCGTAAGTCCGCTAACAATGTACTTTTGGCAGAAAATGTACAGGATCAGCACCGGCAGCGAGGTCAGCACCAGATCGGCGAAAATCAAATTCCAGTCCCGGCTGTATTTGCCGTAGAAATTGTATACCGAGAGCGGCATCGTCCAGTCTGAGCTGTCTGTCAGGAAATAGAGCGGAATGGTAATGTCGTTCCAGACAGACATGAAGACCATAATCGCTACGGTGGCGTTCACCGGGACGATCAGCGGGGTGACGATTCGGAAGAACACATCGAATGTATTCGCCCCCTCCAGGAAAGCTACCTCATCCAGCGCCTTCGGAATAGACCGGATGAATCCGCTGTACAGGAACACGCTGAACGCTGTGTTGAGCGAAGCATAGATCAGGATGACGCTGGTGATGCTGCCGTAGAAGCCCATCCACTGCACAACGCGGATCGTTGTAATCGTGGACATCGGCGCGATCAGGCCCATGAAGAAGAACATGTACAGGAAATTCGACCATTTGGTCTCCCGGCGCACCAGAATGAACGAGGCTGCCGAGGAGGTGAAGATATTCAGCACGGAAGAGACGCCGGTAATCAGCATCCCGTTCAGGAATGCCCGCCCCAGTCCCCCTTCACGGAAGACCGTTGTATAGTTGGAGAAGTTCCACTTCTCCGGGAGCCGCAAGGAGAACTTCAGCACCTCGGCGCTTGTCATGAAGCTTCCGAACAGCATGATCAGCAGCGGCAGGATAATCAGCAGGGAGGCCAGGATCAGGAACCCTTCTACCAGATAGTTGCGCCAGGCCATTTTACGTGAAAAGCTCATTATTCCGATACCTCCTTACGCCGCATGAAGATCAGCAGGGGAATGGCGATGATGGTTACAGCAGCGAAGAGCAGGGTATTGACGGCTGTACCCAGCCCCCAGCTTCCTTCTCCGAACGAGCGGAGGATGATCGTGCCGACTACTTGGGAGGCATTGCCCGGCCCCCCGCCGGTGAGCACGAATACCTCGGAGAACACCTTGAGCCCGCCGATCAGGGTGAGCATCAGATTGATGTTGATCGCAGGGAGCAGCAGTGGAATCGTGATGCTGCGGAAGCTCCGCCAGGAACCGGCGCCGTCAATGGTGGCGGCTTCATAATACTCTTTGGAGATCGACTGGAGTCCGGCCAGGTAGATCGCCATTTGGAAGCCGGTATGCTGCCAGATGGACACAAAGGCTACGGTCCAGATGACAAGGGCCGGATTGGTCAGCCAGGCCTGGCTCAGCGAAGGCAGCCCCACAGCTTCGAAGATACGGTTAATCGTTCCGTCGGAGCGCAGCATGGGCGTGAACACAATGCTGATGACCAGCACGCTGAGGATCGACGGCGAGTAGAAAATCGCCCGCAGCAGGTTTTTGGACTTCAGCTTCATGTTCAGGCCGACCGCAAGCGCGATGCCGAGCAGATTTTTACCGAGTACGGTAACGATGGCGAAGATCGTTGTATTTTTCATCGCAAGCAATAGCGTTCGATCTGTGAAAATCCGTTCGAAATTGTCCCAGCCGATAAACTTGATAGCTTCCCGGTCCAGCCGCCAGTCGGTGAAGGAATAGAAGAGTCCGATCAGCGCTGGCAGCACGAAGAAGATCGAATAGATGAGCAGTGCAGGCCAGATCAGGTAATACGAGTATAGTCTCTTGGATACATTCATCTCTTCACACTCCTATATAGCCAGGGACAGAATAAAGCCCTGGACGGGCTTTATTCTGCCTGTTGTAATAGTTATTTGCTCTAGTTAAAAGCCTTCGACGCCTTTGTCCTTCATCAGCTGGCTGAATTTCTCATCCCAGGCCTTAAGTACGCCCTTGGCGTCCAGGCCGCCGGCGAATTCATCCTGAAGCAGACGGTACAGCTCGCTGCGGTCCACGATCATGTAAGCGTCGGTGGTCAGCGTAGTTTTCTTCGGGGTGATATATTGATCGACAATCTCTTGCTTGTATTCCGGGAGCTTCGGCGTAGTAACATCGCTGAAGTTGGAGACGGAACCTTGGCTGTCCACCATTTTCTGCGCAACTTCTTTGGTGGCGAGGAACTCCAGGAATTTCTTCGCTTCATCCATATGCTTGGCTTTCTTCGGAATGAACAACTGGCCGCCCAGCGGGCTTGCGCCGAGATTGGCGTCTTCAGAAGAAGGGATGGCGAACAGTCCCAGATGCACATTCGGGTCCTTCTCAGCCACGTTCACAATCAGCCAGTCGCCCATGAACATCATCGCCGTTTCCTTGTTCAGGAATTTGCCCACAGCCATATCGTAACTGTCGCTGAGAATGTCGGTGTTGGTGTAGCCCTTCTTGTAGACCTCATACTGCTGCTCCAGGAAGGTGGCGAACTCGGGAACATCGGACCACTTCTTGCGGCCGGCATTAATGTCTTCGAACAGAGACGGCTCGTTCTTGGCCGCCCAGTCGGCAAAAGCAGCCGCCGGCCAGATATTCGCCGCCCAGTTGTCCTTGAACGGCATGAACACTGGCGTAATGCCGCTGGCCTTGATCTTCTCACAGACCGCCAGGAACTCCTCGTAATTCTTCGGAATCTCAAGTCCTAGGTCTTTGAAAATATCCTTGTTGTAGACGACTCCCTGCATCCCTGTATCCTGGCTGTAATGGAAGCTGTAGACATGATCGTAAGCAGAGAGCACATCCTTGTTCAGCAGCCGGCTTACCCAAGGCTCATTATCGAGAATCTCGAAATTACGCTCTAGATTCAGGTCCGTGGTCGCACTGGCGAGATTATATTGAATCAGGTCAGGCACCTCGTCAACGGCCAGCTTGGTCTGGAGTACGGTGGCGGTCTGCTCTGCCGGAAGCAGCTGCAGATTCACTTTGATATTGGTTTTCTGTTCGAATTCATCCAGCACATCCTGGGCCACGAACGCCGAATCCTGCGAGCTTTTGGAGATGGCCAGCTCGATGGTTACCTTTTTGCCGCTGCTGCCTCCGCTGTTACCGCCTCCGTTGTCCGTTGCCGCAGCATTGCCCTTGCCTGAATTGTCAGAGCCGCATGCCGCCAGCGTTAAGGTCATGATTCCAGCGAGCAGGCCTGTTGCGATTTTTTTCATTTGCTTACTCATGTGATCGCCCCCGTAGTGTATTTTCTGTGAACTGAATCCGTTTACATTGCCCATTATAGAATGAGGAGAGCACAAGGTACATGTTTGTACTTGACACTTTCTGTGTAATATTCTGAACTCCGGTGATGGCTTGTCATTTCGCCCGATTGGTTGTAAAGTAGGCAGCATCCTAAGGTTCAGGGAGGGCTCGGGCTTGGCGACTATTATACAGAAATTACGCGGAGGCAGGGTTCAGGCCAGTCTGCAAACAAAGTTCTTCTTCACCTTCATGCTGCTGCTGCTGATTGTGCTGGGCTGCTTCCTGGTCTACGTGAATTATATGGTGATCCAGCCGCTCAAGGACAAGACGGAGAACGAAATGAAGCTGGCTGCTGCCCAGGTCAGCGATCAGCTGAACCTGTATATCAGTAACCAGAACCAGCTCTCCCAGCGGATTCTGTCGAACAAAGAGGTGTTCACGCTGCTGTCCGCAGGCGATTACTCACAGCTTACCCTTGAAGGGCTGACCCGGAGCCGCCGGCTGAAAGACATCATGTTCCAGGCGCTGGGGCCGAGTCTGAACATTGAGGATATGATGATCTATGATCTGACAGGGGAGCGGGTGGCATCCTATATCGGATATGCGGATAGCCCGGCTTCGCTCAGGCCGTTTCTGGAAGAGAGCAGCAACCTGCCGACCTGGAATGCAAGCGGTTACGCGCTGTACCGGCAGGGGGCGGATGCCATCTCTTTTGTGCGGGCGATCAGGAACCAGAATGGTCAGGTGTTCGGCTATCTGGCGGTGCAGCTCGACCAGCGGTATTTGAACAGATCTGCTGCAGGCCTGGCGGGCGGCAAAGTCTATATTATGGATCAGGACCGGCGGCTGGTCTCCAGCTCTCCGGCACTACGGGAAGGGGAGAAGGTCCCCGAATTCGCAGCGTCTCCCTCTGAATCTGCAGCAGCTAACGGAATCTATCTAAGCAGCGGCCAGAACTATGTGGCGTATCACCGCTCTGCTGAGACGGGCTGGACTACCTACGTGGTGAATCCAAGGAATGTGGTGCTGGGCCCGGTCAATTCGGTGAAATACCTCTCCATTCTGCTGATCACCGCGCTGATTCTGTTCTCGTTCATCTTCATCTACTTCTCGACCCGGAACTTGCTGCTTCCGATCCGCAAGCTGCGCAGCCAGATTCTGCGGATGAACTACAGCAACCTGAATATGAAGACGGGCCCCCGTACCCACAACAATGAGCTGATTCAACTGAATAGCGCTTTTCAGGAGCTGCTGGAGCGGCTGCAGGAATCCATCGAACGGGAAAAGCTTGCGCTCCACGAAGAAGTGAAGTCGCGGAATTCCGCCTTGCAGGCCCAGATCGCCCCCCATTTCATCCACAATGTCTTGTATCTGATCAGTATTGCCGCCCAGGAAGGGAAGAATAGCGTTGTGACTGAAATGTGCAAGCATCTGTCGGACAGCCTGCGCTATATTGTGTCCTCCCCTTATCAGCATGTGACATTGACGGAGGAGCTGAAGCATACCCGGCATTATTTGTCCCTGATTCAGCATAATTTCGAGGACGACCTGGAGTGGGAGATTGACGGGGACGGGGGCCTTGAGCGGATTGAGCTGCCCCGGCTGGTGATTCAGCCGTTCGTGGAGAATTGTATCGAGCATGCTTTTAAGAATACAGACCCTCCTTGGAGGATTGAGGTGCGGGTGAAGGTATATAACGGCCTGTGGGCCATCGAAATCCGGGATAACGGAGAAGGCTTCGCGCCGGGCAGGATCAGGGAGATTCTGGACAATATTGAGGACTCGGATTCCGGGGTTAGCGAGCTTCGGCATGATACCTCAGGAATTGGGAATATAGGGATTGTGAATACGGTGAACCGGCTGAAGCTGATGTACAGGAACCGGCTGTTCTTCAACATCTACAACCACTTGGGCGGGGAAAAGGGTGCCACGGTCCAGATTATCGCATCTATGAGTAAAGACTTCTACTAGAACCGGGGAGGTACCGCTATGTATACCGCTATCATTGCAGAGGACAGCAAGCCGATTCTGCGGAATATCGAGGCTCTTTTGCAGTCTATGGAGCTGCCTGTCCGTATATCCGCCACCGCCTCGAACGGGCTGGATGCCATGGAATACATCAAGGCTAACCCGGTGGATATCCTGCTGACCGATATCCGCATGCCCAAGCTGGACGGGCTTGCGCTGATCGGGCAGTGCAGGCAGGTGAATCCGGCGCTCAAGGCGGTGCTGATCAGCGGGTACAGCGACTTCGAGTATACGCGCAAAGCGCTGAATCTGCAGGTATTCGATTATCTGCTGAAGCCGGTGGAGCGGCAGCAGCTTGCCGAAGTGATGCAGCGGCTGGTCGCCCATCTGCAGGAGCAGGAGGGCAGCAGAATAGGTTTGCCGGAGGGAGCGATCTCTGCCGGGCAGCAGCGGCCTAAGAGCAGTGAGGAGCTGTTCCGGCAGCTGGAGCAATATGTACAGGAGCAGCTCTACGCTCCGCTCTCCATTACCGAGGCCGCGCTTAAGTTCCACGTGAGCCCTTCCTATGTCAGCCGGATCTTCAAGCGCTATTCGCACCAGACCTTCGTGCATTACAGCATGCGGCTGAAGATAGCCGAAGCCTGCCGGCTGATTGCGCTGAGGCCGGAGCTGAAGGTGAAGGAGCTGTCGGAGCTGCTGTCCTTCGGCGACCAGCATTATTTCTCCAAGGTGTTCAAGGACTATACGGGCGTAAGTCCTACGGAGTATAGGGGAGGGGAGCGGGGTTACTAACAAAAAGCAAAAAGAAGCGGAGGGGAAATTTGGAACTGAAGGAGCGGTAGCGACCGCCTTTGTATTTGGATTTCTACCGCGAAGAGCGGTTCTAATCAAGGAATCTAAATTGGGCAGCGGCCGGAAGTCCAAATGTTCACCGCAGTGACGACGAAGCTTCGAGTTATATCGTTCATTTTACGGCAGCGCTGCGGATAGGCGCTGCCGTCTTTATTTGCCGTATTTTCCCGGTGGGATGCCCGTAATGTTCTTGAAGGTGCGGATGAAATTGGCATAATCATTGAAGCCGGACAGGTAGCAGGTATCGGACACGGAGTTGCCGGCGGACAGAAGCTGCTTGGATAACGCGATCTTTTTGAGCAGGACATAACGGTAGATGGTGCCTCCGGTCTGCTGCTTGAACAGATGGCTGAGATAGTATTTATCCAGGCCCAGCTCCCCGGCGATGTGATCCAGCGACAGATTCAGGTGCAGGTGGTTGTCGATATAGCTCATGGCAGATTGAATATGGGAAGAGATGGTGCTGGGCACGGCAGCACGGGAGCGGCTGTACAGCTCGTTGACCAGCACCAGAAGCTGAATCAGATACGTCAGGGCCAGCACCTCGCTGCCGTACTGCTTGCGCTCCAGAGCTGCAATCAGCCGGGAGGAGAGGGCGGTATACTCTGAGAGCAGCGGCTCCTCCATCCGCGCCAGGTTATTCTCCCCGGGCTGGCGGTTCTGGAAGCAGGCCAGCAGATTCGTGGTCGCCGTACAGAACGGGTAGACCAATGGGGCTTTGAAATGAATGGTCAGCCGCTTATAAGGCTCGGGGGACCGGTTGATGATTTTATGAATCTCATGATTATTGAATAACAGGACGTCGCCGCGCTCCAGCGGATAGCTGTACTGGTCTACGAAGCCGTTCACGCTGCCGCCGAGGAACAGGAAGATTTCATAGTGGTCATGGATATGGAAATCCCTCGTCGGAGAGATCGGAGAATTGCCGATACCGGCCAGAATATCGCCGTCGAACGTTTCATAATACCGGGCATGCTTCATTGTCACAGCCCCTTTCATGTTGATCACAATATACGCAATATTTCATCACTATTCGCAAAGACATTGCAATAATACCACAATACACTAGAGAAGAAGAATACCTGAGAGGGTGGAACTAGGGATGAGTGGGATAGAACAGCGTAAATACTGGCTGGATACGATGCTGCGGATTGGAACGCCGGTCCTGGAGGCGCTCTCCGCGCGGAAACTGAAAGAACAGTTACCTGCGGAGTTTCATAGCGGGCGCAGCCAGTTTGCGCATCTGGAAGCTTTTGCAAGGCTGGCTTGCGGAATGGCTCCCTGGCTGGAGCTTCAGGGGCTTGAGGGTGAAGAAGAGCAGCTGAGGGCCCGTTATGCCGGGCTGATGCTGGAAGCAATTGCTGCGGCGGTCGATCCGCAGTCGCCTGACTATATGGAATTCAAGACTGAAGGCCAGCCGCTGGTCGATGCGGCATTTCTGGCCCATGCTCTGGTGCGGGCACCGAAAGCGGTTACAGCCCGGCTGGACACACGGGTCAAAAGCAATCTGATTGCGGCGCTCAAGCAGACGCGGCGGACCGCCCCCAGCGGCAGCAACTGGCTGCTGTTCAGTGCGATGGTGGAAGCAGCCTTATACCTGCTGGGCGACCCGGAGTATGACCGGATGCGGGTGGGTTATGCGGTCCACATGTTCATGGATTGGTACAAGGGTGACGGAGTCTACGGCGACGGGAAGGACTTCCACTGGGATTACTACAACAGCTTCGTGATTCAGCCGATGCTGTTGGATGTGGTTACCCTTTTCGAACAGGAGAATGAGGAGTATGCCCGGCTTAGACCCTTGGTCCTGCAGCGGGCGCAGAGATATGCCTCCGTGCTGGAGCGCAGCATCGCCCCGGACGGAACGTATCCGTTCCTTGGGCGTTCTATCGTTTACCGGTTCGGGGCATTTCAGCTGCTGTCGCAGGCGGCGCTCCAGCATCTCCTGGAAGATTCGCTGCCCCCGGCCCAGGTGCGCTGCGCCTTGACCGCTGTCATTAGCCGGATTATGCAATACCCGGGCACGCTGGATGAGAACGGCTGGCTGCAGCCGGGGATCTACGGCTATCAGCCGGAGCTGGCCGAGAGCTACATTAATACGGGCAGTCTGTATCTGTGTGCTGCTGTTTTCCTGCCGCTGGGGCTGCCTCCGGCTGACCCCTTCTGGTCGGGAGAGGACATGAAATGGACGGCCCGGAGAATCGCAGACGGCGAGAATGTGATGCGGGACCATGCTTTGGAATAAGGGATGCAGACACAGCGAACAGGAGAGGGAGCTTGGGCATGAACATACAGGAACTTAAGGCAATCGTAGAGAACATGAAGCCGGCAGATCTCAGCTTATATTATCCGCAAGGAGATTCGGCTGCTTTTTGGAGAGAGGCGGCATCTTCTAAATTTTTGCAGGCCAGTATCAGTGAGATTCGTGCAGAGGCACGGAGGCTGGAAGGGCAGCCTATACCGCTGCTGACGTATCGTTTGTTTACCCTTTTCCGGCAGACGGGGTCGAGACTGGAGTATGAGCGGCCTTATTTTGAACGGAGAAGAAGACTGAATACGTATGTGTTCCTTAGTCTGCTGGAGCCGGAGAACGCAGCAGCTCTGGAGCAGCTTACAGATATTCTATGGGCGATCTGCGATGAGTACACATGGTGTGTTCCCGCTCATCTTCCTGAGAAGCATGAGGCTGCTGAGATCAACCGCCATATCGATCTGTTCTCCTCCGAGACAGGCTTTACCTTAAGCGAATGTCTGCTGCTGCTCGGAGAGCGACTCCCGCTGCTGCTCCGCTCCCGGATACGCAGTGAGGTGGAGAATAGAATCTTCCGGCCATTCCTTGCGCATGGCCCTTATTTCTGGGAGACTTCGACTCACAATTGGGCGGCGGTCTGCGCAGGCTCTGTCGGGGCGGCTGCACTGCTGCTTGTGAAGGACAAGGACATGCTGGCGGAGATTCTGCTGAAGACAGAGAGCAGCATGAATTATTATTTGCAGGGCTTCGGGGCAGACGGGGCCTGCCAGGAAGGGCTGGGCTACTGGAATTACGGGTTCGGCTATTTCACTTATTACAGCGATCTGCTCCGTGCAAGAAGCGGAGGCACGCTGGACTGGTTCAAGCAGGAGAAGGTGGCACAGATCGCCCGCTTCCAGCAGCAATGCTTCATAGACGGCAGCTATGTCGCTAATTTCTCCGATTCCGTGCCCCGGGTGCGGGTGCATATGGGACTCTCCCATTATCTGGCGGACGTCTATCCGGATGTCCTGCGCCCGCCTTCTGCGCTGCGCGCCCCGTTCACAGAGGATCATTGCAGCCGCTTCGCCCCGGCGCTGCGCAATCTGATCTGGACAAGAGCCGGAGAGGAGAAGGAGTCGTGGGAGGCAGGCAGCAGCTATCTGCCCGATGCAGCCTGGCTGGTAGCACGGCATATCTCCGCTGCCGGCGCCTTCGGCTTCGCGGCCAAGGGCGGCCATAACGACGAGCCGCATAATCATAATGACCTGGGCCAATTCATTCTGAGCGGCCGGGGGGAGATCTTCGCGGCCGATCTGGGCAGCGGTGAGTACACGGCGGACTATTTCGGTGCCGGCCGTTACGGCTATGACTGTAACGGGTCGCAGGGCCACAGTGTGCCGATTATTGACGGCCAGTACCAGGGGGCAGGACGGGAGTTCCAGGCAACGGTGCTGTATGCATCGGCAGCGGAGGCGAAGGATGAGCTGATGCTGGAGCTGGCCCGGGCGTACCCGGTAGCCGGACTGCAATCCCTGGTCCGTTCGCTGGTCTGGCACAAGGAGGAGCTGCCCCGTCTGGAGCTGACGGACACTTACCGCTATGACGGAGCTCCGGCAAGCTGGACGGAACGGTTCGTAACGTGGCGCAGACCGGAGGTGCGGGAACCGGGGAGCGTAAGGCTGCCGGGAGCTGCTGAGGGGAACGGCGTTGAGGTAACCTATAATCCGCAGATCGTCCGGCCGGAGATTACCGCACATGTGTACCAGGATCACTATGGCCAGGACAAGGTGTGGCATAGTCTGGACTTTCAGGTTCTCCAGCCCGGGGCGGAAGGCGTATTGTTGTTTACTTTTGAATTTCTGTAGATGACGGCAGGCGTATACCATTCAGATAAAGGCGGGATTCAGATGAGCAGAACCATAGATCAGACATGGGTAGATGAGGCTTGGAGTAAGGCGCTGGAGAAGACGAGAACGAACAGTATCAGCATCGGGGCGGAGTTCCCGCATGCCAGCCAAGGCGGCAAGTATGTACTGGAAGTGCCGAGCTGGTGGACTGCCGGCTTCTGGCCGGGCATGCTCTGGCAGCTCTACGCAGGGAGCGGCGATGAGAGCCTGAAAGCGGTAGCCGAGCGCTGCGAGGAGCGGCTGGATGAGGTGCTGGACGGCTATGTGAAGCTGGACCATGACCTGGGCTTCATGTGGCTGCTGACCAGTGTTGCCAATTACAAGCTGACGGGCAGGGAAGAATCACGGGTTCGCGGGCTGAAGGCCGCCAACTATCTGGCCGCCCGCTTCAACCTGAAGGGCCGCTACATCCGGGCCTGGAATCCCTGGAGAGAAGGCGAGGACAACAGCGGGGTCGCCATCATTGACTGTAGCATGAACACCAGCCTGTTGTTCTGGGCCTCCGAAGTCACGGGAGACCCGCGTTACCGGCATATCGCGGAGGCACATATGGATACGGTGCTGGAGCATTTCATCCGGCCGGACGGCTCCGTCTATCATATTGTCAACTTCAACCCGGAGACGGGCGAAGTGGCAGAGAAGCTGGGCGGACAGGGCTATGCGCCGGAATCGGCCTGGTCGCGCGGCGCGGCTTGGGCACTATACGGGCTGGCGCTGGCCTATCACCATACGGGCAAGCTTAGCTACCTGCATGCGTCCAAGCAGGTTGCGCATTTCTTCCTGACCCGGCTGCCGGAGGATCAGGTGCCGCATTGGGATTTCCGCGCTCCCGGCGATGTTGGCGAGATTCGCGATTCTTCGGCCGGTTCCTGTGCGGCAAGCGGTCTGCTGCTGCTGGCCGGGCTGGTGGAAGAATCAGAGGCTCAAGTCTACCGGAACGGGGCGCTTAGAATCACGGAATCTCTCTACCGCAATTATGGAACTTGGGACAATCCCGCCGAACAGGGGCTGCTGCTTCACGGTACCAGTAACTTTCCTGAGGACCGGAACATCGATGTGCCGCTGATCTACGGGGATTTCTTCTATGTCGAGGCACTGGCCCGGATTAAGGGAGCAGGCCCGTTCTATTGGGAGTAGGAGGAGTATGATCATGACGAACGATAAGAGGACTCCGGTGGTTGGAAATCTGGGGACAGGCGATCCGGCGACGGGCAAGCTGGGGATTCAGAGCAATCCGCTGAAGACCCGGGACGACCTGCTGGCTGCCCTTGAGCAGCTGACAGAGCCGCTTCGGCCGCTCTATAGCAGAGGCAGCGCAAGACTTGAGATCGGGATTACGGGAGCGAGCTATCCGTCAGCCACCGCCGGAATGGAGGGCTTCTCCCGGGTGCTCTGGGGACTAATTCCACTGCTCGCCGGAGGCGGGAACAGTGAGCTATGGGCCACTGTGCTGGACGGCATCCGGCACGGCACCGATCCCGCCCATGAGGAGTATTGGGGCGAGGTGCAGGACTACGACCAGCGGCTGGTGGAGATGGCCGCCTTCGGCTTCGCGCTGGCGGCAGTGCCGGAGCATATCTGGTTGCCGCTTGACAAGCAGGAACAGGAGCATCTATACAACTGGCTGAATCAGATCAATTCCCGTCCCTGCTATGACTGCAACTGGCTGTTCTTCAACGTGCTGGTGAATGTCGGCTTCCGTACGATAGGACGCCCCTATGATGCGATTCAACTGGAGCGGAATCTGGAGCGGATGGATGCCTTTTATCTGGGTGAAGGCTGGTACAGTGACGGTGTTGGCGGACACTGCGATTATTATGGGCCCTTCGCCATCCATTACTATTCGCTGCTGTATGCGAAGCTGATGGAACGGGAAGACCCGGAGCGTTCCCGTCTGTTCAAAGAACGCGCCCGGCTGTTCGCCGCTGAATTCATAGGCTGGTTCGCCCCGGATGGCGCTGCGCTTCCCTATGGCCGCAGTCTGGCGTACCGGTTCGCCCAGTCTGCCTTCTGGAACGCCTTGGCGTATGCAGAGGTGGAGGGCTTCTCTGCCGGTGTGGTCAAAGGCATCGTCCTGCGCAACCTGCGCTGGTGGTTCCGCCAGCCTATCTTCGATGCAGCCGGTGTGCTGACCATCGGATACACGTATCCGAATCTGGTCATGGCGGAGAATTATAATGCGCCCGGCTCGCCTTACTGGGCGCTGAAGACCTTCCTGCCGCTTGCCCTCGGCGCGGAGCATCCGTTCTGGAGAGAACCGGAGCTGCCGCTGCCGGAGCTTCCGGCTGTGACGGTGCAGCATCCGCCGCATCTGGTTCTGGTCCGCGAACCGGCTTCCGGTCATGTAGCCGCCTTCAACAGCGGGCATCTGTCCACCAATGAGCATACCCATACCTCGGCCAAATACGAGAAATTCGTCTATTCCACAGGCTTCGGGTTCAGCGTTCCCCGCTCAGAATGGGGATTGTCGCAGGGTGCCTATGACTCCATGCTGGCGCTAAGTGAAGGCGGGGACAATCTGTACCGCGTTCGGCGGCGGAATCTGGAATCAGAGATCACAGACAACGTCCTGCGGTCCGTCTGGAAGCCTTGGGCTGATGTTGAGGTACGTACATGGGTGGTAGCGGGTCTGCCGTGGCATATCCGGATTCACCGGATCGAGACGGGCCGGGCGCTGGACGTTGCCGAGGGAGGCTTCGCGCTGGGACAAGAGACGGAGCTTGTGCAGCAGCTGGACGAACTGGAGGCGGCGGCAGCGACCCCATGGGGCACAAGCGCCATCAAGGGGCTGATGGGTTATACCAAGGCTCAGCTAATCTCGCCGAATGCCAACACGAACCTGCTTCATCCACGGACCGTGCTGCCTACCCTGACGGCATCGCTGGAGCCTGGAGTTCATTGGCTGGCTTCTGCTGTGTACGGCGACCCTTCATCTGCGCCGCTGACAGACGGGGCAAAGGAACTCGGCCTGATGCTGGAACAGACTCCTGAAGACCTGCTCCAGATCAAGCTTGCCGGAGAGCGGATTACGGTGCTAACCTCCGGCGGGACAGAGCTCAGCATTCCGGTGCAATGAGCAGAAATATGGTGCGAAAACACAGCATTTTGGTCATAGTACAGCAATTTGGTCATAGTACAGCAATTTCGGTCAATAACTCAACATCGGCTCTTTAGTGCCACCTACACAAGCAGGCCAGCAGCTTCTCCTTTGGAGAGGCTGCTGGCCTTTCGAGGCTCGTGGACCAAAATGTATGTTAAAAACCGATCACAATTGGCCTGGATGCGGCGGGTGGGGCAAATGTAATCGAAAAACCAATCACAATTGGCCTGGATGCAGCGCATGGACCAAATGTAATCGAAAAACCGATTACAATTGGCCTGGATGCGGCGAGTGGACCAAAATGTATGTTAAAAACCGAACACAATTGGACCGGGTGCGGCCACAAGCCCCTGCACGCATATGAAGCATCCGGTGCAGGGAGCAGGGCGGGCAGTATGAACAATATCCATTATTCCGTATTGCTGCGGAACTGATTGGGCGTGAGCCCTTTATACTTTTTGAATACCTGGTAGAAGTATTTCGTGTCGTTGTACCCGGACTGCAGAGCGATATCCTCAATCCGCATTCCGGGATCTTTGAATAGCTGGCAGGCATGCTCGATGCGGACCTTATGCAGATAATCGATGAAGCTGATCTTAAGCTGCTGCTTGAACAGCAGGCTTAAATATCCCGGGGTAATATAGATCTCCCTGGCGACGATCTCGCGGTTGATATCCTTCATGAAGTGCTCGCCGATATAGCTCTTGGCCGCTTCGAGCAGCTTGTTGCTGTTCTTCTTGGACGTCAGATGCTCACTGACCCGCTGGGCCGTCTCCAGCAGAGACTGGAACAGATTATCCAGACTGGAGCGGGACAGGACATGGATCAGCTCGGTCAGATTCTGCCCAAAGACTTTATTTACATTGACATTGTTCTCGATACATAATTTATACAGGGCGAAGAACAGGGCGAAGCTCGATTTGATCACCTGGTCCCTGGACACCGTCTCGGGCTGCAGGGCTACGTTGAACAGCGTCAGCTTATCGGCGATGTCTGCGGGGGAACCGCCGCGTACCGCCTTCAGCACCTCCTGCTCCTCATGCAGGGGATAGGAGGATTGAGAGGACTCGGCATCGAATTCTCCGCTGTACTCCACGATTTTAGCGATGCCGGTGTAGTTGGTTGTATTCAAGGCCTGGCAGGCCTCCACGAACGAATGGCGCAGATGCCCGATATTCTTGTCGATACTTCCGATCCCGGCGGACACGGTGAATTTCAGGAAGCTGGCGATATTCTCCTGAATAATCCGGATATAACCGCTTAATTCCTCCTGATCCGGCAGCTCGTCCATATTAAGGATTAGCACAATATCGTCCTGGTGCTCGAAGGCAACGCATAGCACAGCCTCCGGCAGCGACTCCTCGCAAATATTCTTCAGCCCGTACTTCAACAGCTCCGTATCCTCATGCATATACTTCTCATGCAGCAGCTGGAAATTGTCGATCCGCAGCAGAATGATGCCGTACAGCAAATAGGGAAAAACCAGCTGGTTCATCTTCAGATTAGCCAGCAGCCGGGAATACGCAGGACTCTCAGTGAGAATGAGCTGGCTTAACGTCTTCTCCTTCAGCAGGGGCAGACTCTCCCGGAAGCCTTGCCGCAGATGCTCAAGCGTGGTAATCTCCAGCTTCTCGGATTGAATCTGCTCCGTGATGGCCAGAACCGTACTCAGAATCTCCTGACGGCGGCTCGGCTTCAGCAGATAGTTGCTGACCCCGGATCTTATCGCTTGCTGGGCATAGGCGAAATCATCATATCCGCTCATAATGACCGATTTGACGCGGGGGTATTTCTCCGAGACAACCTTGATTAACTCCAGGCCGTCCATTTGCGGCATCCGGATATCCGTTAGCATGATATCGACGGAATAGGTATCCAGGAGTTCAAGTGCCTCCAGGCCGTCTCTGGCTTCGCCTGCAATATGGATGCCGTGCGAATGCCAGTCAATCAGAGTCCTTATGCCTACCCGCGCCCGCTCCTCATCGTCCACAATAATCATATTATACAAGGGACATCCCCTCCGATCTGTATTCGTATTGTTTATTCGCCCCGGCTTCTTTTATTCTTGCATGTCATTTACGATCACCGGAACTACGATCTCCACGCGAGTTCCCTCTCCGGGGACACTGGTATAGTTCAAGGCATAGTCACCTTTATAAAAATGCTTCAGCCGTGCCTGTACATTCTGCACCGCATAGCCGCCGACATCCCGGGCAGTATACACATCTGTCTCGTCAGGCATGGCAAGAATCTTTTGCAGCGTATCACTGCTCATTCCGCCCCCGTTATCCTCAATCACGAACCTCAGCTGATCTCCGGTACGCTGTCCGCTGATGCTTACCCGTCCGCCGCCGCGCTTGCGTTCAATGCCGTGGATCAGCGCGTTCTCAATGAACGGCTGCAGGCTGAGCTTCAGGATGACATAGGCGTACAGCTCCTCAGGAATGTCGATCACATACTCCAGAGATTCCTGGAACCGCATCTTCTGGAGCGACAGATACAGCTCGATCAGCTCTTTTTCCTTGGCTACGCTGGTGAAGCTCTTGCCCTGATTCAGACTTAACCGGAAGAGCCGGGAGAGGTTGATCACCATCTCGCTGATTTTGTCCTGTCCTGCCGCCTCCGCTTCCCAGAAGATCGTGTCGAGCATGTTGTAGAGAAAATGGGGGTTGATCTGCGATTGCAGTGCCTTCAGCTCTGCCTCCTGCTCCTTCAGCTTCAGCAGATAAGCATCGTCCACAAGCGCTTTGATGTTGCCGACCATATTATTGTAGCCCCGGCTCAGCTGGCCGATCTCATCCCAATATTTGATCTCCACCTTCTCCTCGAACTGCCCGTTCTGGAAGCGCCGCATGGACAGCAGCAGCGTCTTGATCGGCGCGGTCAGGAAGGAGGAGAAGAACATCAGCAGAGGAATACTCAGCACCAGGCTGGCTAATACCATCACGAGCACTGCCGATTTGATGGAATTAAGCTCTTGGGTCAGCGAACGCAGTGGAACACTGTACAGAGTGATCCAGCCATCCTCGTTGATGTTGTAATTCAGCAGCGTATCCTTGCCCTCCAGGCTGACGATGGTGTTGCCGGACAGAATGCCGGCCTTGGCCTGCTTCATCACGAAGTCTACGGCTTCGGGGCTGTAGGTCTCTTTGCCTGCCGACAGCAGCTGTGCGCCATGTTCACTCAGAATGAGGATGCCGTGATCCTTGTCATACAGATTCGTCAGATAGGTTCGGCGGATGGTCTCCAGATTAATGCCGACGAATACAAAGCCGATCCGGTTCCCGTTCACAATATCGCGGATAATCCGGGTCATGCCGAGCTTGTCATTGCGGTTGCTCTGAATGAATACATTGTTCTCTTCCGTCAGCGGGAACCAGTAGGAGGCACCGTTTAAGGCAACGGTCTGTTTATAAGTATCATTTGAGGTAATTTTGCTCAAACTATACGCACCGCTGCTGTCATCGGTAGCGACCTGAAACAGCGGCTCGGACAAGCTGCCATACAGAGCCAGATAGTCGAAGCTTCCGGTCACCAGCATCTGGTTCATGATCGACGCGGTGGGTCCGTTATAGAGCTGGTTCTCGATCTTCGCCGAATCCGGGGTATTGCTCCTCAGAGTGTCCTGGACGACTGGAGCGAGGCTGAATACGGTGACCCAGTCGGCTAACGTCTTTTGCATACGGGCGAGATTACTGTCAATCTGCTTGAGCACACTCTGGTTGGAATTGCTCACCTTATTGATAATCTGCTGCTTGGAGATCTTATAGGAGTAAGCGCCCAGCGTGCAGGCCACCCCTGTAATCAGCAGGAAGATCAGTATGGTTATCTTGTATCGCAGGTTCATATTCAAGTAGTAGCGCAGCACAGGATCACTAACCTTTTTGTTTTTTATCTTATGCGTAATGCCGGGTATACACAAGGGAGCTGACGATTGAAGTCGACAATTTTCAACTTTACTCTCTTTTTCTCTACTGACCCTGGCTCTGGTGCTCTGGTACGATGTGTTCAGAAACAAAGAAGGCAACCCACGATCCATAACAATTAGGGGGAAATGACATGGCTATGAATTCAAAATCCACACGTAATATACTGCTGGTTACGGCCCTTGCGGCAGTCTCGGTGCTCAGCGCATGCGGAGGCGGCAATGACAAGAACAATAATGCAGGCAGCGGTACGAACGGCGGCACAGCCGGCTCTGCGGACAAGGAAGTAACGCTGCGTCTGTTCTCGAACCTTCCCGACCGTAAATCGGGCCAGGGTCTGGCAGAGCAAATGGTAATCGACAACTATATCAAAGCGAATCCCAATGTCAAGATCGATATCGAAACCCTCGCCGAGGAGCCGTTCAAAAACAAGCTGAAGGCGTACATGGCCTCCAACGAAGCGCTGGATGTGACCATGGTTCACGGCGGAGCAGAGCTGAATACGCTGGTACAAGCCGGCTATGTGAAAGAGCTGAACCCTGCGGAATACGAAGGAGATACTTACAAATTCCTGCCGGGCGTGTACAAATCATTCACCTTTAACGACAAGCTCTACGGCTTGCCCCGCAACAGTGACTATGAAGTGATCTATTATAACAAAAAGCTGTTCGATGACAACGGCATCAAGATTCCTTCCACCTATGCCGAGCTGCTGGAAGCGGGCAAGCAGTTCCGCGCCAAAGGCATTGAGCCGATGTCGATGAACGGTAAGGACCTGTGGAGCTTCGCGGCCTTCTTCCAGGATCTTGTCGTACGCCTCACCGGCGATCAGAACCTGATGCTGGATGCGGTAGCGAAGAAGAAGAATTTCACTGGCGATGAGAACTTCACGAAGGCTGCTGAGCTGCTGGCCCAGGCCAGAGACACCAAGCTGTTCCAGGAATCGTTCATGACAGCAGATTACGGCGCATCGCAGAACCTGTTCACTCAGGGCCGTGCAGCCATGTGGTACATGGGCTCGTGGGAAGCAGGGATGGCAACGAATGACAAGCTGCCGGAAGACTTCCGCAACAATGTGAATGTACTGAAATTCCCGGTTGTCGAAGGCGGCAAAGGCAAGGACACCGATCTTCTGGCCTGGAACGGCGGCGGATACTCGCTGGTCAGCAGCTCGAAGCATCCTGAAGAAGCCAAGAAGTTCTTCGACTATATGATGTCCGCCGATCAATGGGCCAAGATTGTGTGGGATACCGGAGCAGCTGTACCGGCACAGAAGTATGAGCTGTCCGGCAAAGAGAGCGAGCTGCAGAAACAATTGACCGAGGTTCTGACCGGTGCAACAAGCACAGCGGGCTCCATCGCCCTCGACTCCGGCACGCCTAAGTTCAAGGATGATGCACAGAATGCCTTCGGCAAGTTCTTCGCCGGCGGATCAACGCCGCAGCAGCTGCTGGCCGATCTTCAGAAGGCTGCGGAAACACAATAACAGATCACCACTATAGAGAGTGAAAGGAGACGGGGCGGGAGGCATTCTTGCCCCTCTCTAATCTTAAGGATGGAGTTGGAGTTCCATGCAAAAAGTATTCAACAACAAAATGGCAATCTTTCTGTTCGTCTTTCCGGGGATTCTCCTGTTCGCCCTAACCTTTCTTGTACCGATTGTACTCAGCGCCTATTACTCGTTCAGAGACACTTTGTCTCCAGGAACGCCCTCGGCATTCATCGGATTCGCCAACTATACAGAGCTGCTGTTTCACGATTCACGGTTCTGGCTGGCGCTTAGAAATGCCGTGTTGCTCGGTTTGGGCTTTATCCTGATCCAACATCCGATTGCCATCTTTTTTGCCATTATGCTGGACCGTCTGGGCGGGAAAGCAGAGAAGTGGTTTAGAACGATTTTCTTCATCCCATGCGTAATATCTGTAGTCGTCATCTCGAAAATGTGGCTGTCCCTGCTGGACCCGACCTTCGGGGCCTTCAACAAAATGCTGGATTCTCTGGGACTCGGCTTCCTTAAGCACGCTTGGCTGGGGGATAGCAGCACCGCGCTGATCTCCATGCTGTTCATCCTGATCTGGGCCGGCTTCGGCTGGGGATTGCTGTTCTATTATGCAGGACTCAAAGGCATTCCCGATGATATGTATGAAGCCGCTTCACTGGACGGAGCCTCCGGCTTCCGATTGCACTGGCGGATTACCGTTCCGCTGCTGTCACCGGTTATTACGGTGCAGATTACTTTGGCTATGATTACCGCCTTGAAACAGATGGAAACGGTGTTCCTGACCACCAACGGCGGTCCCGGCGATTCCACCCAATTCCTGGCCGTGTATCTCTATAACAAGGCGTTCTCGGCAAGCCAATATGGTTATGCCAACGCCATCTCGATTCTGTTCATCATTGTCTGCCTGCTTGCCACCTATCTCAGCAACAAACTGACCCGCAGTGATGCGACGGAATTCTAAGGAGGACTCACCATGACAAAAAGTACAAAAACCATACTATGGGTGTTCTTCCTGATCGTCGCCCTGGTCCAGCTGTTCCCGCTCATCTGGCTGGTAGATTTCTCATTCCTCAGCAGCAATGAGTTCTACTCCTCCAGCGTCCTGAAATGGCCGAGTGACCCCCAATGGCAGAACTACATTAACGCCTGGGTAGACGGCAAATTCCTGCGCTACTTCATTAACAGTGCCTTCGTGACCTCAGTAACTATTCTGTTAACGGTGATTCTGTCCCTTACCCTCGGCTATGCCTTCACCCGTATGCAGTGGAAGCTGCGCCCTGTCTTCTTCACCATTATCCTGCTGGGGATTATGATTCCGATTCATGCGACCCTGCTGCCTAACTTCGCCATCTTCAAGGCGCTGGGCTTGACGAATTCCTATCTGGGGCTGATTCTGCCATACACCGCAGTGTCTGTGCCGCTGGGGACCTTCATCCTGACCGGCTTCATGAGGAGCATTCCAAAAGCAATGGAAGAGTCCGCGGTAGTAGACGGCGCGAACATTTACCGGATTGTCTTCCAGATCATCGCGCCGCTTACCGCGCCTGCGCTGGTGACGGTTATCGTTACAACGTTCCTGAACTGCTGGAATGAATTCATTATGGCATCGACCTTCCTCAGCAAGGATGCGCTGAAGACGCTGCCCTTCTCGGTCATGAACTTCGCCGGCCAGTATTCCTCAGACTACGGCTCACAATTTGCGGTCATGGTGCTGACATCGATCCCGGCCATTGTTATCTATGCCATCTTCAACGAACAGATTACCAAGGGCGTGACAGCGGGCGCGGTAAAAGGCTAAACTTATCGTGTAAAATGCTATCAAAACTCTTAGCGTATGCTATCAAAACTTTCAGGAGGACTATAATGGATCACTTGTTATACGGCGTTGCTTATTATGATGAATACATGCCTTATGACCGTCTTGCGCAGGACATCCAAATGATGAAGGATGCGGGCATTAATACCGTCCGGATTGCCGAATCCACCTGGAGCACACATGAGCCGCAGAACGGGGTATTCGACTTCTCCTCTGTACGTAGAGTGCTGGATGCGATGCATGAGGCCGGAATTCATGTCATTGTAGGAACACCTACCTATGCGGTTCCGGCCTGGATGGTCAAGGAGCACCCGGAGGTGCTGGCGGTCACCGTGAACGGGGAAGGCAAATATGGTGCCAGACAGATTATGGATATCACCAGTCCGGCGTATCTGTTCTACTCGGAGCGTATCATCCGCAAGCTGATGGCTGTGGTACATAAGCATCCGGCGGTGATCGGCTACCAGATCGATAATGAGACCAAGCATTATGAGACGGTCGGGCCGAACGTCCAGCTTAGATTCGTCAAATACATGAGGGAGACTTATGGAACGCTCGAAGCCATCAACCACCAGTTCGGTCTGGATTACTGGAGTAACCGGATCGACAGCTGGGAGGACTTCCCGTCCATGGTTGGGACGATTAACGGCAGTCTGGGGGCGGAATTCGCCCGGTTCCAGCGGGGGCTGGTGAATGAGTTCCTGGCGTGGCAGGTCGGAATTGTGAATGAGTATAAGCAGCCGGGGCAGTTCACCACGCATAACTTCGATTTCGAGTGGCGGGGCCATTCCTTCGGTGTTCAGCCTTCGGTGGATCATTTTGCGGCTTCGCAGCCTTTTGACATTGCCGGTACAGATATTTATCATCCCTCCCAGGACCAGCTGACCGGTGCCGAGATTGCCTTCGGGGGAGATCTGATCCGCTCGCTGAAGCAGGATAATTACTTCGTGCTGGAGACGCAGGCACAGGCGTTCCCGGAGTGGACGCCGTATCCCGGCCAGCTGCGGCAGCTGGCATTCAGCCATCTGGGCTCAGGTGCTTCGATGGTCGCTTACTGGCATTGGCATTCGATTCATAACTCCTTCGAGACCTACTGGAAGGGGCTGCTCAGCCATGACTTCCTGCCTAACCCGGTATATAAGGAAGCTATGACTATCGGCGCGGACTTCAAGCGGTTAAGCGACCAGCTGATCGGACTGAAGAAGACCAGTAAGGTGGCTGTTATGGTCAGCAATGAGGCGCTGTCGGCGATCGACTGGTTCAAGCTTCCCGGCGGTCTCAACTACAACGATGTGGTCCGCTGGATGTACGATGAATTATATAAAATGAACATCGCCTGCGATTTCATCCAGCCGGGCAGCCCGCGCCTAAGCGAGTATGAGCTGGTCGTGGTTCCTGCGTTATACGCCGTCTCCGATGAAGCGCTGCAGCAGTTGAATGACTACGTCCGCAGCGGCGGCCATGTAGTCTATTCCTTCAAGAGCGGGTTCACCGATGAACAGGTGAAGGTTCGTCATACCGCACAACCCGGGATCATTCATGAGGCCTGCGGGATTGCTTACAGTCATTTTGCCACACCGAATGCGGTTACGGGACTTACCGGCAAGCTGTTCCCTGAGGGAGCCGAAGCAGGCGTTCACACCGTCCGCACCTGGATGGAGATGATTGTTCCCGGTTCAGCGGAGGTGCTGGCCAGCTATGATCATCCCCAGTGGGGCGAATATGCGGCGGTCACCAGAAATACCTTCGGCGAAGGAACAGCCACCTACATCGGCTGCATGACCGGACCTGCCGCACTTGCGGAGATCCTGCGCGATACGCTCCAAACGGCCGGATTATGGGGAGCGGACCAGCAGCTGTCGTTCCCGCTCATCGTGAAGTCCGGTGTGAACCGCCAGGGAAGCACCATCCGCTACTACTATAACTACTCAGCCCAGCCGCTCAGCTTCCAATATCCGCGTGAGGCCGGTCAGGAGCTGTTGTCCGGCAATGCGGTGGCGCAGGATGAAGAACTGACGCTTGATGCTTGGGGCGTTATGATTATTAGTTAACTAATAGCATTAGGAGGCAGAAGCGTGGACGTTACAGGACAAGTATGGATATCGAGTACAGAAAATGAGCCTTGGGTATCCCATCCCCTGGAAGCCACCACTGCAGAAGCAGTGGATCTGGCGTTCACCGGACAATTGCATCAGAATATCGAAGGGTTCGGCGGATGCTTCAATGAGCTGGGGTTCGAGGCGCTGAACCTCCTCGCGGATGAAGACCGAAGCGCTGTACTGCATTCGCTGTTTCACCCGGAAGGGGATCAGCGGTTCAGCATTTGCCGCCTGCCGATCGGGGCCAGCGACTATGCCCTGGAATGGTACAGCCTGAATGAGACCGACGGCGATTACGCCATGGAGCATTTCTCCATCGCGCGGGACCGCAAGTATCTGATCCCCTATATCCGCGAAGCTCTCAAGCTGAACCCGGAGCTGAAATTATTCGCCTCCCCCTGGAGTCCGCCCACGTGGATGAAATTCCCGCGCGCCTACAATTACGGCACCTTGCGCTGGGAGAAGGATATTCTGGAGGCCTATGCGCTATACTTCGTGAAGTTCGTCCAGGCGTATGCCGAAGAGGGGATTACTATACATCAGGTGCATGTGCAGAACGAGGTGGTGGCCGATCAGAAATTCCCTTCCTGCGTGTGGACGGGCGAACAACTCCGTGAATTCATCCGTGATTATCTGGGGCCGGCTTTTGAACAGCATGGACTGGGTACGGAGATCTGGCTGGGCACGATCAACGCGCCGGAGCCTTGGGATGAGTGGATGAAGAAGAAGGACAGCAGCTTCGATGCCTATGCCCATACGGTATTAAGTGATCCTGAAGCTTATAAGTATGTGAAGGGAGTCGGATACCAGTGGGTAGGTAAATACGGCATCCAGCGTACGGTACAGGCCTATCCTGAACTGCGTTATATGCAGACGGAGAATGAGTGCGGGGACGGGGAGAATACCTGGTTCTATGCCAAATATGTATTCAACCTGTATCAGCATTATTTCACTAACGGCGTGAACGCGTATATCTACTGGAATATGGTGTTGCTGCCTAAGGGGCGCAGTACGTGGGGATGGGAACAGAACTCTATGATTACTGTAGACCCGGGCGGCGTTCAGGCAGTGCATAATCCCGAGTTCTATGTCATGAAGCATTTCGCCCATTTCGTGGGTCCCGGCTCCAGCAGAATCGGACTCAAGGGCAAATGGACCGGAAATGCAGTCGCCTTCGAGACGCCGGAGGGCAGACGGGTTCTCGTCATTGCCAATCCGTTCAAGGAATCGCGGACGGTTACCCTCTCGAATGACGGCACGCATTACAAGCTGGAGCTGGATGCGGAATCTTTTAATACACTCCTGCTATAAAATAGCTACGCCATGCCGCCGTCATCCCTTCAGGCACTCTGCTGTGTACACTATTGGAATTGTTCCGTCCGTAATTTCCTGCTATACTTTTGTCAGGTTAGTTGATAGGGGGTTACACGGATGGCAACGAATTGCTCATTAGCTAGGGAGTCCTCATGCAGAGCCTGATCCGGGGCGATACTTTGCGTGGGGTGCGGCAGGACAATCTTGATCGCCCAAACAGATATTATCGTTTCTAATCGCAGGCTCTGCACCTTATTGCTGTAATCAATCATAATAAGGGGCTGAAGAGCTGTGAAACCAACATTTATTAGAAACCATCAATATAATTATATTAAGAAACAAGCGGATTTTGTGCTGAAAACACTGCGTTCGGTAGCGGACCGCCGTGTCCTGGAGACCGTAAGATACAGCGCCGAGCTCAACGTGACGGGGGCTTTCGCCTCACTGACCGAGGGGCAGGAGCAGATGCTGCGGGCAATCTCCACCTTCGAGAAGGCCGAGGACTTCCAGCAGTATACCAGCGGGCTGGAGCCTTATCTGGAGCCGTTTCCGCCGATTACACTGAAGCAGATTCAGAAGCTGTTTCCCAAGAATAAAAAGATGAAGCTGCCTGACCTGCAGTCATTTGATTTCCGCTATGTCACGTATCTGGCCTGGGTGGACATCGCCACAAACAAGCTGTTCATCGTCTATCCGCATGAAGGGCAGTTCATTGGTGTGGAAGGCCGGATGCTGCCGGTGCATAAGAAGGGCTACTGCCTGTTCTGCAACCGGCAGCAGGAGCTTGCCTTCCTGACCGTCAAGACCAAGCCGGAGCTGGCGGCAGCAGATAATTTTGCTTCCGTGGGCCAGTACGTATGTATGGATAATCAGGGCTGCAATCAGAGCATTACGGATATAAGCGCGCTGGAGCGGTTCGTCCTCTCGGTTCGCAAGTAGCAGAATAACAGGATAGTGTGACACAAGTAGAGCAGCGGCTCCCGGTTGGGGGCCGCTGCTTCTTTGTGTAACCAATCACACACCAAGGGTTCACACGATAATCTATCTGCTAGGCTGCGTCGTCATCGCCAAATCCACCAGCTCCTCCAGAAGCTGCTCCTCTAAGCGGATGATCTCACACATATTCCTGTGAAGCTTCACCCGTGCGGCGGGTTTGTTGCCCGAGTACATCCCCTTAATCATGAACTGATTGATCAGATCCCACTTCTCGCCTGCCTGACGGTAGCCTTCAGCTGCCCGGGAGAGAGCAGGCGCCGGGCCTTCGCGCTCCAGCAGCTGCAGGAATTGGCTGAACCGGATCCGGCTGATTGGCAGGGCGTTGGCATAGATTTTGAAGGCTGAACTGGCTTCGGCTGAGTTATCAGCCTTAATCCCGGTCTCCAGATAGGCCTGGGCATACGCTCTGAGCTGGACGCCCACCTGATCCGGACGAACCAGCGGGGCTTGGCTGGTAAGTACCTCCTGAAGGATGGTCTGCCAGTCGGAGCAGGAACGGGAGACTTCACACCGCCCGAATAAAGCATAGAAATGACAGGCCCCTTCAAGGATGCCGAAATCTATCGCTTCAAGATCCCTGCCATAGTAGGCATCCGTCAGATAGATCAGGCTCTTCTCCCTGTCCAGACCCACGGCAAGACAGGCGTGGTTCGTATGCAGCCTGCGGTATACTACACACCAGGGACAGTCATAGGAATCGAAGCCGACCAGAACCGGCATGCCGGAGGACAGCTGATTCTCCAGCAGGTCAAGCATGTGGCTTCTATCCATTGCCGGTTCAGTGCGTTCTATATAACTGAAGGTAAGGCCATGGTACGCGGACAAATAGCCGGTATTGATCCGGGGCAGACGGATCCGCTCAATCAGCGGCTGATCCGGGGCTTGCGGCTCATCCAGGAACATCTGCCAGGCATCGCCGTACATGCCTTTGCTGTCCAGGCTCTGCCACTGCGCTACAGACTGGATGCAATCATCAATGCAGCTGCGCAGCTTAGGGTATGGGGTACTCTTAACAGGAGCAATGTTCAACACTGCTTATCATCTCCTTCGCCGAGCTGGAGTGGCTGTGCAGCCGGTTGCGATAAGAAGCGGGAGTCATGCCGCTGAATTCGCGGAAGAGCCGGTAGAAATATTTCATGTCGTAAATGCCGACCTTAAGGGCCACGGACTGCACGCCAAGCTTCGTGAACAGGAGCAGGATGCAGCTGTATTTCATCCGGATCTCCTGGAAGATCTGGATGTAGGATCTGCCGGTCTTATTCTTGAGCAGCCGCTGGAACTGGCGGGAGCTCATCGAGAGGTGCCCGCTCATCTCATTCAGCGTGATCCGCTCACTATAGTTGCTGATCATATATAGGATGACATCATGCAGCGGGTCATACTGAGGCTCCGGGCGCCTGGTGAAGGGGACGTCTGCTGCGGGCATAATCAGCTTCGCCAGCTCCAGCAGCGGCGGGTATAGCCGCTGCTCATCCATGAGCAGGCCAGAATTCAGCATCCCCTGCAGCCGCCCGAGCAGGAAGAGAATTTCCTTGTTCTTCTCCCTGTATCCGAACCATTGCCGCACCTCCAGAAGCTTCAGCAGCGGCCTGCGGACCTCTTCGGACAAGGGCCCCGGCAGCTGACTGAGCATCCTGCCAAGCCCGGGCCTTAGCATACAACTCAGGATCAGCAGCGGCTCCGCGCCGCTCAGATCCTGCGGATGAAAGACATGGGACACCCCCGGCGGAATCACGAGCACATCCCCCTGCATTACCTGCATTTTATCTTCGCCAGCCAGATGAATGCCTGTCCCTTGAACCACGTAGGCCAGCTCTACGAAGTCGTGCTGATGACGTACGGAAGTGACCGTTTTTTGAGTCAGGAGCATTTGTACGGGCGAACAGGAGTCGAATAAATAGTCCCCCGTAAATAGCGGAAAAGCTTCCATAAACAAACCTCCGTTTCCTGCTTCCTTATGTTGGATGACTGGAATCCACCCTAGTATATCTCAATATTTTGGCGCATTCAACCATATATTAACAACTTAAAATTTGGTATATTCATCCTATTCATTCCAATTATGCAACCTGAAAGGGGTAGACACATGCAGCAGAAAGTCATTGAGATTATCGCCGAAATCAAGGAGGAACCAGGCTTGCTTCAGACGCTCAGCGGAGCTTCTGACCTGACTCTGGACGCCGCACTTGACTCCCTGCAGATCATTAATTTTATTCTGAGAGTCGAGGATGAATTCAATATAGAGGTAGATTTCGACACCTTTGATCTGGAGCACCTGAAATCAGTGGACCGGTTCTCCGCTTATGTCGCCGGGCTTGCCGTACAATGAGGAACGCTGTGCACTGCGGCAGCCTGGAGTCGGAGCGGTACTGGCGGGAGGAGGATCTGGCCTCCTTGCCGGCCATTCCCGATGCGAAGGCGCTGGCTATCGTTCAGGCGATGGATGAAATGCTGTTTGTCTTCTGCGGGAGCGGCGATGTTCTCTTAACCCGCCAGGGGATGAACCGGGCACAATATGACTATCTGCAATCGCTCGGTTATTCATTCAGCACCAACATGGGGCCGCTCAGTCTGGAGGCGGAGGCGTCTGCTCCCGCACAGGCGGCGCTGAATGTATTTGAACTGCTGGGCCGGATGGAGGCCGGGCAGGAGCCGGAACGCTTAATACCGGAAGGAGCGCTGCTGGAGCCCTTTGCCGTGCTTCCCGGGACACAGGCTGCGGTTAGCCGGTACAAGCTTTTGCCCACGTTGCCTGATGAAGAGATTGTACGGGCAGTGAATACCAAGAGCTATTCTACAGCCATGCGGGACCGGCTCGGGCTGCCGAATATTGCGGTAGTGGTCCACAGTCTGGAGGAGCTGCTGCAATCGGGACAAGCGCTGCTGGAGAAGGGGGCCTTCCTGATCAAGGACGAGTATGGGGTATCCGGTAAAGGAAATCAGCTGGTGGATTCCGAGCGTATGCTGCGCCGGATGGCCGGGTATCTGGAGTCGAGCCGCAATCAGGGCAAAAGAATCCGGTTTGTCCTTGAGCCTCTGCTGGACCGGGAGACAGACTTCTCCTGCCAGTTTCAGATTGATCCGGAAGGCCGGATCAATCTGCTGTCGGTTCAGCAGCTGGTGAACCAGGGCTTCGCCTTCGGCGAATCCCACTCCCCGCATCCGTCTCTGCTGGACAAGCTGGACAAGGAAGGCTACTGGGAGACCATGCACAGCATAGGCCGTGAGCTGTACTCTGACGGATATTACGGTGAAGTATGTGTCGATTCGATGCAGCTGCGTGACGGAAGCCTGGCGCCTCTCGTCGAGATCAATGCCCGCAAGTCGATGAGTCTGATTAAGCATCATGTGGACCGCCGGTTCAAGCAGGAGGGCATGCACACTTGTCTGATACAGGTGCCGCTGGCGGCTATGGGCAAAGTTCATTATGAGGAGCTGCTGGAGCGGATGGAGGAGACGGGGATTTTATTCTCGCTGGAGGCAGGTGAAGGTGTGATGCCCTTGACCTCAAGCGCGCTCCAGCCGCTGGACCCCGCCCGTGCTGCCGGTTCCACGAAGGGCAAGCTGTATGCGGCCCTGACTTACCGGAGTGAAGACAGCAAGCAGAGCCTCATCCGTACGCTGGACGAGTCTCTCCTGCGCACAGGCTATACTATCCTGCGATAAAGAAAGGAATCCTCCAATGAATAACACCGTGACGATTCTATGCTCAGGCTTTGGCTTGGGTTTCTATGTCCCTGGTCTGCTGCTGGAACGGAAGTTCACAGCGATGGGCCTTCAGGCAGAGGTTGAGGTGTTTGAGGCCTTAATGCCTGACCACAAAAAGGAGCAGACAGACAACAGCCGCAGGGCATACCAGCAGAGCTTTGCTGTCGCCCTGACCTCACAGAAAATACCGTCCGATATAAGAAGCAGCCTTGACCCTGCAGCCGTTGAACAATTGCTGGAGCAATGGAAGCAAGAGGAACGGCAGCGCTTCATCGTCTTGTCCGGGCACTGGGTACATGTCATGGACCGGTACCGTGAGATGGCAGGTATGACTGTATATGCCGATTTGCTGTATATCGACGCTGACCTGTCGCCATCGTGGAAGAATCTCCGCAAACTGAATCCGGGTTACGCGGAAGGCTACCATGAAGTAAGCCTGTATGATCCCGGGAAGCAGGAGATTCTGTGCAGCATTGATGCCGGACCTGCGGAAGCACTGCCTGCTGCGGCCCGGAACGGACGGCTGGTCGTTCATGGGGGCGGCTGGGGAATCGGAACCTTCCGCGAGAAGTTTGATGCGCTGGAGACGGCGGGGTACGAGCTGGATATCGCCGCTTACAGCATTCAGGAGATTGGCGGGGCTGTCCGCGGCAGACGTTATTATATGAATGATCCGCAGTGGCGCACCTGGACGAAGGACGGCAGCGGGCAATATACCTTTCCGCCGTTTGCAGAGGTAACGGGTAACCGGACCGGGCATTTTCCGCCCTGCGAGAGCTACGGGGAGGGGATGTACGGAGTCATCCGGCAGGCTTCCGCAGTCATTAGCAAGCCGGGCGGCGGCGCTTTGATTGATTCCCTGGCTTCGGGTACACCGCTGGTGCTGCTCGATCCCTTCGGCTCGCACGAGAAGATTAACAGTGATCTGTGGGTGGGGCTTGGTTACGGTATCACTTACGGGGAGTGGGCCGCGTCAGGATATGATTATGATGAACTTCGCAAGCTGGCAGATAATCTCAGAGCCGCCAGCGGTCAATACCCGGACTATGCGGCAAGCTATGCCGGACAATTATCCACAGCTGGAGGGAGAATCTAATGCAGCCTACCAGTAGAGTGAGCCTGGACGAGCAGTCCTTTGAGGCATTGAAACGTACAATCAAGAATGTGGTGGTCCCGCACCGGGAACGCAAGCATGATCCCGGCTTCAAGACGGTGATGCCCGAGATTATGTCCCTCAAGCTGACCAACCGCTGTAATCTGCGCTGCAAGCATTGCTATCAATGGAATGAAGACGGCTACCATCATGATATGGATACCGCTGAGCAGAATCTGGATATGGATCTGGGAATGATCCAGAGGCTGCTGGAGGAGACGGATGAAGCGCAGTCCCGCCTGTATTTATGGGGAGGAGAGCCGCTGTTCCACCGGCAGGCCAAGGAGATTCTGGAGCTGCTCAAGGAGCATCCCCGGGACACGACCATCTGCACCAATGCCTATATGATCCCTAAGTTCGAAGAGGAGCTGTGTGCCATCTCCGACAATCTGGAGCTGCTGATCCCGATCGAGGGGTTCCAGGAGGAGCATGATTTCCTGCGCGGCAAGAATTCGTTCCAGAAGGTCATCGACGCCGTTGACCGTTTGCTGGAGCTGCGCGAGCAGGGCCGCTTCCGCGGCCGGATCTCGGTGCATAATGTGATCAACGACAATATGATCGGGAGATTATATGAGCTGGTGGAGTTTTTTGAACAAAAGGGTGTGGATCTGGTTCTGCTCTGCTTCCCCTGGTATATCTCGGAAGACACCAGTCTTGCGATGGACCGCTTCTACGATGAACACTTCCAGTGGCTGGCCGAGCTTCCGCCGGATCACCGGAGCAGCTGGCATGCGTTCAAATACCATATCCAGCCGGAGAATATCACCAGACTAACCGATGACCTGCGGCGGATTAACAGTAACACCTGGCACAATACCCGAATCCGCTATCAGCCGGGGCTGGACTTTGATGAGATTGAGGATTTCGTGGCCGGCAAGCCGATGAAATCCCGCAGTACGTCGAAATGTCTGGCGCTCAGTACCCGGGTGGATATTGCCCCGAATGGCATGGTGAGCGCCTGTAAATTTTTTGGGGAGCTGGCTATTGGCAATGTGAAGGATCTGACGCTGACAGACATATGGAATTCTGCGCGATATGATCGGCTGCGGCGGATTATGGACGAAGGCTTGTCCCCGGCCTGCTCCAAATGTAATGTGCTGTACCTCAACACCTATGCTGCGCTGGCGCAGATATGAGCAGTGTGGTAGAGGAGCCAAGCTATAAGCTCGGCATTCTGGGCGCCTCGAATATTGCTGTTCCAGCGATGCTGGAGCCGGCTCGGGTCGTGGACAAGGTGAAGATCACGGCGATTGCCAACCGTACCTTGGCGAAAGCGGAGGCCATGGCGGAGGCGTACCAGATTCCCAATGTGGCGGGCAGTCTGGATGAGCTGCTGGAGATAGACGAGCTGGACGGGGTGTATATTGCGCTCAGTAATGAGCTTCATGCGCAGTGGGCGATCCGGGCCTTGAACGCGGGCAAGCATGTCTTGGTGGAAAAGCCGATCTGTCTGCATCCTGAAGAAGCGGAGCAGTTAAGGCTGGTGAAGAGTAACCCTGCTGCCCCGAAGCTGGCCGAGGGTCTGATGATTGCCTGTCACCCCTGGCAGCAGGCGCTGAAGGGCATCGTCGATTCGGGCGAATTCGGTGCGCTGCGCAGAATCAGTACCAGAATCTCTGTTCCAGCCAAGAACGGGCATGCGGGCAATTACCGGAGTGTCAGGGGGAAGGGCGGAGGTGCTTTTGCCGATCTGGGCTGCTACTGGCTGCAGTTCGTGCAGACCCTTGCCGGTCTTCAGCCGGAGGAGATATTGGCGCAGTCGGCCTTTGACGGGCCGGATGGCTGCGATTGGACCTTTCAGGCGGCGCTGCAATACAAGAACGGGCTGAGGGCGGAGTGTCTCACTTCCTTCGAGTTGCCATTCCGGGCCTCGCATACCCTGTATTTCGACCATACTGTACTCACAGTCCCGGATTTCTTCCGGCCAGTCAAGGGGTTCTACAAGCTCAAAATCCGGCATGATCTGCCGGACAACCGTACCACCCTATGTGAATTCGAACCGCTGAACTATTATGTGGGCCAGCTGGAGGCTTTTGCAGCAATCATGGGCGGTCAACAGGCCGAGGGCCTGGACGCTACCTGGGAACGGGTGCAGCTGCAGTCCCTGATCATGGCCGAAGCACAGCGGCGCCGGGTCTCTGAGGTACTTCCACTATAGTAAAGTGCCAGCAGAGTGAGACCATCGACAGCTGCAATTTCCAGCAACAGCAAACAGCGACTCCCTTTGTGGGGGGCCGCTGTTTGCTGTTCCACTATATAGTTCCGCTTTACTGATCCTATCCATAAATTAATTCTGACGCTGCACTAGCGGTCCTGTAAGGAAAGGGACTGGTCCATCCAGGCACGCTCGTTGTTCAGCACATAGATCCCGAGTGCCTGCTCGAAGGACAAGCCATGATTATAGAAAGTCAGCATCTTCGCGGCGAAGCGCACACTCTTATGTGCACTGGGCGCTTGCAGCAGCTCTGTTGCCAGCGTACGGAAATTCTTCGGCTGGGCTTCTGCAGCATCGACAGCATCCAGCAGACCTTTGTGGCTTGGAAAAAGCAGCCGGTTATACGCCAGAATCATCCTTCCGCTAAAAAACACCAGTTGGCCCGCCGTATGAGCGAGCAGGTAGGCGTCATTATTTTGGCCCGCTTCCTTGGCGAAATACAGCCCGTACAGGTAGATCTGAGCGCAGAATTCCCGCAAATTACGCTCGCGGTTCTCCTCGGGGTAGACGGGAATCCGGGCCACCAGCTCACCCAGCTCCGGAATTCTGGAGAATAGAACCTCTGCACCGGTAAAAGCATACCTTGTCGGCTCATTGCCCCGCCGGGCGGCAAGCTCCAGAAACCGTCGGTTGATCACCTTGATATCGGCATATCCGCCTTCATAGGTGCTGACTTCCCGGTCCACATAGGAGAGCCTGTTGTTCCGCTCATATTCCGCATAGGCTTCATCGGTGAAGACCAGATGTACATCCACATCCGAAGTCTCGCTGGCGGTCCCCTTGGCTACAGATCCGCTGGTGATTGCCGCCAGACAAGAAGGGTCTTGCTCCAGCTTCTCCGCCAGCTTCTCCAGCGTCTGTCTATGGTGCGCGTGCATATAACGTTCCGCCTCCTTGATTAGATTCTGCTGTGTTAAGCGTATCAATTGGACAGCTTGCCAGCTATGGTCAATTCAGACATTCAGGCTCCCGCCTGCTCTGTCTTCCCCTGGGCAACCTGTTGATCAGCGGCACCGCTGCGGATGAGGCCTCTCCATCCGGCCAGCGTGACCGCCAGAATAGCTGCACCGGAGCCGAGCAGAATGAACGAGCCGGGAATCCGGTCGAGGAGGACTCCATAGAGCAGCATTCCGAGCGGAGCGATGGAACCGGCGATGCCCTCCACCAGCCCGAATACGCGTCCACGGTACTCTTCCTCGGTGGTCTGCTGCAGATAGACCTGAATCGGAATGTTAATGAACATAATCATGACGCCGATAAGGACCAGCAGCGGCAAGAAGAGAAGGAAGGTGGCATTCGGGGTGAAATGCAGCAGCAGCGGAACCGCCAGTGCGAGGAATAACACTGCCAGCGCGCTTAAGCCTCCGAGGATTGGCTTCACCGGACTCTTGCTCTGGGGAAGTATAGCAAGCAGCAGCGACATCAATAGTACGCCTGCTGCCAGCATCGCTTCGAGGACTCCATATTGCCTTGAGGAGAGTCCCAGCGTCTGTACTGCAACATAGGGCAGCACAACATTCAGGGCGACAACGAAGAAATTAATCCAGAACACAATCCCCATCAGGGAACGGAGGACCGGACGGCGGATCACATAAGCGAAGCCTTCCTGCAGATTCGTGCGGACCCCGTTAACAGCAGTGCCCAGACGTTCGAAGAGCGGCCGGGGACCTGCGGCTTCGGCGGGTTCACTGGCAGCTTGAAGCCGCGGAATCGGCTTGTACTTCAGCATGCAGCCCATCACAGTCGAAACGGTGAAGCCTGCCGCGTTCAACAGCATGAAATCCTGTAGCGGGAGAAAGGCATACAGCAGGCCGGCGAGAATCGGAGCCAGCAGGTGGCCAGCCGATCCGGCAATCTGATTCAGTGATCCGGCCCGCTGGACGGAGCCGCTGTCTACAAGCATCATCATCGAGGAGGAGACAGAGATACTATAGAAGGTAGAGCAGATAGATAATAGAATGAGTGACAGATAGATAGGCCATACGGACATCCCTTCCAGCGCGACAAACAGGAAGGCCAGGGACATAATCAGGGCACTCGCCAGATCCGAGCCGATCAGCAGCCTGCGGCGGCTGACTCTGTCGGCGAGCACACCGGCGAATGGGGACATCAGGATGCCGGGCAGAAGACCGCACAGCAGTGTAACAGCGAAACTGCTCCCGGAACCGGTCTCGTTCAGAATGTACAGACCGGCTACGAAGGTGTACATACTGGAGCCGAGAACAGAGACCAGTTTGCTGCCGAAGAAGAGGAATATGTTACGGTTAGTCGCTGTCTTATCATGGGTTGCGGATGTTATTTGAGACATACTAGCACTCCCTTGGTCAAAAGTTAAATTTAATTAAACTTATTGTAAGAGTGAAAGTTCAGAAATGCAACAAAAAGTTTAATATAATTTAACTTTAAGGTATTTCCAGCTTTCTCTTAGGGTATAGGTAAGCTATACTGAAAAGAAAAGCTACCTGGAAAGTTGGCAAGCAGATGACCACCAAACAAACCATCGGAGAGAAAGTCAAGCAACTGCGCAAGGCTAAGGGGCTTACGCAGACGGACCTCGCCGGAGACCATATGACCAAGAGCATGCTGAGTCAAATCGAGAATGGCCGGGCCTTGCCCTCAATGAACAGCCTGCAGGTTCTGGCCGGCCGGCTGGGCGTTGATCCGGGCTACTTCCTTGAAGGCGAGGAGGAGGCGGAGCTGGCTCCGCTTGTCCGGGAGATGGAGGCGGAGTTTAAGGCGAAGAATTACAGAGAGGTCATCCAGCGGCTCCAGCCGCTAACGGAGCGAACGCTTCCGATGACGATTGACGCTGCGCGTCTGCTGGAGTTCTATGTAAGCTCCCTTTTCTATACAGGCGCCGGAGGCGGGGAAGCGGAGCTTGCGCGGGCAGCGCTGATCTATGAACGCTTCGGCTTATTCGTGGAACGGGCGAAGGTGCAGTATATTTCCTATGCCCTGAATTTCGCACAGAGCAGATACGCGGAAGGGCTGGAGCTGATCCGCCGGGTCCGTAAGGAGTACGAGGATAATAAGGTGGGGAATGATTTTATCTTTGAAATCGAGCTTCATTATGCAGAGAGCATTAGCTTGTCTGCCCTGGGGGACTATGCGGGAAGCCGTGCGGCGGCGCTGTCGGCGCTTCAGGTGTCGCGGGAAGAGGGAATCTACTATATGACGGATCATCTGTACCGGGTGCTTGGGATTCTGGCGCTGACCGAAGGAGAGACCTTGGCGGCAGAGGAAGCCATGAAGAAGGCCCGGGCATTCGCAGAATTCACTGAATCACAAGATTCACTGAAGCTGGTGGAGATCGGAGAGATCAGACTCGCGGTAGCTAAGGGAGAATACAGTAAGGTTCTCTCGCTGGCGGAGCAGTATCCGCTGGAGGATGAACCGTATGCATCCAGCGTCCAGCTCATGTGCGGCATCGCCCGGGTTCATCTCGGCCAGGACGATGAAGCGCTGGTCAGCCTGTCCAAGGCCGAGCCGGGGGATCAGGTCTACCACCCGCTTGACCGCGCCAACCTGTTGACAGCTTATGCTTACCGCGCACAGATCTGTATGCGCCGGGGCCTGAAGGAGGAAGCACTACGCCTGTCCCAAATCGCTTATGATCAGGTGAAGGAATACCCGCCTTCCATATACACCGATATGATTAACAAAACTTACTACGAGCTGCATAGCTAGATTGTATTTCGAAGCCCTTCTTCCAGCATTCTGTTGTATAAAATGCAGTTGCGATCGTTCCAGCGACTACAGCATCCTAGCACAGCAAACAACACCCGTGCTATTCCGCACGGGTGCCCTTCTGCAATGGAATATAGGTTGAACTACAAACTTTAGTCAATAGGAAGGAGCGACGGAGGAGATTTTGGAACTGTAGGAGCGGTAGCGTCCGCTTTGTTTACGGATTTCTACCGCGTAGAGCGGCATAAATCAAGAAATTCTTACAACAACAGCGGCCGGAAGTCCAAAATCTCCGCAGTGGCGACTACTCCTTTGATCTGTGCATTTAAGCTCAAGCTATCTGAATTGCTTATTTGCTAGTCCACAGCTCCACACGGTCCTGCACATACTTGGTATAGCCAGCTTCCATTTTCTTCACGCCGGCTTTTTCCAGATCGGCCATGTAATCATCCCAGATTTTATCGAATTCAGCCGGTTTGGCCAGAATCGCTTGCGGGATGCGCTTCCACGTAATATCCTTCATTTTATTGCCCAGAATGGAGACTTCATCCTCACCGGGAATTGAAATGTTCCAGGCTGCGCCGTAGGCTTTCTCCTTGAATTCTTCCTCTTTCGGGAACAGATCCTTCCAGGTCGTAGCTTTGTAGGCTGCCAGCGTCTCTTTCTCAACATCGCTATAGCCCAGCACCAGCTGCTCAGGGAAGTTCTTGGTGTAGTAGTTGCCCGTAGAATCCTTGGCACCGTCACCATAGTGAACCATCATGTTCCAGTAGAAGCCAATGCCCGTTTCCTTCGTGAAGGCGGTGTTGTCGTTATTAATGCGGTCTTGAACCTCGGCAGGAACTACGCGTTTGCCGTTCTCCACTTTATAGTGCTTGCCTTCAACACCCCAGTTGTTCAGGATCTGACCTTCATCGGAGGCCAGGTAATCCAGGAACTTGATCGTCCGCACAGGATCGGGGTTGGTGGTGGAGATGGAGATGCCGTAGCCGCCCATGAAGCCGGTAGGCCAGAAGCTGGTTTCCTTGTATTCTTCTGTCAAGGTGACCGGATAGTGTCCGTAGGTCTGATCGAATTTGCCGGCGGCTTTGAGCGCCTGCTGCGCGTCGTTGTAATCCCAGTCCTGGTCAATCAGGCCAAGCACGCGTCCAGTCGCTACTTTGGCTTTGTACTGGTCGTATTTCTGAACGAAGCTCTCCTTATCAAGCAGGCCGATATCGTTCATGTGGTTCAGCCAGCGGAAGTATTCCTTCTCTTCAGGCCGGCGGAAATGATAGATTGCTTCATGAGTCTCCTGGTCGATGAAATATTCACCGTCATCGGAGCCGCCGGTTGTCGCAACTGCAGGGTTGGTTACGGAAATATACATATGCCAGTCATCTGCATTCAGGGAGACGCCGATGTTTTTGTTGCCGTTCTCATCGGTCGGATGCTTCTCCAGATAGGCTTTAATTACGTTCTCGTAATCCTTGACGGTGCGAATCTCCGGGTAACCGGCTTCCTTCACTACCCGGTGCTGCAGCTCGAAGCCGCCGCCCGCTACGAATTTCTTCTCATCCACGGCTGCCCAGGTTGGGATAGCGTAGATCGACTGGTCTTCATTCGTGTACTTGGCCCGGGCCAGATTATCGCCGAGCACGCGCTTAATGTTAGGGGCATGCTTATCGATCAGATCGGTGAGATCCAGGACCGCGCCGGCGTCCACCAGCTTCCCGATGTCGCCTTTAGCAGAGATAATGTCGGGATAATCCCCGCCCGCTGCAATGAGGGCAATCTTCTGCTGCGGATCACCGACAGCGAATTCGGCATCGAGGGTGACGCCTGTCTTTTGTGTAATGACGGTACTGACCTCATCCTTCATATTGTTCCAGTTCGGATTGGGATCTTCCGCGAAGAAGGAGAGTGTCAGGGGACTTAGGTCCTCAGCCGCCGCCGTAGCCTCAGCTGTTGCCGTGGCATTGCCGCTGTTCGTGGCCTTGGCCCCGGTATTCTCAGCCGTATTCTTGTTGCCGTTATTATTGCCCCCGCCGCAGCCTGCCAGCACACTGAGCAGCAAGGTCAGCACCATCAGCGCCACAACCGGTTTCGCCGTCTTTCTTGTCATGAATTGAAACCCTCCCTTTGTCTGGTAGAATCATATTGTATTCACAGGCCGCAGCCTGAAGATACCGCTTAAGCAGCTTAGCTTTTGACCGAACCCAGCGTCATGCCCTTGACGAAATAGCGCTGCAGGAACGGATAGACCACCAGAATGGGTACGGTGACGACAATGGTGATCGCCATTTTGACCGATTCCGGGGAGATCTGAGCCATCACCTCAGTCATGTTGCGCCCGCGGAAATTATCCGCATTGGTCGTGGTGCTCTGAATGACCTTCATCAGCTCGAACTGCAGGGTGGTCAGCGAGTCCTTCGAGCCGTTATACAGATAGGTATCAATCCAGGCATTCCACTGGCCGACAGCCAGGAACAGGGCGATGGTCGCCAGCGCAGGCTTGGTCAGCGGCAGAATGACACGCCAGTAGATGGTGAAGTCATTGGCTCCGTCCAGCTTGGCAGATTCCTGAAGAGCGTACGGCAGACCGTCGATGAAGGAGCGGATCACGAACACATTGAAGGCGCTCACCAGACCGGGCAGAACATACACGCCGAAGGTGCCCATCATATGCAAATCTTTGATCAGAATGTAAAAGGGGATCAGCCCTCCCGATACGTACATCGTCAGCGCCAGGAAGGTAGAGACGAACTTGCGGGCCTGGAAGTCCACCCGGCTTAAGGTGAAGGCCAGCATGGAGGCACTGACCAGTCCGAGCAGGGTCCCGATAATCGTCCGCAGCACCGAAATTTTGAACCCGGTAATCAGTCCGGAGAAGGCGAAGATCGTCTCATAATTCTTGAAGGTGAACATCCGGGGATAGATCGTAATCCCGCCCTTGATGCTGTCTGTCGAGTCATTGAAGGAGATCGCCAACACGTTCAGAAAAGGGTATAGCGTAGCGACGGTAACCACCGTAATCGCGAGATAGACAACCAAATCGAAGATGCGGTCCGACCAGGATGCCGCAGCCAGTTTTTTAATCATGAGCAGGGCCTCCTATATGATGCTTTCCTTGGTTATTTTTTTGAAGATGCCGTTGGCGGTAAAGAGCAGGATCACACTCACCACAGAGTTGAAAATATTAATCGCCGTTCCGAAGGAGAACCGTCCCATCCCCAGCCCGTAATTCAGGGCATACAGGTCAAGGGTCTGCGAGTAGTCACGCACCAGATTGTTGCCGAGCAGGAACTGCTTCTCGAACCCGATGCTGATCAGATGGCCGATGGACATAATCAGCAGGATCACGATGGTACCCCGGATGCCCGGAAAAGTAATATGACGCACTTGCTGGAGCCGGCTGGCTCCGTCCACCCTGGCTGCTTCGTACAGCTCCGGCCCGATGCCCGAGATGGCGGCGAGATAGATAATGGTATTCCAGCCCGTCTCCTTCCAGACATCCGAGGCGGTGACAATGCCCCAGAACAGATTGCCCTTAGCCATGAACTGGATCGGTTCACTGATGATATGAAGACCCATCAGCAGGTCATTGACTGCGCCGTTGTCCGTGGAGAGCATCTTGGTAATGATCCCGGCGGCAACCACCCAGGACACAAAGTGCGGCAGATACGACACCGTCTGAACGAAGCGCTTCAGCACCTGCAGCCGGACCTCATTCAGCAGAATAGCGAAGATAATCGGAATGATAAAGCCTGCCAGCAGTCCCATAATACTCATGGCCAGCGTATTGCGCAGGGCGTTGAAGAATTGCTCATCCTGGAAGAGCTCCCGGAAGTACTGGAGGCCGACCCATTTTTGCTCGAAAAAGGATTTGCCCGGCTTATACTTCTGGAAGGCCATCATCCACCCCCATAACGGAAGATAGCTGAAGACAAAGGCCCAGAGGACAAAAGGAACAGCCATCATATAGAGGTATTTCTGCTGCCGGAATTTCTCCCAGAAGCTGGAGGAGGATTTCTTAGGCTCCGGCTTCATCGCGGTGGTAATCGCTTTCATTTATGTCCCTCCTTCGATATAGCTTTATCATAATCTGCCGCCAGGACGGGAAACACCCGAAGATTTAAGTGTAAAAACAGGGGGAAATCAGTCTTTTTCGTAAGCGCTTTCTGAAAAAACATTCTCCGGCTCCTTTCTCCGGTAAGCGGAGGGGGAGGTGCCTGTGATTTTTTTGAACTTCTCACGGAAATAATCGACATCGCTGAAGCCGACGCTGCTGGCTGCCTGATGGATTTTGCAGCCCTGGTCCAGCAGCTCCTTGGCCTTCTCAATGCGGATCGTATCCAGATAAGTGTTGAAGGAGCAGCCCATGGTGTTTTTGAACAGCTTACCCAGATAGGCACTGCTATAGGTGAACACATCGGCCAGCGTCTCCAGCTTCAGATTCTCGTCATAGTGCCGGTGGATCAGATCGACCATCCGCTTCATCAGGACATCCATATCGTCGCGGATAATCCCGCCAGCATATTCCTCCAGCAGACCTGTGATATAGCGCTGGAGCTGGGGGAGGGAGGTATGCCTGTAGATCTGCTGAATCTGCTCCTCCATCCGGCTCTGCGCAGCGCTAAGCTCCTTATAATGAACGGAGAGCTTGCCAGACATGGAGGTGACGGCCCGGACATAATAGGATTTCACCGCCATCTCGGATAAGCCCGCAGCAGCCATAAGGTCCCCTGCTTCCTGGATCAGGGCAGAGATTACGCTGAGATTGCCGGTATCCAGGGCGAAGTACAGCCGGTCCATCACGGGAGCGAGCCTGCTCTCCGTATCCTGGGGGTTCGCAGGCAGCCCCTGCTTCAGCCTGAGCGAATCCGGTCCAATCATCCCCGGCTCATCATAGAAGAAATGATCCTTCATCCGCGCCAGCGCCGACTGATGCGAGACCGGCAGCTCCGTCAGAATGTCCACCATATCCCCGGCAGTGATGATGCACTCCAGTCCTTCTGCGGCAGCAGCCTCACGGATCTGCAGGGCCATCCGTTTGCTTACCAGCTCCTTCTGGTAAGAGGGCTGCAGCAGCACCCCGAGATAAGAATCGAGCGCGAAAACGATGCCCCAGCGGTTGTCCTCGAAGCTTGACGTCAGCCGGGACTTGACGCTACTAGAGGGTCCGTTGTCCGCATGATCCTGGAGCAGCAGCCGGATCAGCACGATCTGGTAGGAATCCCATAGCAGCCCCGCTTCCAGCGCCGACTCCATCAGTGCCGGGGCGGGATGCAGACTGCTCTCCATCAGCAGGGATTGAACCAGCATCTCCCGGCTCCAGACCTTAACGGCTTCATGATTCTTGCGGTGTGCCAGCCGTGCGTTCAGCACGGTGGACAGTCCGGTAAGATACAGCTGCAATTCCTCCTCATCGACCGGCTTAAGCAGATAGTTATCGATATTGTAAGATAGCGCGCGCTTAGCATAGCTGAAGTCGGCATAGCCGCTCAGGATGAGAATATGCAGCTCCTCATGATCCTCCCGCAGCTCACCGATCAGCTCCAGTCCATCCTTCCCGGGCATACGGATATCCACAATCATCAGATCCGGGGAATACAGCTTAGCCTTATGCCTGGCTTCAATCGCATTGGCCGCTGTATCTACCACCCGGTAGCCGAGGCTCTCCCAGTCCAGCAGAGTGACAAGTCCTTCGCGGATAGACAATTCATCATCAACAATTAACACACTATACATAGGAATCACTCCTTAAAGGGATGGCGAAGCTGATTTGTGTTCCGTATCCGCTCTGGCTGGCCAGAATCAAGCCGCATTCCGGGCCATAGGTCAGCTTCAGCCGCAGATGTATGTTACGCATTCCGATACTGTGGGTCTCATAGTCATCGTTGTTGTCCAGCATCTGCCGCAGCTCTGCGAGCCGGGCCGGCGGGATTCCGGTTCCGTTATCGGAGACCTGAACCTTAAGTATGGCCTCCTCCACCCGGATATCTACCCGGACCATTCCGCCGTCCATCCGGTCCTCCAGGCCGTGAATGACACAATTCTCCACCAGCGGCTGAATAATAAGCGGCGGAATCCTTAGCGTATTCGCTGCCGGATCTACATACAGCTCGTAGGCCAGCCGGTCATTGTAGCGGAATTTCTGGATGACCAGGTAGCAGTTCACGGTCTCCAGCTCACTTTGCAGGGTGATTCTGCCTCCGCCGACCTCTAAGTTCTTGCGCATCATCTTGCCCAGCAGCCGGACTACCTGCGCAATATCGGTCTGGCCCCGGGTGTGGGCCTTCATCCGGATCGACTCCAGGGCATTAAACAGGAAATGGGGATTGATCTGGCTGGCCATCATTTTGAATTTGATCTCATTCTGCTTCAGCAGGATGGCATTCTTCTGCTGGTTGGACTCCTGCACCTCGCTCATCAGGTCATTGATATTGCGGACCATGTGGTTGAACTGCCGGGCCAGCTGGCCGATCTCATCTTTGCCGTCGATCACGAGCCGGGCTTCCAGATTCCCGGAAGCGACCTTGGAGATATGCTTGCTGAGATGGAGCATTCGTCCGGTTAGCAGGCGTGAGAAGTAGTAGATTAGGATGATTGCAAGAAATAGGGAGGAGATAATGACGGAAGAAGCCAGGGAAATAATCCGGTTAGGTTCACTTACAATGCTCTCAACGGAGAAAATAGAGATAATCCGCAGACTGTTCAGGCTGCCCTGGGGATGCCAGTCGTCGATCAGCATTTTGAAGGACTGCCCGTCAATCGTGATATCTGCAGGCCCGTGCCCGGCAAGGGTGGACAGCGGCTTCAGGTTGATTTCGTGCAGCGACTTGCCGAGGGTGCCTGCACGGTTGGAGGCGACAATATTATCGTTCTCATCGACGATAAAGGTCTCGAAGCTCTCCTGCTTCAGGATGCTGCTGAGCTGATCCGAATTGACATTCACGACCAGCACACCGGTTGTGCGCTGCTTGAGGAAGTCGACCTTGCGGATCAGGCTGAGATAATACTGGCCGTTCCGGCTGTCAGGAATGTAACTCCAGAACGCCAGTCCCTTCTGGGCCAGGGCGAGCTGGTACCACGGCTCCCGGGTAACCGCTTCATCGGCCTGGAGGAATTCCCAGTTGTTGAGCACCGTCGGATTGTCGATATACAGCCGGATGCTGGAGACTTCCTTGTACAGGCGGACGAAATCCCGGAAGTCGGGGTAATCCCAATAGGCCTGCACCACATCATAGACCGATTCGTAACGGTGATTCGCGGCCTCCTCCAGCCGGCTGTCATTGGACAGGCGGTAGACGATATCCACCGGAACGTTCAGCATCTCGCTGGTCCGTTTTTTCACACGGTCGACATTCGCCGTAATCTGCTTCAGCGCATTGTTCATCGCCATATTCCGCAGTTCACTGGTCAGGAACACCCCCACAATGAGCACCGGAATCAGGACGACGCTGCCAAAGGAGAGGAAGAGCTTGGTCCTGAGCTTCAGGTTGTTCATGAAGGTGATGATACGGGTATACACGAATGAAATCACCTCCGTAAGTACATTTGTAATAACGCTTACAATAGAGTATAGCGCGAAACAGGCAGCCAATATATGTCATGAAAATATTTTTTTGATAAACTTTACGGCTCCGAATTCCGATAATAAAGGGATCTGCACAACAATAATGGATAAATATTGAATCCTTATGTGGAATACTGGAACTCCATTCTGAAGAAGTACGCGGGACCATCTATTGTGTTCGGTTTATCGCATGCATTTGGCCTATGCACCTGCGCACCGGTACAATGTATGCTGTATTTGGCATACATTCGGACCACACACCTGCGCACTGGCATAATGTATGCTGTATTTGGCATACATTCGGACCACACACCTGCGCACCGGCACAATGTGTGTTGTATTTGGCATACATTCGACCACACACCTGCTCAACAGCGCAATGTATGCTGTTTTTGGCATACATTGGCCCGAATCCCTTGGTGGAAGCACATTGTATTCGGTTTTCCACATACATTTGGCCCGGTGACTTCTACTTGGATGGTAACGTAATCATAAATACAACCTTGGATCAATACCAGAAAAAGTATCTTTCAAGCGAGTTAATTAATCATCTTAGAACTCCGTATGTTTGCAAGGAGTTATAAGTCTATGATTCTGTGAATTTGTGTAACATAACTTACAGTTAAACATGCTGTACAGCGGGAGGGCGAAGATGGCATCAACGAAGCTTGTATTTAACGAGGATGAAGTCCGGCGCCTGCAAACGAAAATCGGCCAAGTGAGTCAGGACACCAATCGGCTATATCTTCAATTGAAGGGCCAGTCCAGCAGCTGGGGCGGTATTCCCATGGGCGATCATCTGGTCAAGGCCCAGGTTCTGATCAATGAATTAACCGTAGAAGCGGAGAAATTAGAGGATATCATCCGGGTCGCCCTAAGAGGCGTATCGGAGCTACAGGAAGAGAATAAACGGCAGGCGGACAGGCTGACGGGGCAGTTTAGTCTTTTGCTCGCTGCTTTCGGAAGCTTGGGGCTGCAACCAGCCGCCGGACGGTTCTCCATCCCCGAATTTGTGCAGCGAAGTGCGACGAACCTCATCACTTCGATTGCGGCTCTATCGGGAAAAGATGAGCTCAGTAGGGACCCGGTGGTGCAGCAGCTCAGGAAGGTCATTCAAACCTCCGGCCTGCTGACTGTAGAGAGTATCGCTGCACAAAGTAAGCTGAACGATATCTTCGCAGCGCGGAATGAGATCGCTAAGGCACAGATGGCCTTCAAGGTGTATCAGGCGTTCGGCAATCAGGCGCAGATGAAGACAGTTCATGCAAAGGCCGAAGAAGCCCGGCAGAAGCTGGCTTCTCTAGGTGTAGCCAAGATCTACTATGAAGCCGGTAAGGATCTGAGCGCTCATTATAAGCAACCAGCGGTTACCGCCTGTGAGTATGATCCGTCGATCACGGCGGAGAAGGTCCCCTTATTACATAACGAAGAATATCTGCTGCTGCTAAGGCTGGCGATGGAGAAGAATGCCGCCGGAGCGTATGCGCGGAGTCAGCTTGCGGCGAAGCGGCAGGAAATTCAGACCGCAGCGGCTCTTAAGCAGGTTCAAGAGCAGATCGAAGCGCAGCGGCGGTTGAACGGGCCGCCGCTTACCCTGCCGGACGGCACACCAATTACCGCAGACAACAAGGAAAATGAGACCACGTGGGACTTTTATCAGGCGAAAGTCTATGTACCGAATGAATATCTTACCCCGATGTACACCAGTTATCTGGGGTGGTTGGATACCACGTATGGTCTCACGAAATGGGAGAACAAGGTCCGTCAGTCGGGAGATGTGGTGCTGGCTTTTACCGAAGGATTGGTGAAAGAGGTCGTCATGGGCGTGGCGGATACGGCAACCCTTGCCTTCAAACTAGTTGTAGACCCGGTCAAAACCACCACAGAAATGAAGCAGCAAGCGCAATATCTGATTGACCATCCGGAAGTGCTGGTGGAAGCGACGAAGATGGCGTATCATCAATTTGACGAAGGGACCCCGGAAGAGAAGGCGAAAATGCTAGGTTCGGTTGCCTCCATTCTTGTCCCGGGACTACAGGTCACCAAAGCAGGCAAAGCAGGTAAAGTGCTGGGCGAGGTAGAAGACGTCATCAGCCAAGCAGCGAAGGATGCCCTGCAAGGGATCAGGCAGAAGCTCCCGGATCTGGGTCCGGCGGTACAGACGCCGGAAGGGTTTGTTTTCAAGATAGGGGAGATTCCTGATACTCCAGCCTTGCCGAAGACGCCGGTGCAGCAGCGGTATTTGGATGGGGTGGGTGATGGGGCGGGGAAGGTTAAACTGACTGAGCCTTCTTTGCCGGCAGGCGGAAAACCTAAAGGGAATTATACTAAAGGTGATTCACATGGTCTTAAGAAAGAGCACGAAACAGCAGATAACTTTGCAGAACAGGGATATGATATTGAAATTCTAGATGAAGTAAATGGTGGAAATGGATATGGAGTAAAAGAATCATCAAATCCAGATTATTTAATTGAAGGTGAAGTATTTGACTGTTACGCACCAACAATGGATACAAATGTGGACAATATTTTAAGAAATATTAGAACAAAGACAAAATCACAGGCAGAGAGAATTGTACTTAATCTAGATGGGTTCACTTCAGAAAAAATAACTGAAATCACTGGGAAAATTATAAGGAAAGCTAATCCAAACGGAGATCTGAAAAACTTGCAAGAGTTATTAATTATTGTTGACGGGAAAATCACGCGGATATATGGGGGATAGATATGCATGAACTTTGAATTGTTTTTAGAATCTGATTTGAGTGTTGAATCATTGTCAGAAGTTATTAGCGAAATAATATATACAGATTTAAACGAAGAGGTGTCAGTTCACAATGATGAGGAAGAAATAGTTATTGGAACTGAATACTTTGCTTTAGCTCTTGAACTAGTGGATATTTCTGATATTAGATTTGTAAGAAATCATTATAAAATAGATGTGAATATTTGTATTAGAGTTCAATTATTTGGAAACACCCTTGATCAAGGATTAGAAATTTTGATTAAGTTTATAGGGAAGATATTAAAACAGTATGTTAAGAACCTCTTGTTTTTAGAAGATGGTTCAGATCAACTTATTAGAAAACAGAATGGTCAGTTAATTATCAATAGCGATTTGAATCAATACCAGGTAAAGTATTTAACCCCGAGCCTGCTTAATTTACTTGATCATTCTTATGTCAAAGAAAAATTGACGAAATAGGTATCTCAGGCCAACTACGATCAATTATTCAGAAAAGAGAATGATAGTTTGATCATAAATGCAAACTTGGATCAAAACCAGAAAAGGTATCTTTCAACCAAGTTAATAATTATCTTAAAACTTCATATATTTTCCAGGGATTGTAAACCTATGATTCTTTGGATGTGAATTTGTATAACATAAATTACAGTTAAATGTGGTATGCGGCAGGAGGGTGAACATGGCGTCCACAAAGCTAGTATTTAACGAAGATGAAGTCCGGCGCCTGCAAACGAAAATCGGCCAGGTGAGTCAGGACACCAACCGGCTGTACCTTCAATTGAAGGGCCAGTCCAGCAGCTGGGGCGGTATTCCCATGGGCGATCATCTGGTCAAGGCCCAGGTTCTGATCAATGAATTAACTGTAGAAGCGGAGAAGTTAGAGGATATTATCCGGATCGCCCTGAGAGGCGTCTCGGAATTGCAGGAAGAGAATAAGCGGGAGACGGACAAGCTGACGGGGCAGTTTACTCTTTTGCTTGCAGCCTTCGGCAGCTTGGGGCTGCAACCAACCGCCGGACGGGTCTCCATCCCCGAATTTGTGCAGCGAAGTGCGACGAACCTCATCGCTTCGATTGCGGCTCTATCGGGAAAAGATGAGCTGAGCAGGGACCCGGTGGTGAAGCAGCTCAGGAGTGTCATACAGACCTCCGGCCTGCTGACCGTAGAGAGTATCGCTGCACAAAGTAAGCTGAACGATATCTTCGCAGCGCGCAATGAGATCGCTAAGGCCCAGATGGCCTTCAAAGTGTATCAGGCGTTCGGCAATCAAGCCCAGATGGAGACAGTTCATGCAAAGGCCGAAGAAGCCCGGCAGAAGCTGGCCTCTCTAGGCGTAGCCAAGATCTACTATGAAAACGGTAAGGATCTAAGCGTCCACTACAGACAACCAGCAGTCACCGCCTGTGAGTATGATCCGTCAATTACGGCGGACAAGGTCCCCTTATTACATAACGAAGAATATCTGCTGCTGCTGCGGCTGGCGATGGAGAAGACTGCCGCCGGAGCGTATGCGCGGGGCCAGCTTGCGGCGAAGCGGCAGGAAATTCAGACCGCAGCGGTTCTTAAGCAGGTTCAAGAGCAGATCGAAGCAGAGCGGCGGTTGAACGGGCCGCCGCTTACCCTGCCGGACGGCACGCCAATTACCGCAGACAACAAGGAAAATGAGACCACGTGGGACTTTTATCAGGCGAAAGTCTATGTACCGAATGAATATCTTACCCCGATGTACACCAGTTATCTGGGGTGGCTGGAGGATACCTACGGGCTGACGAAATGGGAGAGTCGGGTTCGTCAGGCGGATACGGTGGTGCTGGCTTTTACCGAAGGGTTGGTGAAAGAGGTCGTCATGGGCGTGGCGGATACGGCAACCCTTGCCTTCAAACTAGTGGTGGACCCGGTCAAGACCACCACAGAAATGAAGCAGCAAGCGCAATATCTGATTGACCATCCGGAAGTGCTGGTGGAAGCGGCGAAGATGGCGTATCATCAATTTGACGAAGGGACCCCGGAAGAGAAGGCGAAAATGCTGGGTTCGGTCGCTTCCATCCTGGTTCCTGGACTACAAGTCACGAAAGCTGGCAAAGTAGGAAAAGTGCTTGGCGAGGTAGAAGAGGTCATCAGCCAAGCAGCGAAGGATGCCCTGCAAGGGATCAAGCAGAAGCTTCCGAATCTGGGTCCGGTGGTGCAGACGCCAGAACGGTTTGTGTTCAATATAGGAGAGATCCCAGATACTCCAGCCTTGCCGAAGACACCGGTGCAGCAGCGGTATATGGATGGGTTGGGTGATGGTGGGGTTGAGGGGAAGGAAAAATTTCAAAATATTGGTAATATAGTTAAAGACGGAAGTAAAACGACCTACAAAAATCCTGCTGGCAACGAACTGACGTGGGTTGATCAACATCCGAAAAATATTAATCGTGATATTGATAGCTTTTTGAATAGTTCAGACGTTGGCAAAGCTACTGAAGCAAAGGTCGCTGAGTTCTTAAGACAACAGAAGGAAGTAACTGGTTTTGGACAGAAGGTATTGAAGAAGGATGGTCAAGCCGCAGGTGACTTAGATGTGGTTACAAAAGATGAAATGATTGAAGTTAAGGCATCACTTAAAGCTGTCAAGGAAGGGCAACTGGAGAAAATGAAAGATGCGACTGACGAGTTCTATTTCAATCCAGAACAAAAAAAAGTTATTCTGTATATAGATAAGCCCTTTGGTAATTTGTCTCCGAGAGATATACAAAAAATAGAACAAATTAAAGAGCTGGGTGTGACTATCGTTAATTCATTAGACGAATTAGGAAGGGTGATAAAGTAGTATGGGAACGTCAGCATTTATTTTAATGAAGCAAGAAAAATATACCCCTGAAAAATTGTTGAGCGACACGATAGTAGCTGCTTTTCATGCAGATGCTAGATTGTATTTTGATAACTATAAAAAATATAAGAATGAACAGTTCTTATATACAACCTTAAATGTTACTGATAAGCCTTTGGTTAATGATAATAATCAGCAATTTATATTTTATGTTGATGGACTTGATAACTACGAGATTACTTATGAGAATAACGAGGTCATTTTTGGTTTGGATCCGAGTCTTTCACTATATCAGGTGGGTGGAATTGAGGAGATTTATGGTGCCCAAGAATTGATATTTCGCTTTATATATGAATACCTGAAATTAAACCCCGATGATTACTTCTGGGTCGCGGACTATGATTGGGTCTACAGTTGGGAGGATATGCAAAAACTAAAATCGTTACCTTATGACCCTGATTGGTGCTATAAGAATCCTAAAAACTAACATAATTGAAATTGAAGAAGCTAAAAGATTAGGATTAGATAATATAGCAGAACAACTGCAAAAGAACTTTGAGCAGAGAAGCAGTACATTTTGGATAGATACGGACCAATAACCGAGTGAGAAGCTAAGAATTTAAGAGTTGTTGCGATGGCAATGTTCAAACAGACTTAACCCTTATCAGCCTCATATAAAGTTGTTCTAACCTAAATATCCCTATTCCGTTACATCAAACAGGTCATTATGGTCAGATGCTACCATGATTGACCTGTTTTTTATTTACCGCCACTCATGCGCATCAAGCACCACCGTTAAGCTAGAGAGAGATAACAAAGTCAAGCAAATTCAACTTTTCATGCCTGTTTGAAGATCCCGTATTCCCCTAATCCGTTAGTCACATGCACAATGCATTTCGTCCGTTCATCAATATTCTTTTCCTCCCCCCAGACCTTATAATGAGAGCGTGTTCAACAAGTTGTTAGGGGGAACTTTGAAATGGAAGGATTAATCATTGGTTGGTATGGGGCGCTTGCAGGGCTGGCAATTGCCATTATTCTGATCCTTAGAAAATTGAATCCGGTCTACGCTCTATTCCTGGGTGCCATTGCAGGGGCGCTGATTGGCGGAGCCAATCTCGAACAGACCGTGAGTGTTCTTGTAAGCGGTACACAAAGTGTAATGGGCACGGTGCTGCGGGTGCTGGCCGCCGGTGTGCTGGCTGGTGTGATGATGGAGTCGGGTGCGGCTGAGGCCATAGCCCAGGCTATTGTTCGAAAGTTCGGCGGAAGCAAGGCCATTCTGGCCCTCGCGCTGGCCACAATGGTCATTACGGCAATGGGCGTATTCATCCCGGTAGCGGTACTGATTGTGGCTCCGATTGCTTTATCCGTAGGCAACAAAATGGAGATCTCGAAGCTGGCGCTGCTGCTGGCCTTGTCGGGCGGGGGGAAGGCGGGTAATATTATCTCACCGAATCCGAATACGATTGCTGCTGCGCGCGGCTTCGATCTTGATCTCAGCAATGTCATGCTGGCAGGCGTGATCCCGGCAATCTGCGGATTAATTGTAACCGTTATCTTAGCCACCCTGCTGAAGAAAAAGGGGGTTATGGTTACCCCGGCGGAGGCTGCGAACGGGACAGACACTGCGAACACAGCCGCTTACCCGCCGCTCAGCAGAGCTATTGTGGCTCCGCTCGTGGCGATCGTCCTGCTCATGATTAACCCGATCGGCTCCATCTCCGGGATCGAAGCGTTGACCAAGCTTAAGGTGGATGCGCTCTATATTCTGCCGCTGGCAGGGATTATCGGGATGCTGGCGATGGGGCAAGGCAACAAGGTGCTGCAATATACGTCCTCCGGTCTTAGCAAAATGACCGCAACCGTCCTGATTCTGATCGGGGCAGGCGGCATCGCCGGTCTGATCTCCGCTTCCGATCTGTCCGCCCAGGTGGTGCATCTGATTGAGCTGTCCGGGATTTCCGGGACGTTCCTGGCACCGATTTCCGGCATACTGATGGCTGCGGCTACCGCCTCAACATCCACGGGTGTTATTGTCGCTACCGGCTCCTTCGGGCAGGCCATTCTGAATATGGGCACCGCTCCGCTGGCTGCCGCTGTGATGGTTCATACCGGAGCTACGGTCATCGACTCGCTGCCGCAGGGCACTTACTTCCATGTCACGGCGGACAGTATGAAAATGTCAATCAAGCAGCGCATGGGGCTCATCCCGTATGAGGCCATCGTTGGCGGCACGATGACGATTGTGGCTACGCTGGTTTACGGATTTTTACTCTAAGATCAATATTATAGATGAGGTGTGGAAATGAGAGAGAGAACCTTTGTGCTGGCGCCGGATTCCTTCAAGGAGAGCATGACCGCGAAAGAAGTATGTACAGCGATGGAGGCCGGACTCCGCAAAATATACCCTGAAGCAACCTACATCCATGTTCCGATGGCGGACGGCGGGGAGGGGACCGTACAATCCCTTGTCGACGCATCCGGCGGAGAGATTCATTATCTGGAAGTTGCAGGACCGCTGGGACAGCCGGTGACGGCACAATTCGGCATTCTCGGTGACGGCCGGACGGCGGCCATCGAGATGGCTTCGGCCAGCGGCATTCAGCGGGTGGACAAGGCGGAGCGGAATCCGCTGATCACCACCACCTACGGAACAGGCGAGCTGATTCTGGAATGTCTCAACCGTGGTATCCGCAAAATCATCATTGGCATCGGCGGCAGCGCCACCAATGACGGCGGTGCCGGAATGGCCGAAGCGCTTGGCGCCAGATTCCTCGATGAAGCTGGGAGCGTACTTCCGCGCGGCGGCGGCAGCTTGGGGCAACTGGCGAGAGTTGACGTTAGGGGACTTGATGCGAGACTGCAGCAGGTTCAGCTCATCGTTGCCTGTGATGTGACCAATCCGCTCTGCGGAGAGCAGGGGGCTTCAGCCGTATTTGGTCCACAAAAGGGGGCCACGCCCGATATGGTGCAGCAGCTTGACGCCAATCTGGCCCATTATGCGGCGGTGGTGAAGCAGCAGCTTCACAAGGATGTCCGCGACCTTCCCGGAGCTGGTGCAGCGGGGGGACTGGGCGCGGGTCTGATGATCTTCACACGGGCAACGCTGCAGAAGGGAATCGAGATCGTAATTGAATACACAGAGCTTCAGCAGAAGCTGGAGCAGGCGGACTTCGTCTTCACGGGTGAAGGCGGGATTGACTTCCAGACCAAATTCGGCAAAACGCCGTACGGCGTAGCCCGCACCGCCAAGGCCAGCGGCAAAAAAGTCATCGCCCTGGCCGGTTACATCGGCGAGGGCATCGAGACGCTCTACGCCGAGGGAATCGATGCCGTCTTCGGCATCGTTCCCGGCGCTTCGAGCCTGGAGAAGCTGCTGGCTGACGGCCCTGCCAATGTCGAGCGGACCTGTGAGAATATCGCCAGGCTGCTGAAGCTGGCTGAATAGCTATCTGCCATAGAGATAGCCCCGGGGATACGGTTCCCCGGGGCTATTCTTGTATAGCAAACCGTTACTTATATAACGCCAGCAGCTCATGCGTAAGCTCGAAGAGCTGCAGCAGGTTCCTCGGGTCCTTGCCGGTGATGCTCTCGATCCGCTTGAGACGGTATTGCAGCGTATTGCGGTGGATGTTCAGCTGCTCAGCCGTCTGCGAGACACTGCAATTGTGATTGATGAAGCTGCGGAGCGTCTCCAGCAGATCGGCGGTATCCTCCAGCTTGATCGCCGTGCCCGGCTTGTCTGACAGCTTCGCCTGGCTGAGCTTCACCAGGAATTCCGCATCCTCGTAGCGGATTGATTGCTCAGTAGGGCGTAGTGCCAGAAGAACGCCAAGGGCAGCTTTTGCCTGACGGTAACCCTCCGCGATACTGGCCTCCAGCCGGCCCGAAGACAGCAGGAGCTGTGGCTGATTATGCAGCAGCTGCGCAATCAGCGGGCTGCAGTCCGGCCGGTTCTGGACCAGGATTACCCATGTATCCCCGTCGAGCTGGAAGGACGGATGCAGGAACAGAAGCTTCGCCTCATCCAGCTCCGGCCGCACATGCTTGAGATACAGCACGGTGGTCTTGAGCAGAAGATCGATCTGATAGGCTGCGGCTTCTTTTCGCAGCTTCTGGGAGTACGCTCCCTGATGGTCAAGGAGCATCTCCAGCAGAGCCTTCTTGCGGCTGGCTTCGCTGGCCAGATGCTCCAGCGTATTTCTTTGCTCAATGAGCAGCGCTACCGTGGTCCTTACGATATTGCAGAAGGGCCGGACCTCTTCCGGGCTGCCGGAGATCCCGATCACACCTACGCGGGTGTTGCCGATGACAATCGGTTCGTTGGTGCCTTTTTTCTCATATCGCCCATCCTCCATGACTTCGACCCTCTGCCCGGTGGACAGCGCCTCGACAGCCCCCCGATGAACGGTGCCCACCCTTGCCTTATGCCCGCTGCCGATGATGATCCCCTCATGATTCATGATGTTGATATTATAGGGGATGTCCATCATCATCTTGTCTACAATCTCCTGCGCCTGCTTCTCGGATAGCTGAAACAACCGGAACGCCCTCCTCGTCTTGAGCGGGTAACCGCCTCTATTGCCTCTACTTCACTCATTGTGCACCTGAACAAAATTATAGACTAAACTTCACCGCGAAGATAGGAGGAACATCAGGAGGCAGTTTACACGGAACTGTGCAAGAAGCTGTACAAAAAAAGCCAGCCCCAATGCGGGCTGACCTTGATAGACGGGCTGACCTTGAAAAATATGAACGGATGAGTGCGCACTATATAAATCGCTTACCCTTGGGCAATACCCGCCTGGCTGAAAATCTGCTTCAGCTTCTCCTCATGCTCCGTACTCCATACCCCAGGCGAAGCCAGGCTGAAGGTGGATACCGGAACACCGGACAAGCGGACAGCTTCCTTGATCGAAGCGATGAACGGGTCGTCGATGGCATACAGCGCCGGAATTTCAACGATCTGCCGGTTGAACTGAAGGACGCCTGCCAGGTCTCCCTTCTTGAAGCTGTCGTACACGCCAAGCATCAGCTGCGGAGCGAAGTTCGCACTGGCAGCGATCGCCCCGTCTCCTCCGGCAGCCAGCGTAGGCAGCAAATATTCGTCGAAGCCGCAGAATACCGAGAAGTCCGGACTGACTGCCTTCACCTGCAAAATCATCTGGCGGATATGGCTAAGCTGGTCCACGGTATCCTTGATGCCCGCTACATTCGGATAATGTGCGGCAAGCCGGGCTACGAAGGCCGGAGTCAGATCCTGGCCGGTCATGGCCGGGAAGTTGTACAGCATGAGCGGTACATCGACCGCTTCCAGCACAGCGGCATAATGCGCGAACAGAGCATCCCCGTTCAGCTTGTAGTAATACGGATTCATAATGACGATGCCGGTAGCGCCATGTTCAGCAGCATGGCGGGACAGCCGGAGGGTCTCAGCAACGGTATTGCTGCCGGTGCCGATCCAGGCCGGAAGACGGCCATTCGTATACTCCAGGCATAGCTCTGCGATCTCTTCACGCTGCTCTGCGGTGAACAGGGTGAATTCTCCGGCCGTTCCAAGGAAGAACAGACCGTGAACCCCTTTGGCGATCAGGCTGTCGATCAGCAGCTTCATTCCGTCACGGTCGAATTTCCCGGCGGAATCCAGAATGGTCGGGACGGGAGGAATGACACCTGCATTCGGGTGGCTAAGTTTCATTTTATTTTTGCCTCCTGGTTTGGTATTATAAACATATGATTATTATAGTGAACTTGGAAGGCTTAATCAATGGATTTATGAGAGGGGAATGAAGGTGTGGACCAGAAGTACTGGGTTCCGGCATTGGAACGGGCTGATCTGATTCTTAAGGCCATCTCAAGACAGACCGGAGCGCTTAAGATGACAGACCTCTGTGAGGAGACCGGTATTAACAAAAGCTCGATGTTCTCGCTGCTGCGCACCATGGAGACTCTGGGGTGGGTGGTGAAGGATGCGGGCGAGAGGTACGTGCTTGGTGCCGGAATCTCCTATTATAATACCGTCTATAATGATTCGCTTAAGCAGAATATGAATCTGGTAGAGCGGTTCCTGGCAGAGTCGGTGCAGAGTGTCGGAGCGGTAGGGGAGACCTTTCAGCTGTCGGTGCTGGACCGCGATGAGATTATTTACCTGGCCAAGCAGGAGGGGCAGTCCCTGGTAAGGCTGGAGTCCAGCCCCGGGATGCGGTTTCCGGCCCATGCGACTGCGATGGGCAAGATGATGCTGGCACTGCTGCCGGAGGGGGAACTGGAGCGGCGTTATCCGGGTAAAATGCTGTCTGCGGTCACTTCCCGCACGCTGACAGACTGGTCTGAGTTCACCGCAGCCCTGGCTGCGATCCGCAAGACCGGCTATGCGCTGGATCAGGAGGAGATTATCCAGGGCATCAGCTGCGCCGCTGCGCCTGTTCTGGATGCCGCAGGAAGGGCGGTTGCTGCGGTGAGCACCTCGATGCTTCAGCACGCATTCGATGCGAAGCGGGAGATTGCGCTGCGTGAGGTGAAGGCGCTGGCGGGGAAGCTCTCACTGTCATAGACATCCGGGCACATTCATTCTGAGGGAGAGAAGGGATTCATATGAAATTGACCGTACAAGAGATTATGAAGGAAGACATCATTGAAGCTGTTCCGGTACATACCGCTGCGGAAGGTCCGGCAGGCCAGCTGCCGATCACCGGGGAGGTGCTGCGGAATGCACCGAGCGGAGAGATTTTTGGGATGACACAGAATGCCGGGATGGGCTGGAATCCGCTGCTGCTGAACCGGCCCCAGTACCTGATTCTCGGAACGATGGGCGGCATCCGCCGTGAGGACGGCACTCCGCTGGCGCTCGGATATCATACCGGCCACTGGGAGATCGGCGTGATGATGGAGGAGATTGCGGAGGAGCTCACCGCGAATGAGGGGATTCCGTTCGCCGGTTATGTCAGTGATCCCTGTGACGGCCGTTCCCAGGGCACCACAGGCATGTTCGATTCCTTGCCTTACCGTAATGATGCGGCCATCGTGCTGCGGCGGCTGATTCGTTCACTCCCTACCCGCAAGGGTGTGCTTGGCGTAGCTACCTGCGACAAAGGCTTGCCCGCCATGCTGCTGGCCCTTGCCGGTATGCATAAGCTGCCGGGAATTATCGTCCCCGGCGGCGTAACCCTTCCGCCGGTGGAGGGAGAAGACGCAGGCAAGGTGCAGAGCATCGGGGCACGGTACAGCAACGGAGAGCTGTCCCTCGAAGAAGCGGCAGATCTCGGCTGCCGGGCCTGCGCAACCCCGGGCGGCGGTTGTCAGTTCCTCGGTACGGCGGCTACCGCCCAGGTCATTGCAGAGGCGCTGGGTATGGCGCTGCCGCACTCGGCACTGTCCCCTTCGGGCCAGCCGATCTGGAAGAATATCGGCCGCCAGTCGGCCCGGGCTCTTCAGCATCTGGATCAGAACGGAATTGTCATGAGCGACATTCTGACAGATCAGTCGATCCAGAATGCGATGGTGCTGCACGCTGCCTTCGGCGGCTCCACGAATCTTCTGCTGCATCTGCCGGCCATCGCCCATGCCGCCGGGCTGAAGGTTCCGACTGTCGAGGACTGGAACCGGGTGAACCGGATGGTACCGCGTCTTGTCAGCGTACTGCCGAATGGTCCGGTACCGCACCCGACCATCCGGGTGTTCCTGGCCGGGGGCGTTCCTGAGGTCATGCTGCATCTGCGCAAGCTGGGACTGCTTGACGAATCTGTACTCACGGTTACGGGCCGGACACTGGGCGAGAATCTGGACTGGTGGGAGAGCTCACAGCGCCGGACGGAGCTGCGCCAGCGGCTGCTGGAAGCGGACGGCGTAGACCCGGATTCCGTGATCATGAGCCCGGAAGAGGCCAAGCGCCAGGGCATGGCGTCCACCATGACTTTTCCGGTCGGCAATCTCTGCCCGGAAGGCGCAGTCATCAAATCGGCCGCGATCGATCCTGCCGTTCTGGACAGCGAGGGTGTCTATCGCCATACCGGACGAGTGAAGGTGTTCACCACAGAGAGAGCCGCTATCCGCAGCATCAAGCTGGGCATGGTCCATGCCGGGGATATTCTGGCTGTCATCGGCCGCGGGCCGAGCGGGACCGGGATGGAGGAGACCTACCAGCTCACCTCGGCGCTCAAGCATCTGCCCTACGGCAAATATGTCACGCTGATCACGGATGCCCGTTTCTCCGGCGTATCCACCGGTGCCTGTATCGGCCACATGGGTCCGGAAGCGCTGGCTGGCGGCCCGCTCGGCAAGCTGCGCGATAATGACTGGGTGGAAGTGCGGATCGATACGGTGACTCTGGAAGGAAGCGTGAATCTGGTAGGTGAGGGAGATGAGCCGCTGACCAAGGAAGCGGGAACGCTGATCCTGGCTTCGCGGACTCCGCATCCGGGCCTGGCGGTCGACCCGGGCCTGCCGGAGGATACCCGTCTGTGGGCTGCACTTCAGGCAGCCAGCGGCGGAACCTGGAAGGGCTGTATCTACGACACTGACAAAATCATTGCCTTACTGGAAGCAGGACGGCAAGCATTGGAGGAGAAATGATGAGCCGAAATCTGATTCATAATCCGATTCTGCGCGGATTTCATCCGGACCCGTCGATCTGCCGGGCTGGAGATGACTACTACATTGCTACTTCAACCTTTGAATGGTTCCCCGGCGTGCGGATTCATCATTCGCGCGATCTGGTGAACTGGCGGCCGCTGACGTATGCGCTGACCCGCAGCTCGCAGCTCAATATGGAAGGGGACCCGGATTCCGGGGGCATATGGGCGCCCTGCCTCACGTACGATAATGGACTCTTTTATCTGATCTATACCGATGTCAAAAGCCGTCAGGGCGCCTTCAAGGATACGCCGAACTATCTGGTAACTGCAGAGAATATTGAAGGCCCTTGGTCCGAGCCTGTGTACCTGAACAGCAGCGGCTTCGACCCTTCGCTGTTCCATGATGAAGACGGACGCAAATGGCTGGTCAACATGCTGTGGGATCACCGCACCGGGCGCAACAGCTTCGCAGGTATTGTGCTCCAGGAATATTCGGTGGAAGAGCAGCGCCTGGTCGGACCGGTTACTCCGATCTACAAGGGAACAGAGCTGGCCCTAACCGAAGGCCCGCATCTGTACCGCAAGGACGGCTGGTATTATCTGATTACCGCTGAGGGCGGTACGCAGTATAACCATGCGGTGACCGTAGCCCGCGCGAAGCAGATTGAAGGTCCTTACGAGACCGCTCCCGTTAATCCGCTGCTGACCTCTGCCGGTAATCCCGAGCTTGCGCTGCAAAAAGCAGGCCATGCCAGTCTGGTAGAGACGCAGACCGGCGAATGGTACATGGTCCATCTGTGCGGCCGTCCCGTGAAGGACAACTACTGCAATCTGGGCCGGGAGACGGCGATTCAGCGCGTCATATTCACAGAAGAGGGCTGGCTGGCCCTGTTCGGGGGCGGGAATACTCCAGCGCTGACCGTGGAAGGCCCGGATCTTCCGGCCCATCCTTTTACACCAGCGGCTCCGCGTGACGACTTCGAGGCTCCGCAGCTGGATGTCCGCTGGAGCACCCTGCGGGTGCCTGCGGATGAGTCCTGGCTCTCGCTTCAGGAGCGTCCCGGCTATCTGCGCCTGCGGGGCAGAGAATCCATGAGCTCCATGCACCGCCAGAGCCTGGTGGCCCTGCGCCAGCAGGCCTTCCGTTGCAGCGCCGAGACCTCGGTGGACTTCGAGCCGGAGCATTTCCAGCAGATGGCCGGCCTGATCGTCTATTACGATACGAAGGATTACCTCTATCTGCGGATCACGCACGATGAAGTCCTTGGCCGAACTCTGGGACTCATCCGCTCCAAGGATGGAGTCTATGAAGACACTCTGACGCCTGAAGTGCCGCTGCCTCCCGGAGTAAGCGTAGCACTTAAGGTCGTCATCGACGGCGAGCTCGCCCAGTTCTACTACAAGGTTGGTGAATCCTCCTGGGAGAAGATCGGGCCGGCCCTGGAAATCTACCATCTGTCCGATGACTTCCCGGCCTACATCCGCTTCACCGGCACCTTCATCGGCATGTGTGCCCAGGATCTCAGCGGAACGCTGCATCCGGCGGATTTTGATTACTTTGAATATCTGGAGCAGGAGTAGAACAGACCCTTCCCCCAGTTGCTTTCAAACACCAAAAAGACCAGGAGCTTTCTCCTGGTCTTTTTGGTGTGATATAGGTGTAGTCCGATGGGCCGGGCGGGCAGCCAAACCGTGCAAACTGTGGAAATGTAGTGCATAAATACCCTTGAATTTCGCAAATTTAGCCGAACAGGGGAGACGAAGAGCATTAATACCCTTGAATTCTCCGAAATGAGCCCATTCGCGGAAATGAGGTGTATTAATGCACTTGAATTCTCCGAATCGAGCTCATCCGCGAAAATGAGGTGTATTTATGCACTTGAATCCCTGACGGCCTGCCCTCCAAACAACCCGGCCTCCAAACGCCCCGGCGGCCCAACCATCCAGCCGCCGGGCCGCCACCGCCCACTACTCAGGCCGTGTACTTCTCCAGCGTAGCCCTTACCGCACCCGGACCCGCCAGCATCTCAGTGAACATGTCCTCGATAGTCCCGCCAAGTCCGGCGGCGTACAGGTCCACGCCGAAGATGGCCTGGTCCTCCAGCACCGCGCGCACGCCAGCGGCCTTCGCAGCATCCGCGCCCAGTGTAATTCCCGCAAGCCGCGCTTGCAGCGATTCCAGCAGCGGGTCGGAACTGAGCGTGAACGCAGCGCCTTCGTCGTTCACGCCGAGCAAGTACCGGCACCAGGCAGCGATAGCCAGCGGTATGGCAGTCAGCTGCGACGGGTCCAGATCTTCCCGGCGGATATACGACTTGATCGTCTCGCCGAAGCGGATGCCGACCTTCTGCGAGGTATCCGTAGCGATCCGCTGCGGAGTGTCCGGGATGAACGGGTTGGCGAACCGTTCCTGCAGCACCTCGTCCAGGAATTGCTTCGGACTCAGGATGCCGGGATCAACGACAACCGGCAGGCCTTCCTTGTAGCCGATGGTCTCCACGAGCTTGCGAAGTGTGGCGTCCTTCATCTCATCGGCAATCAGCGTGTAGCCGAGCAGACAGCCGGTTACTGCCAGCGCCGTATGCAGCGGGTTGAGGCAGGTGGTTACCTTCATCGTCTCCACGTTATTGACCGTGTCGCGGTCCGTGAAGATCACACCGGCTGCTTCGAGTGCCGGACGTCCGTTGGTGAACTTATCCTCAATGACCAGATACTCGCTGATCTCCGCATTAACGAAGGGAGCAGTGTACGTGTTCTTGGAGGTGACGATCACATCCATGCCGCCGATGCCCTGCTCCAGCAATGCTGCCTGGACGGATTCGGACGGGCGCGGGGTGATTTTGTCGATCATGGACAGCGGGAAGGTAATCTTCTGCTCATTCTCCAGATAGGCTACGAACCCTTCCTCTACAAAACCCTTAGCGGCCCATTCCTTGGCGATCGTAACCATACCGTTCTTCAGCTTGTCGCCGTTATGCGAGCAATTGTCCATGCTGACGAAGGTCATCGGATACTGGCCCTTCAGGTAACGCTTGTAGGCGAAGGATGCCACGATGCTCATGGCGTGAACCGGATGCTCCGGTCCTCCGGCGATATCCTTCTGCACGATGCCAAGGTACTGTCCATCAGGACCGGTCAGCGAATAGCCCTTCTCCGTAATCGTGAAGCTCGCCATCTGCAGGCTGGGATTCTCGAAAATCTCAGTCAGGCGGCTGTAATCCGCTTCCCGCGTCTTATCTGCAGTGATGCCTTCGACGATGCTGCTGACGATCCGCTTCTGGAAGTCGCCCGCCGCATTCATCAGCACCAGCAGAGTCAGATTGTCATAAGGCTGGTAGACCTTGTCGATCATCTCGAAGTCGAAGGTCTCGGCGGCGATGATGCCGGTATCGGCCTTGCCGCTGTCCAGCAGCTTCTGGTGCGCATTCGCCACGAAGCCTCTGAAGATATTGCCTGCCCCGAAGTGAACCCACTCCGGCTTCGCAAGCGTATTCTGCGCTACCGCTGCGAAATCGAACTGCGGCAGCTCTACCCCTGCGGCTTCCCAGGCTTCCCGGTCCGCGATGCTGCTTCTGCTCAGACTCAGCATTTACTTGGCCCCCTTGACATTCTCCAGGCTGTCCCATACGCCGAGCAGATACATGATACCCATCGCTCTGTCGTAGAGGCCATATCCCGGACGGCAGTTCTTTTCCTCGCCCCAGAGATGTCTGCCATGGTCCGGACGCACATAACCGGTGAAGCCGCTCTCATGATACGCCTTAACAACCTCTGCAACATCTACGCTGCCATCACGGCCCCGGTGGGATACCTCAATGAAGTCGCCGTTCTCGAACACCTTCACATTACGGATATGGGCAAAATAAATCCGGTCACTGAACTCGCGGATCATCGCCGGAAGATCATTCTCCGGGTTCGTTCCAAGCGATCCGGTACAGAAGGTCAGGCCATTATACGGGCTGTCCACCATGTCCAGGAAGCGGCGGATCGTATCGCGGCTGCGGATAATGCGCGGCAGTCCGAAGATCGGCCAGGCCGGATCATCCGGGTGAATTGCCATTTTGATATCTACTTCTTCACACACCGGAATGATACGCTCCAGGAAATACTTCAGGTTGTCGAACAGCTTATCCTCGGTAACGTCAGCATACGCCGCGAACAGCTCATCCAGCTTGGCCAGCCGCTCCGGCTCCCAGCCCGGCATCGTGAATTGTCCGGCACCCTTCAGGATGCGGTCTACCATCTCACGCGGATTGTCGGTAATGGCAGCCTTTTCATAAAAGAGGGCATTCGAGCCGTCCGGCAGCTCCTTGTACAGCTCGGTACGGGTCCAGTCGAACACCGGCATGAAGTTGTAGCAGATGACCTTGACGCCAACCTTGGCCAGCTTGCGGATCGTATCGATATAGATGTCAATGTATTTGTCGCGGGACGGCAGTCCGATTTTGATATCATCATGAACGTTGACGCTTTCAACAACCGCTGTGCTGAAGCCCTTGGCTGTGATTTGATCGGCCACCTTCTGGATGTCTTCCATCTCCCAGACCTCACCGGCCACCTTGTGGTGCAGCGACCAGACGATGCCCATAACGCCCGGAATTTGACGGATGTGGTCAAGAGTGATGTTGTCATTGCCCTCGCCGTACCATCTCCATGTCATATTCATTGTTATTTTCCTCCTTAAGTAAGATAAGCATAAATACAAATGATAACCTTCCGAAGCCTTGTGACAATTGACCTTACAGAACCAGCGTTACATGTGGCATAATCTTGTATACAAGACTCAATTCGTAATGATCATAGAATATGCGTTCATCTTTGTCAATGAAATTCATATCCCTTTTCTATATAATGGGGGGAAGAACAATCCCGAACAGAAAGTTGGTCTATTCCATGACTTCCAAAAAAGAAATAATGGCCTACCTCAAGCAGGAGATTCTCTCCCTTGAGCTGAAGCCGGGGGCGATGATCAGTGAGACGGCTCTGTCCGAGCGCTTCCAGCTGTCGCGGACGCCGATCCGTGATGTGCTGAAGCAGCTGTCCCTGGAGCAATACGTCGATATTTATCCCAAAAAAGGCAATCTCGTATCCTACATAGACCTGGAGTCCGTGGAACAGATTATCTACCTGCGCAATGTGCTGGAGAAGGAGATTATGAAATCGCTGGCCGGGAATATCCCGCTGAAAGGGCTGCATGAGCTGAGGGACAACCTTGCGCAGCAGCAGAAGTGTATTGAGCAGGCGGAGGGAGCGGAGGTGTTCCTGCAGCTCGATGACCAGTTCCACCGCACGATGTTCGGCCTGGCCGGGCGTGAGTTCCTGTGGGGTGTGCTCCAGCAGTTCAATGTGCACTACATCCGCTACCGCAAGCTGCATATGCTGAAGGACGAGAAGCTGGCGGCGATTCAGCAGGAGCATCAGCAACTGCTGGATTATATCGTGCAGGGGGACAGCGCGGGGATCGACGAGCTGCTGCACCACCATCTGCGGGCGGATATCGACTCCAAGAACCTCCAGGAGCATTTCGCCATGTATATCAAAAAATAGGGCTGGCCTACATCAAGCCCCGCCCGCAATAGCGCAAAAAGCCCGCCCTCATCAACGATGAAGGCAGGCTTTTACTAAAAATATAAGAACTTATATGTTGCACACGATAACTTATCCTTCTATTTCTCGCTGAAACGGTACCGTCCTTTAAAAGGACGGCGAAGCCGCTTCTACTTGATATAAAGCTCTACAGGCTCCGCGCTCTGCCTAGCTCCTGCCCTCGCGGTATTCCCGCGGTGACTGGCCGCTCCAGCGCTTGAACTGTCTGCTGAAATGGGCGATATCGCGGTAGCCGAGCAGGCCGGAGATCTGGCTGACGCTCAGGCTGTGGTCATCCAGCAGTACCTTGGCTTCATGCAGCATCTGCTCCGACAGGTAGACGCGGGGGGAGAGGCCGAATACCTGTCGGAAGACCCGGTAGCAGTGTGAGGGGCTGATCCCCAGCTCAGCGGCGATGTCGTCAACGCCATAATGACTGTCATAGGGCACCTCCTGCGTGAACTGCTGATAGACCAGGCTCTGGAGGCGGCTGCGGATCTGGTGGGCCAGCTCGATCCGCTCATAAGTGCCCGGGGAGGAATTGTCAGCCTCCAGGGAGAAGACCTCCCAGAGCTGGGCGAACAGCTCGAAGACGGCAGACTGCAGCCTCATGCGCTGGGAGATCGTGATGCTGCCGGAGCCGGAGGTGGAAATCTCCACCAGCCTGCTGAGGAGCGGTCCTAACCGGTTGGCCACATTGCTCTCTGAGGTGAACAATACATGATTCAGCCGGCTGAGCAGGGAGATGAACAGCTTGTCATCGATATCGAAATGGATACAGAAATAGGTGAAGGCCCCGCCGTTTCCGCTGCGGCTGGAGTGGATATCGCCCGGTCTCAAGAGGACCAGATCCCCGGCGCGCTGAAGGTAGCTGTGGTTGTTGACCGTGAGCAGCTGCTCTCCTTCAAGCACATAATTGAATTCATATTGGGGATGGGCGTGCTGCGGATAATCCCATTCCCCGCTCACCTTGCGCAGATGCATGCCGAACAGGTTGAGCGTGGTTTTCACATCCGGGATAATCGTTTCACTAAGGCTTTGCCCCGGGACCGGCGGTTCAAAAGCTGCAACCAATAGGATCGCCCCCTGATACTTTGCGTTCTCTTGATAGGGATGTACAGGCTGTACACTTGTTATTAGTATACAGGATTCTGCTTGATTTGGGTAAATATTAGCGTGATTTGACAATGTTCCGGGGCTGCGGCTGCGTGGTAGGATGAACCTGAATGAAATCTAGTATACAAGATGTATGCAGAGGAGATATGGACATGAGACAACAATCCGGGAATGAGTATGCTGCACAATATGACAGCGGATACAATGCGTGGCTAAGCTATCCTAAGCTTCAGCAAGGCCCCCTATATAAGCAATATGCGAAATGGTGCGGGGCGGTATCCGTTACAGAAGCCGGGGAGACCATCCAGGCTGCACTTCAGGAATGGACAAGAGGCATTGCCTCGCTATTGGGCCTTGAAGCCGTCTCCAAGCCGCAGCCGGAAGATTTCGGTGTGGCCTTCGGCACCTTCACGGGTGATCATCCGCTGATCCAGGGCGTGTTCGATGACAAGACCGTCCAAGCTGTAGGAGCAGAAGGGTTCGCCATCCGAACCAGCCAGTCCCTGAAATGCATCGCTGTAGGGGCTTCCTCCCAGGCAGGTGTGTTATACGGCGTCTTCCATCTGCTGCGCCTGATTGCCAGCGGCAAGGACATTGAGAATCTGGATGAAATAGTGAATCCTGTGAATTCGCTGCGGATGATTAATCACTGGGATAATTTCGACGGCAGCGTGGAGCGCGGCTATTCCGGCAGATCCTTCCTGTATGAGAATAACCAGTTCACGAAGGATATGGACAGAATTACAGACTATGCGCGGCTGATGTCTACCGCCGGCATTAACGCGATAGCGATCAACAACGTGAACGTTCATGCGCTGGAGACCTTGTTTATCTCCACCTATCTGCCGGATGTGGCAAGAATCGCCGACATCTTCCGCATCTATGGCATCCGCCTGTTCCTGTGCGTGAACTTTGCCGGACCTATGCACGAAGGGGAAGTGGGTACGGCAGATCCGCTGGATGCAGGCGTGCAGGAATGGTGGAAGTCGAGAGCCGCCGACATCTATGCTGCTATTCCCGATTTCGGCGGCTTCGTGGTCAAGGCTGATTCGGAGAACCGTCCCGGCCCGTTCACTTACGGGCGGAATCATGCAGACGGGGCCAACATGCTGGCGGAAGCCCTGGAGCCTTACGGCGGCATCGTGATCTGGCGCTGCTTTGTATACAACTGCAAGCAGGACTGGCGTGACCGCAAGACGGACCGGGCCAGAGCGGCGTATGACCATTTCAAGCCGCTGGACGGCCAGTTCCATGATAACGTCATTCTGCAGATCAAGAACGGCCCGATGGATTTCCAGGTCAGAGAGCCTGTATCTCCGCTCTTCGGCGCCCTGGAACGGACGAACCATGTGATCGAATTCCAGATCGCCCAGGAATATACCGGACAGCAGCGCCATGTCTGCTATCTCGTTCCGCAGTGGAAGGAGATTATGGAATTCGATACGCAGGCCAAGGGCGGCCCGGCCCCTGTTAAGCGGATCGTTGACGGATCGCTGTGGGGCAACCGCCTGAGCGGGATTGCGGCGGTATCCAATGTGGGCAATGACCGCAACTGGACCGGCCACCTGCTGGCTCAGGCGAATCTCTACGGCTTCGGGCGTCTGGCCTGGAATCCTGAGCTGAGTGCGGAGGAGATTGCGGCCGAATGGATCGCCTTGACATTCGGCACGGACACAGCGGTTGCCGGAGTGATCAGCCGGATTCTGCTGGACTCCTGGGAGATCTATGAGTCATATACGTCGCCGCTTGGCGTAGGCTGGATGATCAATCCCGAGCATCACTACGGCCCGAATGTGGACGGCTATGAATATTCAATGTGGGGCACCTACCACTATGCCGATCATCAGGGCATCGGGGTAGACCGTACCGTGAATACCGGTACCGGCTATAGCGCACAGTACATGGGCAGCAACGCCGTACGTTATGATTCGCTGGAGGAATGCCCGGATGAGCTGCTGCTGTTCTTCCATCATGTGCCGTACACTCATGTGCTGCATTCCGGCAAAACCGTGATCCAGCATATCTACGATACGCATTTCGAAGGTGCAGAGCGCGCCGAAGGGCTTCTGGACGCATGGGGCGGACTGAAGGGCAGCATCGCAGACGGCCTGTACACTCAGGTGGAGGAACGCCTTAAGGGACAGGCGGCTCATGCCAAGGAATGGCGTGACCAGATTAATACGTATTTCTACCGCAAGAGCGGAATTGCAGATGCATTAGGCCGGACCATCTACTAAGGGAGCGTCTGCGTTCCGGACAGCCTTGTCCTGTCTTTTGACAGGCCAGGAACTCATTTGGCTAACATCAAGGAGGAGTAGATCTCATGGCACTGACTTTCAGTGATGTGATGGAGCACTTGAATGCAGGGGTACAACTGCCCGTGAATACGGTGGATAGGCTTACGCCGGACGCTGCGGGAACAGAAGTGCAGGGAATCGTGGCTGCCTTCGCCGCTTCGCAATATGTAGTCGAGCAGGCGGCCCGGCTTGGCGCCAACCTGGTGATCACGCATGAAGGTGTATTTTATAGCCACCAGGGACACGGGAGTACGCTTGAGCAAGATTCCGTCTATCAGGAGAAGTCTGCACTGATTACAAGCAGCGGGGTAAGCCTCTATCGCTTCCATGACACGATACACCGCTATACGCCGGACGGGATTACCGAAGGGCTGCTGCGGGAGCTGGAATGGGAAGCATATGTAGAGCGGCATCTGCCCGAGGTGTCGATCCTCTCCATTCCTGAGATGACCGTTTCCGGGGTTGCAGAGTATCTGAAGCAGAAGTTGAATATCCCTTATGTCCGCGTTGCCGGGAACCTCTCCGCCACCTGCTCCAGAGCGGGAGTACTGGTCGGTTACCGGGGAAATGGCCAGTCGGTCATCCCGATGTACGAGCAGGAGTCGCTTGATCTGGTCATCGCCGGTGAAGGCCCTGAATGGGAGGTGCCTGAGTATATCCGCGATGCGGTCCGCCAGGGCAAGGACAGGGCGCTCATCATGCTCGGCCATGCCGAGAGCGAAGCGCCGGGAATGAAGCTGCTGGCGGAGCGGCTGGCCCGGCAGTTCCCGCAGGTGCCGGTGCATTACATTCAGGATCAGCCCGTATTTCAAATCCTATAGCTGGAGAAACCTCTTTGAAGGTGTAAGACCAAGGGACAATGGCTGTCCCTTCAGGTCTTCTGCCGGCAAAGAGGTTTTGTTTGTCCAGCCGGATGGCATAGTATAGCGGACTTGTTTACAAATTGACGATCTGGTTCATATTGCGGATTGCCCCCCGGGCACAACTATCATATAGTGGAATTCTATATGAGGTAAGGAGCGTAGAAGATGAAGCACAAGCACCTGAGGTTCAGCAGAAGTGTAGCCTTTAAATGGATCATCTCCTATTCAGTAATCATGATTATCCCGCTTATTGTTAGCGCTATCATCTATCTGCAGACCAAACAGATTGTCGAATATGAGATTGAACGTGCCGGCAACGCCATGCTTAAGCAGATGCAGAATACTGTAGACAGCGAGATTAATCAAGCTGAGAAATTAGCGATGCAGTTATCGATTCATAGCGGTGTGAACAAATTCTTATCCCTCACACCTGGCGCAGAGAGGGCCAGTTCCTTTCAGATCTATCAGATCCGGCAGGAGCTCAGCAAATACAAATCCGCCAATGATTTCATCGATGGGATCTATCTGTATTCAAGCAGTCTGGACCGTGTGCTGACAGATGAGACGTATACGGACAGTGAAACCTTTTATGCAATGAACAGTAAGATGATCGGATTGTCTTATCAGGAGTGGCTGGCACAGTTGAACGGTGAGACTGCAGGGCGAGAAGCCGCCCTTCCGTTTATTGAGTTTAAGCGCTGGGAGCAGAAGGTTGTGATGATGAAGCCCTTCACCAGTGCCACTGCAAGCAATGGACAGAAGGGGATGTTGGTTCTCCCGCTGAACGGCAGCAAGATTCATAGCATGCTGAAGAACGTGGACTGGGTAAATAACGGTGATGTGTACATTACCGATGATCATAATCAGGTATTATTCCGCAATAATGAGGCTTCTCCGCAGCAGCCAATGCCTGACGCTGAGGCTGGCGGTGAGACTGCGGGCACTTCTTTTCAGGATATTGCCGGCACGGAGAACATGGTCTCCTTCATTGATTCCGATAACACCAACTGGAAGTATATCAGCGTATTTCCTTCAAGCGTATTCTGGGAAAAAGCGCGGCAAATCCGCAATTTGAACCTGCTTGGGCTGTTCATCAGCTTTTTGATCGGGGCGGTGGTTATTTCTTACTTTGCCCGTAAGAACTATAATCCTGTACGCGAGCTGGTCCATATGTTCTCGCCCTCCGCCGATGAACAGACGCAGCGGGTACTGGATGAATTCTCCTTCATTCGGGAGAGTGCGCTGGCTACCATCCGGGAGAGGGATGATGTGAACAGCCGGCAGTTCAGGCAGCTCCGTGTGCTCCAGACCTACTACTTGTCGCAGCTGCTCAGAGGGCAGGCGGAGAACGGATTATCGCTGGAGGAAGTGGCCAGAGTTCATCATTTCCAGTGGGATTCCGAGGATTTTGCGGTGCTTCTATTCTATATTCAGTCCGGCGGGGAAGAGGGGCCTTCGCCAAGCCTGTCCAATTTCATCGTATCCAATATCATCATGGATTTCACCGGACCGAATCACGTCCTGAGCTTCACCGAGATGGATGGCATGCTGGCGGCAGTGATGAACATTAACACCGGGCGTTCCGGCAGATGGAAAGAGGATATTGAAGAAGCACTCAGCCATACCCTGGAGTTCATTCAGCGGAAATACGGTCTGCAGATCGCCATGGCCGGCAGTGAGCTGCTCTCGGGCATGGGAAGTTTGCATCAGGGGTATCTGCAGGCGCTGGAGGCTCAGGAATACCGGCTGGTGCTGGAGGAGAATACGACGGTCTGGTATGGGGATATTGAGCAGCAGCAGACGGATTATTACCTGACGATCAATGACGAGGTTGTTTTTATTAATCTGGTCAAAAGCGGTGACTTCGGGAAAGCGGCAGCGATGGTGGAGGAGATTCTGGCCCGCTTCTTCGGCTCCCAGGTGTCTATTGAGCTTGTGAGATATGCCATGATTGATTTAAGCAGCTCTATTATGAAGGCAGTCCCTCAGGAGACGAAGCGCTCCAAGCTATGGGAAGAATGGCGTCCGATGAAAAGGCTTCTGGCCTGCTCAACGCGCGCAGATTTCCGTAACGAGCTGACCGAGCTGATCCAGCTGGCCTGCAGCCAAGCCTCGGAAAAGCTTGCTTCAAATTCTGGAATCGGAGACCAGGTATCCGCCTTTGTGCAGGATCATTATGCGGATATCAACCTTAGTGTGTCCATGATTGGTGCCCGTTTCGGGATCACGCCGCAGTATGTATCACGGTTGTTCAAAGAACAGAGCGGGCAGGGACTGCATGACTACATCAGTCAGGTGCGTACAGCCGAAGCCAAGAAACTGCTTCAGCAAGGCGTCACCATCGAGGAGATCTCCTCCCGTGTAGGATTTTCCAGCAGCAGTGCGTTCATTCGGGTATTCAAAAAGTATGAAGGCATCACGCCGGGGCGGTTCAAAGCTCTGCAATAAACAAACAGAATACACAATTTCCTGACAGGAGGATAGAAGCAGGCCGGATCTATCCTTCTTTTGCGTTTTTGACAATGAATTACGCATTTTGAATATTGTTTGTATACAAGATTCAGCATACATTGTAGAGGCATTAAGTCGTCAACTACACAAATTACGGAGGTCATACTAGTGATCAAATTATCTGGAATGAAAAGGCTTCACAAACCGCTCGCCGTTTTGTTAGGTTTCACCATGCTGGCTGCCGGCTGCACTAGTTCCAAGAATGCAAATGATGAGAGTGTCCCTAACAACCCTGCCGGGAACGGCCCGGCTTCCAAGGAAGCCGCAGCAGCTTTTGCTTATCCGATGAAAGGCGGAATAGAGCTGACCTATATGAATGAACAGCTGGGAGGCACACCGGAGCGGCTGCCGGTCGATGACGAATATGAGAAACGTACAGGCATCGCCATCAAGCAGCTGGGCGGAACCCCCATGACCGATCAGAAATTCAGTCTGCTGCTGGCATCGGGCGATCTGCCGGATATCTTCCTCAATACCTGGCTGCAATACCCTGGCGGTCCCGATAAAGCCGTTGAGCAGGGGTATATTCTGAAGCTCAATGACCTTATGGATCAATACGCGCCGAATCTGAAGAGAACGCTTCAGGAGAATCCGGAAATCGACAAAATGATTAAAACGGATGACGGCACTTATTACGCCTTCCCGTTCATCCGCTCGGAGATCGGACGGGTCTACGGCGGGCCGATTATCCGCAAGGATTGGCTCGATGAACTGAAGCTCAGTGTCCCGGAGACGATTGACGAATGGCATACCGTACTGACTGCTTTTAAAGAGAAGAAAAAGGCGGCCTCCCCTGTAACCTTCCGCACGATGTTCCTGGGAGAACGGACCGGCGGATTCGCCGGAGCCTTCGGTGTGATGGGGAACTTCTACGTCAACGACGGCAAAGTAGTCTACGGCTATCTGGAGCCTGGCTATAAGGAATATCTGAAAACGATGAGCCAATGGTACAAAGAAGGCCTGATCGATAAGGATTTCGCTTCGATTGATTCAGCTACAGTGGATAAGAAAATGACTTCTAATGTCAGCGGAGCAACAATCGGCTGGCAGTATTATATTGAGAAATATAATTCAGCCGTACAGGAAACAGATCCGAAGGCCGACTTCGTGGCCGCTCCATACCCGGCTGCCGTCAAAGGCGGGCTTCCGGAGTTTGGACAGCTGGATAATGCCTATGCGGGGACAAGCTCGGCGGCGATCTCAGCGACAACCAAGAATGTCGAGGCTGCGATGCGCTGGCTGGATTACGCTTTTACCGAAGAAGGCAAAATGCTGAATACCTATGGGGTTGAAGGCATTACCTACACGCTCAAAGACGGAAAGCCCGTCTATACCGATCTTGTGGTGAAGAACTCGGATGGCCTCGGCAGCGACCAGGTAATGGGCAAATATTCTCATGGCACCAACTTCCCGATGATTCAGCAGGACAATAATCTGCCGGCAAAATATCCGGCAACGACCGAATCCATCGGCATCTGGAAACAAACCAATCACGAGAGCCACCTGCTTCCTCCGGTCACACCGACTGCCGAAGAAGCAGATGAAATGAGCAGCATTATGAACGACATTAACGCTTTTGTGAAAGAGGCCGAGCTCAAGATCATCCTGGGCACCGATTCCGTAGACAATTACGATAAATATGTGCAGCAGATGAAGGATCTCGGTATCGAACGCGCGCTGGAAATTCAACAAGCGGCGTATGAACGTTATCTGAACCGTTAATTTGGGCGGGCAGGGGCTGCAACACAGATAACAGGTACCGGCAGCCCGGCCTAAGACCATGCAGTTGCAGCAAAGGAGAGAGGAATATGCTTAAAACCAGACTGGGGAAAGACATCCTGCGTAATAAATGGCTGTATCTGATGGTGCTGCCTGTCATCCTATATTATGTATTGTTTCACTATGTTCCGCTCTACGGGACCATTATCGCCTTTAAGCAATTCGTCCCTTCCCAAGGGATCTGGGGCAGCGAATGGGTCGGATTCAAGCATTTTGAAGCTTTTTTCTCCAGTATCTACTTCTTCCGTGTCATTAAGAACACTGTTCTGCTAAGCTTCTTCAATCTGCTGATCGGCTTCCCGGCACCCATTATTCTGGCCTTGCTGCTGAATGAATTGAAAAGCCCGCTTTTCCGCCGGATCACGCAAACGATTACATATATGCCGCATTTTATAACACTTGTGGTGGTAGCAGGAATCGTGCGTTATTTCACTTTATCGGATGGTTTGATCAACGATGTTATTGCCTTTTTTGGCGGGGCCCGGATTTCGTTCCTGCAACAGCCTGAATTTTTCCGCCCCATTTATATCATCAGTGAGATCTGGCAGCAGATCGGCTGGGGCACAATCATCTATCTGGCAGCCATTACTGGCATTGACCAGCAGCAGTATGAGGCTGCCAAAATTGACGGAGCCACCAAGGTACAGCAGATCCGCCACGTTACCCTGCCCGGTATTCTGCCGACGATTATGATTATGCTGATTCTGGCACTCGGAAATATTATGAATGTCGGATTTGAGAAAATCATTCTGTTATACAGCGCCAGTATTTATGAGACGGCTGATGTCATATCCACTTTTGTATACCGGAAAGGGATTCTGGAATTCAGCTACAGCTACAGTGCAGCGGTAGGCCTGTTCAACTCCGTCATCAATTTCACCATTCTGCTGCTCGCCAACTCATTCAGTAAACGCGCAAGTAAGAACAGTCTCTGGTAAGGAGTGCACACCTATGATTAAAGCGTCGCTCGGCGAACGTGTCTTCGATATTTGCAATTCTATTATTATGGTTCTAATGATTATTCTTACACTCTATCCTATGCTGTATATCTTGTTCTCCTCTTTAAGCAACGGGAACCGGCTGGTCTCCTTCAACGGCATTCTGCTGTGGCCGCAAGGCTTCTCGCTGGCAGCTTACAAGGCGGTGCTGAACAACCCCGTGATTCTGACCGGCTTCAAGAATACGCTGTTCATCCTGGCGGTAGGGCTTGTCATTAACATGACGCTTACTGCCCTGGGAGCCTATTTCCTGTCCAGAGAAGGGGTTATGCTGCAAAAGCCGATTATGTTCTTCATCGTATTCACGATGTTCTTCCAGGGAGGACTGGTGCCATTCTACCTGATCGTGAAATCATATGGCCTGCTCGACAGCTTGTGGGCGTTGATTCTGCCAACGGCGGTGAGTACGTTCAACTTAATCATCATGCGCACTTATTTCATGGCGATACCGAAGGAGCTGGAGGAGTCCGCCTTCCTGGACGGTGCAGGCCATTTCACCATTCTGTTCCGCATCTTCATTCCGCTGTCCATGCCGGTGGTTGCGGTGCTGATTCTGTATTACGGCGTAGGCCACTGGAACAGCTGGTTCAACGCCATGCTTTTCCTGCGCGACCAGAGCCTGTTCCCGATCCAGCTCGTGGTCCGAAACATCATTCTTGAGAATGATAATGCCAGCATGCTGGGGACTACAACACTGCTCCATAGCCGTGATGTGACCGAAACGCTGAAATATGCGGCAATCATTGTGAGCACAGCGCCGATCCTGCTGCTGTATCCGTTCCTGCAGAAGTATTTCGTCAAGGGCGTAATGGTTGGGGCATTGAAGGGATGAGGGGTGAAGTCATTCAGGAAGCTTAGCTATGGTGAGGATAAGGAGGAAGTATAGCTATGAGTCTAAAAAGGAAACTCAGCAAAGGTTGGCATTTCAGCAAGCAGCCGCTTCATTCGGAGCTTGCCAAGGTGGCCGCAGGTGCGGACTGGATACCTGTTACGCTGCCGCATGATTGGCTGATCTATGATACCCGCAACCTCTACGAGAATGGAGAGGGCTGGTACCGCACCCGCCTCCGGTTCGATGCAGTGCCGGTGAATGAGCTTGTGTTCCTGCGTTTCGAGGGAGTGTATATGAACTCGACACTATATGTGAACGGACAGGTAGCGGGTGAGTGGAAATATGGCTACTCTACCTTTGAATTCGAGATAACTCCGCACCTGGTCGCCGGAGAGAATGAAATCTATATGCGTGTAATCCACGAATCACCCAATTCCCGCTGGTACTCCGGTGCCGGAATTTACCGGCCCGTCTGGCTAAAGACGGTGCCGAAGACGCATATCGCCGCTGACGGGCTGTATATTGCAGCCAGGGCAACGGAAGGTCAGGCCTGGACTGTAGATGTGGATGCTGAGCTGCATATCGCTGAAGCAGCGGGCGCGGGGACGAAGCTGAAGCTGCGGCATAGCATTCTGGATGCAGCAGGAGCCTTAGTTGCAGGGCAAGTTACTGAGGTGACGGTGCAGGGTGAATTAACCGTACATACCCGCAGCCGCCTGACTGTTGACCAGCCCTTGCTATGGGATATTTCCAGTCCCAATCTCTACAGTCTGCAAACCGAACTGCTGGCTGAGGATGAAGTGATTGAAGCGGAGAGGGAGAGGTTCGGCTTCCGGACCCTGGAGCTGGACAGTGACGAGGGCTTCTTCCTCAACGGCCGTCATGTCAAAATATACGGAGTCTGTCAGCATCATGACCTGGGCGCTCTGGGGGCTGCTGTGAACAGAGCGGCGCTGCGCCGCCAGCTCGTCCTGCTGCAGGAGATGGGAGTCAACGCCATCCGTACCGCGCATAACATGCCGGCGGTAGAGCTTATGGAGCTGGCCGATGAAATGGGGCTGCTGATCGTGTCTGAAGCCTTCGATATGTGGGAGCGTAGCAAAACGCCTTATGACTATGCACGGTTCTATCCGCAGTGGTGGAAGCGCGATATCGCCAGCTGGGTGCGGCGGGACCGCAACCGTCCAAGTCTGCTCATGTGGAGTATCGGCAATGAGATATACGATACCCATGCAGACAGCCGCGGCCAGGAGCTCACCCGGGAGCTGCAGGAGGAAGTGCTGATTCATGATCCGCGGGGCAATGCCTTCGTTACCATCGGCTCAAACTATATGCCTTGGGAGAATGCGCAGAAATGCGCTGATATCGTCAAGGTTGCAGGCTACAACTATGCGGAGAAATATTATGAGCAGCATCACAAGCAGCATCCCGACTGGATCATCTACGGCAGTGAGACCTGCTCGACAGTGCAGAGCCGGGGAGTCTATCATTTCCCGCTGGCTCAATCTGTGCTTGCCGATGATGATCAGCAGTGCTCATCGCTAGGCAACAGTTCTACCAGCTGGGGCGCCAAAAGCACGGAGGCCTGTATCACCGCCGACCGGGATGCCTCCTTCTCGCTGGGACAGTTTCTGTGGACGGGCTTTGATTATATCGGGGAGCCTACCCCGTATCACACCAAGAACTCATATTTCGGACAGCTGGATACCGCCGGTTTCCCTAAGGATTCCTATTATATCTATCAGGCGGAATGGACAGATTACCGTACGCATCCGATGATTCATATCTTCCCGTACTGGGATTTCTCGCAGGGTCAGCTGATAGATGTGCGTGTCTGCTCGAACGCTCCGCGCATTGAACTGTTCTTGAATGAAGTCTCGCAGGGCAGCGTGGATATCGACCATGCCCATGGACACAAGCTGCTTGGCGAATGGCAGCTGCCTTATGCGGATGGTGTCCTGCGGGCAGTGGCTTATGATGAGAAGGGGGAGGTCGTTGCTGTAGAGCAAATCTCCTCGTTCGGAGATGCAGCTTCGCTTGTCCTTGCTCCCGACAAGCAGGTAATTACAGCAGACGGTACGGACCTTATCTTCGTAACGATCAGCACTCTGGATCAGGAGGGACGGCCGGTAGCGAATGCCAATAACCGCGTTCACCTCAGTATGGAGGGTCCCGGACGATTGATCGGTCTGGATAACGGGGACAGCACGGACTATGATTCCTACCAGGGCGTAAGCCGCCGCCTGTTCAGCGGCAAGCTGCTGGCAGTGATTGCCGGCACACTGGAGGCCGGAACGATTACGCTGCGTGCGGCTTCGGCAGATCTGGCTCCGGCTGAGCTTACGCTGCAATCGGTGCTTCCGGCAGCGGGAACGACAACTGAAGATGAGCTGTATCTGTATGCGCATTATCCGCTGGAGGCGGATGTGTCCTCCGGTCATCCGGAGAGCGGCAGGGCTGGGGAGATCCCGGTCCGCAAGCTGGAGATCATCTGCCCCGGGGGGAATACTCTGACGCCTGATCGCACGTCGCTTCCAGTCCGTGTTAAGCTTCATCCTCAGGGGGCCACCTGGCAGGATGTCGAGTGGCGGATTACGAATGCCGCCGGAATTGATGCCAATATCGCCACTCTTGAGACGAGCGGCCATGAAGCCGTAATCACGGCCTTAGGTGACGGAGAGGTATACATCCGCTGCGGGACAGCCAATGGCGCTGACGGGATTCGGCTCTATTCGCAGATGGAATTCAAGCTTACGGGCTTCGGGCAGGCTTATCTGAATCCCTATGAGTTTGTTTCAGCAGGATTTAACAGCACCCACAGCCGGAATCTGACCAACGGCAATGAACGGGGGGTGGCTACCGCCCGCGAAGGGGAGAGCCTGATCTGCTTCGAACGAATCGACTTCGGCGGATATGGGGCCGATGAGATTATTCTGCCGATCTTCTCGCTGGATGATCAGGAATTTCCGATAGAGATATGGGAAGGCGTGCCCGGGCAGCCCGGTGCCGGGAGGCTCACAACCGTGACTTACCAGAAGCCTTCCCGCTGGAATGTCTACCAGGAGGAACGGTATACGCTGCCCAGACGGCTGACGGGGATTACCTCGCTGTCCTTCGTTCTGCGCAAGAAGATTCATTTGAAGGGCTTCACGTTTGTCAGCAAGACCAAGGCGTTCGAGCGTCTGGATGCACTGGCCAACACTGCGGTCTACGGCGATACCTTCACTATAACGGAGGAGGCTGTCGAGGGCATCGGCAACAATGTGTCACTTATATTTGCCGGAATGGACTTCGGCGCAGCGGAATGCTCACGGCTCCTCATCTGCGGACGCTCAGCGCTTGCGAACAATACAATGCAAATTCTGTTCAGCGGTCCTGCCGGTGAATCGAAGCAGCTGATTGAATTTGCCGGAAGCGCCAGCTATATGGAGCGTGAATTCACGCTGGAGCCGCCGTTAAGCGGCAGCCAGACCGTCACCTTCCTGTTCCTGCCGGGCAGCCGGTTTGACTTCAAGTGGTTCCGGTTTCTGCCGCCGTTCGCCTAGAAGCTGTGCCATCCGGCGGTCCGCCGGCAGATTGTCTAACGGCAGGCAACAGCATTCACTGCAAATAAGGGATACCGCACACAGCCGGATGGCTGGCGTTTGCGGTATCCCTTTGATGTTTGCAGTATCCCTCTTGATTGTGCCGTCGGCAGTGGAGAGGAAGCCCGCATCTTCCTATCAGCAGCTATAGACCTTCCCGTCCTCTCCTGCTTCGCTTATCCGTACCTCAATAAGCTTCATTGCGCTCCAGGCGCTGACCGTATGCTGTTGTCCTCTCGCTATGGTATAGCTTCCGCCAGCACATGCAGCGGATGTAGCTCCGTTCACCTTAACCTCTCCGTGACCGGACACAATCATCCAGGACTTGGCACAATGCTCACAGGTCATTTCAGGCAGGTCATGGCCCGGCAGCAGGGTAAGCATTGCCGTAAGGACAAGCCGGGAGCCGTCTGATTCCCGGTCTACAACGGTATAGCTGCCCCAGCCCGTTTCACCATACCTCGGCTCCGTTACTGAATTCTCCGCCAGAATATCCTTGATGGTGTTAGCGTCCTTCTTATCAGCGATCAGGATACCTTCGGGACCGGCTATGGCTACTATGCCGGAGACACCAATGACATGCAGCGGCACCTCCAGCTCGTTAATAAGGTAACTGTCTCCGCATTCTCCCCATAGCCCGCCTGCTCCAATAACCTGCGATGGCAGCCGGTCTGTCAGCGTATCCCAGCTTCCCAGGTCGGACCATTCCCCTTCATGCCTTACGACAACCGCTTTGGTGCTGCGTTCTGCCACTTCCTTGTCGAAGCTGCGGACCGGAAGCTCTGGATACTGCACGGTTAATGCTGCGAATTCCACGGGCAGCCCCAGCCTCTCCAGATGCTCCAGCAGGAAGCTCAGCCGCGCAGCGAATACCCCGCAATTCCATAAGGCCTGCTCCCGCATCAGCTCCAGGGCTTTCACCTTATCCGGCTTCTCTGCAAAAGTTAATACCGGAGCATACCCGCAAGAGTCCTCCAGTGACGGAACGATATAGCCGTATTGCTCTGAGGGATACGAAGGCCTTGTTCCAAGCAGGAGGAGTTCGGCCTCAGAATCGGCCAGAAGTGCCTCGAATTGATGGAACTGGCGGAAGAAATCATCATCCGCGAACATGTCGGCCGGAGCGATACAGAGGATGTCCTCCGGCTGTGCCTTTCCGGCGGCAAGCAAATGCAGCGCGCCTAACGCGGCAGCAGTGAAGGTGCCGCGCTTGCAAGGCTCACCGGTCACCGGATATTTACTCCCGGTATACCGCTGTATGAGGGCTACCTGCTCCTGATGGGCCACGAGCAACAGGGATTCATCCAGTCCGGCCTGACCGAGCTGACGGCATACCCGCCCGATCATGGATTCTGTGCCCCCGCCCGGTGCAGGCAGCAGCGGCAGGAACATCTTGGAGCGGATGCTGCCGGACAGAGGCCACAGCCGCTGGCCGGAGCCGCCGCACAGAAGAATAGTATGCATCACGTTTCTTGCCTCCTTAAGGCTTGCCCGGAGTGGAGTATCCCTTGCGCTGATGGAAGGAGAGCGAACGGTAAGACCCGGCGTACTTCCGGATTTGCGCCTCAGTCAGCGAGCCCGCCGGGGTCTTCAGTGCTTTATTATTGGCATTCTTGAGCAGCACAGAGGTGCGGTTTGTGCTGTACACGTAGTTGGCATAGGTCTCGAATTCGGAGAAGCCGAACTGCCGCTTCTTGTTGATAGAGTGCAGAATAGCCGCGTGCCAGGACATGCCGTGGCGAGCTGCAATTTTTCGTTTGAGACTGGCCAGCTTCGCGGAATCAAACAGCATGTAGTGGGTCACGAACGACTTGGGTGAAGGCGCAGGGGCACCGAGCAGCTTGCGGTAGGTGCGGAAATATTCCGGCTGGCTCCAGCTGCGGCAATAGAAGATGCTTTTCCCGCCGGAACGGAAGCGATGGGGACGGATGAGCACTGTATCTGCATCAATGACTAGGAAATACTTCTCACGGCACACCTGATCCCCATTCATCTTGAGCAGCTGCTGATACAGCCAGCCTGACCGGTTCCAGCGGGAGGAGGAATAGCGGATCGCTTTTTTGGTGAACGGGAGGACGGTGGTTTCATTGACAAAGACGCAAGCTTTCCGGGAGCACAGCTGTCTGATTCTACTATTCTCCGGCGAGACAATATAGATATTACTGATAGAGTGCTGGACATAACGGCGAAGACTATCAATTACATAAGGGAGGGTGGCGAGATCTTTTTCGATAGCAGGAATCAGGACATCGATCGGTGGAGCACTTGAGGCCACGCTTACGGCAGCAACGGACATAGCTTCATCTCCATACATATATTGACATTTGAGCGTCTTCACTAGGGTATGCCTGCTGAGCAGCGGTTGATAGGGCCATCATCCTGAGAAAGTTAATCTTTTTGTGCGGGACAAATGATATATTCAACTGCACCTCCACCGGCATAGGATGCAGTGAATATGTAACTTTATGTAAATTGGGAGCGGTGGCTCCCATCCCGGACAGGAGAGTGCGTAAGTGACAGCCAAAAAAGTTCAGTCAGGTCAGAGCAAATGGTATAAGACACAACTGCTGCTTAAGAACGAGACAATCAAGGTTTTTATCCCCGATACCCGGAGATTTAACAGGCGCAATCTGGAGCAGATGATACACGGCTATGGAATGATCTATATCAAGCCGGAACGGGGAACGTATGGCATGGGTGTAATCCGCGCGGAGCGGAGGGAGCGGCAGGGATATATGTATCAATATGAGGAGACCGTGCGCCGGTTCGCTACGTTTGAGGCTTTTCATCACAGTCTGGCGGCAAGAATCGGCAAGAGGAGCTATCTGCTGCAAAAAGGCATTCACCTGCTGAAGCACCACGGGCGCCGTTTCGATATCCGGGTGATGGTACAGCTCAGTCCCAAGGGAGTCTGGGAAGCTACCGGGATTATCGGGCGGCTCGGGCACCCGCGCAAAATTGTGACCAATTACCACAGCGGCGGCAAACCGACCGCAGTGGAGCATTTGCTCTCCACCCATCTGTCTGCGCAGCAGCTTGTGCAGCTTAAGGGGGAAATGAACCGCCTGGGCGTCCGCATAGCGTCACAGCTGCGGAAGACCTATCCGCACCACCGGCAGTTCGGTGTAGACATCGGACTGGACCGCGCGCTGAAGCCGTGGATTATTGAAGTGAATATGAATCCCGATCCTTATATTTTTAATCAGCTCAAGGATAAATCCATGTACCGCAGAGTCATGAGATACCGGCGTTTGGGCTTGACCAAATAATACGATATGCCAAAGGAAGGCCTGCCAGACTAAGCAAGGCTTTCCTTCGAAATATAAAAATGTATATGTTTCACCCTATGCATTATCTTTCTATTTCTCGCCGAAGCGGTGCCGTCCTTTAAAAGGACGGCAAAGCCGTTTCCACTTGGCATAAGTCTGCTCCGCACCCTCACCCTGGCATAGCTAAATCCCGCTGTCTTATAGTAAAATAAGATAAATTCAAATACATAGAAGTTATTGTATGCTGAACCAGCTTATGCTTGCGTCCGGCGGCAATAATGAGCAGAAAAGGCGGCTGAAAAGAGCTCATGAGAAAAAGTGTTGTATTTAAAGCGATTTCATGTTACTTTAGAGTCAATAAAAACGTTTTTATCAAAAAGGAACATTGATATGGCTAAGATAACGATCAAAGATGTCGCACGGGAAGCCGGGGTCTCCATCTCCACGGTCTCCAACGCCCTGAATGATGTGGATGTGCTGAGCCCGGAGACCAAAGCCCATATTCTCAAGGTAGCCCAGCGCCTGAATTACGTGCCGAATCTGAACGGCAAGCTGCTGAAATCAGGGACCACGAAGATGCTGGGGTTCTTCACGACAAGTGTGTCCGGTCCGTACTTCTATAAGCTGGTAGAATCCATGTCCCGTCAGTGCGACCGCATGGGCTATGGCCTGAATGTATTCGTCACCAAGGACAAACAAGTCATTATGAGCAATATCCTCGGACGGCGGGTGGATGGCGTCATTATCTATGAGGAGCTGGGCATCGACGAGCAGGATATTGCCGCTATGAAGAAAGACAAGATCAAGGCGGTGTTTCTGGACCGGGTGCTGGAGGATGAAGGGATGGGCAGCATTATCTTTGATTCCTACGAATCAGGCTATGAGGCTACGAAGTATTTAATCAGCCTGGGGCATAAGCGGATTGCCTATATCTCCGGCGTGGATACGATGTTCGACAGCGTGCAGCGGAAGGAAGGCTATCTGGCGGCGCTGCGTGAATACCAGCTTCCGGTTGAGGAGGATTTTATCCTTCAGGGGTATTTTGAGGAGGACAGCACCTATAATGCCGTGAAGTCTTATCTCCGTCTGCATCCCGCGAGAGTCCCTGACGCCTTCCTGGCCGGCAATGATATCAGTGCAATGGGCTGTATTCAAGCACTCAAGAGCTACGGTTATGAAGTGCCGCAGGATGTCAGCGTGATGGGCTTCGACGATATTGATATCGCCCCTTATTATTCGCCGCCGCTTACGACGGTAAGGAATCAGATTGCCAGACAGGGCATGCTGGCGATTGATCATCTGGTCCGCATGATTCAAGACAAGGAGCAGGGCGCAGCACAGAAGCTGCAGGGCGAGCTTGTCGTAAGAGGCTCAAGTCATGTGAAGCTGGAGCGGAAGGACCGCAGATAGAGGGCAGCGGGTGAAACTGATTTTACAGGAGGGGGATTTTTTGCGCCAAAATAAAAACGTTTTTATTGCTTTGAGCAACAAATTGAGCACCAACTTGATATCTCAATGGAGAGGGGGACAAGATCATGAATAAGCCATCAGCGTCTACTGCATCAGCTTCCATCCCGCCAGTGATCCCGCCGTCCGCCAAGAAGCCTGTGGGGCAGCGGATCAAAGAGTTTGTAACCGATTACAAGAGGCAGTGGGAGATTCAGTCGATGGTGCTGCCGGGCATTATTTTTATGATTATTTTCTGCTACATACCGATCTACGGGCTGACGATTGCCTTCAAGAATTACACGGTCATTGATACCTTGTCCACTGCACCCTGGGTGGGTCTGGACAACTTCCGGATTATTCTGTCGGATGAATACTTCTGGGATGCGGTCGTGAATACACTGGGGATCAGCTTCCTGAAGCTGGGCATCGGATTCATCATTCCGATTATTCTCGCCATTATGATCTATGAGCTGAACATGGGCCGCTTCAAAAAATTCGTCCAGACCATCTCCTATCTGCCGCATTTCCTGTCGTGGATCGTCCTGGGCGGGATGCTGATCACCTGGTTCTCCACCTCGGGGCTGTTCAATGAGCTGCTGCTGAATCTCGGGCTGATCTCGAAGCCGTCCAACATCCTGCTGGATGCCGGGAAGTACTGGTGGATTGCCACGTTGTCCGATATCTGGAAGGAAGCCGGCTGGGGCACCATTCTGTATCTGGCGATTATGGCCAAGATTGACCCCACCTACTACGAAGCGGCCCGGATTGATGGAGCGGGACGGCTCCGCCAGATCTGGAATATCACCCTTCCGAACATGAAGGCGATCATCAGCCTGAATCTGATTTTGACGGTAAGCGGCCTGCTCGGCTCGAATCTGGATCAGACGCTGGTCTTGATGAACTCGCAGAACCGGGAGAAAGCAGAGGTCATCAACTCTTATGTCTACCGCATGGGGATGACGCAGGGCGATTTCTCTTATGCTACGGCTGTCGGCCTCGGTGTCTCCATTGTGTCGGTAATCCTGCTGCTTATGGCCAACAAGGTCACCAGTAAATTGAACGATAATCAATCCGTGTTGTAGAGGGGGCGTTAGAGTGAATCGGAAGGTCATACGGGAAGATCTCGACAGCCGGATCTTTGATGCGGTGAATAAGGTGCTGTTGGTGTGCTTCATGGTTATTATCCTCGTTCCCCTATGGAACGTAATTATCTCCTCCCTTAGTTCGGGCAGGGCGCTGGCCGAGGGCGGATTCATCTTCTGGTCCAAAGAATTCTCGCTGGAGAATTACCGGGCGGTCTTCAATGACAGCACGATCGGTCAATCCTTCGTTGTCTCGGTCGCCAAGACGTTCATAGGGGTGATCACCCACGTATTCTTTTGCGCGATGATCGGCTACGGTCTCAGCAAAAGATACATCCGCGGCCGCAAGCTGTATGTGGCGATGGGCGTCATCACGATGTTTTTCTCCGGCGGAATGATTCCGACGTATCTGCTGATCAAATCGCTCGGGCTGCTGAACAGCTTCTGGGTGTACATTATCCCGGCATTATTCAGTTATTACGATGTGGTGATTCTGATGAACTTTTTCCGCAACGTGCCGGATTCGCTGGAGGAGTCGGCCAAGATTGACGGAGCAGGCGACTGGCATATTTTCCTCAAAATCTTCATTCCGCTGTCCATGCCTGCGATGGCTACCATCGCCCTGTTCAACGGGGTGGGACAATGGAACGACTTCATGACCACGAAGCTGTACATTACCGATCAGGCGCTCTACCCGCTGCAGATGAAGCTGTATGAGATTATTGTGCAGTCGCAGACCCAGTCCATGCAGAATATCGGAGGCTCCGTCGTGATTGAGACCACCACCAAAGGCGTTCAGCTGGCCACCATTGTCATTACCACACTGCCGATTGTTGCGATGTATCCCATCCTTCAGCGGTACTTCATCTCGGGCATGATGCTGGGAGCGGTTAAGGAGTAGAAGAGGTTCACTACATTATAGGAGGTCAAGAAGATGATCAAGATGACTAAAGTTCTCGGCAAAAAGACGCTTAAGCCTGTGCTGCTCCTGATGGCGGCTATGCTGGTGGCGGCAGGGTGCAGCTCCGGCGGCGGTTCGACTAAGGAAGTAGAGGTGTCGCTTGAAGGCCGGTATACGGTAGACCCGGAGACTCCGGCCTGGCAGCTGGATAAGAAGAGCGAGACTACGGACTTAACCTGGTATGTGAACGCAGACTGGTGGAATACGGACTTCGGCAAGGATGTAGTCACCAAGAAGATCAAAGAGGATTTGAACATCAACATCAAGTTCATTACCGGGGACGATACGAAGCTGAATACGTTCTTCGCGGGCGGCGATATGCCGGATCTGCTGACGATCTTTGACTCCAATTCCCCGGTTGTGCAAAAAGCCGCCACCTGGGCGCTTCCGCTCAATGAGCTGGCGGAGAAGTATGACCCGTATTTCAACAAGGTGGCCGCTGCCGACACGCTGAACTGGTTCCAGCTGAAGGACGGCAAAACCTACGGTTATCCGAACTATTCCAATACACAGGCGGATTATGACAGCGGCAATATTCCGGCGAAGACGGCTTTTGTCATCCGCAAGGATGTGTATGAAGCGCTGGGCAGCCCTGACTTCGGGACCCCGGAGGCCTTCCAGAAGACAATGAATGAGATTAAGAGCAAATTCCCGGACATGATTCCCTTCGGGTTCAATGCGATCGGGGAAGGGACCGGCTCGCTCGGGGATGCGCTGCAGGATTTCATCGGCGTTCCGCTGGAGACGGAGGACGGTAAGTTCTACAACCGCAATCTGGATGAGGATTATCTGACCTGGCTGCGGACGCTGAATGCGGTGTACCGGGACGGGGCGATCAGTGATGACAGCTTCGCGGATGACGGAACCGGCTTTGAGGAAAAGGTGAAATCCGGCAAATATGCTACGATGCTGCTCGACGGTACGCCTCAGCAGGGCGGCAATCTGCAGATCTTCATGAGTGCCAATCCAGGTAAGGAGTACATGGCTATTGACGGGCCGCAGAGCACTGTAGGACATCAGCCGACTCTCAATCAATCCGGGATTACCGGCTGGATGATCAATTACATCACGAAGAATTGTAAAGACCCGGCCAAAGCGATTCAAATCTTCACGTATCTGCTGAGCGAAGAAGGACAGAAGCTGATGAACTACGGGGTTGAAGGCGTGACGTATAAATCGAACCCGGACGGTACAGTTGAGCTGCTGCCGGAAGTGAAGGACCTGCAGCTTAATAATGCGGATAAGTTCAAGAAGGACTACCGGATGGGCGAATTCATGTTCTTCGGACATGACCGTCACAAAGCGCTGAGCAAGGATGCGTTCCCCGAGTCGATCAAGCAGATGCAGGAATGGGGCAAGGGCAAGCTGAAGCCGCACTTCATCCTGGAGAACATTAACCCGGATCAGGGAACGCCGGAGGCCCGCGGCCAGACGGCCATTAATACGAACTGGAACACTACGCTGGTCAGCATGATCCGTGCCAAGGACGAGGCAACCTTTGACAGCGTTCTGGCGGAGCATAAGGCCTTCCTGGACAAGAACAACTGGAGCAAGATTGTAGAGGTCCGCAGCGAGAAGATGAAGGCCAATAAAGAAAAGCTGGGCATTAAGTAGGCAAGGCGCAAGGGAGGGCCCGTTTTGGGCCCTTTTATATAAGAAGATGGAGGGATAACACATGCGGGAAATGATCATGTACCAGTCCGGCGGAGAGGACCGGCTGTTCGTGGAACAGCCTGCTGCGGCGCTGCCGCAGACTCCTGCTGGTAGAGTTACGGTCACCGTTGACATTGATGCGAGTAAGACCTATCAGGAGATGGATGGCTTCGGGGCTTCCTTCACCGACTCGGCCGCCTACCTGATCCATCAGGTGCTAAGCGCAGAGCAGCGGACGGAGGTGATGCGGAAGCTGTTCGATCCGCAGGCGGGGATCGGCTTGTCCTTCCTGCGTAATCCCATGGGCGCCTCGGATTATGCAAGAACGGTCTATAGCTATAACGACCTGTCTGAAGGCGGGAGTGATCCAGAGTTGGCCGGATTCTCCATCGCCCACGATGAAGCGGACATCATTCCTCTGGTACAGGAGGCACTCAGGCTGAATCCTGAGCTGAAGCTGATGGCCTCCCCCTGGAGTGCACCGGGCTGGATGAAGACCAGCGGCTCGATGATCGCCGGGCGGCTGAAGCCGGAGTATTACGGGGTGTATGCGGATTATTTTGTCCGCTATATTCAGGCCTATGCCGCTCATAGCTTACCTATCTATGCTGTCACTGTGCAGAACGAGCCGCTCTATGAGCCGCAGCATTACCCCAGTATGCTGATGCTGCCGGAGGAGCAGCGGGAGTTCATCCGGGATTATCTGAAGCCTGCGTTCAGGCAGCACGGGCTGGCCGCCAAAATCTTCTGCTACGACCATAACTGGGACCGGCCGGATTATCCGCTGTCTGTGCTGGAGGCAGCCGGGGCAGAGGTGGACGGCGTAGCCTGGCACTGGTACGGCGGGGCGGCATCCGCACAGTCGGTGGTGCAGGCGGCCTACCCGGATCATGAGGTCCATTTCACCGAAGGCTCCGGCGGGGAATGGATTCCCCCGTTCGAGCAGGCCTTCTCCAATGTGATGCGTACGGGAATTGAGATTCTGCGGAATCACAGCAAATCGTTCGTGCTATGGAATATGGCCTTGGATGAACAGAACGGCCCTACGGTGCCGGGCTTCGGGGAGAGCACCTGCCGCGGGGTAGTGACGGTCAACCAGCAGACCCGGGAGCTGACGTATACCCTGGACTACTATGCACTGGCACATTTCAGCAAGGTGATCCGCCCGGGGGCATTGCGCCTGGAGTCTGCGGCGAGCCGGGAGCATCTGCGTTCGGTTGCCTTCCGCAACGCGGACGGCTCGCTAGCGGTCGTCCTGTTCAACGACGGAGAGACCCCGGAGACCGTGGCTGTGCGGCTGGAGGGGGAAGAATTATTGACTCTTGATATCGCTGCGAAGGGTGCGGTTTCTGTGAAGGTGGGCGGGTAAGAGGAAGTAGCGGTTTAGTGTAGAAGAAGACTAAGGCTGCCGGGATTTTCCCAGGCAGCCTTAGTCTTTTTTGGAGAGCAGCAGGGAAATATCGCCCTGGCGGAATGTAATCGGAAAACCGATTACAATGCACGTTGTGTGGGCGCATGGACTAAATGTAATCGAAAAACCGATTACAATGCATTGTCGCGAGGCGCATGGACTAAATGTAATCGGAAAACCGATTACAATGCGCTGTCGCGAGGCACATGGACCGAATGTAATCGGAAAACCGATTACAATGCACTGTCGCGAGGCGCATGGACTAAATGTAATCGGAAAACCGATTACAATGCGCCATGTCGCGAGACAGGTGAGCCGCATGTAATCGAAAAACCGATTACATGCGGTCAACGCGATTTTTCTAATTACTGTTTACCTTTGAAAATGCCCGCGATCTCATCCAGCAGCCTGTCCAGCGTAATCGGGTCATCGAAGTTATACTTGCTGTCGAAGGTATATACGCGGCCTTCTTTGACGGCAGGGATCGCTTTCCATAAGCCGCTGTTCATCAGCGCGCTCTGTCTTGCAGCCGTCTTGCTGCTGCTGTCGGTAAGGAGGAACATATGCTTTCCAATATACTGTGGCAGCACCTCGTCAGAGATGGTTACGAACCGTTCGCCGGCATCGACCAGCTTCTGTACGCCTTCTGCCGGTTTGAAGCCAAGCTGTCCGTACAGCGTTTCGTTCAGACCTTTGCCGCCCATAATGTACAGCTCGGAGCCGAGCACCAGCAGGGAGGTAGCTGTATCGCCTTCAGTTAGGTTGAGCTGCTTCTTCACGGACGCAACCTTCGTCTTATAATCATTGAACCAGCGGTCCGCAGCTTCCGTGCGGCCGAACAAGTCAGCGAGTTGCCGGACACGCTCCTCCGTCGGGAAGGTGCCGTCCAGTCCCACCACCACGGTCGGCGCGATTTTACTTAATGCTTCAATCCCGGTCTCGTCCCAATCGTCGAAGATAATCAGGTCTGGGGATAAGGCCAGAATCTTCTCAGCAGAGAACGGATACCCGATGTCCTCAATCCCTTCGAGCAGATCGGGGTAAGCCACCTGAGTGCCGATGACGCTTAGCGAAGCTCCCGCAGGCTTAATCCCGAGCGCCAGCAGGTCACCCGGATTACTGCCAACATACACAATTTTCTGAGGATCCGCGGGGATTTCAACCTCCCGTTTCTTGTAATCCGTATACTTCCGTGTTGCAGCAGCTTCCGTGACAGCCGCCGGGCTGGCTTCAGGAGCTAGGGTTGGTTGACTTGTGGCGGCGGTTGTTGTGGGAGTGGACGCAGCCGTATTGTCCGACTTGCCGCAGGAGGCCAGAATCAAGGTGAAGAGAAGCAGGGTTAACGGGAGTACTAATTTTTTGAGGCTTGGCATGTGCTATGCTCCTTTAGAAGGTATGTAGTTGAATGAAGATGATAATCATTATCATTTAACTATGATAGAGAGGAATAGCCGTGTTGTCAATCTCTAAGTTGGTCTGATCCGAGGTAATTAGGGGACAATCAGAACTCTTTTTTCATTGGAAAAAAATAACTGTAAGCCAATTTACAGCCGAAGAGAAGCACCCGCCGCTATAAAATGATAGAATAATAGTCATAGTCTTATACAGGGAGTGAATTTCTTATGAAAAAGATTGCTGCCGGCGTCATTGCCGGAGCGATACTGATGGTGGGTGCGCAGGCGCTTGGTGCTTCTGCAACACTGGTAGGAAAGGCCATTCAGGCGGAGTATACGGTAAATGTGTATGGAAAAAAGCTGGCAGATCCGGCCATTGTCATTGATGGCAAGAGCTACGCGCCCGTACGGGCGATTGGCGAATTGGCCGGGTTCAAAGTGACGGTGAAGGGCAAAACGATTAGTCTGGAGGATAAGGGGCAACCGGCGCCTCCGTTGTCCGACGAGAGAAGCTCGCTGGTTGGTCCAGTGCCGGTGACTACGCCAGATCCTGCTTTGACTGCGGCCAAGAGTAAAATTGATATTATTGACGAGAAGATTGATAGTGTGGTCACTAACATCCTGACGACCAGCAGCCTGCTGAAGACGAGTCCCGGCAATGCCGAGCTCAAGCAGAAGCTGGAGCAGTACAAGGAAGAATATGCAGACCTGCTGAAGCAAAAGGACCAGGAGCTGCAGAAATAAATAAAATGCCCCGTGCCATGAATGACGTTGATTATGGGCTGCGGGGCTTTTTTGTGCGGATGGGTATGCGGATTGTGACTTGTTGAGAGGGGGGACTTCCCGGTTTTAGCTTGCCTTTCCATCGCCATAAGATAGCGCTATACTTTGTTTCATAACACGTGTTATACTTCCCTTGAGGTGCTGAAAAGTATGAGCAAAAAAAGAGTCACCAGCTTCGATGTAGCCAAACGGGCGGGCGTGTCGCGCAGTGTCGTCTCTGCGGTGCTGAACGATACGCCAGGCATAGGGGTTGGGGCAGATACACGTGAGGCTGTGCTGGAAGCGATCCGTGAGCTGAATTATCATGTGGACGCGGGCGCGCGCAGCATGAAGACAGGCAGAAGCATGACGCTTGCCGCATACGGGGATACGCGTCATCCGCTGTTCATCCGGCTGCTGGAAGGGATGCAGCGGGAGTGTGAGCTGGGCGGGTATCACATCCTGCTCTGTTCCCCGCGCCCCAAGGGGAATACGGGCGGCAGGGCCGAGCTGCTGGAATTGTATCACCAGCGGAAGATCGACGGCATTGTCACCCTGGACCACACCAGCTACCGGGACGAAGAATGGGCCTCCCGCGTCAGCGCTGCCGGAGTCCCCTACGTCTCCGTGGAAGGATATGCGGAAGTGCTGGGAGTATACTCGGTACTGGCTGATTATTCAGGCAGTGTGAAGACCGCACTGGATTACTTGATGCGGGAAGGCACGGCACAGCACCCGGGGCCGGTCTACGCCGAGGTGTATCATGCGCTTGACGCGGATAACTGGGCGGAGCGAAACCGCCGGGAAGCCTACACGAGCTGGTGTACATCGCGTGGGATGGAACCGGTAATTATTCGCCTGGAGGAGCATGGGGGCGCTTGGGCAGAATGCCTGCAGGGGCTGGCGGGAGATTCCGGCCAGCCGAATGCGCCGCTCCTGGTCAATTGGTCGAGCGAGATCCCGGAGCTGTACCGGACGGCCCATAAGCTGGGCCTGCGGATCGGCGAAGACCTGCGCATCATGGCAGCTGATAATACCATCCAGGGCCACCGGCTCAGCCTGCCATCCTTAAGCTGCGTTGAAATCCCCTATGTGAGTATGGGGGAAGAGGCAGTACGCTGCCTGCTCGCACAGATGAGCGGCGGGAGTGCAGCAGGACAGGCCGAGAAAATCTGGCTCCCGGCCGTGTTGAGGGCGGGGGAAAGCGCGTAGCTGCTGGTGGAAGTGGAGCTAAAGTGTTAGCTGCTTAGCTGCTGGAGGTACTTGGAGATAGTCCGGTTTGTAAAATGAAATGCACCGGGTGGGCTAGATGTGCTGGATGAGGCAATTTAGAGGGAAATCCCTCTGGCAAGGCTGAAAATGGACTGGAAGCTGAAATGAGAGGGATAAATCCCTTTGAGTTGGCTGAAAGTGAGCTGGGAGCTGGAATGAGAGGGATAAATCCCTTTGAGTTGGCTGGAAATGGGCTGGAAGCTGGAAAGAGAGGGATAAATCCCTTTGAGTTGGCTGAAAATGGGCTGGAAGCTGGAATGAGAGGGATAAATCCCTTTAAGTTGGCTGGAAATGGGCTGGAAGCTGGAATGAGAGGGATAAATCCCTTTGAGTTGGCTGGAAATGGGCTGGAAGCTGGAAAGAGAGGGATAAATCCCTTTAAGTTGGCTGAAAGTGGGCTGGAAGCTGGAATGAGAGGGATAAATCCCTTTGAGTTGGCTGGAAATGGGCTGGAAGCTGGAATGAGAGGGATAAATGCCTTTAAGTTGGCTGAAAATGGGCTGGAAGCTGGAATGAGAGGGATAAATCCCTTTGAGTTGGCTGAAAGTGGGCTGGGTGCGGCAATTTAGAGGGATAAATCCTTCTGGTTCGGCTGGAAGTAGGCCGGAAGCTGGAAAGAGAGGGATAAATCCCTTTAAGTTGGCTGGAAATGGGCTGGGTGTGCTGCTTGAGGTGAGCTAGATGAGCGAATGAGGAGCACTAGTGCACCTGAATTTCTAGAAAGTTGGCTAGATGAGCGAATGAGGAGCACAAGTGCACTTGAATTTACCGAAAGTTGGCTAGGCGCAGGAATTAGGAGCACTAGTGCTCCTGATCTCCGCCCGCCCACCACTTTTGCCTGCTTAATAACACGTGTTATAACGAAGGAGGAGAACGAATATGTTCTGGACAGAAGAGAAGCTTGGCGCGCGGTTGAGAGAGCTGGAGAGTTACAGGTACCGTGAGGGGATTACACTTGAGGAATGGCTGGTTACTGAGGATCAGGAGGGGGCTAATGGTGCCTATCCGCCTGTACTTGATGGTGACAGGAAGCTGCGGACCGGGGAGTATTGGACCGGCTATGATGCTTATCTGTGGCTGCACCGCAAGGTAACCGTTCCAGTCGAGTGGCAGGGTAAACGTGTTGTCGGGCTGTTCGATTTCGGGCGTACCGGCGGGGGCAATAACAGCGGGTTCGAATCGCTGCTGTACCTGGACGGGAAGCCTTATCAGGGGGTGGACTCCAACCACCAGGAGGTATTTCTGGAAGACGGCGCGGCTGGCCGTGAGCTGGATTTCACCTTCCGCTTATGGTCGGGCCTGAACGGCGATGGGCAGCTGATTCCGCAGGAGCACAAGATCAAGCGGGCGGAGCTGGCCTATCTGGATGAGTCCGCCGACAACCTCTATTACACCGGCCGGGCGGCGCTTGGGACAATCAAGCAGCTTCCAGACAGCCAGATTCAGAAGCATGAGCTGCTGGCTGACTTGAACAAGGCCTTCAACCTGCTGGACTGGTCCAGACCCGGAAGCGCGGCGTTTTATGCTTCAGTCCAGGAAGCCGAGTCAAGCCTGCTCGCCGACCTGTCCCGGCTGGAGCAGGAGCATCCGGTGACGGTAACCGCCATCGGCCATACCCACATCGATGTGGCCTGGTTATGGCGGCTGACCCACACCCGCGAGAAAGCCGCCCGCTCCTTCTCCACTGTACTGCGGCTGATGAAGGAGTTCCCGGAGTACATTTTTTTGCAGACCCAGCCTCAGCTCTATGCATACATCAAGCAGGATTACCCTGAGATCTATCAGGAGATTAAGCAGCGGGTGGAAGAGGGCCGCTGGGAAGCCGGAGGGGCGATGTGGCTGGAAGCGGACTGTAATCTGACAAGCGGCGAGTCGCTGGTGCGGCAGATTTTGTACGGGACGAAGTTTTTCCGTGAGGAGTTCGGCGTGGACTGCAAATATTTATGGCTGCCGGATGTGTTCGGGTATAGCTGGGCGCTGCCGCAGATTCTGCGTAAGTCAGGCATTGACACCTTCATGACGACCAAGATCAGCTGGAGCCAGTACAACCGGATGCCGCATGATACGTTCCAGTGGAGAGGAATTGACGGCAGCGAGGTGCTGACCCACTTCATCACGACGCCGGAGGGCCCGGAATCGGGTGCCTGGTATTACACCTATAACGGCCTGATCGAGCCGTTCTCCGTGCAGGGGATCTGGGAACAGTACCGGGACAAGAACCTGAACCGTGAGCTGCTGCTATCCTACGGATACGGGGACGGGGGCGGCGGTGTCAACCGCGAGATGCTGGAGATGCGGCGGCGGCTGGATAGTATGCCGGGCCTTCCGCAGGTGAAGACGGGCCGGGCAGCGGAGTACTTCGAGCGTCTCCATGAGACGATAGATGCTACAGAGGAGTATGTGCATACCTGGGACGGGGAGCTATACCTGGAGTACCACCGGGGGACTTATACCAGCCAAGCCTATAATAAAAGAATGAACCGCAAGCTGGAGCTGCTCTACCGCGAAGCGGAATGGCTGCAGATGCTCTGGGCGGCGGAAAGCGGCGGATTCGAGCAGTATCCTGCGGACTCGCTTCTGGAAGGCTGGCAGACTATTCTGCGCAACCAGTTCCACGATATTATTCCCGGCTCCTCCATTCATGAGGTGTACCAGGATTCCCGCGTAGAATATGCCGAAGCGGAGCAGCTTGGCCTGGCCGCGCGGACAGCAGCTGTGGAAGGACTTGTCGGTCCAGCGTCTGCGTCTGCCGAAGGTTCGCCTGCAGCGCATGCCAGTCTCCCTGCGGAGTCTGCCGGGGGTTCACCTGTGCCGCAAGCCGGGCTCTCTCCGGCGGAAGTCCCGCTGCGCACAGAATATACACTGTTTAACAGCGCCTTCTTCACCGCGCCCCGGCTGGCAACCGTGTCTCACGATGCAGAAAACGCCATCTGGACGGATGCCGAGGGCAAACTGCTGACTGCACAGCGCTCCGGCGGGCAGTGGCTGGTGCAGACAGCGGCGGTCCCGGCGATGGGCAGTACAGTGATTGTTGCCGCTCAGCTTGACGGTTCAGAAGCCGCTCAGCCAGAACCCTCCGTTCCCTTCCGCTGGCAGGATTCCATACTGACTACTCCTTATTATATTCTGGAGTGGAATGCGGAAGGACAGCTTAGCCGGATCTTCGACCGCAGCGCAGAACGCGAGGTGCTGGCACCGGGCGAATGCGGCAATGTGCTTCAGGTCTTCGAGGATAAGCCGAAGATGTTTGATGCCTGGGATATCGATCTGTACTATCAGGAGAAGATGCGGATCATCAGCGATCTGCGCTCCGTCAAGCTGACCGAAAGCGGCCCGCTTCAGGCGGTGCTGGAATTCGCCTGGAGTTATATGGATTCCACCATTGTCCAGAAGGTCAAGGTCTATGCCGGAAGCGCGCGGATTGATTTCGAGACCTATGTTGACTGGCATGAGCAGCACCAGCTACTGAAGGCGGCTTTCCCTGTGGCTGTGCGGGCTACAGAAGCGACCTATGATATCCAGTTCGGTAACGTGAAGCGGCCGACCCACTGGAATACAAGCTGGGATTATGCACGGTTTGAGAGCGTGGGCCATCAGTGGGCGGATCTGTCGGAGCGGGGCTACGGGGTGAGCCTGCTGAATGACTGTAAATACGGCTATGACATTAAGGATCATACGATGCGGCTGTCGCTGATCAAATCGGCGACCAGCCCAGACCGGCTGGCGGATCAGGGAGAGCATAACTTTACGTATTCGCTGCTTCCGCATGAAGGGGATTGGGTGGCTGCGGGTACGGTGCAGGAAGCATGGGCGCTGAACCAGCCGCTGCTGGCCGTCGAAGGAGCCTACACCGCAGGAGCCGGCAAATCCTTGATCACCTGCGATGCCCCGAACATTGCTATCGATGCCGTGAAGCTGGCCGAAGACGGCAGCGGCTGTATCGTCCGGCTGCATGAGTTCACCGGAACACGCTGCACGGCGGATGTCAGCAGCGATTATGCCGTCTCCTCCTGGCAGCTGCGCGATCTGATGGAGCGGCCGCTGGAGACTGAGACGGTGGACGGACCTGCGATCCGGCTTGATTTCAAGCCTTATGAGATCCACACAGTTCATTTGACTTTTGCCTGACGCGAGGGTTGAAACAGGAGCATCTAACTCAATAGAGGAGGCTGGGATATGCCGCTGACAAGACGGACCGGACGGTTGCTGAGTGAGCTGATGCTGCGCCGGTATAGGGACAGCCTGAAGATTGAAGAGTGGTCGCTGCGCAGAGCGGAGTATGTAGACGAAGGGGATTACCGTTATTACGGACCGGAAGGGGAGACGGCTTCCCCCGGGCGTCTTGCGAGCAAGGTGCGGGAGACCCTGTTCCTTACGGCAACCGCACAGGTGCCTGCTGCATGGCAGGCAGGAACGACCGGCCTTGTGTTCAAGGCCGGGGGCGAGGGGTTGCTGTCTGTGAACGGCACACCGTATCACGGCCTGGACAAGAACCGGAGCTTCGTGCCGCTCTCCGTTGAACTGGCGGCAAGCGGTAAGCTGAAGCTGGAGATCGAGCTGTATCATGTGCCGCCGATTCCCACAGATCCGCTCAACGGGCAGAAGGACAATGATGCCCCGCCGGTCAGGTTCGAGGAGGCCAGACTGGTGAGCGTGGATACGGCGGCGGAGAGCTTATATTTTACGGTAACCGTAGGTTACGGGACATTGCAGCGGCTGCCGGAACATTCCGCAGAACGGCTATATCTTGAACGCGCACTGGAAGCGCTGATTCAGGAAGCCGGGGACCCGGCAGCGCTAAGTGAAGAGCAGATGGGGCAAGCGGAGGCGAAGCTTAGAAGCGCACTCAAAGCTGCCGGAGGAAGCCGGGACCCGGGAGTAGCCGGTACGATGCACATGGTCGGCCAGTCCCATATCGATCTGGCCTGGCTATGGCCGCTGAAGGAGACGGTGCACAAGACCGGCCGGACCTTCTCGACAGTCATCACGCTGATGGAGCATTATGAGCATTACCGGTATTCCCAGAGCCAGCCGCAGCTATATGCATACGCCAAAAAGCACTATCCCGACCTGTATGAGCGCATCAAACAGCGTATCGCAGAGGGACGCTGGGAGCTGGTAGGCGGGATGTGGGTCGAGCCGGATCTGAATATCCCCTCCGGAGAGTCATTGGTCCGGCAGCTTCTCTACGGGCGTGCCTTCTATGAGCAGGAATTCGGCCAGGTTCCGCGGGTGGAATGGCTGCCGGACACCTTCGGCTATTGTGCCTCCCTGCCCCAGCTGCTGAAGCAATCCGGTGTTGATTACTTCATGACTACGAAGATGAACTGGAATGACACGAATGCTTTTCCGTATGATTTGTTTCAGTGGGAGGGCATCGACGGCACGCGGATTCTGTCCTTCCTTAATCACGGCCTGAATGAGAATACACTTCCGGCGGATGTAGGGGAGCATTGGGACAGCTTCCGCCAGCAAAAAGCACACCCCGAACAAATGCTGCTCTACGGCTACGGGGATGGAGGCGGCGGGGTCACGCGCGAAATGCTGGAAGTGATTGAACGCTCCGCTTCCCTGCCGGGGCTGCCGGAGAGCCGGTTCAGCACGGCCCATGCGTTTTTTGACGGAATCCGTGATGCTGCCCCTGAGCTGCCTGTCTGGTCCGGGGATATGTATCTGGAGCTGCACAGAGGAACCTATACCACACACGCCAAAAATAAACGCTGGAACCGCAAGGCGGAGGCGCTCTACCGCGAAGCGGAAATCTGGAATGCTCTGTCCTATTTGTCCGGCGCGGCAGCGCTTGAGCGTTGTGTGGAGGTGCAACAGGGGCCGTTGCGCCAAGGCTGGGAGCTGCTGCTGCTGAACCAGTTCCACGACATCATTCCCGGCACCTCCATCCCGGAGGTGTATGTGAAGTCGGAGGCGCATTATGAGGATGTTTTTGGCTATGGGGAACAGGCCCGCAGTCAAGCCACCAGCACACTGGCAGCTGCTATAGACACGCGGGGAGAAGGCACGCCGCTGATTGTGTTCAACAGCCTGTCCTGGGCGCGGAAGGATACGGTTCTGGTTCAAGGCGGTGCGGAGCTGCTCGCTCAGCGGCCTTATGATGCGGAGGGTCAGGCCCTTCCCTGCGATGTGCTGGAGTCTGGCGGCAAGGTGAAGCTGTTCATTGCGCCGGGAGAAGTTCCAGCGATGGGGTACAAGGTAATCTGGCTGCGCCATAGGGTGACCGGAGGAGCAGGAGGGGCTGTGGCAGTAGCTGCTGCGGACCCGGCAAGTCTTGGCGGAGAATCAACAGAGATACCTGCCCTACTTGACCGCTGGGAGACAGAGAATGTTCACATTACCTTCGATAGGTTGGGCCGGATCAGCTCCTGGCTGGACAAAAGCAACGGCCGGGAGCTTGTCGCCCCAGGCGCCGCCGCCAACGGCTTGCAGCTGTTCCATGACCGGCCGACGGTCTGGGATGCGTGGGATATGGACCCGCATTTTGCGGAGCAGCCCGCTGCGGAAGCCAGACTGCTGTCCAGTGAAGCGGTCCTGCAGGGGAACACCCGCGATATTCTCCGTTTCACCTGGGAGCTGAACCAGTCACGGGTGGAACAGCATATCATCTTCCACCGCCATTCCCGGCGTGTGGATTTCGAGACCCGGGTGGATTGGCGGGAGGAGCATAAGCTGCTGAAGGCTGCTTTTCCGGTGGATATCCGGGCCGCGAAGGCAGTGTATGAGATTCCTTTCGGCAGCATTGAGCGGGCGACCCATAACAATACCAGCTGGGAACAAGCCCAGTTCGAGGTATGCGGGCACCGCTGGGCGGATCTGTCGGAGGGCGGCTACGGGATCAGCCTGCTGAACGACTGTAAGTACGGCTACGATATCAAAGGAAATACGATGCGCCTGTCCCTGCTCCGTTCGCCCCGTTGGCCGGACCATACCGCCGATATCGGGGTGCACGAATTCACCTATTCCCTCTATCCGCACGAAGGTGACTGGAGAGCAGGGAACGTTGTGCAGCAAGGGTTCGAGCTGAACCAGCCGCTGCTTGCCTGTACGGCCGTTCAGCATGAGGGCAGCCTGCCGCCGTCCGGCCCGCTGCTGGATGTGCATAGCCGGCATACGATCGTGGATGCCGTCAAGATCGCGGAGGACGGCAGCGGTGCTGTACTCCGCCTGTACGAATCCGGCGGCGGCCGGGACCGGGTGGAGCTTAACCTGCCGCTGGACCCAGCCGGCTTGACGGAACTTAACCTGATGGAGAAGCCGGTTACGGAGTCCAGGCTGGCGGCCAGCGGAGGGACCGTCTTCCGCGTCCTGACACCGTACGAGGTGGTTACGCTGAAAGTGACCGCACCATAATGAAAGAGCAGTGTTCGCCTGTATGGGCGGCACTGCTTTTTTTGATGAGGAGAGCAGGCGCTCAGATTGCTGGCTAATGCATACAAGTTTCTATCTGGCCAAATGAGCCAATGAAGAGCAGAAGTGCACTTGAATTCCTCAAAAGTCGGCTAGGTGAGCGAATGAGGAGCATAAGTGCTCCTGATTTCGCTGGACGCTGCCCGCGACGACTGTACATGTGCACCCCGTCCCCCACTAATTGCATAGATATCTCCACCCGGATCGTAGATGCATGGGATACGCGCGGTTCGCGGTACTTGCTACAATAAGGCTGTAAGGAGAAGTAACGATACAGACGAGGTATATCAATCATCACCGAGCCTACTTAAAGGGGAGTGTATGCAATTGACCCAAAAACGTTCATTCATGAGAGCGCTGACAACGGTATTTGCCCTGACGGGCATGATGGCAGGGGTGCTGGCCGGCTGCGGCGGCAATAACACGGGGGAAAGCAGCGGGACAACTGCTCCGGCTGGATCATCTGAAGCACCTGCGGCTACAGCCGCTGCGGTCCAGAAGGTGAATTTCTCCATCGTCTCGGCCAGACCCGGCGATGAAGCCTTTTACAAGGAACAAATGGACATCTTCATGAAATCAAATCCGGACGTCAAAGTCACCGTTATCGCCAATCCGACAGAGCAGTATAATAATGCGCTTCAGCTGTCTTTTGCCGCCAATGAGGGCCCGGACCTCTTCTTCATCGAAGGTGGCCAGCCGCAGGCCCGCACCGTCTACGACAACAAATGGGCGGAGCCGCTGGACAGCTACATGGACGATGCCTTTCAGGCCCGCTTCCCGGAGGGCGCTTTCAGCCGCACCAGCCAGACCCGGGTGAACGGGGAGATCATCGGCGTTCCGGTCCGCGACCCGCGCTTCGATAAGGTAAGACTGCTGTATTACAACAAGGCCATTCTGGAGAAATACGGCTACAGTGAGCCGCCGAAGACACACAGTGAATTCGTCGAAGCTGCAACGAAGATTACGAAGGAGGGCAAGGGTCAGGTCTACGGCTTTGCCATGATGGGCAAGGCTCCGGCGGTGTTCGGGCTGAGCGTATCCGGCCTGGGTTCGGGACTTGACGGCGGTGTAATCGGATATGAAGGAAATACGATCATTAATCTGAAGACCGGCCTATTCTCGTCGAAGTCGGCGACGCCGGTGGTCGAGATTCTGCGTCAGCTGAATGCGCAGAAGATTGTGGCTCCGGGCTGGGAAAACTGGGATACCGCGCAGATGCACCAGCAGTTCGCCGCCGGACGCGTAGCCATGTTCATCGGCGCAGCCTGGCAGGCGGAAGAGATCCGCAAGCTGAACGAAGGAATGGACATGGGCATTGCCGCAGCGCCGGTGCCGGATGCAGGCCGCAAGGGTTACCGCGACACGCCGACCATTGCCGAGCCGCGGTATGCCATGAGCTCGCAGTCGAAGGTCAAGGATGCGGCATGGAAGGTACTGGACTTCCTGGGCTCGGAAGCGTTCGAGCGGGCGAATTATGAATATGCCAAAGAGCTGGTGCTGATGCCGGCAGCGATGGAAGGCATTGAGATGTCGGCGGATATGCAGCAGATTGTGAAGGTCATGGACGAGACGATCCGCATGGCTCCGGCGGTGAATACGAACAACCAGAACTATGACCAGTTCTCGAAGAGCATCAGCGACTCGATGCCGAAGCCGAAGATTCAGGAGGTTTTCCTGAAGGCGGTGATGAGCAATGAAGACCCGGTGCCGCTCGCAGAGGAATACGATACCAAGGCCAATAAGGTGATTGATGAGCAGATCAAAATCGCCAATGACGGCGGAATCACCTTCACCAGAGATGACCTGAAATACCCGGATTGGGACCCGATGCAGAACTACATCATTGAATAAGCGCTGAACAAGCGTTGAGCCTGGCTCAGGCCCCGGAAACATACAGAAACCATACAGAAACAGACAGGAGTGAATGCATCATGGGCTACGGCACGCAGCAGACGATCCCTGCTCCCGCCGGCAAGGCTCCGCTCTCCCGGAGAGCGGAGCTGTTCAAACAAATCAAGAAGCACCGCTATCATTATCTGTTCGTGCTGCCGATGCTGGTGTTCTTTTCCGCTTTTACCCTATGGCCGATGATTGCAAGCTGGTATTATTCGTTCTTCAACTGGGACGGCATCGGCTGGCCGACCGATTTCATCGGACTGGGCAACTTCCGGGAGGTGGCTGCCGACCCGGGCTTCTGGAACGCGTTCATGAACACCTTCTTCTTCGCCCTGACCCATGTCCTGATCCAGATGCCGCTGGCGCTGGTGGTGGCGGTTATTCTCAACAACCAGTTCCTGGCGGGGAGAAATATCTATAGGCTGCTGCTGTTTGTGCCTGTGATCTCTACGACAGCGGTAATCGGAGTGATCTTCTCTATTCTGCTGAATCCGCTGGGCGGTGCGGTGAACGAGATGCTGCTGAATACCGGAATCATCAGTGAGCCGATTAACTTCCTGGGTTCTACCAAGCTGGCATTGCCCACCCTGCTGGCGGTTTCCGTCTGGAAAAGCTTCGGGACCCCCATGATCTACTGGCTCGCAGGATTACAGACGATCCCGGGTGAGCTGTACGAGGCGGCGAGAATTGACGGGGCGGGGAGAGTGCAGAGCTTTTTCCGGATCACGATTCCGATGCTGGCCCCGATTGGCCTGGTCATTACCCTGCTGACGTTTATCAATAACCTGGACCCTTTCGATCTGGTTCGTACGATGACTGAGGGCGGCCCGGTCAAAGCGACCGATGTGGTGCAGACTTATATTTTCCGGTATGCGTTTGAGCCGGAGAGCGGTTCGTCCCGGTATGGCTTCGCCTCGGCCGCAGGCATTCTGTTCAGTCTGGCTGTGCTCGTAGTCGTCATCATCCAGGCGCTGACCGGCAAATATGCCCGCAGATCCGGCGCGAAAGGAGCGGAATAACCATGTACAGGCTTAACCGGCTGCTCAGACAACTGCCTGTCCAGCTTCTGCTGCTGGGCTTCACTTTAATCTGGAGTTATCCGTTCATCTGGATCATCTCGTCATCCTTCAAGTCGCAGAGCGAAATGTTCCTGGGCGGCATTAACGTCATCCCCAAAGAGCCGACCTTCGATAACTTTGTGCGGGCGTGGGAGCTGGCGAACTTTTATCAGTACTTTTTCAACTCGGTGATTGTTACCGCATCGGTAGTTCTGCTTGTCCTGGTAATTACCTCAATGGCCGGGTATGCGCTGGGGAGAGGCAACATGCCTGGCAAAAAACTGATTATGACCCTGCTGGTTATCTCCATGTTCCTGCCCAAGGGGTTCACGATTCTCCCGCTGTTCGAGCTGATTGTCGGTCTCGGCTTCAATAATACGCTGATGGGGGTCATTCTGGCCGAGTCCGGTCCGTCCAAAATCGTCTCGATTCTGCTGTTCGTCGGCTACTTCGCCTCCCTGCCCAAAGAGATGGAGGAATCCGCCACGATTGACGGCGCCGGGTACTTCCGGATGTTCTTCAGCATCATGCTGCCGCTGTCCAAGCCGATTCTCGGCACAGTGACGATCTTCAGCTTCATCGGCGCGTGGAATGCATTCTTCGTCCCGCTGACCTTCACCTTAAGCAAGCCGTCGCTGCGTACGCTGGGGGTCGGCATGTATAACTTCTTCGGGACGAACAGCGTAGACTGGACGGGACTTGCCGCGGGAGCGGTGATGTCGGTGGTGCCGATTATCATCGTGTTCCTGTTCCTGCAGCGGTATTTCATCGAAGGTCTGGCCGGCTCCATCAAAGGCTAAGCAACAGGAGGTGTGTGCATGATTCAGTCAAAAGCCGTCTCAGCAGATGTACTTGTCGTTGGAGGAGGGACGGCTGGTTGTGTAGCGGCCCTTGCGGCCGCCGATGAAGGTGCCAGTGTAATCCTGGTGGAGAATGATACCGCTCTGGGCGGTGTCGCCACCCGGGGCGGCATCCACCGTTATTACTACGGGTCTCCCGGGGGGCTTCAGGAAGAGATTGACCGCCGGACTGCCGAAGCGGCTGCCGTGTTCGGAGGGAGGACCAAGGGCTTCCATCCCGATGCGAAGCGGGTGGCGCTCGCCGCCCTCTGCCGGGAGAAGGGAATCCGGGTCTGGCTGGATTCGGTGGTCTATGAGGTAATCATGGAAGGTGAGGGAGTCGCAGGTGTGCGGCTACTGAGTCCGGCCGGGCCGCTGGAGATCCGCACCGGGGTTACCATCGACAGCACCGGCAACGCCCATCTGGTGCGTATGGCCGGGGGCAGGCTCCGCTACGGCCGGGAGTTGGACGGCATCTATCATAACTACTCGTTCATTCCGCGCCGGATCCTGGAGGGTGAGATCGGGTACGACAATCTGGATGCCGGGTGGGTGGACCCGTATGATCCCTGGGATGTCTCCCGGGCATTCACCCGCGGAAGAGAGTGGGTCAGGGAAGGCTACGCTCAGGGGGCGCGTTACTTCGCTGTGTCCTCCATGCTTGGCGTGAGAGAAGGCGGACTTATCGAAGGGGATGTCACCATCACGCTGCAGGATTACATCGAAGACCGGCCTTCGCCGGAGGTGATCGCCCGCAGCTATTCCCATCTGGATAATCACGGCTTCGATACCGGCAATGAGAGTGAGTTCAGCCAGCTGTGGATTGCGGTGATGGGCCTGTTCGTCCGGGGGCTGTGGTGCGATATTCCCTACGGGGCGCTACTGCCAAAAGGGCTGGAACGGCTGCTGGTGGCAGGCCGCGCGCTGTCGGTGGACAGGGATGCCGGCATGGGCGTGCGGATGCAGAAGGACATGCATAAGGTTGGCGAAGCAGCCGGCGTAGCGGCTGCACTGAGCGTACAAGGCGGCTGCGCGCCCCGTCAGGTGGACCGTTCGCTGCTGCAGCAGCGACTGGCTGAACGCGGCGTACTGGAGCAGGAGGACCTGCGGCGGACCGCAGGGCGGAACCTACACTTCCGGCAGGGCAGTCTGGCCGGTCTGAAGCTGGATGGGGATAACGCCGCCACATACAGTGAGCAGCTTGCCGGGTACTTCGGCACGGAAGAGGGCTGGAAGGCGGTCTGGCTGCTGGGCCATTCCGCAGGCGCAGGCAGTGACCCGAAGGTGGTCCGGTTACTGGCAGGAATACTGGAGGAGCAGTCTGCCGTGGCTGGTTTCAATGCTGCCATAACACTGGCGCTGCTCGGCAGGGAGGAGGCCATTCCTTATCTGCTTGGCCTTATTGGCGCAAGGAATGGCAGGAAGCTCAGCAACCATCCGAAATGCGTGCCCTTCTGGGTGGCATCCTTCGTTCTGCTGCGGATGCTGAAGAGCCCCGCCGGGCTGGAAGAGGCGGCCCGTGCACTTGCGGAGCAGCCGGGTGCAGTGCACAGCACGTTCCTGCTGGATTACTTGTCTGCTGTCCTGCCGCTGCTGGACAAGGAGCAGCAGGCAGCAGCGGCTGCGGCCGTGAAGAACTGGCTGGCCTCCGGCGTTCCCGGGGAGGATTACCGGATGCACGGCGACCGGCCTGAATCGCTCCGCTGGAGCCTGGAGCTGCGGGCCGCCGCCATTCTGGCGCAGGCCGGGGCGGATGACAGCCTAAGCGGGAAGCTGGCTGCCGCAGCCTCCGCCGATGCGCGGGGGTACGTCCGCAACACAGCCGCCCGTCTGCTTCCCGGCGGTACAGCGGATGCAGCGTCTCAGGCAGCGGCAGTTCCGCCGCTTGGTACATTCGATGTTGCGGTTACCGGAGCGGGAACAGCTGAGGTGATCTGTGCTGCCGCCCTGGGCCTGACAGGCAAGCGCGTAGTGCTGCTTGCGCCGGGCAGTGCTCTGATGACGGAGGTTACCCGGTCCCGGCTCACTGCTTTCCATGGAGCGGATAAGCAGGAGGCTGCGGCCGTCCGCAAGCTGCTGGAGCTGCTTCGCAAGGAGGGGGCGTGGAACGGCGAGCAGTTGGAGCCGGTACTGACCCAACTGGCGGCAGACCGGCTGCTGGAAGAAGCCGGAGTGCGCGTTCTGTACGAAGCCCGGAGTCTGGGATCATGGCAGGAAGGTGCGCAGTTTGTAGTGGAGATCGCCACCAAGAACGGCTGCGGCTTCCTCCGGGCGGGGGCACTTCTTCCAGCCGGTGACGGGAAGGGCAATTCCCGCAGAGAGTCTCCATTAACACTAACGGCCGTCCTGACGGGGACAGAGCTGCTTAGGCAGGAGGGGAAAGGACGCTGGCAGCCGTGGCTGATGGGGGACTTACGGCTGCTGCTGCGTCTCCGCCAAGGCTTCTACCCGGATGAGATTTACCTGGATATCCGCTGGCTGGAGGAAGCCGCCGGTACAGCCGGTTCCGGTGAGCTGCTGATGGTTCCGGCGGTAGAGGAGCTGCGCAGACAGGGCCGGATTCCCGATGCCGCTGCGCTGGCCTATATTGCTGATGACATATGGCCGGAAGACTTACCCCGGGAGTCGGCCGGCAATGATGAAGCTGCGCAAGCTGCCGGAATGAGTAAGGAGGATACCTTCATTGCCCGCCGGATCACAGCCGGTTTGGCCGCTGCCGCCCGGGTGCCGGATCATAGTTAGCCCTTGTTCTGAATGATGTCACTACAGGTTACCTATTCCAAAAATCGAAGGAGCGATGATTCATGAGTATTCTATCTGCACTGCCGCTTGTCCGTGTTGCTGAAATTAAGGTCCAGGGTGCGCCGGAGACGGCGGTCACCTTCACCTCCCTGGCGGCGCTCGTGCCAGCAGGCACGCGCCATCTGGTGATTGAAGTGAACGCCGCCCAGACCTACACCGAGCGCAGATTCTGCGAGGTCATTCTGAACGGCGATACGGCCAGCCATTATAACCGCCGGGAATTCACAGCAAGCGGCACAGCGATTACAACAGTCAGCACTACGAATACCAACATTGCGCAGGGCGTGGACATCCCTCCAGCCTCTGCCGGATACGGAGGAGGGTATCTGCTGTTCCCGTATGCCTTCCGCACAGATAACCTGAAGCTGTGGCAAAGTATGGGGTCCTCGCTGGAGACCCGGCTGCAGCGCCACTCCGGGGCCTGGGAGAGCACGGCGGCTGTGGATTCCATCGCCCTGCGGCCGTGGCAGAATGTTCCCGGCGGCGTCAACCAATGGGCCATCGGGTCCATTGTTACACTGTATGCCGTGGATGAGGCCAGGCTGGCAGCAGACCGCTTGCCTGACGAGAAGTCGAAGAAATTCACCTTCGGCTCACTGCCCGCAGATGCTAACCATCTGGTCTTGATGATGCAGATGAGATCCAGCCAGAATCTGGCTACCCGCCAGGGCGACCGGGTCTATCAGCAGCTTAATAATGATACGTCATCCGCCAATTATCCCATCCAGCGCCTTGGGGGGGAAGGCATCGCGGATAATAAAATTATTGATGAATATTTTACGGAGAAGCGGGTGGGCTGGTCAACGGCGGCCGCTGCCCCGGCGGATTCCTTTGGCAATCTGGTGGTGATGTATCCGGAGTACCGGAGCACCGCCTTCCATAAGCCATGGATCAGCCAGCATGCTGCTTTTGAAGAGGTCTTCTATCCGGTCAGCCAGGAGAACGGCCGTAGAAGGAACACGGAGGCCTTGAACCATCTGCATTATTTCCCCGGTATGGGCGGCGAGTCTTTCCTGCCGGGCTCCATCATCAGCGCCTATAAGGCTGAAGCTCCGGCGGCCCGGCATGTGGTCTCAGCAGCGGGCGAAGCCTCCGTTACGCTCCAGGTCCCGGCTGGTGCTGTAGGTCTGCGTGCGGTTGCAGTGGCAAGAACCAATGCCTCCGGGACGGAGGACCGGCTGCTGATCGAGCTGAACGGGGATGCCTCTGCGGCCAATTATGCGATCCGGCGGGCATCTGCCATGGACAAGACGCATGAGACCGTGCTCCAGAGCGATAATGAGATTGGGGTGATCCCCGGCGGGGAAGCGGAAGCGGGCCAGTTCGGCTGCGGAGCGCTGTCCATTATCCGCCATGCCGACACTGACCGCCATAAGCATATGCTGTCGCTGATCGGCGCTGCGGGCGGACGCCTGGCCTTGTACGGCGGACGCTGGAAGAACAACGCCGCTGTGACCTCCGTGACCTTCAAGCCGAAGAACGGAACGCTGTTCGCCGCCGGCTCGGTGTTCGAACTGGTCGTGGCGGATGATACCCTGTAAGGCTGACCGCTTATAAAAAAGAATAGAAGAGGCTGTCCCAAGCCATGATCCACGGCTTTCGGGACGGCCTCTTTGTCATTGCTTAGGAAATTTTGCAAAAAATGCAGCAATATTGCCCAATAGAAGCGGTCTATACTGAAATCCTGCACGAAATGCAACATAGTCGGCGCTAACTTGCTCTTTGCACCGGAATTTGTGCAAATCATGCAACATTGTACCGCCGCCAGTAACAGTTATAGAAAAATCCTGCAATATGTGCAGCAATGCTCTCCATACAGGCGACCGGTGGGAGAGAAAACTCTCAGTATTAGCCAGAGGGCGCACCGCCTGCGTCAGCCTGCTCCCGCCTACTTCCGGCCGCTCCGCTACACCCGGCCACTCGCCTACTTTCGGCCGTTCCGCTACACCCGGCCACTCCGCTACTTCCGGCCGCTCCGCCTGCCCTCCTCCTCGCGGTATTGGCTGGGTGTCTTGCCGACAAGCCGCCTGAAGATTCTGGCGAAATATTTGTAATCCGGGATGCCGATCTGTTCGGCAATCTCACCGACCTGCATCTCGGTCTCCCGCAGGTATTGCTTGGACCGTTCGATCCGGTAACGGGTCACATAGTCGGAGAAGTTGATGCCGGTCTGAGCCTTGAACAGGTGGCTGAAGTAATTCGGGCTGATGGCCGTGTAGTCGCTGATGTCCGCCACGCTGAGCGGCTCGCGGTAATGGCGGGCGACATAATCCAGCGCCTTCTGGATTTCGGCCCGCTGTACCGGCTGGTCGAAGGCGAGCCGGCTTGCGCTCTGCTTCCACAGGAACAGGCTAAGCAGGAACTCCTCCGCATCATGGATCGTCTCCACGCCGCCAATTCCGGCGAGGAACCGGCTGCGGGAATGGGAGTCGGCAGCGGTCCAGCGCCCGGCCAGCTCCTCCATCCAGTGCAGCAGCCGCTCCGGTTCCGGCTTCACCGACACCAGGGGCCGGATATAATCGTCATGCACCAGCCGCTGCAGCCCGGCAGGGTCGTTCAGTCCGGCCAGCCGTTCAGCCGGATCGGGAAGCTCCGGCATACTATGCCGGGAGGAGGCGGCAGCCACCAAGGCAGTACCCGGTTCCTTACCCTGAACCGTTCCGTGCACAGCGCTATATGCGTGATAGCTGCCATGGCCTTCATAGAACAAGGCGGCCTTCAGCTCCTCTAAGTCCCCGAATGCACTTCCGAAAGCGGACGGCCACCCCTCCGGCGAAGCCTCCATCCGGTGCGCCCTGCTAACCCGGACCGACACCGTAAAGGGCAGGTATTTACGCGCATGGTGGAGTATGCTCTCACAGAGCGGCGACACTTGTGCAGCATCGCCCGGGTCCTGGAGCAGTATCCAGAGACCGATGCTCTGCTCATCCCAGTCAAATACATTGCAGGGGAGGCTGGTCTCCGCCAACTCCTCGATCATCCGCATCATCACGTATTTGAACAGCGCCAGATCTTTGGAATGGAAGGTCTGGGACAGGCTGCTGTAGCGGTCGATGCTGACCAGCCCCAGCGTGAATACCGGGCCCGGCCGGTGCCAGTTCACGAAATCGCAGGCGGCCCCGAGCCTGGCCGGGGAATGGGCCATTCCGCTGCGGATATCCAGGATCAGCTGCTTGCGCAGCAGCGGCTGGCTGTCCTGAAGCTGCTTGCGCTCCTCAATGGACAGCAGCATCCGCTCCCGGTCGGCCTCGATCTCGCTGCGGGCCTGATCCAGAATCTCCAGCAGCTCCTGATAGCCCGAGGTTACCTTCAGCAGATAGCCCAGTGCGCCCAGCGCCACCGCCTTGCGGGCGAACTCAAACTCCTGGAAGCTGGACAGAATAATGACTTTGATCCTCGGCAGGAGCTGCTTCAGCTGTCCGGTCAGCTCCAGCCCGTTCATCCCCGGCATCACCACGTCGGTGATCACAATATCCGGGCTGAGCTGTCTGCACAGCTCCAGCGCTTCTTCGCCGTCCTCTGCTTCCCCGATGATTTCGAATCCATGCTCCTCCAGCGGAAAAGCATACCGGAACCGCTCCCGGATCAGCGCCTCATCATCCACTACAATACATCGTATCTTGTCCAGTACAACCGGATTATTGCTCATCTGCCGGTTCTCCTCTCACTACGGGGAAGGTGATGCTGATGATCGTCCCCGCGCCTTCTGTGCTTGTAATCTTCAGGCCGTAAGCCTCGCCGAAATGTAGCTGCAGCCGTTCGTGGACATTCCGCAGGCCCATCGAAGAATAATGCGGAATCCCCTCCGCTCCGCCGGGCGGCGGGGCGGAGGGGTCCAGCAGCCCGCTAAGGCGATCCGGTGCGATCCCGGTGCCGTTGTCCTCTACTTCGAGCTGCACCAGCCTGGACTGCAGCAGCCTGCCGCGTACAGTAATCAGTCCTTCCCCGCGCCGCTTCCCCCTTATCCCGTGGAAGATGGCATTCTCCAGAATCGGCTGCAGGGTCAGCTTCAGAATGCGGCAGTCCAGCACGTCTTCGTCAACGTCTATGCTGACCTCGAATTTGTACTGGTACCTGATCTGCTGCAGGTAGATATAATGACTGAGCCCCTCCAGCTCTTTCTCCAGCGTGGTCAGCGCCTCGCCTTTGCCCATGGAATAATCCAGCAGATTCACCAGTGCATGCAGCACCTTGGCGATCTCATCTGTCCGCTTCAGATCGACCAGGGCGTTGATCGAGTTCAGCGTATTGTACAGGAAATGCGGGTTGATCTGCGCCTGCAAGGCCCGGAACTCATACTGCTTCTTCAGCTTCTCCGTCCGCAGCTTGTCGTCAATCAGCTCCCCGATACGGTCCAGCATGATATTGAAGGAATCCGCCAGCGTGCGGAATTCATCCTTGCGCTTCAATTGGACCCGCAGCCCGAGGTTCCCCTTCTGGATGCGGCGCATCTGGAGGATCAGGCCGGAGATGGGGCCGTCAATGTAACGGGCCAGGAAGAAGGAGATCATCAGCGACAGCAGGATGAAAAAGAGGGTCAGATAGATCGCATAATAGCGGAGCTGGGTGACCGGTGCGAGAATATCCTGCTTATCGACAAAGCTGACCAGCCGCCAGCCCTGCGAATTGGGACCGCCAAACAGAGCAACAAACTCTTCGTGATCGGTATACAGGGGGAGGAGGCCGTCTTCATTATGCCTAAGAAAGCTCTGGATCTGGGGAAAAAGCCCGCTGTATTCATCCTGTCTGACCTTCACCGAGCTGAGGATCGGCTGCAACCCGGAATTGAACAGCAGTGTAGAGGTTGCCGGGGAGGGATTCATCCCGGTGATCAGCCCGTTAATGGCCAGAAGGTCGAGGTCAGCCGCCAGGATGCCCTGGATCTCTGTTCCTCTGTAAACGGTTACGGCAATGGTCAGCACCAGGCCTTTATTAGCGGATTGGTAGGGGCCGAAGGATTGCAGGGAGGTCCAGGAGGACCGGGCTCCGGCATACAGCCGGTTCTTCAGCTCATCGGGCAGCGTTGTAGTCTGCGCCGTCTCATAAATCGAATAATCCGGGGCGATGAAATACATGCCTCTGGAAAAAGGGTACACCGAATACTGATACATCCGCAGGACGCGGGTAACCGCTTCACGGGACTGGTCTGTCTCGGCCAGTTGTCCGGCCAGCTGCCCCAGCGGAGCCTTGATGTCCGCCAGAATCCGTTCGAGCTGCTCGAACTGCCGGTCGGCATACGACTTCATCTGGCTCATCTGCTTCTCGGTCAGCAGATCGGTGATATACCGGTAGGCAATCAGACTGATCGACAGCGCGACGGTCAGCATACAGGCAAGGATGATCACGAACATTTTGAAACGGATCTTGTGCAGGGAGAGAAGAAGCTTCTTCATCTAAGTTGCCTCCTGTAGGTGCCTCCTGATGGAATCTCGCGTAGTACGTTCAGTTTAACGATTCTTTTTCGCTGCTGTCAATGCAGAAAAGGGCTCCCGGAGGAACCCTGTTTACATCTGTTTAATCAGCTCTTCCAACTCGATGACCAGACTTTTGGCAAGCTCAAAATTGTTATCCTTCAGCGCCAGTTCTACCCGGGTTTCGGCTGCTTTCTTCTTCTGCTCCAGCTCCAGATAGTCTTTATCGAAATGCCGGGCATAGATCATCTTCTTGAATTTTTTGATCGTCATTTTGCGGACCGTCTTATCGTCAATAATCAGCACATAGTCCATCCCGTTGACCACGGAGTAGAAGTCATGCGAGATCATAAGAATCGCGCCCTTGTACTCCTGGATGGCTTTGTCCAGCGCGATTTGCGTGTAGGTGTCCAGATGGCTGGTCGGCTCGTCGAGCAGCAGGACATTGGCCTTCAGGGCAGACACCTTGGCCAGCTGTAACAAATTCTTTTCGCCGCCGGACAGGGCTGCTATTCTCTGGTTCACGATCTCGCCTTCAAAGCCGTAGCCTGCCAGATGGGAGCGGATCTCATCATACGTAGCCATCCCGGCCTCGATGAATTCTTCGAGCAGGGTATTGGAATCGGTCAGCACTTCGCCTTGAAGCTGGGACAGATAAGCTACCGCAGCCTCCGGGCTGAGGGTTATAGAGTCGTGCCGGCCCCGCGCAATATCGCGCAGCAGGGTTGTTTTGCCGGTACCGTTCGGACCGATCAGGGCGACTTTATCGCCAGCATTCAGCTCGAAGCTAACCTTGTCCAGCAGCAGCTCATCGAAGGCCGCCCGGTAATCCTGGACTGTCACTACAGGAGCATCAGTGTCCTGCGGCTCATGCACCATCCCCAAATGAATCTGCGGCTGCTTAATGTCCACGAACGGCGCTTTGATTCTGCGGGCCTCCAGTCTTTCCTGGAACTTCACTCTCGCTTTCAGCGCTCTTCCTCTGGAGGCTTCTGAATTATACGTGGCGATGGCCCGGAGGTTATCGATGATCACATCGTTGCGCTCAATCTCTTCCTGTTCAGCGAGGGCCAGCTCCTGCAGCTCTATTTTGGTCTGAAGCAGGGAGAGGTTGTACTCCAGATAGCGGCCGTCAAACTCCTGAAGCTCCTTATTCTCTAGGTGAATGATTTTGTTAAAACAATGGTTAAGCAGATAACGGTTGTGCGTAACCACCAGCAGAATTCCCTTATGAGAGTTAATCAGCTGCCGGAGCGCATTCAGGTTCTCGAAGTCCAGGAAGACATCCGGCTCATCCATAATCAGGAAGTCGGGGCGGTTCAGCATTTCCTTCATGACCTGAACAAGCTTGAATTCCCCGCCGCTCAGCTCGGATACCTTGAGATCCCTGCGCTTCATGAGGTCAGCCAGATTCAGCTTTTTGTGAATGAGACTCTCGTAATCATCTCCGCCCAAGGCTTCGAAAGCGTCCAGAGCCAGTTGATACTTCTCCAGCAGCGGCTCAATATCCGCCGAGGTCTCCATCTCAGTGCAGATGAGCTGTATTTCATCCTGTAGCTTAATGAAAGGTCCGGCTATATATTCAAACACGGTGGTGTCTAGAGACTGGTCAGGCTTGGCGAACTGGCTCACATACCCGATGCTGCAATCAGGCTCCATCTCTATTGTACCGTCGAACAAATATCTGTTCCGGTCGATGAGGATATCGATCAGGGTGCTTTTTCCGCTGCCGCTGGTTCCGATAAAAGCGCAATGCTGCGCCTCTTCGAGCGTAAACGAAATGTCAGTGTAGAGCTCTTTTTGCGGGAAGGAGAAGGACAGGTGTTGAACTTTAATCATAGGACTACCTTTCTGTGTAGCTGGAATGGAGTTTACCGTTGATAGCCTAACACTATTTCCTGATAACATCAATGATTCCGCGTTAAAGTTGTTCCTCCGGGTTCACCGCTTCCATCTGTTTCCTTCCCGGTGCTTGCCGGTAGATCCCCGGTGTGGTGCCGATAATCCGCTTGAACACCTGATTGAACGTTGACGGATCGCGGTAGCCTACCTGCTCTGCAATGAGGTGAACGGGCGACTTGGGCTGCTGGACCAGCAGCAGACAGCTCTTCTGAATCCGGACGTTCTGCAGGTACCGGTAGAAGGTCTGCCCGGTATGCGCCTTGAACAGCCGCTGAAGATGCCGTTCACTCCAGTCGAAGCTGCGTGACAGATGCGTCAGGGTAATCTCCTGCACATAATTCAGGTGGACGTAATTCAGAATCTGCAAAAATTGCGTCTGCTTGCCCAGCGGAAACTGAATCTCATCATGCTCCAGCCTGTAGATACTGATTAGAAGCTGAATGAACAGGGTCAGCAAATAGCTGTCCGAGCCGCTCTGCGGCAGGTGAAGCTCACGGTGAAGCGCCAGAAACAGGTTCTCTATGGAACCATTCAGATCCGTCAGGGAGAAGGAAGGCAGCCGTTGTTCTCTGATCTGCTCCAGGTAGGAGGCAATCGGCGGGTCTTGAATCACGCAGGCAAGACGGTCCAGCAGCTCCGGCTTAAACAAACAATTGTACACGACGAGCGGCTCGCGCAGAGAGCTGGGTGAAGACGGACGGAAGACATGGGACACGCCGACAGGAATGAAGTGCAGCTGGCCCTTGCCGGTCGGGTGAGCCTTCTGGCCGATATAATGAAAGCCTTTGCCCTCGGCCACGAAGGTCAGCTCCATGAAGTCATGGGAGTGAAGCGGAAGATCATAGGTCTCGGTAGCGCGGTTCACATATAACAGGAGATTGCCCCGGAAGAAATACTCCCCTTTTAGCGTATGGTTGGCCGAATCCATCAGTTCCCTCCTCGAGATGGCATAAAGTCCTTTTTACCCCGGTGAAATGTCCATATTGCAGGTCATGCAAACCATACGGAATCCTATAATTGTAATAGAAAGCGCATCATATATACAGGTATACAGGATTAATCCTATAAAAGGTGAGGTGTATTCAATGATAGCTATCCAAAAACCGCGAGTGGAGTACCAGGAGAATCCGCTGGGACTGGATATCCGCTTACCGAGATTCAGCTGGCAGCTGCATACGGATGAGCGCGATGTGAGACAGCAGGCGTATCAATTACAGGTGGCAGGTGCGGCGGATTTCGGGAGCGTATGGTGGGATTCGGGCAGAGTGGAGTCTGGTGAATCTCTCCATATCGAGCTGAAGGGGCTGGAGCTGCAGTCCAGGCAGATTTATTATTACCGGGTGAAAATATGGGATCAGCACAACCGCCCTACGGAGTGGTCGCAGGCGGCCTGGTGGGAGATGGGGCTGCTCTCGCCGGAGGAGTGGACCGCAGAATGGATTACGGCTCCGCTGGCCTGCCTTGCGGAAGATGCAGAGCAAAGTCCGCTGCTGCGCGGAAGCTTCCAGGTGGAGCGGCCGCTCGCCCGGGCCCGGATCTATGTGACCAGTCTCGGGCTGTACGAGCTGGAGCTGAACGGGGTGCGGGTCGGAGATACTTATCTTAATCCTGGGTGGACCAGCTACAGCCACCGCCTGCAGTATCAGACGTATGATGTAACGGAACAACTGGTGGTTGGGGACAATGTGGCCGGAGCTTGGCTCGGGAACGGCTGGTACAAAGGGAATCTCGGCTGGGAGCACAGGAAGCATATCTATGGCAGCCGCACAGCGCTGCTGTTGCAGCTTCATCTCACCTATGAGGACGGCACGGAGCAGATCATAGGGAGCGGTCCGCAGTGGAAGGTGTCGCCCGGCCCGCTGCTGATGTCGGAGCTGTATCACGGGGAGACCTATGACGCCCGCCTGGCGCAGCACGGCTTCAGCACGCCGGGTTACGATGACACGCTGTGGCTGGCTGCGGAGATTCTTCCGTATGCCAAGAATATTCTGCTTGCACAGGAGAATGATCCGGTCCGGGCGGTCCAGGAATTGGCACCTGTTGCTCTCATCCGCACTCCGGCGGGGGAGACGGTGCTCGATATGGGCCAGAATATGGTCGGCTGGCTGCGGTTCACCGTAGATGGCGCGGCGGGTCAGGAATATCAGCTGCGGCATTTCGAGGTGCTGGATCAGCAGGGAAATGTATATACCGAGAACCTGCGGACAGCCCGGCAGACCGTTACTTATATCGCCGGAGGCGGGGGCAGGGAGAGCTTTCAGCCGCGTTTTACCTTCCAGGGCTTCCGGTATGTCCAGCTGATCGGCTTCCCGGACCCGCTGGATCTGCAGGACTTCACGGGCGTGGTGCTGCATTCCGATATGGAGCCGACCGGCACCTTCACTTGCTCCGATGCACTGCTGAATCAGCTCCAGCACAACATCCTCTGGGGGCAAAAGGGCAATTTCGTCGATGTGCCGACCGACTGCCCGCAGCGGGATGAACGGCTGGGGTGGACCGGCGACGCACAGATGTTCATCCGCACGGCGGCGTATCTGATGAATGTGGCACCTTTTTTCAGCAAATGGCTGGGGGATCTGGCTGCGGATCAGCGGGAGGATGGCGGCGTTCCCTACGTGATTCCGCATGTGCTTGGGGAGGAGGCGCATTCCTCTGCAGCCTGGGGCGATGCGGCGGTCATCTGTCCGTGGACGGTCTACCAGTGTTACGGGGATAAGCGGATTCTTGAGCAGCAGTACAGCAGCATGAAGGGCTGGGTGGAGTATATCCGCCGCCAGGGTACGGATGAGTTCCTGTGGAATACCGGCGACCACTTCGGAGATTGGCTGGGTCTGGATGCCAAGGCTGACAGTCATGTGGGTGCAACGGACCGGAATTATATCGCAACTGCCTTCTATGCCTATTCGGTCCAGCTGATGGAGAAGACGGCGAAGGTGCTCGGCAGGACAGAAGATGTAGAGAATTACTCACAGCTTCATCACCAGGTCAAAGATGCGTTCAACCAAGCGTATATCCTGCCAGCGGGGGAGAAAGGTCCGGCTACCCAAACAGCCTGTGTGCTGGCATTAATGTTCGGACTAGTGGAGGGGAGTGCGAAGGACCGCACGGTAGCGAGACTTATACAGCTGCTGGAAGCGAGCGGGTACCACCTTACGACCGGCTTCGTCGGCACGCCTTATCTGAATCTGGTGCTGGCGGATGCGGGACATTACGAGGCTGCCTACAAGCTGCTGCTCCAGACGGACTATCCATCCTGGCTGTATCCGATTACCCGCGGCGCAACTACGATCTGGGAGCACTGGGACGGAATTAAGGAGGACGGAAGCTTCTGGAGTGCGTCGATGAATTCCTTCAACCACTATGCTTATGGGGCAGTGGGGGATTTCCTGTACCGCCATGTGGCCGGGATCGAGCAGACAGAGGAGGGGCCGGGCTATAAGCAGTTCCTGATCCAGCCGCATCCGGGAGGCGGACTAACCTCGGCTGCCGCCAGTCTGGAATCCATGTACGGGACGATCCGCTCCGAATGGACGATAGACTCCGGGACAATCGGGCTGATCGCCGTGATTCCGCCGAATACCTCAGCTACGGTGCTGTTGCCGGACGCCTTGCTGGCCGAAGTGTCGGAGACAGGAATGGCGGCCGGGCAGCCGCTTGAGCAGGTCCCCGGCATTCATTCCGCTGAGCAGCTGGCACAGGTGGTGAAGGTAACACTCGGCTCCGGGGAATACAGATTCCAGTACCCTTTGCGGAAGTAAGCAGAGTGTAGACGGGGCATATCAGCCACAGATAATGCTGCGTTGCAGAGCCTCATGGATTATGGGGCTCTGTGTTCTTGTTGTGCTGGAAAATGCGAACACAATGTGCCGGTGCGGACGTAGGTTGGCTGCTTAAAGGACAACTAAGCTGTGTTCACTTGTGTTTCTTCTCCCAATCTCTCCGCCCACTCCCCTCTCCTGCCCCTTGCATTCCCTCCGCATAAGGGTTATCATAGACAAGTGAAGTCTGTAATTGCGGACATAGTCCATAGGTAAGGTGGAATAAGACATGAAATACTCCAAAGCAACGAACTACGCCCTGCACACGATGCTGTTCCTGGTGGCGCACACTCCTGATAAGCCGATGGGCGTGCAGCAGCTAGCCGAGCGCCAGAATGTATCGCCTACGTATTTATCCAAGATTCTGACCAAGCTGGTCAAGGCCGGGCTTATCGAATCTGCATCCGGGGCGAATGGCGGATATCGTCTGCGGCGCAAAGGGGAAGAAATCTCGTTTCTGGATATCATCCATGCTATTGAAGGGACTGCATCGCTGTTTGACTGCACCCTGGACCATCCCAGCGAGTGTCTGATCCAGCAGGAGATGGTCAAGGCCGAAGGGCAGATGGAGGACTATCTGCGTAACAAAATGATGTCCGAGCTTGCTGAGAAAATGAGGCAGTGCCACTAAGTATGAAACGGAGCCGTCCTTTTAAAGGAGGGTACATCCGTTTCAACTTAGGAGTTTTTATAGATATTCAAAGTCTGTTAAGTCCGTAAAGCCAATAGTCCTACATTAAGATTATTATGTATCCACGAGAGGATGATTCAGTGATGAGCAACAGATTATTCGATGCAAGCGTATGGGAGAAGGCCTGGAAGGAAGATCCCAAGGCAATGGCCAACAAGTTCAAGGCGATGGGCATGAACCCGCACACGAGCTTCGATCATAAGGCGCAGGTGTTCAATGAAGAGGTATTCAGCAGTGCCGGGCGGGACCGGAGCGAGCGGATTATCGGCTGGATGGAAGGCCAGGGCGTGGATTTTAACGGGTTGACTGTGCTCGATGTGGGGGCGGCTTCGGGCGGGTTCACGGTTCCTTTTATCGAGCGGGGGGCCAAGGTTACAGCAGTAGAGCCTAATGTTCCCTTAGCGGAGCTGTTCCTGAAGAACACTGCCGGATTCGCTCCGGGACAGGTGGAGCTGGTGCATGAAGCGTTCGAGAATATCGACATTGCCGCACGCGGCTGGCTGAACGCCTTCGATCTGGTCTTCGTGTCCATGTGTCCGGCGGTCTTCGACTGGGAGAGCACGGAGAAGGTGATCAGCTGTGCCCGGCAATATTGCTATATCAGCACCTCGGCAGGTGTGCAGGAGCATAGCCTGATGAATGAAGTATTGCCGCTGCTGACGGGACGGGAGGTTCATGCAGAGTCCTCGGATATGGCTTATCTGACTCAATTATTATATTTGAAGGGCTATTCCTATGAGACCATCATTACCCGCGAAACGAAAAGCAAGGAGCTATCACTGGAAGCAGCAGCCGCAGAGGTGATGGAGATGCTGCCGCTGCATCATCTGGACGGGGGAGAGACTACCCGCAAGACAGTTACGGATTATCTGCACACGGCCTACCCGCAGCAGCAAGTCGTTGTCCGCCAAGGCGGACGGTTCGGCAAGGTGCTGATCAAGCTGCAGGACCTGAATATGTACAGCCGGTCCGCTGCCGAAGCATCCGGGAAATCTGCACCTTCTGTGAAGCACTGAACCGCTGCCGTCCATTCCCTGTACATGAGATTGTCTTTCCATAGAAAGATGCTATCATAGAGAATAGGTCCCTGCGCGGGATCTATTTTCTTATATGGGAGGACTGAGGGCTATGAGCAGGAACAAGCGTATTTTCGAGCATGACCTGATGAAGAAGGTAGGTGAAATCTACTATGAGCCATAGTCTCAAAACGGTTTCCTTCCGTGAGGAGCTGGTGCAGCAGCTGGTCTATCTCGATGAGCATAAATTCTCCATTCTGGACAGGGGAACGTGGGAGTCTCCGGCTGAGCGGGCAGAGGTTCAAGCGATGATCAAGCGTTATCAGGAGACGGTGGAGCAGATTCTGTCCGGTGACAGCGATGCGCTTCAGCGTTCTATGGTGCTGGTCGGGTCCCGGGTGTCGTTGCGGATCGGCCAGGAGACGCTTGATGAGCCGTACCGGATTGTCATCCCCGGTGAAGCGGAGCTGGATGAATTCTGCATCTCACTCTGGTCACCCATGGGCAGAGGGCTGATTCTGGCGTGTCCGGGAGAGACGGTAACGATTCAGACCCCGTTCGGCAGCGATGAAGTCTTGATTCTTGATAATAGGTACGAGTGAAGCAGATTGCTGAAAAAAAGAGGCGTCCCTGATCATCCTGTGATGATGGGGGACGCCTATTTGTCTTCGGCCATGTAGCAACGGCCAGGAGCTACAGTTCTTCGATTTCCTGCAGCCAGAGCGCGGCGGAAGCATCGCTTGGCATGCGCCAGTCGCCGCGCGGCGAGAGGCTGACCGTACCGACCTTCGGTCCGTCCGGCAGGCAGGAGCGCTTGAACTGCTGGGTGAAGAAGCGGGTGATGAACACCTTCAGCCAGGCGGTCAGCTGCTCCTTGGGATAAGCCCCGCCGAAGGCGTGCTGGGCGAGATAGAGCATTTTGCCGGGAGAAGCGCCTGTACGCAGCATGTAATACAGGAAGAAGTCATGCACAATGTAAGGGCCCAGAATATTCTCGGTCAGCTGGACAATCTCTCCGGTTGCCGAAGGCGGCAGCAGCTCCGGGCTGATTCCTGTCTCGATAATGCTGTAGAGATACTTACTCACCGTCTCGTGTGCTTCGTGGTCCGCATACCAGGCGACAACATACTGGATCAGCGTCTTCGGAATGCCTGAATTCACGCTGTACATCGACATATGGTCGCCGTTATAGGTACACCAGCCCAGCGCCAGCTCGGACAGGTCGCCCGTGCCGATGACAATCCCGCCGTTCTTGTTGGCAAGGTCCATCAGAATCTGGGTACGCTCGCGGGCTTGGACGTTCTCGTAAGTCAGGTCATGCACCTCCGGATCGTGGCCGATGTCCTGGAAGTGCTGGAGGCAGGCCGCCTTGATGTCAACGACCTTCATTGAGGCGCCGAGTGCCTTGATCAAGCCTACCGCGTTGTCGTACGTGCGGCTGGTCGTGCCGAAGCCCGGCATCGTGACCGCCAGCACATCGCTGGCCGGACGCCCGAGCAGCTCCATAGCCCGCACGGCAACCAGCAGCGCAAGCGTAGAGTCGAGGCCGCCGGAGATGCCGATCACAGCCTGCTTGGTGCCGATGTGGCGGATACGCTTCATCAGACCGGAGGTCTGGATCGAGAGAATCTCCTGGCAGCGCTCGTCCCGCTGGAGCGGATTGCCCGGCACGAACGGGTTGACGCCTACAGAACGCTTCAGCTCCCGCTCTTTGCCGCTGCTGAGCGGCGTGGCGTAGAGAATCTCGCGGTAATTGCGTCCGCCCTTGCCGGCCCGGAACGTGCCCATCACGGTGCGGGAATACTGCAGCCGGGGCAGGTCAATGTCGGCGGTAATCATCCGGCTCACATGGGTGAAGCGTTCCGATTCGGCCAGCAGCTGGCCGTTCTCCGCGATCAGCGAATGTCCGCCGAAGACAACGTCTGTTGTCGATTCGCCCGTATTGCAGCTGGCATAGACATAACCGGCCACACAGGAGGCAGACTGGCCGCCGACCAGCTGGCGGCGGTAATCCGCCTTGCCAACCAGCTCGTTGCTGGCCGACGGGTTGAACAGCAGCGTGGCCCCGGCCTGGGCCAGCAGGCTGCTTGGCGGCACCGGCACCCAGAGATCCTCGCAGATCTCCACACCGAACGACAGATTCCCGTCACTCTCGCAGGCAAAAATCAGATCATTGCCCACCGGCACCGCCGATCCGCCGATCCGCAGCTCGGACACCTCCAGCTCTTCGGCTCCTGCGAACCAGCGCGGCTCATAGAATTCGCTGTATCCGGGGATGCAGGTCTTGACCACCATCCCGAGAATCCGGCCCTGCTGGAGGACTGCGGCACAGTTAAACAGCCGGCTTTTGATGGAGACCGGCAGACCGGCAATGACAATCATCCGGTGCTCTGCCGTTGCCGCCGTAATCCGCAGCAGCGCCTGCATCGCGGATTCCAGCAGCCGGGGCTGGAGGAACAGGTCCGCACAGCTGTAGCCGGTGATGCACAGCTCCGGGAGTACCAGGTACTCCACCTCCTGGGTGCTGGCTGTATTGATGGCTTCAATTATCTGGTCTGCATTGAATACGCAGTCGGCCACCCGGAGCTCCGGGGAAGCGGCGGCGACTCTTGCGAATCCGTAATTCTGCATTCATTTCACCTGTCCTTTACCTGTCCATTATAGAAGTAGACTATCTAATAATTGTACCCATGAAATGGCATTGGTAACAAGCAGGGATTATCACAAGCGCTTCCATTTGTCTTCTCGCGGGTATAAACTAAACAGGGATGAAAGAGCCAGCCATGATGAATGAGCGATAGAAGAGGAAGGGAGCAACCCGCTATGCCATTAGCAGGACAAGAATTAATCGAAGAAATCCGCAGCACCGAGGTGCCTTACGGCTGCCTGGCGGTCTGGTTCCTCGGACAAGCCAGCGTTATTGTCAAGGGCGCAGATGTAACCGTATATATTGACCCGTATGTATCACCGAATCCGGACCGCAGCTTCCCGCCGCCGGTTGCACCGGCAGATATTAAGAATATGGAGGTCTGCCTGATTACCCACGACCACTCGGATCATCTGGATGAGGAGGCCCTGCCCGTGCTTGCCGGACTGAATCCGCAGGCGCAGTTCATGGCTCCGGCGGTCTGCCTGGAGCGTCTGCAGGAGCTGGGCATTGGCAAGGAGCGCCTCACCGCTGCCCTGCCTGCCAGTGAAGCAGAGCCCGCACAAGGCCTGAAGGTATATCCGGTGGCAGCGGCGCATGAGCAACTGGACCGCGATGAACAGGGCAATCCCAAGTATGTCGGCTACATTCTGGAGCTGAACGGGGTAACGCTCTATCATGCCGGGGATACCGTGCTGTTCCCTGAGCTGATTGAGGAGGTAGGCAGCCGCAAGATCGATCTGGCGCTGCTGCCGATTAACGGCCGTGACTATTACCGGGGAAGCCGCAATATTGTCGGCAATATGAATTACCGGGAAGCGGCGGAGTTTGCGGCGACCTCAGGCTTTGAGACCGTGGTTCCGCTGCATTATGACCTGTTCGCCGGCAACGCCGAGAATCCGGGCTATTTCGTGGATTACCTGTACCGCCACTTCCCGGAGCAGAAGTTCCATATGATGGCCAGAGCGGAACGGTTCGTGTACGTGTCGGCGCAGGCTTTTAAGCGTGAACGTTAAGACTTATTGTGAATCCGCAGGGTAGAGCAGGGAGACCTGATACTTGGCAAGGAACTCGATCCATTCCTCAGACGGCCGCTGATCGGTGACGATATAATCGACCTTGTCGAAGCTGAACAGCCGGATGAAGGCGATCCGGTCGAACTTGGAATGGTCAGCCAGAAGGACCACCTTGCTCGCCTGCTGCTGCATCAGCACCTTAAGCTCGGTCTCCGCCTCGTTGGAATCACAGAGTCCGCCGTTCATGGAGAGTGCCTTGCAGCTGAAAATAGCCACATCCACATTATATTTCAGGATGGTCTGCGAGGCCGTAGGCCCTACGAAAGAGCTGGTCTCCGGCCCAAGCAGGCCCCCCGTGGAGATGAGCTTTTGCCCGGAATGCTGGAATTCTGACAATACCGCCAGGGAATTGGTGATGATGGTCAGATTTTTTTTGTCCTCGACGATTCTCCGCAAGCCTTCAAAAGCCGTTGTGCTGGTGTCCGTCATCACACTGTCCCCGTCATTAATCAGCTCCAGCAGCCTTGCCGCAATCATCCGCTTCGCTTCAATGTTGACCTGATGCCTGTGCGAGTAGGAAGGGTCCTCGTTGGTGTGGACGTTCAGAATCGCCCCGCCGTAATTCTTCTTGGCAATGCCCTCCTTGTCCAGCCGGTCGAGATCGCGCCGGATCGTCTCCTCCGATACACCGAATTTCTGCGCCAGATCCGCAACGTGAACCTTCTTATGCCTGTAGAGCTCATTAATGACCAGATCCCGCCGTTCAAAAGCCTTCATATCATGCCCACCCTTACGTTATGTAGTTGTATACAGTTTACTATAATCTGCTGCCTAACATAAATCCCACAATCACAAACAATTCCACAGTTCATTGAAATTATATCACATAAAACCACACAAAAACCAAATTTAAAGTGTGGAATAGTGTTGACTTTACAGGTAAGTGATTCTATGATGTAGAGGAAATGGATTAGTCGGCGGCAAAAGACAAAAGGGTGCAGACCGCAGAGGCTGTATTTGGTAGCGCTTACTAATCGGAGCTATAGCTCCAGTGTAATGTTCTCATACTATCAACTAACGATTTGGGGGAGGAACAGCAGTGACAGCAAATTATCCGAAGATTGGAATCCGGCCGACGATTGACGGCAGAAGACGCGGAGTGCGCGAATCGCTGGAGGCGCAGACGATGGGCATGGCGCAGCGCGTGGCGGCATTTTTGCAGGAGAATGTAAGGTATCCTGATGGCTCTCAGGTGGAATGTATCATTGCCGATTCTACTATTGGCGGTGTGAAGGAGGCTGCGGCGGCGGCGCAGAAGTTCGCGGGTGCAGGTGTGGGCGTATCCATTACAGTCACCCCGTGCTGGTGCTACGGATCGGAAACGATGGATATGGATGCGACAATCCCGCATGCGGTATGGGGTTTCAACGGAACGGAGCGCCCCGGGGCGGTATATCTGGCGGCAGTTCTGTCTGCTTATGCGCAAAAAGGCATTCCTGCCTTCGGCATCTACGGAGAGGATGTCCAGGAATCCAGCAGCGAGGAGATCCCGGCGGATGTGCAGGTGAAGCTGCTGCAGTTCGCGAAGTCTGCGCTGGCGGCTGCTCTGATGAAAGGGAAGTCCTATCTGTCGATGGGCTCCGTGTCTATGGGAATCGCCGGTTCCATTGTGAACGAGCAGTTCTTCCAGGAATATCTCGGCATGCGCAATGAATATATCGATATGTCCGAATTTGTACGCAGATTTGAGGAAGGGATCTATGATCCCGAGGAGTTCACGCGGGCGCTGGCCTGGGTGAAGGATAACTGCCGTGTGGGGGCGGATAATAACCCGCAGCATCTGCAGCTCAGTGAGGACGTTAAGGAAGAGCAGTGGGAGACAGTTGTCAAAATGACGCTGATTGCCCGTGATCTCATGACCGGCAATCCGCAGCTTGCAAAGCTTGGCTTCGAAGAAGAAGCGAGTGGTCACAATGCCCTGCTGGGCGGCTTCCAGGGCCAGCGGCAATGGACCGATCACTTCCCTAACGGCGACTTCATGGAGACGATTATGAACTCCTCGTTCGACTGGAACGGCAGACGGGCGCCTTATATCGTCGCCACTGAGAATGACAGCCTGAACGGGGTGACGATGCTGTTCAATTACCTGCTGACGAATACGGCGCAGATCTTTGCTGATGTGCGCACCTTCTGGAGTCCGGCTGCCGTGAAGCGTGTGACCGGGTATGAGCTGGAGGGAGCAGCGGAAGGCGGCCTGCTGCATCTGATTAATTCCGGCTCGGCAGCGCTGGACGGCACCGGCGAGCAGAGTATTGACGGCAAGCCGGCGATCAAGCCGTTCTGGGACATCACGGATGAAGAGGCGGCGGCCTGTATCGCGCAGACCCAGTTCCGTCCGGCTTCCCAGGAATATTTCCGGGGAGGCGGCTTCTCGACGGATTACCTGACTCGTGGCGGTATGCCGGTCACCATGGCCCGGCTCAATCTGGTCAAGGGTCTGGGACCTGTACTGCAGCTGGTGGAAGGCTACACAGTGGAGCTGCCGGGAGAGGTGCATGACACGCTAGATCAGAGAACGGACCCTACTTGGCCGACAACCTGGTTCGCCCCGAAGCTGACCGGCCAGGGCTCCTTCCAGTCTGTCTACGATGTGATGAACAATTGGGGCGCTAATCACGGGGCGATCAGCTACGGGCATATCGGTGCGGATCTCATTACGCTGGCCTCGATCCTGCGGATTCCGGTCAGCATGCATAACGTGGAAGAATCACGGATTTTCCGCCCGCGCGTCTGGTCGCTGTTCGGCACAGAGAATCTGGAGAGTGCCGATTACAGAGCCTGCCGCAACTTTGGCCCGCTCTACTAATCCTCCACGTGAAGAGGTGGGAAGATGACAGAGGCGAAGACGCAAGTGATGGAGGTAACCGGTAACCAAGGAATCCGGCTGCTGGCCATCGACCTGGGAGCCAGCTCCGGCAGAGTGATGCTGGGATGCTACAGGGACGGAAAGGTGACGGTGGAGGAGATTCACCGCTTCCCTAACGGACCGGTAGAGGTCAACGGACATTTGCACTGGGATGTGCAGCGGCTGCTTGAGGAGATCAAGCAAGGGATTGCAGCGGCTGCGGCAAGCTACGGACCGCTGCATTCTCTGAGCGTCGATACCTGGGGAGTCGACTACGGCCTGCTGGATGAGCAGGGCGGGCTGCTGGACGCTCCGCATCATTACAGGAATCAGCGGATGGCGGACATCGCTTCGGCACTGGAGGCTGCATTGCCACCAGCCGAGCAATTCAAGCTGACGGGCAACCAGTCCAGCCCGATTAATACGGTGTATCAATTGTTTGCCGATCTTATGGCGAAGCCGGAGCTGCGGACAACTGCCAGACAGCTCCTGATGATGCCGGATCTGTTCCATTATATGCTCAGCGGCGTGGCCGTGGCCGAGCAGACCATCTGGAGCACCAGCGGCCTGCTGAATCCGCAGTCCACAGCGCCTGCTGCCGAAGTGCTGCGCAGGCTGGAGCTGCCGGTTACGCTTGTGCCCCGGCTGGTTCCGGCAGGAACGGTGCTGGGGGAGCTCCGGCCCGCGCTCCAGAAAGAGCTGGGCAGCGGTCCGCTTAAGATCATCGCCGGAGCCTCGCATGATACGGCTTCGGCCGTGGCGTCCATTCCTTACGGCGGCTTCGGCTCTAGCTACGCTGAGTCCAGCAATGCCGATTCTCGTTGCGCTGATCCTGGCATTAGCGATCCAGACCGGATCGACGGATTCAGCGATCCGCTGCCATCCGCTGCATTCATCAGCTGCGGAACCTGGTCGCTGGTCGGCCTGGAGACAGCGGAGCCCGTATTAAGCGATGCAGCCCGGGCCAGCGGCTTCACCAACGAGAGCTGCTTCGGCGGCACGAACCGGCTGCTGAAGAATATCACCGGCCTCTGGCTGCTCCAGGAGACCCAGCGGAGCTGGGCTGAAGCGGGGGAACCGCTGAGCCATCAGGAAGCCGCCGAGCTGGCCGGGCAGTTGGACCGGCCGGGTGCATGCATCGCCATGCTGGACCCGAACGATCCGCTCTTCAGCACGCCGGGCGATATGCCGCTGCGGATTGAATCCTACTGCATCCGCACCGGACAGCCGGTGCCGCAGACTCGGGCGGAGATCATCCGCTCGATTCTGGAGAGTCTGGCCCGGTCTTACGCGGATACGATCCGCGAGCTGGAGGCACTCACCGGCCGTCCGGTGCGCTGCATTCACATGGTCGGCGGCGGCATTCAGAACAAGCTGCTGTGCCAGCTGACGGCGGATGCCACCGGCAAAGAGGTTATTGCCGGACCGGTAGAAGCGAGCGCGATCGGCAACCTTTTGGTGCAATTGGCGGCGCTCGGTGCTGTCGATCCCGCAGAGGTCCGAAGGGTGGCCGCCCGGTCCTGCTCAACGCTCCGGTACCAGCCGTCTTTAACACATCAGAACTGATAAGCTTCATACAGCAATCAACTAGCAATCAAGTTGCAATCAAGGGGGCAATTATGAATAATCACGAAGAAGAACTACGGCGCCTAATCTGCGATATCGGCCGGAATCTGTTCAACAAGGATTTCATCGCGGCCAATGACGGCAATATCTCCGCCCGCCTGTCGGCCACCGAGGTCATTACTTCGCCCACCGGAGTCAGCAAAGGCTATCTGCAGCCGCATATGCTGGTCAAAGTCAATCTGCAGGGAGAGATACTGAATGCAGCGGAGGGCTACCGGCCGTCCACGGAAGTGAAGATGCACCTGAAGATCTACAACGAGCTGCCGGAGATGGGCGGGGTGGTGCATGCGCATCCGCCGTATGCTACCGCTTTTGCCATCAAGGGTGAAGCTCTGGACAAAATGATGATGCCTGAATCCGTCATTGCCATGGGGGACATTCCACTGGCGGTATACGGGACGCCTTCGACCGATGAGATCCCGGATTCGCTGACTCCCTTCCTGGGCAAGAAGACCGCTGTGCTGCTGGAGAGCCACGGGGCCCTGACCTGGGGCAAGGATGTAATGGCTGCTTATATGAACATGGAGCGGCTTGAGTATACGGCGAAGCTGACCTTCCTGACCCGCATGATCGGGGGAGAGCGCGAGCTGCCGCCGCACCGGATTGAGGAGCTGGTGGCGCTGAGATCATTCTACGGGATGTAAGAGACGGGAGGAGATAGGATTATGCTCAAAAAAATACCCAAACTGCTCTCCCCCGAGCTCGTCCGCACCCTGATGGAGATGGGCCACGGGGATGAGCTGGTGCTGGCGGATGCCAATTATCCGGGACATGCGCTGCATTCCCGGGTGCTGCGGGCTGACGGGATCGGTATCCCCTTGCTGCTTGACGCCATCCTGGAGCTGCTACCGCTGGATCATTATGCTCCGGCTCAGGCGGCCTTCATGGCTGTAGTGGAGGGAGACCCCACAGTCCCTGTGATATGGGACACGTACAAGGAGATTCTCACCCGGCATGATCCTGCGGTGCAGGTGGAGTATGAAGAGCGTTTTGACTTCTATGACCGCTCCAAGCACAGCTACGTCATTCTGATTACAGGGGAAGATGCGCTCTACGGGAATATTATTCTCAAAAAAGGTGTGATTTCCCCCGAGGCCGGGGAATAGCAGCCTCAAGCAACAGACCGCCCGGTTAACTATGGGCGGTCTGTTTGCTACACCTAGAGCGCGCTGCTTAGTGAACCGCTCGTTTAGAGCAAATACCCTCAAATAACTCAAATGTTGCAAGTTATGCAACTTGGCTACCCTGAAACCGGGGCTTGCCAGAGGATTGTTGCAGGAAATGCAGGAATGTGCAGGCCAGGATGCTTAGTTAGAGGAGGAATCCTGCCTTTTGTGCAACAATTCCAGCTATGAGTGTATAAGTTGGGGGAAATGCTGCAATTTGTGCAAGATTACCCTCATCCAGCACTCAACATCCATCCACAGAGCACTTTTGTTAAACCTCGTTATACATGTGCCGCAGGAATTGCGCGCTGCCCTGGAGATGTTCCTCTGGAGTGCTCTCCAGCAGGCCTTGGATATGCGGGCGCTTATATTTCATGTAGCGGAGCAGCGGGGCGAAGTCCAGCATGCCTTGTCCGGCAGGAACGATGTCGATGGCGCCGTTCTTAACGGTGAAATCCTTCAGATGCAGAACCGCGATCCGGTCTCCGAGGAGCTCCAGCGCTTCTGCCACAATCTGCTCCTGCTGAAGGTAATTCTCCGGGGTCATCAGATTCGCGGCATCCAGTATAATTTGCAGATTATTGGATGGCACGGTATCCAGCAGACGCCGGGCTAACGGGGCCGTGTAGAGCGGGTGGTTGACGCCTGCCTCGATGCCTACAGTTACTCCGAACCGTTCGGCCTCAGCAACCATGGCGCTAACCGAGGCGACGACCTCCAGAAAAGCCTTCTCCGTGAAATTATCCGGTGTATACCCCTGACCCATACTGCCGGTCTCTGTCCCTACCAGACTTGCGCCGAAGTCACGGGCCAGCCGCAGATGAGTGTTGAAGTCGCTCAGCGCCTGCGCGCGTTTGGCAGGGTCAGCATCAATGATATTTACATAACAGCCAAGGACAGCAATCTTGATACCGGCTTGTCTGAAGGCATCGCCATAATAGGAAGCAGTCCCCGGACTCAGTGCGCCAAGCTCCGCCACACTCTCCGGAAAAGACTTATGCAGCGCAAACTGAATTGCCGGGAAGCCATGCTCCTTCAGCTTATCTATTAATTGCGGCAGCGGACACCGCTTGAAGTCATGGGCACGGACGCCCAGTTGAAACGGAACGGTCATAGGGTTAGACTCCTTTGTATTCAGATATAAGAGTTCGCATGGAGCGCCGAAGGGCCGGTTTCCCTAAAAAGGCCGCCTGTGTCCGAAAGTGGTCACAGGCGGCCTGATCATGTTGACTGAGGAGTGAGCAACATGTAAGAATGGCGAATAATATGCGCTGCGTTTGCAATGCTCCACAGGCCGATGCATAACCTAATCCGCGCGACACACTCCCCTGCATCCCCCAATTACACCCGCAGATACGGGTGCAGCAGCCTCAGCTCCTCACACTGTGCGAGCGCTTCAGCTACCAGCGCTGCGATCTGCTGCGCTCCGGATTGGGAGAAGTGCGTGTCATCGGTAATGCCGTCCGGGTAGTTGGGGTGGGCACCCGGCGGCAGGTGCATGAACAGCCCGGCTGATGCTTCGGTCCCCAGTCTGCGGTAGAGCTGCTGGGAGGCGGCAAAAATATCAAGCAGAGGTGTTCCGGTCTCCTCTGCAACCTCCCGCATAACCTGCGGATAGAGTCCCACAGCCTGCGGGTCCGGTTCACTGTCCGCAGTGAAGCGGCGGCGGCTCACGGAGGTCAGCAGCACAGGGAAGCTGCCCCGGCTGCGGGCAGAATCGATGAATACCTTGAGATTCTCGCGGTAATCGGTATGCGGCTCCGTGTAACGGAGAGGGTCCTCCAGCTTCTGGTCATTATGGCCGAACTGGATCAGCAGGAAATCTCCGGGGAGGAAGTCCCGCTCCAGGTCTGCCAGTCTGCCCTCAGCCAGGAAGGAGCGTGTACTCCGTCCGTTGATGGCCCGGTTCTCAATCCGCACCTTCCGGTTGACGTATTGCCGCAGGTACTCGCCCCATCCGGCCATCGGCCATTCCCCGCCGCCCTTCTGGGCGGCGGTTGAGTCTCCGGCGATATAGATAGTCGGCATCTTCAGCATGCCTCCATCTAGACAGTGACTCCGGCTTCACTGCCGGCAGTCTGGAAGCCGAAATACCCGGCTGCGTTATTGTAGGAGATATCCCGGGCCATAGCCCCGAGGACTTCGAGGTCATCCGGCGCTTCCCCGCGTTCGGCGAGTTCACCAAGCAGTCCGCACAGGACCCGGCGGAAATATTCATGCCGGGTATACGACAGGAAGCTGCGCGAATCGGTCAGCATGCCGACGAAGTTGCCGAGCAGGCTGCCCTCAGCCAGCAGAGTCAGCTGCTGGCGCATGCCGCTGCGCGTATCGTTGTACCACCAGCCGGAGCCAAGCTGGAGCTTGCCGGGGGTATCCTTCTGGTAACAGCCCAGCAGAGCGAGCAGGGTAGGGTAATCGCCGGGATTCAGCGAGTAGAGGATCGTCTTCGGCAAGCCGCTGCCGCTCTCGGCCCGGTCCAGCAGCTGCGACAGCGCTGTGGTCAGCGGCAGATCGTTGATGCCGTCATAGCCGGTATCCGGTCCAAGCCGCTGGAACATCGGCGTATTGTTGTTGCGATAAGCATGCAGATGGAGCTGCATGGTCCAGTCCTTGTCATGATAGAAGCCGATCAGCGCGGTCAGCAGCTCTGTGCGGTAGCGGGTGATTTCCTCCGGTAACAGCGCAGCTCCCTGCATTCTTTTGGCAAAAATAGCTTCCACCACCTCAGGCGCAGCCGCTTCGTAACGCAGGACATCCAGCGCATGGTCCGACAGGCGGCAGCCCTGCTCGTGGAAGAAGGCAACCCGGTTACGTAGGGCATCCAGCAGTCCGGCATAGCTCTTGACCGGCAGGCCGGAGGCCGACTCCAGCTTAAGGGTCCAGGCGGCGAAGCCTTCGGCATCGATGTTCAGCGCCTTGTCAGGACGGAAGGTCGGGAACACCTGGAAGGCGGTCTCACTCCCCTGCAGCAGCTTGTGATACTCCAGGGAATCTGCCGGATCATCGGTGGTGCAGATCACCTTGACACCGCTGCTGCGGATCAGGCCGCGCCGGGTGAAGCCCGGTTCAGCCAGCTTACGGTTGACCTTCTCCCAGATGGCCGGCGCCGTGGCTTCATTCAGCAGCTCCTCTACACCGAAGAAACGGCGGAGCTCCAGATGCGTCCAGCTGTACAGCGGGTTGCCTACTGCCTTAGGCAGTGTACGGGCCCAGGCCAGAAATTTATCATAATCAGAGGCGTCGCCGGTAATATGCGATTCAGGCACGCCGTTTGCGCGCATCAGCCGCCATTTGTAATGATCCCCGTACAGCCAGGCTGCGGTCAGATTCTCAAAGGGCTGGTCCTCATAGATTTCGCGCGGGTCCAGATGGCAGTGGTAATCGATAATGGGCATGGTTTTGGCGTGATTATGAAAGAGTAGCCGTGCTGTTTCGCCGGACAACATGAAGTCCTCGTTTAGGAACATGAGTAGGATCTCCCTTTAAATGGATTGGAATAAGTTCTACAAGGTAACGCCTGTTTTGAAAATAGCCAGCTCACGCACTTCATTCTGCTCGTTCCGTGTTTTTTGGCCGCTGGCGACATCAATGATATACGTGATGAATTCCTCCAGCACATCGGCCATCGGCGTTTCCAGCAGGGGACCTGCGTTGAAGTCCATCCAGTGGCCTTTTTTGGCAAAAAGGTCGTTGTTGGTCGCCACCTTGACTGTAGGCACAAAGCTGCCGAACGGCGTGCCGCGGCCAGTTGTGAACAGCACGAGCTGGCAATCGGAAGCGGCAAGCGCAGACGCAGCGACCAGATCGTTGCCGGGAGCCTGTAAGAGGCTCAGCCCTTTTTTGCGCAGCTTCACGCCATACTGCAATACATCCACCACCGGCGACGATCCGGCCTTCTGGGTGCAGCCGAGTGATTTGTCCTCCAGCGTGCTGATGCCGCCAGCCTTGTTGCCCGGAGACGGATTCTCATAGACAGGCTCGCCGTAGGAGAGGAAATACTGCTTGAAGTTATTGATCAGCGAGACGATATCATCATAGACCTCCTTGCTCTCTGCGCGGGCCATCAGCACCTTCTCCGCACCGAACATTTCCGGCACCTCCGTCAGCACCGAGGTTCCGCCCTGGGAGATGATGAAGTCGGAGAATGCGCCCAGCAGCGGGTTGGCCGTAATGCCGGAGAACCCGTCAGAGCCGCCGCATTTCAGCCCGATGTTCAGCTCACTGAGCGGAACCGGCTCACGGACGTCGTTCGCTGCGGCTTCATACAGCTCCTCCAGCAGGACAAGTCCAGCTTCCAGCTCATTGCCGACCTCCTGGGCCACCAGGAATTTAACCCGGGATTCGTCATAATCGCCCAGCATGCTGCGGAACTCGGAGACGATATTGTTCTCGCAGCCAAGGCCGAAGACGAGTACACCGCCTGCATTGGGATGATTGACGGCATCAAGCAGAATGCTGCGGGTCATACGGTGGTCATCGCCCAGCTGGGAGCAGCCGTAAGGATGCTTCAGCACGGTCAGGTTGTCGAATCCGCCAAGATCGGGATGCTCGGCCTTGAACTCCTGCAGCATCTGCTCGGCCACGCCGTTCACACAGCCCACGGTCGGAATAATGAACAGATCATTACGGATGCCCACCTTGCCGTTACTCCGCCGGTATCCCTGGAAGGTCAGATCACGGCGCGGATAGATCACCGGATGGACATCGGGCACATACTCATATTCTTCCTCGCCGGACAGATTGGTTTTGATGTTATGCGTATGAATCCAGTCGCCTGCGGCAATCGGAGCCGTGGCATGGCCGATCGGGGAACCGTATTTGGTAATGATGTCTCCGCTGCTGAAACCGGTCAGGGCAATCTTATGACCCTGCGGAATCTCCTGGGCGGCCTGAAGCGTCAGTCCGTCTATCGTCAGTTCTTCTCCGGCAGCAATCGGCCGTAAGGCTACAGCTACCGTATCTCTCGGGTTCATTTTCATTAAGTTCTTCATGTTGGCCCTCCTAAAAGTTAGTGATTCTGCGCTTTCCTGAGCTCCTTCGTACAAACACGCCGGTTCATCCGACGAGTTCCTGTAATGCTGCGCGGGAATCTTCAAGCTCCAGCTGCTGCAAATGGGCGGCAACCGCATCAGCCAGCCCCGGCAGCCGGGTCAGGTCCTGTCCCCACAGGCTGGTGTCGGCAAGAATAGTGTTCACGAAGCTGGCCGGCTGGCTCCAGGCCTGATCGAACACTGCCAGCACTTCAGCGCCGTCCTGCCGGGGAATACGGTCTCCCCGGTAGCTGAGCAGCAGGGCGGCGAAGGCGAGGGTCATCCGCTCCGGAAGCTGGCCTCGTTCCTGCTGGTAGCGAAGCATGACCGGAAGCAGGCGGGCCTTGAATTTGGAAATGCTGTTGAGCGAGATGGAGGTCAGCTCATGGCGGATGAACGGATTGCGGAACCGCTCCTGCACAGCGCCGGCATAGGACAGCAGCTCATCGGCAGGCAGATCCAGCATCGGGATCAGCTCCTCTTCGATCAACTGCTTCACGAAGCGGGAGAAGGTACCGTCATTCATGACGTCTTCAACCGTCTCAAGACCGGCAAGCAGGCCCAGAGGGACCATAGCGGTATGAGGTCCGTTCAGCAGATGAACCTTGCGTTCGCGGTAAGGCGTCATATCCGGTGTTACCACGACATTCAGTCCGGCCTTGGCCAGCGGCAGGCGTTCTGCCAGAGACTCCGGGCCTTCAATGACCCAGAAGAGGAACGGCTCTGCATTCACCATTACGTTATCGAGATAGCCCAGCTCGGCTTCGAGGGCGGCCGCCTGATCACGCGGATAACCAGGAACAATCCGGTCCACCAGACTGCAGCAGAAGGTATTCTCGGACTTCAGCCATTGCAGGAATTCTGCGCCAAGATTCCAGTCAGCCGCATAACGTTCTACGATCTCCTGCAATTTCTCGCCGTTGCGGTCAATCAGCTCGCAAGGAATAATAACGAAGCCTTTCTTGCCAAGCTCGAAGCGGCGGTGGAGCAGGGCGGTCAGCTTGCCCGGGAAGCTCTTAGGGGGAGCATCGTCTGCGCGGTCGCCTGGAAGATAGGCAATGCCGGCTTCGGTAGTATTGGAGGTGATGAACTCCAGATCATCATTCTCGGCGAGCGCGAGATAAGCTTCATAATCCATGTATGGGTTAATCACCCGGCTGACCGAGCTGATAATTTCGCGGGAATTGACGGTCTCGTTGTCCATGATGCCATTAAGCAGCACAGTGTAGAGGTTGTCTTGAGCGGCCATCAGATCAGCTACTCCTCCGGGTCCCTGAGCAATGGGCTGAATGAGGACAGCGCTTCCGTTGAACAGACCCTGATTGTTCATTTGCTGCAGCTGCCAGTCTACGAACGCACGCATGAAGTTGCCTTCGCCGAACTGAATCATCCGTTCCGGATGGAGGGTTAGCCCCGGGTGAGTGCTTCTGGATAAACGGTTTGTCATAATGGTCATGATCTCCTTTAGAATACAGTGATTAATTGCACACGTTAACATTTTATTTTAAGCAAGATCCGGAATTCCTTCTCTTGTCCAGGAAGGCTCCGTATCTGCAGAAAATAGCGGGTGGGGTATTGATAGAGTTATACTCCGGCAACCGTATCCCGTACCACCAGCGAAGTCTTAACGAACAGCTGCTGCGGCGGGGTCTCCGGCTGCTGAAGCAGCTGGATCAGCATGGTAATGCCGAGCTCACTGATCTCGGCAATCGGCTTGCGGACCGTGGTCAGGGCAGGATTCGTATAGCGGGCGAACATCATATCATCGAAGCCGATCAGTGAGATCTGCTCCGGCACCTGCACCTTGTGGGCATAGCAGGCATTCATGGCGCCAATCGCCATATCATCATTGGAGCAGAACACCGCCGTAGGCCGGTCCTCCAGGCTAAGCAGCTTGCTCATCGCCGCATATCCGCTCTCAATGCTGTAATCTCCGGGGGCAAAATAATCAGGATTCAGCGCAAGCCGGCCTGCAATCAGACTGTCCAGGAAGCCCTGCTTACGTTCGCTTGAGGACTTGAAGCCGGGCTTGCCTTCAATAATAGCCAGCTTGCGGTGACCCTGCTGCACAGCATAATCAATCGCTTCCTTGACGCCTTCGCGGTCATTGGCGACCACGTTCATGATGCCGGGGTCCTCCAGCTGGCGGTTCAGCACCACTAGCGGAATGCCCGTCTTCTTCACATGATAGATGAAGGCATTGTCTTCATCGCTCTGGCTCATGACCAGAATGCCGTCGAAGCGCTGCGGTTGAATATTGCTGAAATGCTGCACACCGTCGATCCCGTTTACCGTCAGATTATAGTTCTCATCCAGACTGTGCGTAATGCCTTTGATGGCATCCACCAGGAAGCTTGCGGAAGTCCCCTGCTCAATACTGGAGAAGAACAGGCCGATGATGAACGATCTCTTGGTGACCAGGCTCTTGGCACTGTAATTCGGCACATAATTCATTTCGGCGGCGATCCGTTCAATCTTATCCCGGGTGGCCTTCTTGATCAGCGGGTTGCCGTTCAGCGCCCTCGATACGGTAGTATGGGACACACCGGCAACACGGGCAATATCTTTGATGGTAATCATAGGTTCTCCCCGGGTACATGGAATTGTTAACGATTTCAGTTTAGTTCTCCAGCAGCGTCAAGTCAATAGTTTATTGGAATGCACACGTTAATATTTTGTGAAAAGTCAACGCAAAAACAGACCCGGATCAGGGTCCAGGGTCTGCGTTTGAAGAGGGGAGGAAGGATCACAGGCGAGCGCTGCTTCTCCTCTGATGAAGAGACCCCGAAGCCTTCTCAGGCATGGTTGTGCTGGAATTTCGTAATATCGCGGGCGTAATGCGAGGTGGTGCCGTCGAATCTTTTCAGCCGGACATACTCATCAGAGAATTTCTCAACAACTCCGCTGCCTACCTGGGAGTACATTCCGTCAGGGTCAAGCTGGAGGGCGGATACGAAGGTCTGTGACAGTGCGGCTACGAAAAAATCAATGTTTTTAACAAGTGTCTGTGGCAAAAGTCCCAGTCCTTTCATGAGGTAGTACATCGTCAGCGGACAAAAAAACTTAAACCTTATTGTACGACAGGCTGCCGGATTTGAACATAGGCTATAGTTGGTGTATATATATCCAGCTGAAAGTTGACACAGGGATGTCCGGTTCGTATGGTATGCTCTCATTATTAAGAGAATCTAATTACACCAGCAGGAGGAACTCAAGAATGGCCGAACCCTTGAAAGCAATGTACAACCAAGAATTCCTGCATAGCCTGGGAATGAAAATTAAAGCCGTCTACGGTTCGTTCGAGCCAGACCGCTTTATGGCTGAGGCGATGAAGGAGCCGTGGGAGGAGCTGGAGCTGAAGGCGCGGATGCGGAGGATTACAGAGACACTGGGCAGCTGCCTGCCCCCGGCCTATGAGGAAGCGCTGAAGATATTGTATGCGATAGATAAGGACTGTGTCGGCTTCCCGTATCTGATCTTCCCGGATTTCGTGGAGGTGTATGGCGGAAGCGGGGAGCACTGGGAGCTGTCGATGGAGGCGTTGGAGCGGTTCACCCAGAGGTCCTCGGCGGAATTTGCCGTCAGGCCGTTCCTGCTGCGTGATCCGCAAGCGATGATGGACCAGATGCTGATCTGGGCGGAGCATCCGGGGGAGCATGTGCGGCGGCTCGCCAGTGAGGGATGCCGTCCCCGCCTGCCCTGGGGCCAGGCACTGCCGGTGTTCAAGCGCGATCCGTCTCCGCTATTGCCGCTGCTGGAGAAGCTGAAGGCTGACCCGTCACTCTATGTGCGCAAAAGTGTAGCCAACAACCTGAACGATATCGCGAAGGATCACCCCGATATCGTGATAGCTACCGCCCGCCGCTGGCTGGGCAGTAACGCGAACACGAACTGGATTGTGCGGCATGGCTGCCGCTCACTGATCCGCAAGGCAGATCCTGAGATCATGGAGCTGTTCGGATATGCTCCGGAGGAGAGCGGTACCCCGCTGGTCAGCTCGGCTGTCCTCACGGCAGACCCGGCTGTACTGCGGATCGGAGAGCACTGTGAGCTGCAATACGCTCTGACCATCCGGGAGGGCGGACCGGTACGCATCCGCATTGAATACGGGATCAACTTCGTCAAGGCCGGCGGCAAGACCTCACGCAAGCTGTTTCTGTTATCCGACAAAACCGTGCCCGGCGGCACCAGACTCTCCGGTACACGGACCCACCGCTGGGCCAACCTGACTACACGGAAGCACTATCCCGGAGAGCATTCCATAGTGCTGCTTGTGAATGGGCGGGCTGTTGCCGATACCCTACTACTGCTTGAGCCGGAGTTACCGGAGCTATAAGGTAGAGATCTTAGAAGAATCCATTCCCAAATAAAGCGGATGTTCCGGCAGCCAGTTCATGGCTTCCGGGACATCCGCTTCTCTATGGGTGATATTATTCGCTATGCTTGGCTCCGGCTGCTAGTCATGAATATTCCCGGCCATTTTAAGCCGTTTGGCAATCTCCTTGAATTCCTCGGCAGAGATGCCCGGTGCGAATTCTTCCTTCAATTCCGGGGCCTCGGGGATAGGGAAGCCTTCCGGTACGCCCTGAATGACCTCAAGCGGAAGCCCGTCCTCGGGGTGAGTACCCTTCCAGATCTGGTCAATGGAGCTGAAATCCTTATCGCTCCAGGTATACAGCTTCGTATGAACGCCTTTTTCCTCGTACTTTCTGGCTTCATTGAATGCTTTGTTGTCCAAGGAAGGAATAGGCACCAGCTTGGTAACATTGACGCCTGTGGCAATCTCCAGCGCCTTGGCGTAAGCGACCACGTGAACACCTCCACGGACAAGCAGGAAGCCGACTACCGCCCGGGCTGCAGGGTGGTCGGTCATTTCGTAGACCTTCATTTTATGGGTTCTGGCCCCGCACTCCAGGAAGAAGTTATGCAGGAGATCTTCCACGAGGTTGCCGCTGTTGAACACATTGGCTCCGGTCCATGGATTGCCCATCGAATCGAACGGCATGGCCCCCTGTGCGCCTGCCAGGAAATGATAAGACAGCCGTGCGTCTTTGACATCCGCAAGCGGCGTGGAATCCGGTTTCTTATAAGCCGTGGAACCTCTTAGACATTTGTTCACGGCGTGGGAGACCAGCTCAACATGGCCCAGCTCCTCGGCGGTAATGCTCATTACCAGGTCGTAGAAGGGCTTCAGCTTGTCCTTGGAGCGGAAGTTGAAGGACTGGTACAAGTAGTTATTGAGTGTTGACATTTCACCGAATTTGCCTCCGAGCAGCTCTTGTACGGCTGCTGCAGCATTAGGATCTGGTTTCTCGACGTCCGGGATTTCAATCATAATCTCATCCATACGTGTGAACATGGTGATCATCATCTCCTCAGCAGTAGGTGTAAGCATACTTGTCTATTTTACACCTGTTTCCAGTTTTTCAAACATTACCGCTGAGGAAGCTGGACATGCAGTTCATGATTGTTCTTCGGCTGCTGCGAGGCCATCTCCAGAACATAGCTTCTCGTTCCGCTTGCCGGGGCGTCCTGCCAGAGCCGGTAGCCTGCTGTGGCCGTCACGGCGGCATTGCCCGTACTGGCAGAGCCTGCGAAGTAATTCTCGTTCAGCCTTCCGACAACGTCAGCCATTTGCTTCAGCTCAGCCTCCGTATAGCTGGCATAAGCGGGGTCTTCAGCCAGACGGGAATAACTCCGGGTGGCAGACCGCTTGCGGAAGCTGGCTTCACTGTAGGCCCTGAAGCCCAGCAGATTCGGATCGGTATTGCCGGTGGCTGCTGCCCATTGCTCCATCCCTAATCTTGCCGTGCTGTAATCCAGAGTCTGACGGGCGGAGGAATAGGTTAAGAGTCCGTATTGATGGGGAAAAACAGATAAAGCGCTGCTGGCGATGTCATAGATATGTTCCCCGTCATGACTATATTCACTGATGTCCTGAATGTGTATATGCCCGCTGAGAACCGTCCGCACACCGCTCTGCATCAAGGCATCTGTAACTTTGGCATGGTCCTCTACAGTAAAGCCCTCCTGAATGAATTCACTGTGATTCAGCAGGCTGTGATGCATGACCGTCACGAGCTGCGCGCCTGCGGCCGCGGCCTTCGCGCCGCAGGCGGCGATCCATTCCAGGGTCCGGCCGCTGACCCGTCCCTCCAGCTGGGGATGTCCCAGTGCTTTATTGTCCTTATACTGTGCAGTATCAAGCATGAGCAGCCACAGATCCTCCGACGGGGCGGCCAGGTAACTGAGCGAATCCTCGTCTCTCAGCAGGGCCTCATCATAACCGAAGCTGCCGTAGATTTGGCGGAATGCCTTGACGCTCACGGAATCTGCGGCATATTGGCGCTTATCGCGGAAGCTCCGGGCCCAGGGATTCCGGATATCATGATTGCCCGGGATCACATAGATCCGGGTTCCGGTATCTTGCTCAATGCGCTTCAGATGTCCGGCCAGCTCCTTATGGCTGGCTTCTTCCCCGTTGTTGCTGAGATCCCCGCTGATAATCATTACATCCGGCTTGCGGATTCCGATATCATAGCCCAGCGCCTCCATCATCTCCTTGCTGTAGCCGAGCTGCTTGCCGTCACCGGCAGCCAGAAACTGCTGGAAGGCAGGTCCGAGATCTCTTAGCTCCTGCGCTAAATAATGGGTGTCGCTCGTTGTCAGAATACTCAGATCATGGCCGGACTGAATCCGGTATTGCGGCTCCGGCTCCGCTACATCCTGTCCGCCGCAGGAGGAGAGCATCAGGAGCAGAAGAGGAAGAATAGCATATTTACGGATGAACTTCATTAGGCCAGCACCCCTTTTCGCGGGCAGGAACAAGAAAAAGGGGTATCCTCCCCGGCCGCTTGCCCGAAGAGGAACACCCCGCACCCAGCCGCATTATTTTTTCACTTCGGTGACGCCGGTTACCTTACCCTGATCAGCTGCCGTATAGGTAGCCTGGTACTTGGCATCGGAGAAATAGACATTGCCTTCAATGGTGGCATTCACGACGGCGAAGCCGTCAGCCTCCACATAGACATCACCCACAAAGGTCCCTCCCTGAATCCGGGCATTCTCGCTGCGGATCGTCAATTTGGGGGCGGTGAGCTTGAAGGAGTTCGTGATGTTGTGATCGGCATCCTGGGTATAGAGCGCGATTTTGCGGGCAGGCTCTTCCTTGTTAATGAATTGTCCGTCCACCACAAGCTCCTCGGAGAAGCTCAGGTCTTTCAGGGTGGCTGCAATCCAGGTGCCGTCCTTGCTGATCGCCTTCTTGAAGGCTTCGCCGTTGTCGACCACTGAAGCTGAAGTGACCGCATCCGGGGCAGCGGTAGCCGTATTGCCCGTGTTCGCTGAGGTGTTAGTGTTCTCTGTACTTTTGTTATTGTTGCCGCATCCGATCAGCAGGGTCAGGGTAAATGCCGCAAGTATTACTGCGAGTTTTCTCATGTGATAACCTCCTTGGGGTGTGTAATGCTGATGGTATTTTCCTTAAAATTAATATAGAATGATTGGTGCGGAATTGATGTGATCTAGTTAACACTGCTACAATAATATTTACCGATCGTTCTATAAATGGTAAAATAGACCGCGAAAGGAGCATGATCATGGCGCGAAGCAAAGAGTTTGACATTGATGATGTATTGCTCAAGGCAATGACGATTTTCTGGCAGCAGGGCTATGAGAAGACGTCAATGCAGGATCTTGTAGCCGGCATGGGAATTCACAAGCGAAGCATGTATGACACCTTTGGAGACAAGCATACCTTATATATAAAAGCGCTGGAACGCTTTGCTTCCATTCAAAGCTCCAGGCTGGAGAGCCGGATCGAAGGCATCACCTCTGCCAAGGCAGCCATCCGCCTCTTATTCGAAGCCACAGTCTATAGAAGTGAAGCGGAGCCGAAGGGCTGTATGCTGGTGAATACGGCAGTGGAGCTGTCGGCTCATGATCCGGAAGCAGCTGAGCGGGCCAATGAAGCTTTTCTGAATACCGAGAGATTAATGGAACAGCTGATCCTGCATGGACAGGAGACTGGAGAACTCTCCTCCCGGCATGCGGCTCCGGCGCTTGCTGCTTATCTGCACAATGCCCTGGTTGGACTGCGGGTTATGGTCAAGGCAACGAGGGATGCGGGCAAGCTCCAGACCATTATTGATACTACGCTGGCTGTGCTGGACTGAGCTGCCGTATTAGTATGAACGCGCCTGCCGGTAATTATCCAGACAGATATTCGGGAGGGCAGCAGGCGTGCGGGTGTATTCAGACTTCAATAAGAACGCAGTATGCAGTACAATATTATTCTGGATAAGGTTACACCGGCAGGAGGGAGCAATAGGAATGGCTAAGCAGAAATACTACGTAGTCTGGGAAGGCAAGCAGCCCGGAGTCTACAATACATGGGCGGAATGTCAGGCGCAGACGGATCATTATACCGGAGCGAAATATAAGTCCTATGAGAGCAAGGCGGCTGCTGAGACAGCCTTCAAGGCAGGCTGGAAGGGCAACTGGGGAACGGGTGCGGCAGCTTCAGGGACTTCCGGCACAAGCAAGTCAGGCAAGTCCTGGAGCCGGAGTGCCGGAGTGGAGACATCTGAGGAGATCGATTATGACAGCATCTCCGTGGATGTAGGCACCCGGGGGAATCCCGGACCGGTCGAATACAAAGGCGTAGATACCCAGACCGGGGATGTGATTTTCTCCTGCGGTTCGATCCGTAAAGGTACCAATAACCTCGGAGAATTCCTGGCGATTGTGCATGCGCTGGCTCATCTTAAGCAGGAAGGCAGCAGCAAGACGGTCTATAGTGATTCTGTCAATGCAATGAAATGGGTCAAGCAGAAAAAGGTGGCCACGACCTTGCCTCGGGATGCCTCTACAGAGGAGATCTGGCAGCTGATTGACCGGGCGGAGAGCTGGCTGCGCAGCCATACTTATGACAACAAGGTGCTGAAATGGCAGACGAAGTCATGGGGCGAGATCAAGGCGGACTATGGCCGCAAATAAGTTCCTGTTATTCTGGTTAATAACAGATAATGAAACAATACTAATAGCAGGGTAATTGGGAGGAGAACCGAATGTTTGGCAACGATTGGGATGAAGTGCTGCAGGAAGAGACGCAGAAGCCTTACTTTGAGGAATTGCGCTATGCCCTGGCACGCGAGTACAAGCAGTATACAGTCTATCCCCCGAAGGACAAGCTGTTCTCGGCGCTGAAGCTGACGCCTTACAGTAAGACCCGGGTAGTCATTCTGGGACAGGACCCTTATCACGGCGCCGGACAGGCCCATGGCCTTAGCTTCTCGGTAGAGCCGGGTGTAAGGATTCCGCCGTCTCTGCGCAATATCTACGCTGAGCTGCACAGTGATCTCGGGTTGGAGGTGCCGGGCCACGGATCGCTGCTGCACTGGGCGGAAGAGGGTGTGCTGATGCTCAATGCCGTACTGACAGTACGCGAGGGCCAGCCGAATTCGCATAAGGGGCTGGGCTGGGAGACCTTCACGGATGCCATTATGGAGAAGCTGAACGAGCGGACGGAACCGATGGTCTTCATCCTGTGGGGCAGCCATGCCCAGCTTAAGGGCGCGGTAGTTGACCGCAGCAGACACAAGGTGATCCAGTCCCCGCACCCGAGCCCGTTCTCAGCACACCGCGGATTTCTCGGCAGCCGCCCGTTCTCTCAGGCCAACCAGTATCTGGAGCAGCATGGGCTTAAGGGCATAGACTGGTCCATACCGAAGGTATAAGTAGTTCAGGCACAGGGAAGGGCGTGGAGCCATGAAGCATTGGGTTGGCAGACCGGTCATTATGTACTGCGGCGAGCAGCCATATACGATTATGAAAGGCGTTCTGCGCAGATGGGATCTTGCAGCTTCGGTAGCCGTCATCGGGCATCAGGAGATTGCCGTCCCTTTCCGCGATATTGTGTACATCAAGGCTCTGGCTCCCAAAGAGAGGGCTTTGCCCCCGGTTCTCCATTCGGTCGGATATATTATGAGAGAACGTCTGCAGTTTGATAATGCCGTCTATTTCAAATCAGCGGTTACTGTCTGGAAAGGGGACCAGCTGGTTGCATTCAATGCGACGATCATCGCACATACCAAAGGCTCCGTGACGCTGCGTGACGGGCAGAACCTGCCTAAGGGCAACCACACTTTCGTGGTCCGCTCGCTGCGGGGATGAAGTCCAGATACATTCAAGCGTGTACATTGAAAAGCCCTCCGGCGCGGAGATCATCAGCGCCGGAGGGCTTTTTATTAAAAGATAAGAATTTATATGTTTTGGGGCCCCCGCAAAGTACCTGAGTTATCACCTACGCTAAAGCCCCACTTTGTGGGATTGTTTTAAAATATAGAATTTATATGTTGCACACGATAACTTATCTTTCTATTTCTCGCTGAAACGGTACCGTCCTTTAAAAGGACGGCAAAGCCGTTTCCACTTGCTATACCTTATCGTCCTTGACGATCTCAATCTCAATCCCCGGCGGAGCACCTGGCTCGGGTACGGGTTGATCCACCCGCTCGGCGACAATGATCTCGTAAATGCGCAGGAAGATGATTTTGATAATCATATAGACCGGAAGCGCAATGAGGACGCAGATCAGTCCATAGAAGTCGCCCCCCACGAGTACAAGCAGCACTGTTGTGAGCGGGTGAACATCCAGCGACTTGCCATAGATGACCGGTGACAGCACGTTATCCTGAATCTGCTGCGCGATCAGAATGACGACGGCTGACCAGATCGCGAGTGAAGGCGATTCGATGAACCCCACGATAACAACGGGAACCGCCGCCAGCAGCGAGCCCACATAGGGAATGAAATTCAGCGGGATGGAGATCACGGCGAGCAGCAGAGAATAAGGCAGGCCGATCAGCAAAAATCCGATGTATAGCAAGATGCCCAGCACCACATTAAGCAGGACACGTGTAACGATGAAGCCGCTGAGTGCAGAGTCGATATCCTTGAACATCTCCTGGCCTTCCTTGCGGTATTTCTTCGGAATCAGGCCCTGAAGAATCGGGGACAGCTTGTGCCCGTCCTTCAGCATGTAATAGAGAATGATCGGCAGGGTAGCGATAACCACGACAATACTGGAGATCACTGTGATCAGGTTGGACATCGAATTGGTCACCCAGTTAATGGCACTGTTCAAATACTCCGTCAGGCGTGTGGTCACATCCGTGTCACCCTTGAAGAAGCGGGAGAGTGACGGGTCGTTCTGCAGTTTGTTGAACTGGTTTTGTATACCCTCGACCAGATATGGCGTATTGTCGATGAAATTCTGGATTTGCTCGCGCAGTGTAGGCCAGACCAGCACCCAGAATAAGACGAACAGTCCGGCGAACACAAGATAAATCAGCAGGACGGACAGCCCGCGGTTAACATTTTTGGTCCCCAGATAGTTGACAATCGGCCGCAGAAGATAATACATAAAGCCCGACAGCATCATGGGTACGAGCAGCAGTTGAATGATAGATACCAGCGGTGTGAACAGAAAAATGACCTTCGAGCCCAGGTACAGAATCGTCAAAAAGGCGATAATGGCCAGGCAGGTCCGAAAATACTTGCTTTGAAGCACAGCAGCCCCCCCTATCTCTTAAGTTATGTTTATGTATACGTATCTTTATAACCCAATTAGAAGAGATTGATTCAGGCCTGACCGGGAGCCGCCGCCACATGCGGGATTCAAGCCACAGGCGGAGTGGTAATATCGCAGTAGCAGAGTGGAAATATTGCAGTAGCAGTAATAGGAGGGATGCCGCATGCCAACATTGGTATTGGGGATTTTTGGACACCGGAGTGATGCGGTGCTGGCGATCGAAGAATTGAAGAAAAGTGGGATCAAGGCGAAGCATATCTCAGCTGTCACGAAGCAGAAGAACACGCTGGAGATCATCAGCAAGGATGCCGCGATTGGAGAAGTGGAGACGGGGCAGGGGAATAATGGCTTGTACGGTACAGCCCGCGGGCTTGGGGTAGGCCTGGATATGGTCGCGGATTCTGCGGTCGCAGCAGGTCCGGCAGCCCGCAAGCTCGCGGGGGCGGATCTGGAGACAGACGGCCTTGCGGTCAGCCTGATCGGAATGGGGATTCCGCAAGATGACGCGGAGGCGTATGCGAAGCATGCTGATCTGGAGCGTATTATTGTCATTGTCCTTCTGCCTGAAGAAGAGCTGCGGGAGAGAGTGCAGACCATATTTGTGAAGCATGATGTCATACCTTTGAATTAAGCGATGGATTCGGAAAATATAAGGGATCAACGCAGCCGGCGGGACTTTCGTCTGGCTGCTTTTTTTTTGCGGTTCTGTACGAACAGCACGGGGTCGATGCCGGCACCTACCTGTCCGCCTGTTTCCTTGGTCACCTGCTTGGCTTTTACCAGAGAGAAAAAAGCAAACAGTTCCCCGAGCACGCCAAAGCCGGCGGCAATAATCGCATAATCCTCTGCACTGAGCTCCTCGGTTCCTACTGGGCCGTCACTGCCGCTCCCTCCTTGGCCGTTAATGCCGCCATTGCTGCCATTACCGCCGTTACCGCCCGCGCTGCCATATCCGTTGTTATTGTAATAGGCCATCTCCTGTTCACCCGCTTTTCCCCATATGTAATATAAATATGTCGCCCGCTGCCATTGTGAAATGGGCAATCGGGAGGTAATTTGCCGCACCGGATGATATAGTTACAAGGCTGAAATGAGCATAAATGAGCAGAGCATACGCGAATACTTACAGCAGTAGTGTATCCGGCTGGAATAGTAGCCTCTTTACAGTTCATGAAAACGCTGTTACAATCATAAATGAGCACAAATGATCAACATCAGTCACAAGTGATTTGAATCCAGTCATCTTATCTTTCAATTCAGGTAGTTACTGTATATATAGGAATCCAGCAGCGGGTAGCTGCACATCCTAAGGAGTGAGCTGCATGTTTGAAGAAGAACGCAAACGGATGATTCTGCTGTTTGTCGAGAAGCACACAAGAGCCTCGGTTCAGGAGCTGGGCCAGGAGCTGTCCGTCTCGGAATCGACCATCCGCCGGGACCTCAAGGAGCTGGAGGAAGCGCGGCTGCTGAAGCGTACGCATGGCGGGGCAGTATCCCTGCAGAGTGTGAACTTTGAAGCGGCGGTTACGGACAAGGAAGACCGGTTCCTGGAAGAGAAGCTGCGGATTGCCGGGAAGGCTGTGGAGATGATTGAGGATGGTGATGCCATTCTCCTTGACGGAGGTACCACTACCCTGCAGATTGCCCGGGCGCTGAAATCGTTCCGCAATCTCAAGGTCATTACCAACTCAATCATGGCGCTGAACGAGCTGAAGGACTGCCGCCATATTGAGGTGTCTATTACAGGCGGGATGCTAAGGCCGGACACCATGGCTTTTGTCGGACCGATGACCGAACGCTCGCTGGATATGGTGCGGGTGGATAAGGCTTTCCTTGGCACCAACGGGCTGGATATCCGTGAAGGGATTACGACGCCGAATATGCTGGAAGCGGCCACCAAGCGCAAAATGATCGCTGTAGCGAAGCAGACGATCCTGCTGGCCGACCATAGCAAGATCGGGCAGATCTCCTTCTGCAAGGTTGCAGATCTGCAGGAGATGGATCACTGCATTCTGGATAAGGGCACACCGGATAGCTTCAGGAGGCAGCTTGAGAAGCTGGATGTGGATTATACACTGGTGTGACGGGATGGGAAGACAAACATTATAAATGAGGGATGAATGATGATCTATACTGTGACACTCAATCCTTCCGTCGATTATATCGTGGAGGTAGAAGAGTTAACACTAGGCGGACTCAACCGGATGAAGCGCGATATGAAGCTGCCCGGCGGGAAGGGAATCAACGTATCCCGCGTTCTGAAGCAGCTGGGCGTTGAGAATACGGCCACCGGATTTCTGGGCGGCTTCACCGGCGGCTACATTGATACCTGGCTGGGCCAGGAGGGGATCTCCGGCGACTTCGTTCATATTGCGGACGATACCCGGATCAATATCAAGCTTAAGGCCGGGCAGGAGACAGAGATTAACGGAGCCGGGCCTGTCATTACGGAGACCGAGACGTCTTCGCTGCTGCTTAAGCTGGAAGCCCTGAAGCCGGGTGACATTGTGATCCTGTCAGGCAGCACGCCACCTTCGCTGGGTGGAGATTTCTACAGCAGACTGATTGCAGTATGCAGGCAGAAGGGCGCGGAGTTCGTTATTGATACGACCGGGCAGGCCTTGCAGGACGCCTTATCCCGGGGGCCGTTGCTGGTCAAGCCGAATCACCATGAGCTGGCAGAGCTGTTCGGTGTTCAGATCAGTACCAGAGAAGAGATTATCACTTACGGACGCAAGCTTCTTACGGGTGGTGCCAAGCACGTGCTGGTCTCGATGGCTGGCGAAGGCGCATTGTTCCTTACCGGGCAAGAAGTATACCATGCCAGCGCTCCTAAGGGCCAGGTGAGGAATTCAGTAGGTGCGGGAGATTCGATGATTGCCGGATTCGTGGGCACCTTGTCGCTGACAGGGAATGTGCTGGAAGCATTCCGTGCCGGTGTGGCATCAGGAAGTGCCACAGCGTTCTCCGATGATCTGGCAGACCGGGCATTGATTGAAGAGCTTCGTCCGCTTATTGCCATATCTCAGCTATGAATAACAGAGGTTAACAGGTTCAAGTACATTCGGGGAGTTGAGAATTGATGAAAATTACAGATTTAATGATACAGGAAACGATGATTATGGAGCTGCAGGCGACAACGAAGGAAGGGGTCATTGACGAGCTGATTGCCAGCCTCGCGGCCAGCGGACGCATCACGGATGCGAAGCTGTTCAAGGAGAAGATTCTGGAGCGTGAAGCCCAGTCCAGCACAGGCATCGGCGGAGGCATTGCTATGCCTCATGCCAAGACCAAGGCCGTTAGCGAAGCAACAGTAGTCTTTGCGAAGAGCAGCGCCGGAATTGATTTTGCCTCCCTGGATGAAGCGCCGGCCCACATCTTCTTCTTGATCGCCGCGCCGGACGGAGCTGGAAATATGCACCTGCGGACACTCGCTGCACTGTCCAGGTTGCTCATTGAAAGCGAATTCATCGAACAAATCATGAGTGCCAAGACCCCTGCCGAGGTGTCCGCCTTATTCGATGCCAAGCAAGCGGAGGCTGAAGCCCAGGCGGAAGCGGAAGCCAAGGCAGCGGCAGTGAAGGCTGCTCCTAAGGCAGCCGCACCGCAAGCTGAACCGGCACGAATCATTACCGGGAACCCGGATTCACAGAGCTTCGTTGTTGCTGTAACAGCGTGTCCTACAGGTATTGCCCATACCTACATGGCAGAGGATGCCCTCAAGAAGAAGGCCAAGGAGATGGGTGTCAATATCCGTGTCGAAACGAACGGCTCGGAGGGTGCGCAGAATGTGCTGACCGCAGATGAGATCGCCCGGGCCAGCGGGGTCATTGTTGCCGCCGACAAGAACGTGGAGATGGAGCGCTTCAGCGGCAAGCCTGTGCTCCAGCGTCCGGTTAGCGACGGTATCCGCAAGTCAGAAGAGCTGATCCGGATCGCAGTTGCAGGAGATGCGCCTATCTACCGCGGCTCTGGACGCAATGAAGAAGGCTCAGCGCCTGTGAAGTCCGGTTCTATTGGAAGCAAAATCTACAAAGACCTGATGAACGGCATCTCGCATATGCTGCCGTTCGTAGTCGGCGGAGGCATTCTGCTGGCGATCTCCTTCTTGATCGAACAGGTGGCCAGTCCCGACAATCCGCTGGTCAAGCTGCTGCAGAGCATTGGCGGCGGAGACGGAGCCTTCCACTTCCTGATTCCGATCCTTGCCGGATTTATCGCGATGAGCATCGGTGACCGGCCTGCGCTGATGCCGGGTATGGTCGGCGGTCTGATGGCCCTTAACTCTAATTCAGGCTTCCTCGGAGGTCTGGCTGCCGGGTTCCTGGCCGGCTACGTTGTGATTATGCTCCGCAGAGCCTTCTCGGGCCTGCCGCGCACACTGGACGGACTGAAGCCGATTCTGCTCTATCCTGTATTCAGCCTTTTGATTACTGGCGCAGTTATGTTCTTCCTGTTCGATCCGTTATTTAGCTGGATTAACGGAGGATTGACCGATGCGCTTAACAATCTCGGTACTGGCAACAAGATTCTGCTGGGCTTGGTGCTTGGCGGGATGATGGCCATTGATATGGGCGGTCCGTTCAACAAAGCAGCCTACACCTTCGCCATCGGCGTGTTTACATCCAGCGGCAATACAAACGGAATGATGATGGCCGCAGTGATGGCCGGAGGGATGGTGCCTCCGCTGGCGATTGCCCTGGCCACCTCGTTCTTCAAGAATAAATTCACGGAGACCGAACGCAAATCCGGTGTAACCAACTATGTGCTGGGCTTGTCGTTCATCACCGAAGGGGCTATTCCGTTCGCTGCGGCTGATCCGCTGCGGGTGCTCACCTCCTGTATTCTGGGCTCTGCCGTAGCCGGCGGACTTACCCAGTTGTGGAACCTCAACGTTCCCGCACCGCATGGCGGTGTGTTCGTAGCCTTCCTGTCCAGCAATGCCGCGCTGTTTCTGCTGGCCGTGCTGATCGGTTCCGTGATTTCCGGTCTGATCCTGGGGCTCTGGAAGAAGCCGATCACAGCAAAATAACGTATCTTGCCTTTCCCTGGAACCGCCTGGGAGCAGAGACAGACCTCTGCTCCCAGGCGGTTTTTGCCATTTAGACCCTGTAACAGGACTGTTTTACGCTTGCCCCTCCAATTTGGTGTCTTATTTCGGTATAATTAAAAATATATATACAGAGAAGGCAAAGGAGAATGCGAAATGATTCTGCATAGAGGTGAGGTCTTATTCCGCCAGGGTGACGGCGGCCAGAACCTGTTCAAGGTGAAGAGCGGACTGTTCAAGGTCACGAGACTGCATGAGAACGGGAACATGGTATTGTTCAACCTGCTATATCCGGGTGAGACCGTTCCGCATCATTCCCTCATTTCGCCGAAGGAGGCGCATGGAACCGCAGTGGCAATGATGAAAAGTGAGGTCGAGCTGATTCCGGCTGCAGAATGGTACCGGGAGCTGAGGGAGAAGCCTGAGAAGGTGATGGAGATCGCCCTTTTGCTTCAGGAGAAGGTGCGGTTCATGCAGACGAGGCTCGATCATCTCACGGTTGGAACGCCGGGGGAGCGGATGGCCCTGCTGACCCGCTGGCTGACCGAATATTCTCATGGCGCACAGCTCACAGATCTGCTGACACAGGAAGAGATCGGACAATTGATCGGCGTCCGCCGCGAGACCGTCAACCGTCTGCTGCGGAATCCGGGCTGATTGCTTATTTTTAGTGGAAACTGTTTAGAGTGGCCCCTCCGCGTGGTATAATCTATTCAGAACATATCAAACTAAAGAAAGGATCAGGATACCATGTGTCCCCGAAGGACGATTCCCCAAAGGACGATTTGGAAACGTTATGATCTGTCTTATACTTAGCTTCCCTGTAGCATGTGCGCGAACCGTTGTTCATTGACGAAGCCGCTTCTGCGAAGGGAAGGAAGTATTGTATGCGAAGGAGCAACATCTCCTCCGGTATAACCCCTCGTAGAGGCTGGCAGGAACGTCTAGCCGCCATATACGATAAGGGGAGACCGAGTAATGAGGAAACAAGACAGTGGCATGAGTTTGCCGCTCCGGTTAGCTATTATTTTGACCGGAACACTATTGCTTGCATTTACGTATTATCACATTAATTATCAGAACCACTTGACCGAAGGCGGATTCGTAGGATTGTCGCTGCTCGGCAAGTATGTACTGGGGATTTCACCATCACTTAGCATCCTGATTTTGGACATTCCGGTACTCATCATCGCAATCATTTTCAAAGGAAAATCATTCGTAGTGAACACCTTCATCTCCGTAGTGGCCTTCACGGTATTCTACGGGCTGATGGAACGCTATTCCGGCTGGGTTATTGACCTGCAGGATAACTTGCCGGTTGCGGCGCTGTTGTCCGGGGTATTGACAGGTCTGGGCGCAGGAATGGTCCTGCTGGGCGGCGGGGCGAGCGGCGGGGACGATATTTTGTCCGTGCTGATCAGTGAATGGAAAGGTATTAAGGTAGGAACCGTATTTATCCTGATGGATGTAATCGTTCTGGCTTTCTCCCTCTTCTATATGCCGTTAAGAGAAACCCTGTACACTGTGATGGCTGTAGTTGTAGCCGGTTATGTAATCACTTTTACAACCTCTCTGGGCAGACGGAAGCTGGTTCAGGCACCTAAGATTCCGTCCGCACTTGCCAAGACTCAGGAAGGTACAGTGAATGTGAATAATGCAATGTGAACTCCGTGAACCACGGGGATGATAAAAGGTCAGCGGACTACCGTCCGGCTGGTCTTTTTTTTGTGCGTTAAGATTAGTCCGTGGACTGCTTCACCGCGGACAGCAGCAGGAACATTGGACGCCGCGTCTCCTCCTGCCAGGCCGGATTCTTCTCCAGCATCTCAGGGGTCGGCTGCAGCTCCGACATCTCCTTCAGGACGAAGCCTGATTCGAGCAGTGTACCCAGGTAGGTGGCGGTGGTCCGGTGGTATTTGGCAACCTCGTGTTCGAGAAAATCAGCCAGCCTTAGCCCTTCCAGATGATAGTGGTCCACGGGCCAATGCTGCTTCTTCCCGTCCGGGCTGTAATGCCAATCCTGCGAGGCGAGCGCGGTGAAGATCGGATGCTCCACAGAGAAGACAAAGGCTCCCCCGGGCTTCAGGCAATGCCGGACCTGGCGGCAGAGACTGCCGAAATCTTCAACATAGTGGATCGCCAGCGAGCTGATCACGGTATCAAATTGCTCTGCCCCGAATGCGGCATCCTCAATCGCGAGCTGGAGATACTCAATCTTCGGGTCGTCTGTCATCGTACGGGCACGCTCCAGCATATTGGCGGAGAGATCTATGCCTACGACGGAAGCCGCCCCCTGCTCCCGGGCATACCGGCAGTGCCAGCCGAACCCGCACCCCAGGTCAAGCACCCGCTTGCCGGACAGATCAGGCAGCAGGGTACGGAAGACCTCCCATTCTCCGGCAGCCTCCAGTCCGCCCGTAGAGCGGGGCATCTGGCTGTAATTCTCAAAAAAACCCGCGTCGTCATACTTATTTTGCTTCATTTCTTGAACCTCCCACATCCTTGTATTACAGAAAGTATAACGCAGATGGGACGGGGGTGCAGCCTTAAGAATGCTTTATTACCCTTGGGTCCGTTAGCGGATAATCAGCAGGACTACCGTTGTTACAACGGCTAGTGATAAGGAATTGGTGATCAGAAAAGCAAATCCGACCCCCTGCGCGGCCAGGTTAACCGCATAAGCCTCCATAAGTGCGATGCCCAGCAGCATCAGCAGGTAAGATTTCAGACTGAGATCTGCAACAGAACGGGTCCTGAGGATCTGCACAATCTGCGGAATCCAGCCTACAGAGAGAATAAGACCGCCAACCAGCTGCATAACTGTGAACACCATTCATACACCCCGCTATTCTTAATTTCGTATTAGTACGATGTATGCTCTAGGGGAAATGGAGGTTCAGACAAAAACCCGCCGCCCCTCGGGAGGGACGGGCGGGTTCACCCGGCAGGCATCTGCCCGGGTCTAGGATTGCTTCAGCCGGATAAGCTGCTTCAGCAGCTGCTGCGTGTCGTCTACAGGAAAGGCTTCCTGCAGCACTTCATTAACGGTCTGCTTCGCCCGGTCAACCTTATCTTGCCCAATGGCAGTCAGGGACGTATAGATGCTTCTGCGGTCTGCCTCGCAGGACTTGCGCTCCAGCGCTCCGCAGCCCTTGGCTTCGAAGCGGCTGACCAGCCGGGACACAGCACTCTGGCTAAGCCCGACCATCGATTCCAGCTGCTGGAGCTTCAGCTTTTGCTCAGGGGCTTCGGACAGAAACAGCAATACATAGAATTCCTTAAGCGATAACTCATAGTTCTCGGTCAGCTTCGCTTCAAGGACTGCGGCCACCTTCATCTGTATCAGAGAGAGCGATAACCAGCTGTTAATCAGATCATTTGAAGGGGGGTTAGTCATGTCTTCATCCTCCCGGTGTATACCTGTAATGAATAGTAGTTGTTATACAGTATACCATCACCATAGGCAAGCTGCTGACGAATTGTCCTTAACGCGGGAATCCTAATGTGTACTGCTTAGGTATATCTGCGTCTTTGCGCAGCGTCACACCGGCTTCCAGCGTCCAGTAAGGATTACGGAGCATTCCCCGGCCCACCGCTACCAAGTCAGCTTCTTCATTGCTAATGACGGCGTTGGCAAGAACCGCTTCATCCAACCGGCCGACAGCAATCACCGGCACGTTCAGCTCCTCGCGGATGGTTCTTGCCAGCGGTAACTGATAGGCTGCATGGTTGCCCGGTCCATTCTCTGCGTCAGCTGCTCCCTCACCGCCTGAACTGATATGGAAAATATCGGCTCCGGCTTCCTTATAGGCTCTGCTGATCTCCAGACCTTCTTGGAGGCCGTAGCCGCCTTTCACATATTCTCTGGCGGAAATCCGCATGATCAGCGGCATATCCTCAGGCATCACGCTCTTGGCGGCAGTGATTACCTCCCGGCCGAACAAGGTCAGGTCCTGTCCGTACTCATCAGTCCGTTTGTTGGTCAACGGCGAGTGGAACTGGTGAATCAGATAACCGTGGGCGCCGTGCAGCTCAATAGTGTCGAACCCGGCCTGAACCGCACGCTCTACGCCCCGTTTGAATTTCTGGACCATTTCTTGTACTTCCTCTGTCGTCAGGGCATGAGGAGTCTTGGAGTTGCCGTCAAAAGGAATAGCCGAAGAGGAGACAGGAACTTTGGCATCCTCCGCTTTGCGCCCGGCATGGGCCACCTGAATTCCGATTTTGGCTCCATGGGCATGACTGGCTTCCACAATCCGCGCCAGCGCAGGAATCTGCTCATCAGACCAGACGCCCAGATCATAATCGGTAATCCGGCCGTCCGGGTCCACATCCGCCATCTCGACAATGATCAGTCCAGTGCCGCCGACAGCGCGGCTTACATAGTGGTTGTAATGCCAGTCGTTAGCGATGCCATCCTTATTGGTAACTGAATATTGGCACATGGGCGGCATCACCACCCGGTTCTTCAGTTTTAAGTTTTTATACTCATAGGGGGTGAACAGATCTTTCGTCATGAATGTCGCTCCTTCGTTCTATATGGGATGGATAAACAATAAATGCATGCGCATGCATATAAATATAAACTGTAGGTTTCTGCCTGTCAAGTCAGCTGGATTAAAATTTGCAATACTGCATATACGTTGTAAGTTTCAGAAATAGCTGTGCGAGTTTACAATTATTATATTGAAAACAATAAAGGGGGATCGCCATGGAGCTGCTGACCATTGTTAAAGCAATCATCCTGGGCATTGTAGAAGGGCTGACCGAATTTGCTCCGGTATCCTCGACAGGCCATATGATCATCGTTGATGATATGTGGCTTAAATCGCAGGAGTTCCTGGGGAAGTACACGGCCAACTCCTTCAAGGTAGTGATTCAATTAGGCTCCATTCTTGCAGTCGTCATTATTTTCCGTAACCGGTTCATTGATCTGCTGGGCCTGAGGAAGCTTAGCCGCCAGGATCTGGCCGTAGTGCCGGAAGGGCAGCGGCAGGCTCCGGTTGAAGGACGGCTGAAGCTGACGCATATCCTCATTGGACTGCTGCCTGCCGGTATTTTCGGATTTCTGCTGGAGGATTACATCGATGAGCATCTGTTCTCTACCTTTACTGTGCTGATTGGACTTGTGGTAGGAGCGTTGTTCATGATCTGTGCTGACCGTTTTGCGCCTGCGAATGCCCGGACTGAGAGTGTGGACCAAATTACATATAGGCAGGCGCTATCAGTCGGATTGATTCAATGTATCTCCCTGTGGCCGGGCTTCTCGCGGTCCGGCTCGACGATATCCGGTGGGGTTCTGCTGGGCATGAGCCACCGTGCGGCAGCCGATTTCACCTTCATCATGGCGGTACCGATTATGGCCGGGGCAAGCCTGATTTCACTGCTGAAGAACTGGCAGTATTTTACGCTGGATGCCTTGCCGTTCTTCATTGCCGGCTTCATTAGCGCCTTCGTATTCGCACTGGTATCGATGCGTTTCTTCCTGAAGCTGATTAACCGGATCAAGCTGTTGCCCTTCGCAATCTACCGGATTGTGCTTGCCGGTGTGGTCTATCTGATCTGGTTCTGATTTCGCCGGGCCGCAGAGTCTAAGCTGCTCCTCCTTCATGGGGGTGCGGCTTTTTTTGGCGTTCTGCTATAGGGAATCTGTATAGCCGGATTGCGTGGAAACTGTTGCAGGGCGCGGAAGCCGTGCAGTAAGATGGCATCAGATTAAGGCTTGCAGGCATAAGCGATAAACAACTATACAGAGGAGTGGACACCTATGAGTAAAGGAATCAATACAAGCAGCCTCGGTTATCCGAGAATCGGCAAGAACCGTGAATGGAAGAAAGTGCTGGAGGCTTATTGGGCCGGCAAAATCGATGAGCAAAGCTTCCGCTCGCAGATGGAGGATATTCAGCTTCAACATTTGCAGACCCAGCAGCAGGCCGGAATTGATCTGATTCCTGTGGGCGACTTCACCTTCTATGACCATGTGCTGGATACTGCCGCCATGTTCGGGATCGTACCGGCGCGTTATGGATATAAGGGCGGAGAGATTCCGCTGGATCTGTATTTTGCAATGGCGCGCGGCAATGCAGAGGCTCCGGCCTGCGAGATGACGAAATGGTTCAATACGAATTACCATTACATTGTACCTGAGATCGGCAGCCTGTCCCCGGTATTGACAGCGAATAAACCGCTGGCCGCCTACCGCTTCGCCAAGGAGCGGGCAGGCATTGAGGGCAAGCCGGTTATAGTCGGACTGTATACCTTCCTGAAGCTGTCCAAGGGCTTCCCGGCAGCAGACATCGCCGCCGTTGCCGCACGCTTCCTCCCGCTGTATGTGCAGCTGCTGCAGGAGCTGAAGGCGGAAGGAGTGGCCTGGGTACAGATCGATGAACCGGCGATTGTTACCGGCTTAACGGCTGAGGATACCGCGCTGCTGCAGAACATTTACAGTGAGATTGCTGCGGCCGTACCTGGTCTGAACCTGATGCTGCAGACGTACTTCGAAGCTGCGGAGCCGCTTGAAGCATTGCTCGCGCTGCCTGTGCAGGGTCTGGGTCTTGACTTCGTCCATGACGGCGGCAAGAATCTGGAGTCGGTTGCACGCCTCGGGTGGCCGCAGGATAAGACACTCGGAGCCGGTATCCTTGACGGACGCAACATCTGGCGCGCCGATACCGATGCCAAGCTGGAGCTGGTAGAGAAGCTGCTGACCTATGTGCCTAAGGAGCAGCTGATTCTCCAGCCAGCGTCAAGTCTGCTGCATGTGCCTGTAACGGTTGAGGGCGAGGTCAAGCTGAAGGCTGCGGTTAAGAATGCCTTGGCGTTCGCCAATGAGAAGCTGGCCGAGCTGGTTCTCATTGCGGCAGCCGCGAATGAAGGAAGAGAGCGTTATGCCGCCGAGCTGGAGCGCAGCCGTGAGGTGCTGGCCGTATTCCGTGCCCTGCCGGAGCGCGGGCGTAAGGATGTAGCGGAGCAGGTGCATGCCCTTGCCCAGCTGCCGGACCGCCGCAGCCTTCCGTTCGCCGAGCGTGTCAAGGTTCAGCAGGAGAAGTGGCGTCTGCCGCTGCTGCCGACCACGACCATCGGCAGCTTCCCGCAGACGGCTGAAGTCCGCCAGGCCCGTCTGAAATGGCGCAAGGGAGTCTGGAACCAGGAGCGTTATGACTTGTTCATCAAGCGGCAGATCGCTGAAGCGATTACGCTTCAGGAGGAGCTTGGTCTGGATGTGCTGGTACACGGAGAGTTCGAGCGTACGGATATGGTGGAATTCTTCGGGGAGAAGCTGGCCGGCTATCTGTTCACCGCAGGCGGCTGGGTTCAGTCCTACGGCTCACGCTGCGTGAAGCCGCCGGTCATCTATGCCGATGTTGCCTTCATCGAGCCGATGACCGTCAAGGAGAGCGTGTATGCCCAGTCACTGACGAAGCTGCCTGTTAAGGGAATGCTGACCGGACCGGTCACGATCCTGAACTGGTCCTTTGTCCGTGATGATCTCAGCCGGGAAGCAGTGGCCGGACAGATCGCCCTTGCTCTGCGTCATGAAGTATCCGCACTGGAGGAGGCTGGGATCGAGATGATTCAGGTCGATGAGCCGGCGATCCGCGAAGGCCTGCCGCTGAAGGCGAGAGATCATGAGTATTATCTGAACTGGGCGGTGAAATCCTTCCGGACCGCCACGAATCATGTCAAGGACACCACACAGGTGCATACGCATATGTGCTACAGCGAATTCAATGATATGATCGGTTCGATCTCGGCGATGGATGCGGATGTCATCTCCATTGAGACCTCGCGCAGCCATGGTGAGCTGATCGTCAGCTTCGAGGAGCAGGAATACGATAAGGGGATTGGACTGGGTGTGTATGATATCCACAGTCCGCGCGTACCGGTGGTAGAGGAGATGACTTCGGCCATCGAACGTGCGCTGCGCGTGCTGGATGTCCAGCAGTTCTGGATTAATCCCGACTGCGGACTGAAGACACGGGGCTGGGAAGAGACCACAGGCGCACTGCGTAATATGGTGAAGGCTGCGGTCCTGGTGAGAGAGCAGCACGGCGCAGTGACCCGTTAACAGCCGGAGTTGTTCCGTTTAAGATCCTTGGATTCGCACAGAAAAACCACTGCAAGCGGGAGAGTACAGTCTCCGGCCAGCAGTGGTTTTATTTTTGCAGGAAACACTTGATAATAATTCTCATTCTTGATAGAATGAGAAAAGAAAGAAGGAACCTGTGGAGGGCTCCTTCAACTTCTGCAATCATTCATTATTTGCTTTCGAAGGTTTTGCAATCTGTTTCCTCAGATTGTGTAGGCTGCTTGGAGCTGTGGTAAGCAACGAAGATCGACTCAGCGTTGCATTTGTTCTCTTCAGCCCAGTAGGTGCAAGAATTAACTGCGCACAATACGTCTTTTGCCATGAGGGTTCACCTCCTCTTGTAGTAGTAGGCATCATAAATCGGCAAGAAATCAATTACAGCTGCCCGGGCAAGGTGGAGCTTGTCCGAATAGCGCCATAACCTTATTCTATGCGAATAGGGTTTTTGGTGTTTTTTTGCCGTTTTATCATCGTAATTGTAACAAATAAAGAGGCAATACGCAAACAGGACCACACTTGGCTATCTATGGCTGAATGGTCTTATTTGTTTTTTTCCGTAAATGGCTGCAACCTTCCAGCTTTTGGAACGTCAAGAGGGATAAGCGCGGAACGGACCGATACAGATAACGGCCTTTCGCCGCGGAAGCTGAAACACAGGAAGCAGTATACAATTACACTTGATGGAGGAATGAGCATGCGAAAATGGGGTCTGCATTACTTGTTGTATCTAGTGGTTGTAGCCGTGGTTCTAACGGGCTGCGGCGCGTCGAGTAGCAATTCAGATTCGGCCGCGAATACAGAAAGCGCGTTCAGAAATGAAGCAGCATCAGACGGATCGGCAGAGAGTGCGCCTGCTGCGGTGGAGGTCAAGGAGGATAGTCTAACCTCGAATACTGCGATGGCTGTTAATGATCAGGCTGACCAGAAAGGCGGCGGCGGAAATTCGGCAGTCCCTGGGGCGGGGGCTGAGCAAGGGACAGATGCTTCTGCCGGATTCACCGGAACCGATGTGGTAGCAGGGCTGAACAAGAAGCTAATCTACAAGGCGAACCTCAATATGGAGGTAAGCGACTACGGGGCAGCGCAGACTGAAGTGCGGAATATGGTTACTCTGGCCGGGGGCTACATTATCGAATTCTCAGAGAATATGTCTGAATATGAACAGGGCGGAACCTTTATCCTAAAAGTGCCTGCGGCGGGCTTCTCTCCGTTCCTGAACAATCTGGAGAAGATTAAGCATGAAAAGCTCCAGAGAAGCATCCAGGGGCAGGATGTGTCGGAGGAATATGTGGACCTGGAGTCACGCCTTAAGGCGAAGCAGATGATGGAGGCGCAGTATATTGATTTTATGAAAAAAGCAACCAAACCGGCCGATCTCGTCCAGTTCGCCAACCAGCTTGGGGAAATTCAGGAGCAAATCGAACAGATCAAGGGCAGAATGCGGTATATCGATCAGAACGTATCTTTCTCTACAGTGGAGCTTCGCCTCTACCAGACGGAGAAGAGTCTTACCCTTACGAAGACCAATGCCCAGGGACCGCTGGGTGTACGGGCTTCAGAAGCGCTGAATGGCAGCATGAAGGCGTTGTCTGTGATGTTCCAGTGGCTTGTTGTGGTACTGGCGGCTGCTCTCCCCGTCCTGCTCGTAGCTGGAGTGGTGGTTGCGCTGGTGCTCTGGTTACGGCGAAGCTTCAAGCGGCGGCAACCTGCGCACCCTGAACAAGTGCGGTTGGGCGCTAAGCATCTGCCGGGCCGGGAATCGCAGCCTCATCCTGAGAGTGCACCTGTAGTACCAACTGCACCGGAAGAGGAGAATACGGATAAGCAGAACAAGTAGAAGCTGTACCGGTAAAGATAAGGATCATTTGTAAAGAATAAAGCCTCCCTACCCGTGAATCCGGGCTGGAGGCTTTGTTCTTGTTCAGGAAATGCAGGCGTGTGGTCCGAATGTATGCGGAAAACAGCAAACATTGTGCTAGCGCGCAGGTAAGTGCTTAAAGCTGTCCATTAGAGGAGCAGAGAAACCGGGACCTCCAGCCTTAAACATGCTGGAAGAGCACGCGGTACTCGCCATAGCCTTCCTTCTCCAGGTCCTCTTTGGGAACAAAGCGCAGAGCTGCCGAGTTGATACAGTACCGCAGTCCGTTCGCTCCGGGGCCGTCATTGAATACATGGCCCAAGTGGGAATCCGCTGTTTTGCTGCGTACTTCGGTGCGGACCATCAGGTGGCTGAGGTCGGTTTTCTCCTTGACCACATAGTCCCGGATCGGACGCGTGAAGCTCGGCCAGCCGCAGCCGGAATCGAACTTATCCTCTGAGCTGAACAGTGGCTCCCCGGAGACAATATCCACATAGATCCCGTCTCCGTGGTGATCCCAGAATTCGTTGCGGAATGGAGATTCCGTAGCGCTGTTCTGCGTTACTTCATATTGAAGCGGAGTCAGGCGCTCCTTCAGGCTCTGCGGGTCCTCCTTATGCGTCCAGTGAGCTTCGATGAATGCTTCCCGGCCCGAACCCTTGCGGTAACGCTTGTAATGGGCTGGATTCTTGTGATGATAGCCCTGATGATATTCTTCGGCTGGGTAGAAGGGCTTAGCCGGAAGAATAGGCGTCACAATGGGAGCAGAGAAGCGTCCACTGGCCTGAAGGGCCGCCTTGGAAGCCTCTGCTTGCTGGCGCTGCTCCTCCGAATGGGTGAAGATTGCCGTTCCATAAGAAGTTCCGCGGTCATGGAATTGCCCTCCGGCATCGGTAGGGTCAATCTGCTGCCAGAACAGCTCAAGCAGCTTGCTATATGGGAAAATATCCGGATTGAACGTAATCTGTACCGCCTCAACATGTCCGGTGGTTTCCGAGCATACTTCCTCGTAGGTCGGATTCACAGTATGTCCGCCTGTATAACCGGAGATAATCTTGACAATGCCCGGAAGCTCTTCAAAAGGGGATACCATACACCAGAAGCATCCACCGGCGAAGGTGGCTTGTTCGGTCTTGAAATTTATAGAATCAGCTTGAAATTCACTCATTGTTATCCCTCCATCTGTAGAATGCAATTAAATAGATCACAATTTAATTATAAATCAAATAGAGGCTTACTGCCAGCATACCGGAAATTCTTGAAGCGTCAGCGGCCCGCAGAAGGACGGCGGCGCATGGATAATCCGGCTACAGCCAGTACGGCAATATACACGATTATAGCTACAACTGCACTTCGCGGATGCTGGAACATCTGTCCTCCCAGGAAGGCGTAGAGGGCGATGCCGGGAATTTTGCCAAGTGCAGTGGCTCCAAGATAGCTCCAGAAAGGCAGTCCGGCGGCACCGGCGTAGATATTCACAGCCATCTGCGGAATGAACGGTGCCAGGCGGGCGATCACTACAGATGCAAAAGGACGCTGCTGCACAGCATACACAAATCTGTCCAGCGCGGAAATGCTGCTTAGATAGGCCATCGATTTGCTCCGGAACATGGATGTAACGACTCCATAGACAAGGGCTGCCGCGATCGTAGTAGCACTCCAGCAGATTAACGCTCCTGCGAAGCTTCCATAAGCATACCCGAACAATCCGATAATCAGCTTGTAGGGCAGGACCGGAAATAAGGCCAGCACTGTAGCGGCGAGCATGGACAAATACAAAGGATGATCCTCTCTAAGCCAGGCCAGGAGTTCATACCTGTAGACAAACGCGAGGATTATGCACGAAACATACAGAATAATTGTTAGCCATTTTCTCATTATACTATGCCCCTTCTTCACTCCATCCATTTCATCATACTGAAAAAAAAGCAATTAAAGCAATTATTGAAGCAAAGATCATTGTTCCCGCAGCATGTCACGGTATAATACATCTATAAGGGAATAGAAATTCCCCCAACATGTAAGGGAGATGCTGCTGTAATGAAACTACCTGTCCGTAAAAGAGTGGCAATGATCGGCATAGGCGATATTGCCCGTAAAGTCTATTTGCCGCTGCTCTCCCGGCATGATCAGGCCGAGGTGGTGGGAGTGCTCAGCCATTCCTCTGCTACGGTCGAGCGGGCAGTCCAGGCTTATCGCCTTCAGCGGGGGACAACCGAGCTTACGGAGCTGCTGTCCTGGGATCTGGATGCTGTGTTCATACATAGTCCTACAACTACGCACTATGAGCTGGTTACCTCTTGCCTGGAGCATGGGGTGTCCGTGTATGTGGACAAGCCGCTCTCCTATGATCTGGAGGAATCCCGCCGGATGGCAGAGCTTGCTGAGAACAAGGGGCTGCTGCTGGGAGTGGGCTTCAACCGCCGCTATGCCCCGATGTATGCCGCCGCCAAATCCTGGCTGCATAAGGCCGGAGGCATCAGCCAATCCACTGCTGTCAAACACCGGACGAAGCTGCAGCAGGGCAGCAGCCATGAGACGATCCATGATGATCTAATCCATATGCTGGATCTGTTGCTCTGGCTGTCCGGCGGGGATTATGAGCTGCTGCACACCAGCCTGAAGGCGGATACGGAGGGGCGGCTTCTGCACGCCTCAGGAATGCTTGGCTGGGAGAACGGGACCACCGGCCATTACAGCATGGTCCGGGATGCCGGGGCCGATCTGGAGAAGCTGGAGCTGCACGGACATGGCAGGTCGGTTGAGGTGACGGACATGGAACGGGTTATATTATATGAGCAGGGCTCGCTGCCGCGCACTCAGAACTTCGGCAGCTGGGATACAGTACTGGAGCGCAGAGGCTTCAGCGGCGCGGTCAGCCATTATCTCAGCCATATAGCGACACCGGAGCAATGCGGTATTTCCGCTTCGGCCGTATTGCCGAGCCATGAATTAGCAGCAAGACTAAGCCGCTGAGCGGTCAGATTCGCAGCAGAGAGGAGAACAACATGGAGGATTATGACAACAAGTCGATGGAAGAGAGGATTATCGAGAGCTATAAGCGGGACGAGGAAATGATGATTCTCGTATTTGCCCAGTGGTGTGTGAATAATAAGCTGGACCCGCATGCCCTGTATCTGCAGGCTTATCCGCAGCAGGAGGGCAATCAGGCGCTGGCCAATGCGCTGGCTCTGACGGTATCTGAGGAGGAGGCCGGCTTCATCTCCGATGATACGGTGCTTGGCGTACTCTCCCTCTATAGCAACGATGATCTTGCCTATGTGGTTACAGAGGCTATCCAGCTAAGACGCAAGGCAGAAGACACCAAGGATTGAGAGCGTAAATATAATAATTGGGGTTAATGAACTTTTTTTTGGCAAACGATGTTCATTCCAGAATAAATGTGGTAAAATTATATATACTAACTAATTGTAAGCTTCATAAGTGAGAGGTGATAACCATGGAAGAACATCAATTGACGATGTGCCCGAGATTTGAGACGGCTTTTTCGTTTCTGGGCAAGCGTTGGAACGGACTCATTATTCAGACCTTGATGAGCGGCCCCAAGCGGTTCAAGGATATTTCCGGACTGATTCCGTCAATGAGCGATAAGATGCTGTCCGAGCGCATGAAGGATCTGGAATGCGAGGGCATTCTGGTACGTCATGTGTACCCGGAGACACCGGTGCGCATTGAATATGAATTGACAGTGAAGGGCCGTGCGCTTGAGCCGGTCATGCAGCAAATCCAGTCCTGGGCCGAGAGCTGGGTGGAGTAGCAGTAGCGTAATATATTTTTGATGACAGCCTCTTGCCGGGTATGCGGGTAAGGGGCTTTTCATATGCTGTTCTGCTTGTTTATGCAGATTTTGCCCAAATAAACCTTGCACTTAGGCCCTACCTGTGTAATATAATAGAACATACTAAATATTACGGATGTGTGGAAGCGTTAACAAAAGGTGGAAAAGCCCAGGGTTATGCGGCAGGCGGATGCTTACGAGATGTGTTTTGGACGATGCTGAGGAAGGAAGCGGAGGGCTCACACAACTTTTAGGAGGCGAGGACCATGACCATCACCTTGTTTTCCCGGGAAATAACCTATGGAAAAAAGGATGTCGCCGAACTGGAGACTGCTTCGATTAAAGTACAGCTGATCTATGACAAGGTGCTGTTCATGCTTCATAACCATCTCCCGGATTCTCTGTGGGATGCGTGGATCGGTGTGCCCTATGAGATCATTTCTTCTCTATATAAAGGGGACAATGACAGCGGGAGCGTGTTTCAGAAATGGATTCAAGGCCCGTCCGGCTGGAAATGTATCGGCTGTGAACGGCATTGTCTGGAGCCTGTAGCGGCTAAGGAAGGGAGCGACTCAAATGTTCAGCGCCGCTTTACTTTTCATAATGGAATTAGCCAGAGCATGGTACTTCAAGCTGTGATATGGTCCATGTATGAGAATACCCGGCTGCTCCAGCCTTATCTGGGGGAGGATGCTTTTCTGAGTGAGGAGGATATGGAGCTGATCTCTGTATATTTCGTGCCCACCTACCTTACCCCGACACCGCTGAGCGAATTGAACAAACCGGCCAAAGAATATAAGGATAAGAACATCAGAGTGTATCAGGAGTGGATCTCTGCCCCCGATCTGGTGCTGCAGTGGAACGGCGGCCTGACCGAAGGCAGATGGATGACGGGTGTCTATGTGGATCATTCACGGTTCGCCGGACTTGGCCCCTACCTGAAGGATGCGCAGGGCAAGCGGACTTATATGCAGGCGACAGTTCAATAAAAAAGGTGAACTCGAAAAAAGATTTGAACTTGAAGCCAGGTCGTCGCTGCGGTGAACATTTGGACTTCCGGCCGCTGTTGTGTTTGGATTCCCCGATACAAACCGCTCTTCGCGGTAGAAATCCAAACACAAAGGCGATCGCTCCGCTCCTCCAGTTCCAAATTTCCCCTCCGCTTCTTTTGCTTTTTTGTTTAAATTCTTTATTTCTACTTCTAGTGACTCACAACAGCAAAAGCGGCTCTAGTCCGCCCGGTTATTCCTCCGCCGGATCAAGTACACGGTACTTAAGATGACCAGTCCTGCTGTAAGGGAAATGATCAGAATCACCTTCCCGTTCGCGCCGCTGGTAGCTGCTGATTGGGCGGCTGGATTCACGAAAGTAATGATAAGGATGCAGGCCGCCACCACAATCGCCAGAACTGCACCCGCTATGCTTCTCCCGTTCACTCCGCTTTGCCCGCCACCCGGTCCCACATATGCACCGCTCCAGATCAGCCGTACGAGATAGGAACCCACACCCAGCATGAAAATTGCGTAATTACCAAGCGGATATTCCAGCCACTTCATTCCGTAGTTGTGCAGCCCCATGTCTGCCAGCAATAAGAATGCCACCAAAAGAAATGCCTGATTCCCCGCCTTGTGCCGCTTCTGCAATTGTCTCTCATCCAGGTTCGTTCTGTTCATCCTTCGTTCCCTCCCAAAATAATTGATCCAGCGTCTTCCCAAGTGTTACACAAATGTCTATGCACAACCTCAGAGTGGGGTTATAATCACCGTTCTCAATCGCAATAATTGTCTGCCTTGTGACCCCCACGGCATCTGCGAGCTGTTTTTGCGACATGTCCTTTGCCGCTCTGGAGGCTTTGAGCCTCAGATTTTTCCCCATTCCCTCACCTCACGCATATTGTAAAATATATAAAACAAAATGTCTAGTATACTTAACATTTTAAAAACAAAAAGTTCGCGTTCATTAAAATTTGTTATATTCAGTGCGTACAATCACAAGTTCCGCCTAAGGCCAGTGATAAGGTGTAGAAGTGAAAGAAGCACAAACCTACATCTTAACCTGAGGAGGGGCCAACATGGCGTCCAATCAATTAAACGATACAACAATTCATCCCGGGTTCACCCCGGAAGCAATGGTCAGAGATATTGTTCTGCAGTTCCCCAAAGCAGCTGATTATTTCAAGGCACAACGGATCGATTTCTGCTGCGGAGGTGCAAAGCCGCTGGCTGAAGCCGCTGCCGAGAAGGGTCTTGACCCGGAAGCAATGGTTCAGGAGCTGAACACGCTGCAGCAGCAGCATCCGGTGCTGGAAGAGGATACCGCCTGGAACGAGGCTTCGTCAGAGGAACTGGTGGATTATATTGTGAACAAGCATCACCGCTACCTGCGTGAAGAGCTTCCGCTAATCAGCCAAAATGTAACCAAGGTGTTCCGCGTTCACGGTGAGGATTCACCGCACCTGGGAGAAATGCACCGCCTGTTCAATATGCTGCGTGAAGAGCTGCTGCAGCATACGGCAAAGGAAGAAGAGAGTGAATTCCCTAAGATGCTGGCCTACACTCAGAACCCAACCGAAGAAGGACTTGCTGAGCTGCGCGGATTGCTGCATAATCTGGAAGCCGAGCATGACGGGGCCGGAGAGATTCTGCGTGAGCTTCGCAGAGTAACTAATGATTACACGCCGCCCGCACATGCCTGCACAACATATCGCCTGACGTATGCCCGCCTTGAAGAACTGGAAGGCATGACCTTCGAGCATGTGCATCTGGAGAACAATATTTTGTTCCTGCGGTATCAATAGGACCTGCTGCATTGAATAAGTCCCTTCGGGGACTTTTTACTTTTTCTTCCGGCAGAAATGATTTGAGAACCCTTCCTCTATGCGTTATCCTTAAAGAGTCCGGGAAAATACATATGAAGGCGGTGCCGCGGGATGTCCACGAAATGGATGCGCTTCATGCTGTGCCTTCTCTTGCTGGCCGCGGCAAGCGGTTGTGGCTTGGGATCAGGGAATGGCGGCAGCAGTAACGGGGGACAGGGATTAACCTTTTCGGTCAAGGTAGGTGACAGCGAAATGGCCGGGAGCTCGGCCAGATTGCTTAACGAAGCTTACGTGCCCGGAAATTCAATGATAGAGCTGTTCAAGAAGAGCGGCGTTGTTACATTTTCAGCAGATGGAGCTAATATTCTTGAGGTGAATAAGGTCTCCCTGGGTCCGGATATGAGCTGGGAGGTTCAGGTGAACGGCAAGAAGGTTCAAGAGCTGAATACGACCCTGGAGCCGGGTTCGGCCATTACAATGACAGCAGGTCCTGCCGGAACCGGAAAGATGTTTCAGCCTGTTATCATCACTGTGAACGGGGGGAGCGAGCAGCCGGAGCTGACACATTCGCATGTGCTTTCTTTTATGCAGGATATGTCGGTCAAGGGACTGCTCAAGAACAGCGGTATGGTCCGGCTTGCCGAGGATAACCGGACGGTGCTCACCGTGATGGAATATACCCCGCTTAGCAGCGAGGAATGGAGACTGAAAGTCAACGATAAAGGTCTGCTCGGTAATGGAGTGGACATGAAGCTCAGTCCGCAGGACAAGCTGGAGATCTCTCTGGTACTGAAATAAGTGAATGAATGGATATCTGTGCGAAACTGCACGGGTATCCATTTTTTTTGAATAATATATCTCTGTGCTTCACGCCATAAGTTGTCCTATGTAAGAACGGGAGAAGTCATCTCCACTTGTGTGAAAAAATTCACATAAGGTGTGACTGTGGTCACACTTGCCAGGGAATTGGGGACAGTATAATTTCTCTATCAGGTAAAGTTATTGAAGAAATCAGAGTTTCTGAAGGAGGGTCTACCAGTGGCAGCGGAAAGAGAAAAGTTAGTGCTGATTGGGAATGGCATGGCGGGAGTAGGCACTATTGAGCAGATTCTGAAGCTGGGCGGCGCTTATGATATTACTGTCTTCGGCAGTGAGCCGCATCCCAACTATAACCGGATTATGTTGTCCTATGTACTTGAAGGCAGCAAAACGATTGAAGACATCATTCTCAATGATCTCGGGTGGTATGAGGATAATCATATTACACTGCATACCGGTACGACGGTTACCAGGATCGATGAACAGAACAAACTAATATTGACCGATAACGGACTGGCGGTTCCTTACGATAAAGCAATTATTGCCACAGGCTCAAATTCTTTCATTCTACCCGTACCCGGCAGCACCAAGGATGGGGTAGTCGGCTTCCGCGATATCGCGGACTGTGATGCGATGCTGGCAGCAGCGAAGCAGTACCGCACGGCGGCTGTAATCGGCGGAGGATTGCTAGGTCTTGAAGCTGCGAAGGGCCTGGTCAATCTGGGCATGGATGTTACCGTTGTGCATCTGCTGGAGGATCTGATGGAGCGTCAGCTGGACCGTACCGCTTCTTCCATGCTACAGGCAGAGCTTACGCGTCAAGGTGTGAAATTCGCCATGGGCAAGCAGACGGTCGAACTGACCGGCGAAGAACGGGTGACCGGTCTGCGCTTCAGTGACGGCAGTGAACTGCCCGCAGAGTTTGTAGTGATGGCTGTTGGAATCAAGCCGAATGTCCAGCTTGCGAAAGACAGCGGAATCACCGTTAACCGCGGGATTGTAGTTGACGATTATATGCAGACTTCTATGGCTGATGTGTATTCTGTCGGCGAATGTACAGAGCACCGGGGAACCTGCTACGGACTCGTCGCACCGTTATTCGAGCAGGGCATGGTTCTCGCCAAGCATCTGTCAGGTAGTCAGACTCCAGGCTATGAAGGTTCAGTTGTAGCAACCAAGCTCAAAATTTCCGGGGTAGATGTATTCTCGGCTGGTGAATTCACCGAAACGCCGGAGCATACTGTCATTTCTGCCAAGGATGAATGGAAGCGAACCTACAAGAAGATTTTGCTTAAGGATAATGTGATTGTCGGTGCCGTTCTATTCGGTGATGTAACGGAATCTGCCAACCTGCAGAAGCTTGTGAAAAACAGCACAGAGATGACCAATGAAATCTATGATGAGGTTATGGGCACAAGCTGCTGCGGCGGAGGCGGAGCCAAGAAAGGCATGTCTGTTGAAGCGATGGCCGACGAAGAAATCGTCTGCGGCTGTAACGGCGTAACCAAAAAAGCGATTGTGGATGCTGTTACGGAGAACGGCTTCACTACGGTGGATGAGATCAAAGCCTGTACGGGTGCAACCCGCTCCTGCGGCGGCTGTAAGCCGGTGGTGGAGCAGATTCTGCAATTCGTTCTCGGAGACAGCTTCCAGCAGAGCGCCAAGCAGGGAATCTGCAGCTGCACCCCGCTTAGCCGGGATGAGATCGTTGCCGAGATTACGGCGAAAGGCCTCCGGACCACCAAGGAAGTCATGCATGTCCTGGACTGGAAGCAGGCAGAAGGCTGTTCCAAATGCCGCCCTGCAGTGAACTATTATCTGGGCATGATCTACCCGGACACTCATGAGGATGAGAAGGAATCCCGGTTCGTCAATGAACGGATGAGCGCCAATATTCAGAAGGACGGAACGTATACAGTTATACCGCGGATGTATGGCGGGGTGACCACTCCTGAGGATTTGAAGCGGATTGCCGATGTGTCCCTGAAGTATGATGTGAAGGTTGTGAAGGTGACGGGCGGACAACGCCTGGACCTGATCGGTGTCAAAAAAGAAGATGTGCCTAAGGTGTGGGAGGAGCTGGATATGCCGTCCGGCTATGGTTATGCGAAGTCGCTGCGTACGGTAAAAACATGTGTGGGTTCGCAGTTCTGCCGCTTTGGCACACAGGATTCGATGGGCATGGGCGCTATGCTTGAGCGTAAATATGAGCGGCTGGATATGCCGGCCAAATTCAAGATGGCGGTTAACGGCTGTCCGCGTAACTGTGCAGAGTCCTGCACGAAGGATATCGGGATTGTCGGCAATGACGGCGGCTGGGAAGTATTCATCGGCGGCAATGGCGGGATTAAGCCACGGATCGCAGATGCCTTCTGCAAGGTGAAGACCGACGAGGAACTGGTTGAGGTCTGCTCCGCAGTCATCCAGTACTACCGTGAGACCGGCAACTACCTGGAGAGAACCTCCGAATGGGTTGAGCGTATGGGTCTTGAGCATATCCAGACAGTGGTTATGGGCAATGACGACAACCGTAAAGAGCTGGCGGCACGTATTGACTTTGCCCTGGCCCAGGTGAGAGATCCTTGGCGGAAAATGCTGGACGACAAAAACACCCGCACCGCGCTGTTTGAAGAGACACAGGTATAGTTCAAAGGGAGAGGGAGAGAGCATAATGGAACGGAGTAATCGGGAATATACGATAGGCAGAGTGGAAGATTTCATGCTGCAGATCGGCCGGGTAATTCATGCAGGAGACGTCGAATTAGCGATATTCCGCACATCGGACGGCGCAGTCTATGCGGTCCGCAACCACAGTCCCCACCCGAAGGGCGGCCCGCTCGCGGAAGGCATTGTATCAGGCTATTATTTATATGATCCGCTGCATGACTGGAAGATCGACCTTCGCACCGGAGAGGTTCAGGCACCGGACCGGGGGCAGGCAGAAGTCTATCCGGTTACAGTAGAGGGCGGAGTGGTTAAGGTCACTCTGCCTGCGGCAGTAACAAACCTAAATTAAAGGAAGAGCAGGTGCGGATATGTTTACGCAGAGCGTAGAGAATATCGTTGAGACAGCCGTAGGGAAGCGCGACAAAATGAATGAGAGTCTGCCCAAATATTTTTTGGCGGCCCTCCTGGCAGGAGCATATGTGGGTATTGGTATTATTCTGATCTTCTCCCTGGGGGCACCGCTGGCGGCGATCAAGTCACCGTTCCAGCCGCTGATTATGGGGGCATCCTTCGGGATTGCCTTGACCTTGGTTGTATTCGCAGGCTCAGAGCTGTTTACAGGTAATAATATGTTCTTCACAGTAAGCACGCTTGCCGGGAGAACAACAGTCTGGGATACGGTGAAGAACTGGGTCCTGGTCTTCCTCGGCAATGTGGCCGGTGCTGTGGTGCTGGCGCTGCTGATTCAGGGGTCGGGCCTCTTCAAGGCAGCCCCTGCCGAGCATCTGATCTTCGCAGCTGCCGCCAAAAAGATGAGCCTGCCGTTCTCAGAGCTATTCTTCCGCGGTATTCTCTGTAACTGGCTGGTCTGCCTGGCACTGTGGATGTCCTCCCGCGCCAAGAGTGAAGCAGCGAAGCTGGTCCTGATCTGGTGGTGTCTGTTCGCCTTCATCGCGAGCGGCTATGAACATAGTGTAGCGAACATGACGCTGCTCAGCGTAGCCGTGCTGCTCCCGAATCACCCGGAGACCGTCAGCATCGCCGGTTGGCTGCATAATATGATTCCTGTCACGCTCGGCAATATCATCGGCGGCGGTGTATTCGTCGGCATGGCTTACTGGCTGATCTCGCCTGTGCGAACTCCGCGTAAACTATCTGCTCCTCCTCAGACTAAGAAAGCAAGCTAACTTCCATATAAAGCCCTGCAGCTGCTACATGGCTGCGGGGCTTTTTTGTCGCTCTATCCCTGCTATAATAGGAATAATTCTTACCAGGAGGTTATTTTCATATGAATATATTGATTCTTGGTGCCACCGGCCGGGTGGGGAGCCACATTGTTACCTATGCTCTTCAGGATGGACATCACGTGACAGTGTTGGTCCGTAAGCCGGAGAAGGTTCAGCCGATCCATGCCAACCTGACGATCATCGAAGGTAATGTTCTTAATCAAGAAGATGTTGCCCGGGCAGTGCAGGGAAATGATGTAGTTATTAGTGCATTGAACACTGATGGGACAACCACGCTTACAGACAGTACGCCTTTTATCATTGAAGCCATGTATCAGGAAGGGATAGAGCGCATTATTACCGTAGGAACTGCGGGTATTCTCCAAAGTGAGCTTTCACCTGAACTCCTGCGTTACCAATCCAGCGAATCTAAACGCAGGTCCACCCGTGCCGCAGAAGAACATGAGCAAGCCTATCGCTTGCTGGAGCGGTCGAACCTTAAATGGACCATTGTGTGCCCAACCGCTCTGCAGAACGGCGAACGCTTGGGAACCTATCGTGTGAGACAAGACATTCTGCCCCAAGGCGGTACTGAAATATCTGTAGCAGATACAGCGGAATTCACTTATAGTCAAATTGATGCTAGCGATTTCATAAGAGCCCGTGTGGGTATAGCTTACTGATAAGGGGAAGTGAGCAGAAAAAAAGACGCCGGTCAGGGCGTCATGACCACTCTATTAAATTTTTTGGGTCAGATATGTTTCAATGAGGTGAATAGAGGGTATTATTGATAGGAAATTAAATTCGGCAAATTTCATTGGGACATAATTCGCAGTGGCAGATTTCCTGAAGCATCGCCAGATCCTTGATGACAATCATGCCATTCTCATACTCCACTGCATCTTTTTTGCGCAGATCACTTAGCATGCGGTTAACGCTCTCACGGGTAGCGCCGATCATGTTGGACAGATCTGTATGCGTGATTTTTTTGTTGATCAGAATGCTGTCGCCAGTCTTCTCACCATAGGTATTGCCAAGACGGATTAGTGTGGAGCAGAGTGCGCCCGGTTTGCCGTACATCATCAGATCGCGGAATTTCGTCTGGGTGAGACGGTGATGAATGCCCATCCATTTCATGAAGTCGATGGCGAAGTCACAGTGCTGGCAGATCAGAATCTCCAGATCCTTCTGCTCGATCACACCTACTTCACTCTCTTCAATGACTTCGGCTGTGAAGCTGTGCTTCGTGCTGAAGAACGGATCAGCCTGACCTACCATGTCGCCGGACTGATACATATACAGAATCAGTTCCTTGCCTTCGTCTGTAGATTTGGTTAATTTCACACGTCCACGCTTGATATAAAACAGTTTATCCGAGAAATCGCCTTCCCAGAACAGGTGTGATCCTTCAGGGACTACACGTTCCTTCATGGTGACCAACAGGCGGTTAAAATTCTGCTCGGAGAAACAGTTTGTATTGCCGCGGGCTTCGATAACATTATAATGTTCCTTTATCATAATCGACATCCCCTTTATTCCCTCAGTTTTTCAGTAAATTTTAAATTAATTATACCTTGAAATTCCTCTTTATGGGTAAGTATTTTCGTATAAAAGTGTCGAATTTTTAACATTGTGATAAATTTCACTTCAATTGTGTGAGCAAGGTTATGTTTTTGGGCGCATGATAGGCTTTTTTAAAATATAAAAACTTATATGTTTCACACGATATTATATCAGTTGCCACCTGTTCTGGATAGATGCAGAGGGGGAGCGGCTTTTTTGCGTTTGTCGTCCGCATTCCATATGATCCGTACAAATGCACATAACTCGCTTACAGGCGGACCTTGGTCACGGGCGGGCTTAGCGATACTCTGGAACTAAAGTGTCCGTTGTTTCCGCTGTGAGCGGAGGAGCGGAACAAGCCTCACTTAGCGAAGGAGAGTTTCAATTATGGCAAAAGTAGCAGATCCCTATCTGAAGGTCGATCCCTGGGCAATTATTGAGGAAGGCTTTGATCCGGAACGCAACCGGACTTCGGAATCGATTTTTTCACTGGGCAATGAGTATATGGGGGTACGGGGGTATGCGGACGAGGGCTACAGCGGTGATTCCTTGCCGGGCAGCTATTTCAACGGGCTGAATGAGCAGATGGAGGTTGGCAATCATTATAAAGGCATTATCCGGTCGCTGCGCTACATGGTCAATGCCGTGGACTGGCTGCATACCCGGATCTCGGTGGACGGTGAAACCCTGGATCTGGCGCACTCCCGCATAGAGGCTTATACGCGCAGACTGGATTTCCAGGCGGGAACCTATACACGGGAGTTCATCTGGCTGCTCTCGGACGGGAAAAAGCTGAAGCTCTGCTTCACACGCCTGGTCAGCATGACTCTGTCCCATCTGGGACTGCAGCAGATTAGCTTCACCGCGCTTAATTTCACGGGGAAAGTGGATATTTGTACTGGCCTTGACTTCGGCATGACTCATGAGGAACACGGCCAGAGTATGTGGAAAGAGCAGCAGCGCGGCGGGGAAGGAGCAATAACTGCCATTATGGCCCGTACGCTGACAACCGGAAATCAGCTGTTCTCGGGCTTTGTCCTGAAGTCTTCGCAGTCGCTGCATACGGAGCTTGTGGAAGATGACCGATATATCGGGCGGCAATTCCCGCTTATGCTGGTTGAAGGGGAGCCTGCTTCCTTCACGAAGCTTGTGGTCAATGTGACAGGCACGGATGCTGCCCCAGCTACAGACCGTCTCTGGACAAAAGGCATGGAGCTTGCAGCAGCGGCGGACCGGCTGGTGGAGGAAGAGGTGGTTGCTGACCAGGCCTCCTATTGGAGCAGCATCTGGGCAACCAGCGATATCCGGATTGAGGGCGACCCGGAGAATCAGCAGGGCATCCGTTTTTGTATTTTTCAGCTGTACCAGACGTATCACGGGGACCATCCCGGGTACAATATCGGTGCCAAAGGGTTAACCGGCGAAGCTTACCGGGGGCTGGCCTTCTGGGATACCGAGTCCTACTGTCTGCCGTTCTATCTGTTCAATAACCCGAAGGCGGCCCGCAGTCTGCTGGAATTCCGCTACAAGACGCTGCCTCAGGCGCTCCAGCGCGGGAAGGATGTAGATTGCGCTGGCGCATTCTATCCGATTGCCACGATTGACGGGACAGAGAGCTGTGACCTGTGGCAGCATTCCAATCTGCAGCTTCATGTCGGGACGGCGGTCGCCTACGGCATCTGGCATTATGTGAAGAACACCGGCGACCTGGAATTCCTCTACAGCAAAGGCGCCGAGATGCTGATTCAGATCAGCCGTTTCTACGCAGCCCGCGGCCAGTGGGGTCAACGCACCGGGGAATACGGATATTTCGGCGTAATGGGGCCGGATGAATTCCAGCTTATGGTTAACAATAACTGCTACATCAATCTGATGGCCCAGAAGTTATTCGAATATACGCTCGAAACAGTAGCCCTCATGAAGGCGGAGGCGCTTGAAGCATATACGGCGGTTATAGCGGTTACTGCGCTCCGCGAGGAGGAATTGGCCGACTGGGACCACAAGCGTGCCCATATGAAAATCCCGTTCGATCCCGGCAGCGGCATCTACGAGGAGCATGACGGATTTTTTGATATGCCGCATATCGACATTCATTCGATTCCGGTTACGGAATTCCCGCTGTACTCGAATTGGTCGTATGACCGCCTGTACCGTTACGATATGATCAAGCAGCCGGATGTGCTGATGTTCCTGTTCCTCTACAACGGGCAGTTCTCCCGCGAGACCAAGCTGGCTAATTATGATTATTATGAACCGAGATGTATTCATGAGTCCTCGCTCTCGCCATCCATTCACTCGATTCTGGCCAGTGAGCTGGGCAAATCGGAGGAAGCGTACCGGTTCTTCGAGTTCGCCACGCGCCTGGATCTGGACAACTATAACCGCAATACCCGGGAAGGGCTGCACACCACATCGATCGCCGCAGCGTGGATGAACATCGTCTACGGCTTCGGCGGAATGCGCTCGGATGGAGATTGTCTGTCCTTCCGGCCGGTGCTGCCGCAGCGGTGGACCGCTTACAGCTTCCAGGTGATGTGCAGGGGCGTACTGCTGGGCATTACGGTAAATGCAGAGTCGGTTTCCTTCAGAGCAGTCAATGGCGGAAGCACAGAGGTGCTGATCTATGATCAGCGGGTGACCGTAGATGAAGCAGGAATCGAGCTTCCTCTCGCTGAAGGGATGGCTGTGTAATGGACTGGACGGTAAGTGAGCGCAGCTTCGGACCCGGGCGGATTACGGCGAACGGCAACAAATTTATGACCGGCAATGGCTATATGGGCTTCCGGGGAGTCCTTGAGGAGTTCGGGAAGGAGCAGCTTGCGGCGGTTACATTGGCCGGAGTATATGACCGGGCGGGCGACAAATGGCGCGAGCCGGTGAACGCCCCGAATGGACTGTATACGGTAGTCACCTGTGACGGCATACAGCTAAGCGTATTGGAAACAGAACCGATGGAGCATACACAGAGCCTGAACCTACGCACAGCAGTCCACTCGAGGGAGACGGTGTTCACTATCCGCAGCGGCGGGAAGCTGACCCTGACCGCAGAGCGTTTCGTTAGTATGGATCAGCTCCACCTGCTGGCAGCGAAATGGACTCTTCACTGCAACGCCGATTGCCGGATAGAGATTACTACAGGAATCGATGGCACGGTGTGGGATATTAACGGTCCACATCTGCTCGAGCAGCAGAGCAGCTCTGCCGGCGGGGTGCTGCTGTCAACAGCAGTTACCGGGGAGCTGGGGCAGCAGGTGGCGGTGGCGGAGCTTATAACGTTCGGTACGGCTGAACAGGCGAAGCGGGTTGACGGTGTTATCGGGCTGGATGGAGGAACCGCACTGCGCCATATTTTTATAGAAGCTAAGGCAGGTGAGACTTATACATGGTGCAAATATGCAGCCGTGTTCACCGGTCTGGATGGCGAAGGCGATCCTGCAGAAGATGGACCTGATGAGCGGGCGGTGCAGACCGTCCAGACCGCCGCTGAGACAGGGTATGCCGGACTGCTGGAGGCTCACAGCCGGAAGTGGGCGCAGCGATGGTCACGCAGTGATTGTGTCATTGAAGGCGATGAGGAGGCGCAGTTCGCGCTGCGGTACAGTATGTATCAGCTGCTGATCATTGCACCGACGAAGTCGGAGAAGGTCTCGATTCCGGCGCGCGGCTTGTCCGGGCAGGTCTATAAGGGCGCGGTATTCTGGGATACAGAAATGTTCATGCTGCCCTTTTTCCTGCACAGCGACCCGGGCACCGCCCGTAACCTGATGATGTACCGCATCCACACGCTGGACGGTGCGCGGCGGAAGGCGGCGGAGTATGGATATTTGGGGGCTTTTTATGCTTGGGAGAGTCAGGATACAGGGGATGATGCCTGTACCCTGTTCAATGTGAACGATGTATTTACCGGGCGACCCATGCGGACCTATTTCCGCGATAAGCAGATTCATATCAGTGCAGATGTCGTGCACGGCCTCTGGCAATACGTGACCTTCACAGGAGATGACAGCATCCTGGCGGACGGCGGGGCGGAGGTCATCTGGGAATGTGCGCGTTTCTTCTATTCCTATGCTTATTATAATCCCGTGAAGCAGCGGTATGAGCTGCTGGATGTTACCGGCCCGGATGAATATCACGAGCGCGTGAATAATAACGCATTTACGAGCGCTATGGTTCAGGAGACACTGAAGATTGCCTTGCAGACAGCAGAAAGATTGCAGGACAAATATCCGGCCGTGTATAACGGTCTTGCTGAATCTTACGCAGACGGGCCGTTCCTGGATGAATTCAGAGCCATGCTGGCACAGCTCTATGTTCCGCAGCCGGACCCGGATACGCTGGTGATTGAACAATTCGACCGTTATCTGCAACTGGAGGATGTGTCTCTGGCTGAGCTGAGGGCACGGGTCATTCACCCGAATGAGTACTGGGGCGGAGGCAATGGGCTGGCTGCTACCACAAGAATCCTGAAGCAGGCCGATGTGGTGCTGATGTTGCACCTGTTCCGGGACAGATACAGCAGGAAAGTGAAGCAGGCGAACTGGGAATTCTATGAGCCGCGAACCGAGCATGGCTCCAGCCTCAGCGCGTGTATCTACGCATTGGCTGCTGCGGATATCGGCTTGCCGGACTGGGGATATCCTTATTTCATGCGCACGGCCACCGTAGATCTTACCGGGGAGTCGAAGCAGTATGTCGGCGATCTCTATATTGGAGGGACGCATCCGGCGGCGAATGGAGGCGCATGGATGGCTGTGGTTCTTGGCTTCGCGGGTGTGCGCTTTGATGGACAGACCGTCACCCTTAAGCCGTCTCTGCCGGAGACCTGGGAGTCTGTAGAGCTGCCGGTTGTGCTGCGCGGCGGCAGCTTCCGGCTGCGGATCGGCCGCGAAGAGATCACGGTTACGGCCGCGCCCGGCAACCGCGAAGCGGTAAGCTTCGCCGGATTCGGCGGTGAGTCTGTGCCGTGCCCGCCCGGTGCAATCCTGAAGTTAGCGTCTGAGTCCAATCAGAGAGGATTATGACATAATGCTGGAGCATATGAAGGGTGCTATCTTCGATCTGGATGGCGTGATTGTAGACACGGCTAAATATCACTATCTGGCCTGGCGTTCGCTCGCCGGGGAGCTGGGCTTCCCGTTCACCGAAGAGGACAATGAGCGGCTGAAGGGCGTCAGCCGGATGCGGTCGCTGGATATTCTGCTTCAGATCGGCGGTCTGAGCTTCGGCGAAGCAGAGAAGCTGGCGATGGCGGAGAAGAAGAACCGCCTCTATGTAGAATATATCTCAGGCCTGGATGAATCAGAGCTGCTGCCCGGTGTCAGAGCCTATCTAAGTGCGCTCAGAGCACGCGGCGTGGGTATTGCCCTTGGCTCTGCAAGTAAGAATGCGGAATTCATACTGGATAAGCTGAATATCGCGGGGCTGTTCGATACGGTGGTAGACGGCAATAAGGTCTCGCGGGCGAAGCCGGACCCTGAGGTGTTCCTGACCGCCTGCCGGGAGCTGGGGCTGCAGGCGCAGGACTGCGTGGTGTTCGAGGATGCCGAGGCCGGAGTAGCCGCCGGCAAGGCTGCCGGCATGTACGTGGTCGGGATCGGACGGCCGGAGCTGCTGAAGGCGGCGGACCTTGTCGTATCCGGATTGCATGAACTGTAAGAGCTTGATAGAATGGCGCTAGAGGGTTCAGCTGTTGGCCTCTATAATCTATTCTATTATAGAAGGAAAGCTTGAGGGATGATGATGGAAACGTTGTTGCTATGGCCTGAAGGTGCGCCTGGAGCACTGGGAGCTAGTGAAGAGGATCAGCCTGCGATTACACCTTATTTAGTTGAAGGCAAGGGGAATGCCGCTGTTCTGGTCTGTCCGGGAGGCGGGTATGCGATGCGTGCCGACCATGAAGGCGGTCCGGTTGCGGAGTGGCTGAATACACTCGGAATTTCAGCATTCGTGCTGCGTTACCGTGTTGCGCCTTACCAATACCCAAGTGCGCTGCTGGATGCGCAGCGGGCGCTGCGTACGATCCGCTTCCGCGCGGACGAATTCGGCATTGACCCAGACCGTCTCGGTATTCTGGGCTTCTCGGCGGGCGGACATCTCGCTTCTACCGCCGGGGTATCTTATGATCTGGGCAATCCTGATCACCCGGAGCCATTGGAGCGGCTGTCCAGCCGTCCTGACCGCCTCATTCTATGCTACCCGGTTATCTCGATGACCGAAGGGGTCACACATCAGGGCTCGAAGGAGAATCTGCTGGGAGCCGTTCCCGATGCAGAGCTGTCGCTTAAGCTCAGCAGCGAGTTCCAGGTGACCCCGGACACGCCGCCAACGTTCCTCTGGCATACCTCTGATGATGATTATGTCCCGGTGGAGAACAGCCTGCTGTTCGCCGCAGGTCTTAGCCGTCATAAGGTTCCGTTCGATCTGCATATCTATGCGCACGGTGTACACGGTCTGGGCTTAGCCCCTGAAGAGCCGCACACCAAGACATGGACGGATGCCTGTGCCTCCTGGCTGCAATTGAACGGGTATACCAGAGCGTGAACTTTTGCTTCAATGTCCGTGTCCAAGGATAGGGTGATACGAGAGACTCAGGAAAGGCAGGTACATATTATGGAGCTTAGATTTCTACAAGTGAATACAGCGGAAGAAACTGCTGAGGTTGCCCGATTGGCAGCAGAAATATGGCACGAACATTATGGCTCCATTATTACCATCGCGCAGATTGATTACATGATTGAAAAGTTCCAATCGGTTCCCGCGATAACGGATCAGATCCATCATCAGGGCTACGAATATTACTTGATCCATAATGGCGAAGGCTCCACAGCCGGATATATGTCAGCCAGAGAAGAGGAAGGGAAGCTCTTTTTGAGCAAGCTTTATATCAGCAAGGAGTACAGGGGGCGCAGCTATGCCAGCCAAGCATTGATCTTTCTGGAGAAGCTGTGTCAAGATCGTAACCTGACTCACATATGGCTGACAGTCAATCGTGATAATGAATCAAGTATTGCGGTCTATACAAGAAAGGGCTTTCGGACCCTTAGGGAACAAGTGGCAGATATCGGGAACGGATTCGTCATGGATGATTACATTATGGAAAAAGAAATCCCGGTCCCCTGAGAGAGGAACAGCTTATTCATGAACAAGGATTCATCCTATAACCAATCGGTGACTTATTGGAAACAATACCAAAGATTTTTCCCTGAAGAAATGCAGGTCCATGCAGGATATCTGCCGACAGAGGAATGGATGATCTGGAATAATGCCCATATTCATCTAGACCGTATGCCAGCTCCTGACGCACCTTTAAAAATCATTTTCATTCATGGAGCTGGCGGCAATGGCAGGTTGCTCGCGCCTTATGCGCGCATGCTGCAAACCTATGGTTATGAAGTCGTCTCTCCGGATCTGCCTCCCTATGGTCTAAGCTATACCGATTCAGGGGAATCATTGGATTATCAACTCTGGATTGACATCCTGAATGAACTGATCGAACAGGAGCTGAAACGGGACGGCAAGCCTGTTATTCTGCTGGGCTCCAGTATTGGCGGTATGTTGGCTTATCACACCGCAGTACAAAGTAAGCAGGTCAAAGGGTTGATTGCAACGACATTTGTGGATACGAGTGAGGTGAAGGTTCGTGATCAGCTAGCTCCTAACAAACTCATTAGCCGGTTAGGCGGATGGTGTATGAATCAATTCCCTGCACTAACAGATACCCTGCAGATCTCTGTGAATAAAGTATCCCGGATGAAATGGATCACGAACAACGCTGAACTGACCAGACTCATTATGAATGATCCTCATGCGGCAGGAACAAAAATCCCTTTACGCTTATTAAGAACCTTTCTAAATATGAAACCGGTCCTGAAACCTCAGCAGTTTGACCTTTGTCCGGTATTACTCGTTCATCCTCAATTAGATCCTATGACGCCTTACCGTTTCAGCAGACCATTTTATGACCATCTTAAAGGCAGGAAAGAATCTGTGATTCTAGAGGGTGCAGGTCATTTTCCGATTGAACAACCGGGGCTGGAGCAGATGATTGCTGCTGTGCTTGCTTTTTTGAGAACAGTAAAGGAAGAATTACAGCTAGCATAAGCCGTCCGGCTCAATGTGCTCAGGATGAAACACTATAAAACCAGTCCAACACGGGGTGTTCGTGTGTGGGCTGGTTTTCACTTGGCTGAAAAACTCCATACAAATAGACATAAACAACTTTGAAATAAACCTGTGTAAGCGCTTGTAGGTTTGTTAAAATATAAGAACTCATTTGTTTCACACGATAACTTATCCTTCTATTTCTCGCTGAAACGGTACCGTCCTTTAAAAGGATGGAACGCCGTTTCCACTTGTATTATTGGAACTGGAGGTGAATCCAGATGTTGTCCACGCTTGTAAAACCCATTGTCCGGCTCAGTGTTAAGCAGCAGTTGATTCTGCTGTTCCTGATCATGATTACGCCTATTCTGATTCTGAACAGCTACGGCAACTACAAGGCAGAGGAGATTCTGAAGCGTCATGTGACCAATGCCTACGTGGAGCTGAACAAGCAGAATTTCGCCATTATTAACAGGGACATCGATACGGTGAACAAAATCACGACCACCGTCATCCAGAATCCGGTCCTCCAGCAGCTCAATATGCGCGGGGACGACACGGTGATGGAGCGCGTGAAGCGCTATGAGACGATAGAGAAGCTGCTCGGCAGCTATTCGCAGGGAGCGGAGCGGGGTGACGGGATTTACTACTCGCTGTATGTATATGATCCCGATAACTACTACTTTTTCGCTCCCAATTTTCCGCAGGTGAAGAAGGCAGGAGTGTATTTTTTCTCCAAGGAGGAACGGCCGTTCTGGTTCGATCAAGTGGTGCAGCAGCGGGGGCGCGGCTACCTGATGTTCGTGGAGAAGCTGAGTCCGCAGGCCGAAGATCTGAAGACGCTTACTTATGTCAGGGCTGTCAATAATATCTACCGTGGAGAAGGGACGCTCGGCGTGCTGGTGGTGACCAAGATGGAATCGAAGATCGGTGAATCGCTGAGATCCATCTCTCTGCCGGACGGAGAAATTTATCTGACGGATATGAGCAACCGTGTACTGGCCTCCACCACGAATTCAACCGGAGAGGTGATCGTCCTGCCGGACGGCTCGGAGGCGGGAGATCCGGAGGGAACCGAGGATATTATCACTGATGACTTCATCTATGTGGTGAACAACAATCATGCCTTTGAGCAAAAGCTGGTCTACAAGGTACCCGTCAAATCCCTGCTCCAGCAGCAGAACGAAATGAAACGCGTCATTCAATACATAACGGTGGCTTACGCGCTCTTCGGACTGATCATCATTACCTACTTCTGGCGTTCGCTGATGACCCCTTTGCAGAAGCTGGCTTTTTTTGTGCGCAAGTATGAGCCGGGCAACCGTGTGCCCGAGACTCCCCGCAGAGGAAGCAACGATGAGGTCAGTGTGCTGATTAACGCCACATATGATATGGCCCGCAGGCTCAACAGCCTGATTATGTACAAATACCAGATGGAGCTGAAGCAGAAGGAATCGCAGCTGCAGCTGCTCTATCAGCAGATCAACCCGCATCTGCTGTACAACACTCTGGAGAGTATTTATTGGAAAAGCTCGCTCGAAGGCAACGTGGAATCCGCGGAAATGATCAAGGAATTATCCAAGCTGATGAAGATCAGCTTAAGCCGGGGCCGGGAGCTGATCACGCTCGAAGAGGAGCTTGAGCATGCCGGTGCCTACATCAAGCTCCAGCAGCACCGGCATGATTATGTGTTCGCCGTTATCTGGAACATCGCTCCCGGGACGACCAGGAATCTGATTCCCAAGATCACTCTGCAGCCCCTGATCGAGAATGCGATTATCCACGGGGTTAAGCATATGGAGGAGGACGGCGAAATCATTATTACCTCTGTGCTGGAGGATGACCGGATTCGGATTACCATTGAGGATAACGGCTATAAGCAGGTCGATTATAAGGCTATCGAACAGATACTCAATGATGACAGCCCGAACCCGGTTAACGGCTACGGTATCCGCAATATCCATCAGCGTGTGCAGCTGCACTTCGGCGGGGATTACGGGATCAGCTATAGTGCGCGCGAGCGCGGAGGCACGATAGTAAGTGTGATCCTTCCGAAGTCAGAGACTATAGAGTAGAAGGAGAGAATACGGTGTTCAATATACTGGTTGTTGATGATGAGCCGCTCATTTGCAAAGGACTGAGCAGTCTGCTGGCTGCTTCCGGGCTGGATATTGACCATATCTATACGGCCGGCAGCGGGTATGAGGCACTGGATTGTATCCGTATGGAGGAGATCGATCTGCTTGTGACCGATATCCAGATGGGGGCGATGAGCGGGATCGAACTGATGCAGCATGCCAAAATGACCAGGCCCTGGATGCAGACGATCGTCATCTCTGCGCATGAGACCTTTCAGTACGCCCAGATGGCCGTCCGGCTGGGTGCGAGAGATTATCTGATCAAGCCGCTGAACAGTGAGCAGTTCCTGGATTCGGTGCGCAGTGTCGTCCTGAAGATGAATAGACCGTCGCCGGAGCTGGCCACATATATGGACGGGAATGGAGACCGCTTTCGCCTGGAGGAGCCGCTTCCCGAGTACAGCGAGCTGCTGAACAGCCTGCTTACGGAGACTGCGGCGGTGCTGGGGGCAGAGGAGAAGCGGCGCAAGCTGGATGAGCTGAGGCTGCAGGGGCCGTATTTTGCGGTGATCAAAATCAAGCTTCCCCTGCCGCATGACCGGCCTGAGCAGAGGTACAGTACCCGCGATCATAGCCTGCTGCGTTACGCCGCCTTGAATATTGCCAAGGAGCTGCTGGATCAGGAGTGGAATTCCACAGCCTTCTATTCGCCGGACCAGGAGATTACGGTCATCATCCAGTGGGATGAGCAGAGCTACGAGGAGCCATCCACCGGCCAGCTGAGCCGGCTGGAGGTGCTGGGTCGCAGCCTCCACTACAATATTAACCGCTATTTGCAGCTCCGGGCTGTCATCGGCATCAGCCAGATTCTGAAGGGGCTGAGCTTCATGGATGTGCTGAACCGGCAAGCCTCGAAGGCGATCCTCTGGAACAACGAGCATGCCGATCATTATGTGTTCTATTATGGGGATTTCAACTGGAACAACTATGCTGCTGATCCGTCACCCGAGGAACTGCACACGCACAGCAATCTGATCGTGCAGAAGGCAAAGGAATACATTGACGGGAATTACGCCCAGAAGGGTCTGACGATCCATGAAGTAGCGAAGAAGAATCATGTCAGCCCTAATTATCTGAGCTATCTGTTCAAGAAGAATACAGGCTATAACCTGTGGGAATATGTCATTAAGCTGCGGATGGAGGACAGCCGGGAGATGATTCTGAACACCGATCTGCGGCGGTATGAGATTGCGGAGCGGGTAGGATACGAGTCGCCGGAGCATTTCAGCAAAATTTTCAAAAAATACTACGGGCTCAGCCCCAGCGAACTGAAGAAGTAAGAACGCTTACGATTGCCATAGATATAGACATGTTAAGTCTCTCCCTCATTTCCTACAATGAAGACAAGAGGCGCTTTCCCGAAAAGTGCTGAAAGACGACAGGAATGAGGGAGCCGGAATGAATCAGTCTGCTGCGTTACATGATCACCTTCCAGCGGAGCTGGAGAGCAAGCCGTACAAGCAGAACCGCTGGAAGAAGAATTATTGGGGCGTGATGTTTCTTGTCCCCGCATTGATTATCTTCATTATGTTTATGTGGGTGCCTATCTTCAAAGGGTTCCTGTACAGCTTCTACACCGTTGATTTCGTCAAAGGGAATACCTTCGTCGGCCTGGACAATTATGCCAGGGCACTTACTGACCCCGATGTGCTGATTGCTGTCAAAAACACCTTGTACTATATGCTGCTCTGCCTGGTGATCGGCTTCTGGGTTCCGATTGCCTTTGCCATTGCCATCTCCGAGTTGCGGAAATTCGGCGGATTCGTGCGCGTTGCTGCGTATTTGCCATACGTCATGCCTGCTGTAGTCCTATACGGGCTGTGGCGTTGGCTGTATGATCCCGTTGGACCGATAAATGCGGTAATCGGCAGCACCGGAGTGGAGCAGATCGCCTTCCTGACCGATACCCGGTGGTCGATGATCTCGCTGGTCTTCATGGAGACCTGGCAGCAGTTCGGCTCGGGGATGCTGATCTATCTTGCTGCGGTGCTTAGTATTCCCAGGGACTGGTATGAAGCCGCCGAGATTGACGGAGCCGGAGTCTGGGCGCGTATCTGCCACATCACACTGCCTTCGCTGCGCAATCTGATTCTGCTGATGCTGATTCTTCAGGTCATCGCCACCTCTCAGGGCTACCAGTCACAGATGGCCTTGCTGGACGGGGGGCCGAACAATGCTACCCTGACGTATGCGCTGCTTATTGTGAAGTATGCTTTTACTAGACTGGATTATGGTACGGCGACTGCGCTGGGGATGCTGATGTTTGTTGTTCTGGGCGGTTTGGGCATTCTTCAGTTCAAGCTTAACAAGGAGGACAACTAGGATGAAGAGCGCAGACAGAGGTATTCTCTCGGAGCATGACCTGAAAAAGACCAGCAACAGGGTGGTCTACGGAATTATGGTGCTGTTCATTGTCCTGATGATATTCAGCATGCTGTACCCCATCCTCATGACGATGTTCAACGGGCTAAAGTCGAATATCGAGGTCAATTCCTTTCCGCCGCATTTTTTTCCGCAGGAATGGCATTTCGGCAATCTGAAGGATGCGCTGGATTATATCGATCTGGCCATGTTTCTGCGGAACACCCTTTATATTTTTGCAGGGAATATGGTTGCAACCTTAATTGTACTGGGACTCGCGTCCTTCAGTATCTCACGGATGAATGTGCCTTACCGCAAGGCCTTCTATTTCTTCTTCCTGATGACGCTGTTCATTCCGGCCACGAGCTATATGATTCCGAACTTTGTCAATCTGAAGGAGCTGGGCCTGCTCAATCAATATGCGGCCTTCTGGCTGCCGGCAGGCGCGAACACGTTCTTCTTCCTGCTGCTTAAGAATTTTTTCGACGGGATTCATCCCGAGATTCTGGAAGCCGCACGGATGGACGGGGCTTCGGAGCCGAGAAGCTTCTTCACCATCGCGGTGCCGCTGTCGGTTCCGATTTTTGCAACACTGGCGATCTTCATCTTCTCTACAGCCTGGAATGACTGGTTCTGGCCGTCGCTGGTCATGCACAGTGAGGAGAAGTATACGCTCGCTACCGCCATCTATAAGTACGTTATTAATGTAAAAGCACTGAACACGAACATCAAATTCGCAATTCTGTTCATCGTCTCTCTGCCGCCGATCCTCGTGTTCCTGGTCTTCCAGAAGTTCATTATGCGCGGAGTTTCATTGTCTGCGGTCAAAGGCTAAGCAGGAAGGAAGAGGTCCGGTTGAGATCGTAAACCTGCACATGAAGGGGATATAAATACACCTCGTTTGTAAACGGTTTCTCTTTTAAGATGAATTTGTAAGCTCATTATGATATGGAAAAGGGGAGTTACCATGCGTAAAGTTTCCAGCGTATTCGCCTGCCTCCTGGTCACGGGGACGTTATTGTCTGCTTGCGGCGGCAATAATAACGGCAACAAGCCGGCGGCTGACGGGGGAGAAGCGACACCTGCACCAGCAGCAACCCAGGCGGCCGAAGAGTCAGCCACTCCGTCTGCAGCACCGGCTGACGATATCACCCAGAGAAAGGTAACAATCAAAATCCACTATCCAACGCCGGACCTGACCGAGGTGAGAGCGCAGGAGGATGACAAAATCAAGCGGTTCCAGGAAGTCTATCCGAACGTGGAGATCGTCAAGGACGACTGGCAGTATAATGTAAGCGAGATCGGGGTGAAGATGGCAGCGAATGAAGCGCCGACCTTCTTCAACACGTATGCCACCGAAGCCAAATTCCTGATTGAGAAGGGCTGGGTAGCCGACATCACCGATCTGTGGAACAACTATGAGTTCAAGGATCAGATCAACCCTGTGCTGCAGAGCCAGTTCATCATCGACGGCAAGGTGTATGGGGTTACCCAGAAGGGTTACGTCACTACAACAATGATCAACAAGAAGATGCTGGATGACAAAGGTGTAGCCGTACCTCCAATGGATTGGACCTGGGACGACATGCTGAACACAGCCAAAGGAGTCGCCGATCCCAAGAAAGGCATCTCCGGGATTGCGCCAATGGGCAAGGGCAACGAAGCAGGCTGGAATTGGACCAACTTCCTGTTTGAAGCAGGCGGGGAGATTCAGAAGATTGAAGGCGGCAAGGTAGTGGCAACCTTCAATTCCGAAGCCGGGATCAAAGCGCTGGACTTCTATAAGAAGCTGAGATGGGAAGCTGGGGCCGTTCCCCAGGATTGGGCGCTCGGCTGGGGCGATGCGGTAGGTGCCTTCCAGCAGGGCCGTACCGCGATGGTGATGGCCGGATCTGACGGTGTCATTGAACAGGCGCTTAATCAGGGCGGGTTCAAGCCTGAGGATGTGCTGACCTATCCAATGCCTGCGGCTGAGAAAGGCGGCAAGCATACCGGTGTTCTCGGCGGCGACTATCTGGTCATCAACCCTAACGCCAGCAAGGATGAGCAGGAGATGGCCTTCCGTTATATTACCTTCGACTATTTCTCGGATAAAGGCCTGGAAGCGCTCGATGCCATTCTGCAGCAGCGCAAGGCGGACGGCAAATACTTCATTCCGCCGCTTCTTGATTACTATGCCGCTGATTCCGAGTTCGGCAAGAAAACCAAAGCAGTGTATGACAAATACTCTGATATCGTATATCAATACAATACAGATATTATGGCTCTGCTCGACGGCAAACCTGAGGCGCAATACAACACCCAGGACTACTATGCAACCATGTCCAATGTCATTCAGGAGCTGTTCGCCAAGGAAGGCACGGACTCCAAGGCCCAACTCGACGCTGCAGCCGCAACCGTACAGAAGAAATTCTTCGATACCATTAAGGTGGAGTAGCCTGGGATGTCTCTTCCTAGACTTGGGGGAAGAGATGAATAAGGGGGACAGCGGAGATGCTGTCTCCTTTTTTTCCTTTCAGGAAATTATGCCAGTAACATTTTAAGAGGAATCCTGCCAAAAGTGCAACAATACTGCCCCAAAGAAGCGGTCAATGCTGAAATCCTGCACGAACTGCAACAAATTCAGCGCTAACGTGCTCTAAACACCGAAATTTGTGCAAATAATGCAACATTGTACTTGCAACCCGTAAAAGGTATATAGAAATCCTGCAAAAACTGCAACATTACTGCTCCTTAAAAGCGGCCGGTGAGAGAGGCATTAGCATGCGTTCACCCGCAGGGTAATTTTGTTCAAAGATAAGAATTTATGTGCTTTGCGCTATACAGCATCCTGATCATTCTCGCTGAAACGGTACCGTCCTCTAAAAGGGCGACAAAGCCGTTTCCACTTGTAAGCAGAGATTTATATTTATATTCACCGTCAGAGTAAGTCTATAGAAGAGCCATGGATAAACCGAGGTGACGGCTTGGCATTCATGAGCAGAATTCCTGAGGCCCGCCCGGCATCGCAAGGCAAAGTGGGCCATCAACACTGTAACCTGCCGTATTGCGTTCGCAGAATAGACAAATATCAATTAAATATTACATATAATATGGAAAAAACGCTAGTATATGATCGAATGAAAGCGCTTTGAAAACAACTCAAAAAAAACTTTAAACTTTGTGAAAGATTTCACTATACAAGGTGAAAAGGATGTGCTAAGATAAATGTATAGAAAGAAACAACCTAAAAATTGACAGGAGGACGAGGGAGATGGCAGTTAAAAACGAAGTCGCCGCCCAAGTGAAACAAACCACCGCTGAAGAGTACATTCAGGTTTTGGTGGATAAAGCAAAGAAAGCCCACGAGGCGTTCATGGGCCTGGATCAAGAGCAGACAAACACAATCGTTCATGCAATGGCGCTGGCCGGACTCGACAAGCATATGTACCTGGCAAAACTGGCTGTTGAAGAAACAGGACGCGGAGTATACGAAGACAAAATTACAAAGAACATCTTTTCCACTGAATATATCTGGCACGGTATTAAGTACGACAAGACTGTAGGCGTTATTGAGGATAACGCTTATGACAGCTTCCAGAAGATTGCTGAACCAGTCGGAATCATTATGGGTATCACACCGGTAACCAATCCAACATCCACCACGATGTTTAAGGCTTTGATTTCCGCTAAGACACGTAACCCTATTATATTCGGTTTCCACCCGTCAGCGCAAGAGTGCAGTGCGGCAGCAGCCAAAATTCTGCATGATGCAGGCGTAGCAGCAGGCGCACCTGAGAACTTCATCCAATGGATTGAGCTTCCTACGATGGACAAAACAAACGCACTGATGAACAATCCGGACGTTGCACTGATTCTGGCAACCGGCGGATCGGCAATGGTCAAGGCAGCTTACAGCTGCGGCAAACCGGCACTCGGCGTAGGTCCTGGTAACGTGCCTGCCTTCATTGAGAAGAGTGCTGATATTGATCAGGCTGTAACAGACCTTATCCTGTCGAAGACTTTTGATAATGGTATGATCTGTGCTTCCGAGCAGGCAGTTATCATTGAAGAAGCCATCTTCGATCAAGTGAAAAAGAAAATGATTGCAAACGGCTGTTACTTTGTGAACAAAGAAGAAGCAGCTAAGCTTACCAGCGGTGCAATGAACGTAGAGAAATGTGCGGTTAACCCGGCTATCGTTGGCCAATCCGCTGTGAAGATCGCTGAAATGTGCGGCATTCAGGTTCCTGCCGGAACGAAGATCCTGGTAGCTGAGCTTGAAGGTGTAGGTACTAAATATCCATTGTCCGCTGAGAAGCTGAGCCCGGTTCTGGCTTGCTACAAAGTGAAGAATGCTGACCAGGGTATCGAACGCGCAGCTCAAATCGTTGAATTTGGCGGCATGGGCCACAGCTCGGCTATCCATTCCAACAACGAAGAAGTAATCATGAAGTTCTCCAACCGTCTGCAGACCGGACGTATTCTCGTCAACTCGCCATCCACACACGGCGCAATCGGCGATATTTACAACACTAATATCCCTTCATTGACACTGGGCTGCGGATCTTACGGACGCAACTCGGTATCGCAGAACGTGACTGCCATCAATCTGATCAACGTGAAAAGGGTGAACCGTCGTACCGTGAATATGCAATGGTTTAAAGTACCTGACAAGATTTACTTCGAAAAGGGAGCCACTCAGTATCTGGCCAAAATGCCTGACATTACACGTGTAGCCATTATCACTGACCCTATGATGGTGAAACTGGGATATGTTGAAAGAGTTGAGCACTATCTGCGTCAACGTCAGACTCCTGTAGCCATTGAAGTGTTCTCGGAAGTTGAACCGGATCCATCGACAACTACTGTAGAAAAAGGCGCGGCAATGATGAACAGATTCCAGCCGGACTGCATTATCGCACTCGGCGGCGGTTCCCCAATGGATGCTGCCAAGGGCATGTGGCTGTTCTACGAACATCCGGATGCTGACTTCAACGGTCTGAAGCAGAAGTTCATGGATATCCGCAAACGGGTATACAAATTCCCTAAGCTCGGCAACAAAGCGAAATTCGTTGCGATTCCTACAACTTCCGGTACAGGTTCCGAAGTAACCTCGTTCGCAGTTATCACAGATAAGACTACGGGTAATAATACTAAGTATCCGCTGGCCGACTATGAGCTGACTCCAGACGTAGCTATTATCGATCCTGAGTTTGTATACAGCTTGCCAAGAACTGCAGTTGCCGATACAGGCATGGACGTATTGACACATGCAATCGAAGCTTATGTATCCGTAATGGCCAGTGACTATACCGATGGTCTGGCAATCAAAGCCATTCAGCTGGTATTCCAGTGGCTGGAGAAATCCGCACTGCAAGGCGACAAGCTGGCCCGTGAGAAAATGCACAACGCTTCGACACTTGCCGGTATGGCCTTTGCTAATGCATTCCTGGGGATTAACCACAGCTTGGCGCACAAATGGGGCGGACAGTATCACACCGCACATGGCCGCACTAATGCGATCCTGATGCCGCATGTTATTCGCTACAATGCCAAGAAGCCTACGAAGTTCGCTTCGTTCCCTAAATATTCGCACTTTGTAGCTGACGAACGGTATGCTGAAATCGCCCGTATTCTGGGATTGCCAGCACGCACTACCGAAGAAGGCGTAACGAGCCTGATCAATGCGATCCGCGACATGAACAAAAAACTCGGCATCGAAGAATCCTTCTCGGCGCTTGGTTTCGATCCTAAGGACTTCGAATCCCGTGTAGACTATCTGGCTGACCGTGCATTTGAAGACCAATGTACAACTGCCAACCCTAAAATGCCGCTGGTATCCGAGCTTGCTGATGTATACCGCAACGCATTCTACGGCAAATTCGATAACTAATTAACGGTTGCCTGGCAAAGAATAAGGTTAAAGGTTAATATGGGACTGGATGGAAGTGACAAATATCACCGAAAGAGTGATATTTGTCACAGTCCTTTTTCAGAAAATAAACTAAAATGTTTATATAGACAACGATCCCTGATATAAAGATGTGATTGTGAATTTTATAACAACTGTCAGCTACGGGATCACGAGACACGGGATTAACCTTCAAGCCCGCGATCTCTACAAATATACTAAATATAAATGGAGGGATTTAGCATGTCGGTGATTGAAAAAGAAGTACAAGAGGTTAAGTCTGGCTGGAGAAATTTCACAAAGGGTACATGGTCCAAGAAAGTTGACGTTAATAACTTTATTGCCAAGAACATCAAGCCTTATGAAGGAACTGAAGATTTCCTTGTAGGTCCTACCAGCAACACAACTGAACTGTGGAAGATTATCTCCCAGCTGAGTAAGGAAGAAAGAGAAAGAGGCGGCGTATGGGACGTTTCCCTCGATACTGTCTCCACTATCACTTCCCATGCTCCTGGTTACATTGACAAGGACAAGGAACAGATTGTCGGCGTTCAGACTGATGCGCCTTTCAGACGTTCCATCCAACCGTTCGGCGGTATCAAGATGATGATCGATGCTACTAAGGCTTACGGCTTCGAGCTTCCGCAGAATATCGTTGACATGTTCACGAACATCCGCAAAACGCATAACCAGGGCGTATTTGATGCATATACACCAGATATGAGAGCTGTGCGTAAATCCGGCGTAATCACAGGCCTTCCTGATGCTTATGGCCGCGGACGTATCATCGGCGACTATCGCCGTATTGCTCTGTATGGTATTGATTTCCTGATTAAAGACAAGAAGCAGCAACTGGCTGAGCTTGAAGTAGACTCCATGACAGAAGATGTTATCCGTCTGCGTGAAGAGCTGTCCGAGCAAATGCGTGCTCTGGGCGAACTGAAACAAATGGCCGCAGCTCATGGCATGGATATTTCCAAGCCGGCAATGAACTTCAAAGAAGCTACACAATGGGTATACTTCGGATATCTGGCAGCTGTTAAAGAACAGAATGGTGCGGCAATGTCTCTGGGACGCGTATCTTCCTTCCTTGATATCTATGTTCAACGTGACGTTGAAGAAGGTACTCTGACTGAAGAGCAAGCTCAAGAAATCGTTGACCATTTCGTAATGAAGCTGCGTATCGTGAAGTTCCTGCGTACGCCTGACTATAACGACCTGTTCTCCGGTGACCCTACTTGGGTAACAGAATCCATCGGTGGTATGGCTGAAGACGGCACAACCCGCGTAACCAAGAACAGCTTCCGCTTCCTGCATACCCTGTACAATCTGGGACCGGCTCCAGAACCGAACCTGACTGTACTGTGGTCCGAGAAGCTGCCTGAAGGCTTCAAGAAATATTGTGCCAAGGTATCTATTGAGACCAGCGCTATCCAATATGAGAACGATGATGTAATGCGTCCATACTGGGGTGAAGATTATGCAATTGCCTGCTGCGTATCCCCAATGCGTATCGGTAAGCAAATGCAGTTCTTCGGTGCCCGTGCCAACCTGGCTAAGGCTCTGCTGTATGCGATCAATGGCGGTAAAGATGAGAAATCCGGTGCTCAGGTAGGTCCTGAATATCCTGCGATCACTTCTGAATACCTGGATTACGATGAAGTAATGAAACGCTTCAAACCAATGATGGAATGGTTGGCTAAGACTTATGTCAATACGCTGAACATCATTCACTATATGCATGACAAATATTCCTACGAACGTATCGAAATGGCGCTACATGACCGCGACATTCTGCGTACAATGGCTTGCGGTATTGCCGGACTGTCCGTTGCTGCTGACTCCCTGAGCGCAATCAAATACGCTAAGGTTAAGCCAATCCGCAACGAAGAAGGCATTGCTATCGACTTTGAAACTGAGGGTGAATTCCCTTGCTACGGTAACAACGACGACGCTGTTGACGGCATTGCTGTTGAACTGGTTGAAACCTTCATGTCGATGATCCGCAAAAACAAAACGTATCGTGATGCTGTGCCGACTCAATCGGTACTGACTATCACTTCAAACGTTGTATATGGTAAAAAGACTGGTACTACTCCTGACGGACGTAAAAAAGGCGAACCATTCGCTCCAGGTGCTAACCCAATGCACGGACGCGACAAGAAGGGCGCCCTGGCATCCCTGAACTCTGTTGCCAAACTTCCTTACTCCGATGCACAGGATGGTATCTCGAATACCTTCTCCATCGTTCCTAAGGCGCTGGGTAAAGACGAAGATTCCCGTAAGTCCAACCTGGTCTTCATGATGGACGGATATTTCCACAATAACGCTCAGCACTTGAACGTTAACGTATTTAACCGTGAACAACTGCTCGACGCTATGGATCACCCTGAGAACTATCCACAGTTGACCATTCGTGTATCCGGCTATGCTGTTAACTTCATCAAGCTGACCCGTGAACAACAGATGGATGTTATCAACCGTACATTCCACGATTCCATGTAAGAAGCATTCTTGTTCTACAAGAACTGAAATCAATCAAAGAGCTGCCGCCCTTGCAAGAGGGCGGTACACTCTTGTCTGAAAGTGGTTAAAATTTTAAGTTTTTTTTCGAAAGGATGACATCTCATGCTTAAAGGACATATCCACTCTTTGGAGACGTTTGGAACGGTGGATGGCCCGGGTATCCGCTTCGTGCTTTTTATGCAGGGCTGCCTGCTCAAGTGTCAGTATTGCCACAACCCGGATACATGGGAATTGAATGAAGGCAAGGAAATGACCGTCGAGCAAGTGCTGGCGGAAATTGAGCCTTACCTGAATTATTATAAAACGTCCGGTGGCGGTCTGACCGTATCCGGCGGTGAACCAACCCTCCAGGCGCATTTCGTGAAGCAACTGTTCACCGAGGTGAAGAAACGCTGGAATCTGCATACCACGCTTGATACCAACGGCTATAATGATGGATCGAAAATCAGCGATCTGCTGGATGTTACTGACTTGGTGCTCTTGGATCTGAAGCATATTGATGATGAAGCGCATATCAAGCTGACCGGCAAATCCAACGACCGTACCTTGAAGCTGGCCCGCTGGTTATCTGATAATAACCGTAAAATGTGGATTCGCCATGTCTATGTTCCCGGCATTCACAACAAGGAAGAGGATTTACAGAATCTTGGACGGTTCATTGGCACACTTAATGGAGTAGAGAAGTTCGAAATCCTGCCTTATCACGTAATGGGGATCTACAAATGGAAAGAACTCGGCCGTCCCTATGAGCTTGAAGGGGTGGAGTCACCTTCGGATGAAGAAGTGCAGCGTGCGTACCGGCTGATCGAAGAGGGCCGTAAAGAGTCTGCATTGGTCTAATTGCATATAATAATTTCGAAAGCGGAGCTTCTATTTTGAGGAGTTTCGCTTTTTTGTATGTCAGGAAATCTGACTGAATCCGCTTCCAGTAGAGGATTTTATCCCTATTGAAGATGAATCTTAACCTTACGGTAACAAATCTGGTTTTCTATAATAAGAGTTGTAAGGGAAATCATTAAATAGGGAGGGTCACCCGTAATGAGAAAAAGTCTAACACTGCTGTTGTCCCTGATGTTCGTCAGCTCGGCGCTGCTGGCTGGCTGTGGAGGTAACAAGAATAATGCGTCTCCGACGACAGAGCCTGCTGCGACGGAAGAGGCTGCTGCTACCAATGCTGCCGCAACGGAAGAACCGGCTAATGCTGAGCCTTTTGAAATGACGATCCGTCATACCCAGGTTGGAGCGGACAAACAGAAACGACTGGCTATTCTGGAGGATGTGGTGGGCAAGGTGCAGGCGGATGTGCCTGGACTGACCTTCAAGCTTGATGGAGTAGATTCGGATGTGAACCGTAAGGAGAAGCTGCGCGGTGAAATGGCGGCCGGTAACCCTCCGGAGATCTTCGACCTGTTCGGCAGCCCGGACTCCAAGATCTATGCCAAAGAAGGCAAGCTGCTGGACCTGACCCCGATCCTTGATGAATTAGGGATCAAAGACAAGTTCTCCAATCTGGACCCGTTCACCTATGAAGGCAAAATCTACGGCCTGCCGATCGGCGGATCTGGAGAAGGCTTCTTCTATAATAAAGAATACTATACCGGTAAGGGCTGGAAGGCTCCAACGACCTTCGCCGAACTGGAGAAGCAGCTGGCCGATATTAAGGCGGATGGTAAAGTGCCGATGGCCGGTGCCTCCAAAGCAGGCTGGGTACCGCTGATGCTGGCCAACCATCTCTGGTCCCGTTATGCCGGGCCGGATGTGACCGCGAAGTTCGCTACCGGTGAAGCGAAGTGGAATGATCCGAATGTTATCAAGGGCTTGGCGAAATATAAGGAATGGGTGGATAAAGGCTACTTCAAGAAGGGAGAGCTGGGCTTCGAATATGCTGAATATACTACCCAGTTCACCAGCGGTGAAGCCATCCTGATGTATGACGGGACCTGGAAGTCTTCCGTGTTCAAAGCCGGCCAATCCGGCGAAGGTCTAATCGGCAAGGTAGGCTTCTTCAATATTCCGGCGGTTGAAGGCGGAGTGGGGGATCAGACGGCGCTGATGCGCGATGTGAACAATGGTTATGGCTTCTCGGCTTCGGCGGGTGAAGATGAGCGGCAGCTTGCAGCAGTGAAATCCTTCATTAAGAATATGTTCAATGAAGAGATGCAGCTGCGCGGCCTGGTAGAGGACGGAGTCCTGCCTGCCATGAAGATTGATCAGGCTGTGCTGAACAAGAACATTACGGATGATCTGATGAGTGAGATTGTTGCCGTATTGAACAGCTCCAAGTCGTCCTTCCCGGCCTTTGACTCGCTGGTTCAGGCGGATGTCACCACTGAAATCAGTAATATCCAGATTCAGAGCCTGATCGGCGGGCAGACGACTCCTGAGAAGATGGGCGAAGCACTCCAGAAGATTCAGGAAGAGGCCAACGCGGCAGTGGAATAAGAAGAAGCGGTAAACTACATGTGCCCTGGTGCTTGCTCCAGGGTGCATTTTTCAAAAGAAAAGCAATATGGAGGTAGTCATGAATAAGGCACTGAGAAATCCTCTGGTGTTCATTCTGTTCGTTATTCCGGCACTGGTGCTGTTCATTATGTTCTTCATCTATCCGATCTTCAGTTCGATCTACTATAGCTTCACCAGCTGGAACGGTGTATCCGAGACGGTCAAATATGCCGGAGTGGATAACTTCAAGAAAGCTCTGGGAGATGAACGCTTCTGGATTTCCGTGAAAAATAACGGCTGGTTCATTCTGTTCTCCGTAGGCATACAGGTGCCGCTGATTGTGTTCTTCTCCTTACTGATTGCAAATGTGAAGAAGCTGAAGGGATTGTACAAGACGGCGGTATTCATGCCATCCATTATGTCTACAGCGGTTATCGGGATTCTCTGGGGCTTCATCTACGAGCCGAACATTGGATTGTTCAATAAAGTACTGGGTCTGGTCGGCATTGAGCCGGTCTACTGGCTGTCGGACGAACGGTTCGCCATGCTGTCGATTCTGATCACGAATGCCTGGCAGTGGACCGGATTCTATATTGTCATGGTGCTGGCGGCCATTCTCTCCATTCCCGGTGAATTAGATGAAGCAGCGGCTATCGACGGCGCTACGGGGTTCCAGCGGGCTACACGCATTACCCTGCCGCTGATCGTACCCATCATCTCGGTGGTGATTATGCTCTCCATTGCCGGAGCGATGAAGGCTGCCGATATCGTCATTGTAATGACTAAGGGGGGACCGGCGGGTTCAACCGAGGTGATGGCCACCTATATGATTAAGTATGCGATTACCAACTTCAAATACGGGTACGGCAATACGATCGCCGTTCTGATCTTCTTGTTCACGCTCGTGGTAACCGCCCTCTACCAGCTGGTGTTTGCCCGCCGTACGGAAAGGATTGAATACTGATGCCGCGTCTGCTGAAAAAAAGTCTGCCGCACATCGCTCTGCTGGGGTATCTGGTGATTGTGCTGTTTCCGTTTCTCTTCGTTCTTTTCTCTTCGGTGAAGAAGGATAATAATGCGATTGCCCTCAACCCCTTCGGCATTCCGAAGAGCTTCGAATGGTCCAACTATGTGGAAGCTTGGGTGAATGCCAAGATCAGCACTTATTTTTTCAACAGCTTATATATTTCGATTCTTGCTTCTGTAGTGTCTATTCTGCTCGCGTCTATGTTCGCCTTCGCGGTCACGCGGATGCGCCAGGGGAAGTGGAACACCATTCTCTTCTCGCTGGTTCTGATCGGGATGCTGATTCCGAACAATGCGCTGATGCTGCCCATCTATACGATTGTCCGCAAGCTGCATATCCTCAATACCCACTGGGCGCTAATTATTCCTTACATTGCCAATGCGATCCCGTTCACGATCATTATTCTGGCGGCCTTCATGCGTTCGCTGCCCAGTGAAATCGAAGAAGCGGCGGTCATGGATGGCTTGAAGGCCCCGGGTATATTTGCTAGAATTATTGTACCTTTGACAGTTCCGGCGATGGTTACTGTATTCATTGTTAATTTCCTGGGAAATTGGAATGAGTTCCTGCTGGCCAACTATTTTCTCTCCAATGACGAGCTGCGTACGCTCCCGGTGGGGATGGTCCAGTTTCGCGATCAGTATCAGATGAATTACGCACAGATGTCTGCGGGAATTGTCTACAGTGTGGTTCCGGTCATCGTGATTTATGCGGTTCTGCAAGAGAAGATTATTGAAGGCGTCACCGCAGGCAGTGTAAAAGGATAATATCAATCATGTCAGGAGCAACAGCCGATGAATCTGCGCTACAAATTGTTTACGGCATTCTTAGGCCTGATTATCATTCCGCTGTTCATTCTTGGCATGATTATGTTCTTCGTGACTTATAATTCCATTGAGAAGAAGTACAGCCAGCAATCCGAATATTCGCTCAAAGCGATCAGCTACAGCATTTCTAATGTGTTCAAGGATATGGACAATGTGACTGACAACGGAATTGCCACCTCGGTCTTTCATATGGCGCTCAGCGCGGATGATCCCTCCAAGCAGGATTTAACCGATGCCGAGCAGCTCAGCCTGAATGCCAGCCAGCGTAATTTCCGCAGTCTGCTCTATAATCATCCGTCGATCAGCTATGCCTTCCTGTATAATTTCAACGGGAAAGGCAGCTCGGAGATCGTCTCGGTCTTCAACAAGGAGAACTTCCGCACCCTGCCCTATGATAAGTTCAAAGGCAGCGAGCTGTACCAGGAGGTCATGAAGCTGAACGGGGTTCCGAAATGGCTGGCCCCGCATGAGTACCCTGAGCTGACCGGGACGGAGGCTGTATTTACGCAAATCCGGCTGGTTAAGGAGCTTAGCTTCTTTCAGAATATCGGCATTCTGGTGGTGCAGATCAAGAACTGGGAGTTCGAGTCGATTTTCCGCAATCTTAAGATTGGCGGCACCGACCAGAAGGTGTCTTTCATGCTGGTTAACGATGACGGGATGATTCTGCTCGACCCGGACAGGCAGCTGGACGGGCAGGATTTCCGCGGCTTCACCACGAAGGAGATTATGTTTAAGCCCGGCTTTCAGAGCTTCAAGACACAGTTCGGCGGCGAGAAAAGCATTCTGTCGGTCTACCATCTCAAGGAGTATCCCTGGAGTCTGGTCTCCATCACTTCCTGGGATACTTTGTCTCATGAGGTGACGGTGTTCGCCCGCTGGTTCGTCGTAGTGATGTTCCTATGCCTTCTAGGTGCTGTCATCTTCAATCTGTTCTTCATGAACCGGATTACAGGCGGGATTGCTGTGATTGTGCGCTTCATGCGCCGGGTGGAGGACGGAGACCTCACTACCCGCGTCGAGGAGAAGGGCAACGATGAGATGACGCTGCTGGCCAGAGGCTTCAATGATCTTATGGACAAAATCAACACGCTGTTCAGCCGGGTTCATGTGGAGCAGCAGCGCAAGAATCAGGCGGAAATGCGTGTGCTGCAAGCCCAGATCAAGCCGCATTTTCTGTTCAATACGCTGGAATCGATCAATGTGCTGGCGGTGCAGAATGAAGGACGCAAGGTCAGTGAGATGGTCTACCGGCTGGCGAGTATTCTGCGGATCAGCATTCAGGACAGGGATGAGATTACGCTGGAGGAAGAGGTTAAGCATCTGCGCAATTATCTGGATATCCAGAAGTTCCGGTTCGAGGACCTGTTCGATTATGAGCTTGAGATTCCGCCAGAGCTGCTGGGCTGCGGAATTCTGAAGCTTACGCTCCAGCCGCTGGTGGAGAACAGCATTCAGCATGGTTTTGAGGGGATCGGGTATAAGGGTCTGGTGAGTGTCAAGGTGTGGGAGAACCAAGGCAATCTGATACTGCGGATAACGGATAACGGAATCGGGATGACCCCGTCTCAGCTATCGATGTTTCAATACATGGTGAATGATCCGGCAGAGCAGCAGCCGGCAGGCAAGCCCGGGCAGGGCATTCATCTGGAGCGGCGGGGGCTGGGTGTACGCAGTGTCGCAGACCGGATACGGATCGAATACGGCGACAGATATGGGATTTTCATATGTGCAAGTCCTGGGGAAGGAACGATCATCCAGTGCGTCATTCCGAAATACGGGCAGGGGGAAGGCCATTATGCTAAAAGTATTATTGGTTGACGATGAAGCGCCTATTCTGAGCAATCTCAATACTGTGCTGCCCTGGCAGGACATGGGGATGGAGGTTGCGGGGATGGCCCGCAGCGGGATGGAGGCACTGCGCCTTGCTGAGGAGCAGCCGCCCGATCTGGTGCTATGTGACATCCGTATGCCGGTAATGGACGGACTGACGTTCATCGGCAAGCTGCGCGAGATGGGGCTGGAGAGCGAAGTGCTGCTGCTCAGCGGCTACCAGGAATTCGATTATGCGCGTGAAGCGATCCGGCTGGGTGTGAAGGAATATATCTGCAAGCCGATTCATTACGGGGAGCTTGGCGACAAGGTGCGGGAGATCGGGTCCCGGATACGCAGCAGGCAGTATAAGGATAAGTTGTACAACAGCATCCCGTTGTTTCAGGAAGTGCCTATGGCTGACGATCCTGTCAAAAAAACACCGGAGCAGCTGATGAATCAGGCCGCACAGTTCATTACGGAGCGCCTCCATGCGGATCTCGGCATTGATGAGGTGGCGAATACGATTGGCATCAGCAGCAGTTATTTCTGCCTGCTGTTCAAGAACCGCTTCGGGGTGACCTTCGTGGAATATGTCACGCAGCAGCGGATTGATGCTGCCAAATTCATGCTCGCCAGCAGCGATAAGAGCATCACGGCCATCAGCTTGGGCGTCGGCTATCAGGAACGCCGTTATTTCACCAAGGTGTTCCAGAAGCAGACGGGAATGACACCCAAGGAATACCGTAGCAGGTTCGGGACGGCTGAAGCACAGTAAGTCTGCCTTTCCAGTAATTAGGGCTGTCCCGCAAAGCCGTGAAATGGCTTTGCGGGACAGCCCTCTGTTTTTTTAAAGCAGGAACCGACCACGATCTCTTGTCAACAATTATCCGAATGATTGCCTTCTATAACTGTCAGCAAGTCTACAGCAGCAGTACGCGGTTTTGGAGCAGGCTTGTCTTCTGCAATACGTATCATGTATCTGTGCACCGAATTGTTGAACGAATGCTTCCGGGCGTGTCTTCAGAATAGCGTCGGCAAATATTGTCCGGTCCTCCCATGTGTACAGGATGAATCGCCAAGGCTCTTTTTTGGAATGAAAAGGTGCCCATACCGCATTGTCCAGTAAGTTGAGCAGTGTGCTCCGGGCAATGGGCATTCCATTAAATTCCTGTATGGTTCTTCTGTCGCGTATCGTTCGTATGAGCAGGCTGTCAGGAGTGGGAGTCATGGCTCGTCCCTCACGATTCCGGCAGGTAGGCATTCGAGATTTCATCGATCACCTTGCTTAGTCCGATTGGGCCATAGCCGGCAAACCACAGATTTGCATCACCGATATACACATGTTTGTTCTTGACAGCTGTAAGGTTGGCCCAGATTGAAGTGCTCATAATATTATCCAGAGCCGTCTGATTACTGTCACCTGGGCGAAGAATGATGAACATACGGTCAGGATTCAGCTCCGGAAGTACTTCTTCGGAGATGGCTACATTCCATGAGTCCTTGAAATCTATACCTTCTGTGGAAGCGGGGGTTAGTCCCAAAGGGCCGAAGAGCGTAAAATTATCTTCCGGTTGAATCAGCTGCAATTGCTTGTCCTGTATCCGCATATAGGCGACAGTCTCAGTGGCAGCAGTGGCAGCCAATTCGTTCCTGACCGCAGCTATCTTTGATTCATAATCGGCGTGGACCTGATCAGCCACAGTTTCTTTCCCGAAAATTTCTGCCGTTTGCCGGAATCGGGTCCAATCATCTTCATTTTCATTGTCGAAAAGTATCGTTGGCGCAATCCTTGATAGCTGCTCATAGTTCGCTTCATTCAGTGTCTTAGAAGCAAGAATGAGATCCGGCTCCGCTTCGAGCAGTGCTTCTAAGTTAGGTGCTTCCCCTGAGCCAATAACGATAGTATCCTTCATTTGGTCTGACAGGTATTGGGGGAATCCCAGATCGTTGTATGTAACCATTGCATGAGGTTCAATTCCAAGTGCCAGCAGATGGTCAGCAAAAACATAAAGCATGCCCGCAACCTTTTTCGGATGTGCCGGAATTTCTATATCTCCCTTAATGGTTGAGATGATACGGGTATCCGTATTTTCAGCCGTCTTGGCAGGTACTGGAGAAGTGGAACCGGCAGCCGACGAACCTCCATTATTCCCGCTATTGCTGCATCCAACGACTAGCCTCAGCATTATTACTCCAAGCAGGCCGATGACTCCACGGCTAAATTTGTGTTTGAACTTTCGAGTATAAGGAAACACAAGCCACACACCTTTCGCAGTTGATTATGATAATCATTATCACAACTTAATTATAAGGAGTGGCATAGTTGGGTGCCATGGACAAAAATGCTCATCGCCTGGACATATGGCTCAGGAGCAAATCGCTTGAACGGCGCAGAAATAAATCGTGGGCCAGCGAGGTGTAACAGGAATAGAGACTTGAATCAGCGGCCTCGTAGACGTTTCCTTTTCGTACGGCATTTAACTCCCTCCATGCTTCTTGTGAAGCTAGCGAACGATGGATCAAATCACGCTGTGCGGTGTTACCCGATGTAAACAGAATCAGATGGTCAATGCTGCATTCTGAAAGCTGATCTGGAGTAAGAAGAATGGAATGCTCTACATTCAGTAATTGCCGGGGTCTCTCAAGCTGCAGATCTTTATACAGCACGGTACCCAAGTTACGGTTGCCGAACAGGCGGAAGCACCCGTTCTCATATTGCGCCACAGCAACTTTTTCGTCCTCCAGCTTTTCTCTGACACTGAGCCGAAGACTCTCAGCCAGCTCTTCGTACGCCTCAAGCCACTGCCGGGCGATCTCCAGACGGTTCACCGCTCTCGCAATTATCCGGAGATGCTCACGCCAATCCCCTTCAAATGGCACGGTACACGTTGGGGCAAAATGGGGGAACAAGCCTGCTTTGTCCGGTTCCGCATAATCTGAATGTTCGAAGCTGATAATCAGCTCCGGCCGGGCACTTGCCAGTCTGCCGAGGTCGGGCTGATCATGACCCAAGCTGATAACGTTATTCAAGCTATAGGCAGATCCCCGTGAATTATTAATTAATGCCGCATAAGGTGTTAAACCTAATGCCAGCAAATGAGAGGTGTAGGGATGGGCCATGGAGGCAATACGAGTGGACATACGGTGTTTTTTAACATATACAGATGGTGAAATGCCAATGGCTGATTTGAATTTACGGCTGAAATAGAACTCATCCTGATAGCCTACACGGTGCGCTGTGTCACGAAGCGTCATTTCAGAGCCGAGCAACAAATCACCCGCATGACGAATGCGGACAGAATTCAGATATTCCATCGGGCTCCGGCCCACCTGTTTTTTGAACAGCCGGGAATAATGGGCGACGCTCATTCCTGTCATTTCGGCAAGCTTTTCTCTGGTCATGGGCTGCCCGAAATGACTGTCTATATAGGCTTTGGACTGGTCAATCATTGCAGTTGAGGGAGTGCGATGCTTAGTCTCCGAACTGTCTGGTCTCCATAACTGAAGCAGCAATTCCTGAAAACGGATAGATGACTCCATTCTTTCCCAGCTGCTGCCCTGCCAGCAAGAGCAGATCAGGTCAGTCTTAGCTAACGCTTCAGACCAATGGGCAGGCGGGAAAATATCGTCCTCCAGCTCTCCGCGCTGAAGCGTATGCTGTCCGTCTATAGTATACACATCAAAGGTAAAACAGCAGTATTCCAGAGAGTTCTTCTCCTTCACTAACAAGCGCCACGGTGTATCAGGGAGCAGCAGCAGTACATCGCAAGAACCAAATTCAGAGCAATAGCCTTTAGCTTCAACTTCGCCGCTGCCTTTAATTCCTATGAGGAGGGTATGCCTGTCTGACTTATGTATTTCAGATTCAGATCCAGCCGGTTTAACACAGCGGGCGTCGATAAGTTTGTATAACCCTTCAGATGGATTCATTTCAGCTTAAATACTCCTTTCACATGAAGTCTGCTACTATTATACTCTCCTGGTGACAGGTGGGGGCACCCGATCAATAATGGAGCTAATTGGATTTATATAGATCTTTCTTTACACAGAATGAAACTTTTCTCCGTTGCTTGCGTCTAATACTATGTTTTGTAAAATGAACGTGGCAAAATATGCTGCTGTCCTGAAGAGGGCGGTTGCGTTTTTGCGGGGATTATAAGGTGGACAGAAAGCATTGAATATACTGCCTTATACACTACAATGGGAGCAGAAGGAGTCGTACAATGAATTTTAGGAAAATGTTCTTGGTAACAGTATTAGCTGTATCGCAATTAGCAGCAGCCGTTCCGGCTTTTGCAGCTCCAGTCAGCACACAGACCGTGACAGGCCATGTTGCCGCAGCGGTGGATACTTCTGAAACACAGCTTCAGCCAGAATCAACAGACCCGTTGCCTCCGTTAATGACTGAACCGCCTGCAGGTACAGTGGTACCCACACCAACACCAGTACCTACAGCATCACCGGTTCAAGGCATTCCGGCAGTAACAGAGACTCCGGCTCCGGCCGCTACTGAGGTTCCAGGTGCAACAGCTGCTCCTGTGGACGGTACTGTGCCGACGGATGCCGTTATGCCTACGGCTACTCCGTTAACGGATACGCCTGTAACCCCAAGCATGACTACTACCTCTGCTGCAGGGGCAGGCCAGCTTATTCTGATGATGAACAGCAACAAGATGTTCAGAAACGGAACGCCTTACACCGCCAATCAGCCGATGGCAGTCAAGAACGGCGTCTCCTACGTATCGATCCGCGCAATGGTGGAAATGGTCGGCGTTGCTTTCACCTATGACGCCAAAACCAAAGAGGTCATTGTGACCAAGGGTACCAGCATTATGCGGTTCAAGACCGACAGCAAAATCTATACCGTAAATGGCACCAAGTTCACTATGAAGGGACCGGCTTACCAGTTCAAAGGCACCTTCATGATTCCGTTAACGTCCATTACCTATGCACTTAATATTCCTTATACCGTAGACAATGTGCAGAAGCGGGTTATTCTTACGCTAAATACCAAGCCGACTGCCTCCTTCACAGTTCAGCCCAAAGAAATCTATGCTGGTGAGACTACTGTGAATTATGTAACCTACAGCTCTTCCCCGAACGGTACGCCGATTGTTGAAGAACGCTGGAGCGACAACAAGCTGGATATCTATGATCAGCCGGGCTTCTATACAGTTATGTATTCGGTACGCGATGCCAATAACATGTGGAGTGACCCTTATCCGGTAACCATTCAGGTACTGCAGCCTAATCAGCCGCCAGTAGCCCAATTCACAACAGATAAAGAAGAATACAAAATGGGTGAGCCGGTAGTCCTGACCGATACCAGCTATGATCCTGAGAATGAAGAGCTGACCGCAACCTGGAACAATCGTTCCCTGGCGTACTTCACCCCGGGACCGCTGTCCATTCAGCTGACGGTTACGGACAAGCACGGTCTTAGCAGTACTTTTGAGAAGATGATTACAATCACCAATGAACAACTGTATACACAGGATGAAGTAACGAAGCTGTTCACCATTCCGGGGGATATCATCAGTATGGACGGCGGGATGATCCCGGCGCTCCCTAACCTGCCGTATACGCTGTCGTCCGAAGGCTACACCCTGATCCGCAGTAACAGCCCGGAGACCGTTCAGACGGAAGGTGTACTGTACCGGGAGAGTTCAGTGGGCAATACGCGCTTCCTGGTGCATCATATGAACAATATGGCTACCAGACAGAAGCTCTATGTGATTGCAACCAATAACAACCTGTATCCGACAACCATTAACATCCAATATCTAGGAATTGCCGGACCGGTGACCTCACCGGAATATACTGGAAAAGTATCGATGGAGAAATACTTCAATTCCATGGTTACCGGCTTGGCGCAATCGCAAATTACCCTGCAGCCTGGGCAAAGTCTTCCGATTATGACAGACCTGAACAAAATCGCTATGAAGCCCAAAGACGTAATGTCGCTGAGCGCAGACCTGTTCAGTGATCTGCCGATTCAGTATAACGTAGTTATGGTGGAGCAGAGCAAAGATCCTGTCGCCGAGCTGCCTTATCTGCCGGTTCTTGACATTGACGGCGTGCATACCCGGGGAACATTCCCCGATTCTACCCGCGTCATGAACGTGACCGAGCTGGTAGGTACCACGCAAAGCAAGCTGCTTCTGGGCGACAATAAAATGGACAAAAACCTGGACGGCCTTGATCCAATGAATGGAACATATGTTTCTAACGCCGGTAACTTCGGGGTACTGTACAAAATCGTATTGGATCGTGTTGCAGCAAACACGCTGATCACCTTCAATCCGCGCGGGGGTCCTTATCTGGGGCCGTTGATCGTAAACGGTTCAATGGTGAACCTGCCCAATAAGGGCGTATTAGGCTTATCCTCAGACACGAATGCTGTCATCTACCGCACCGGAGAATATGAAGGGCGTGTGGAGATTGTGTTCTCCGTCGCCTCAGGCAGTAACCTGCCTGTGAACTTTGTCTTCACGCCGCTTCCGGCGAAAAAATAATTTCTTCTACAATACAAAACGGCAGCGCTCCTGATGGGGCGGCTGCCGTTTTGTAATCTGCCGCAAGTATCTGGATGCGGGGAGGCAACGGGCACTTTTATTGACGGGGCAGTGCTTTTGGGGCATTATAAAGAGAGTGCAACACAAACGATCTAATGTTATGGGAGATGAGCGAATGCTGTCGACAGATCAAATCCTGGAAGCCATGTCGGGGCAGGGGCTGCGAATCACCGATCAGCGCAAGACGCTTGCCAAATTATTCGGCGAGAATACGGGATATTTGTCTGCGAAGGATGTATATGAGCATATGGGCCGCAAGTATAGCGGACTGAGCTTCGATACCGTCTACCGTAACCTGCGCGTTATGGAGGAGCTGGGGGTACTGGAGCAGATTGTATTTGAAGAAGGCGTCAAATTCAAGGCAAGCTGCAGTCAGGATCACCATCATCACCATATGATTTGCCTGCAGTGCATGAAGACGTACCCGATTCAATTCTGCCCGATGAATCTAACCGATCCGCCGGATCAGTTCCGGGTGGTCAAGCATAAATTCGAGGTGTTCGGCTACTGCAAGGATTGTGAGCAGGGAAGAGAAGAAGAGCCGTCCGGGGCCGTGCGCAGCAAAGAGGGACGCTGAGTATGGCTAGCTTACGAAGAACGGTACAGGCCCCTATCCGGGTCTACCGCAAGTTCATTTCGCCGCTCAAGCCCGCTACCTGCCGGTTCTACCCGACTTGTTCGGCTTATGCACTGGAGGCCATTGAGGTCCATGGACCGCTCAAGGGCTCATGGCTGGCTGCCCGGCGGATTGCCCGCTGCCATCCCTTCCATCCGGGAGGACTTGACCCGGTGCCGCCGCGCAAAGAGCAGCCATCCGGGGACAAGCCGCTGCATACGACTTGACACGGGCCGCCGGGATGGGTATATTTTGAATAATAAGTGATATTCCGAGGAACGGATAAGTAGATGTGGACACCATTACAGAGAGCCGGGACTGCTGGGAGCCGGTATGGGATGCCAGATTGAATATGGTCCGGGAGGAACTGTGTTCGAGCGGAAGGCCTGAAGCCGGGGTCTGCGTAAGCACACGGCGTGTTCCAGCGTTAATGGACAGTTCCGTTAAGGAACTGACGAAGCCTGCGCTCTGTGAGGAGCCGGGGAATGTTGGGTGGTATCGCGTGAGTTTACTCTCGCCCCATAGAGGGGCGGGAGTTTTTTGTGTGAAATGGACGACTAGGGATAACGAAGGGATGATGAAGTAATGAGTGAGAACAAAACCTTTTATCTGACAACACCGATCTATTATCCGAGCGACAAGCTGCATATCGGGCATGCGTATTCTACGGTAGCCGGTGATGCGATGGCCCGCTACAAGCGGCTGCGCGGCTATGAGGTGCGCTATCTGACCGGAACGGACGAGCATGGGCAGAAGATTGAAGAGAAGGCCGGGAAGGCCGGAAAGACCCCTCAGGAGTTCGTGGACGGGATTGTAGTCGGCATTAAGGATCTGTGGAAGAAGCTGGACATCTCGAATGATGATTTCATCCGTACAACGGAGGAGCGCCATAAGAAGGTGGTTGCGGATATTTTTGACCGCCTGCTGAAGCAGGGGGATATCTACAAAGGGGAGTACGAAGGCTGGTACTGTATTTCGGATGAGACCTTCTACACGGAGACCCAGCTGGTGGATATTGAACGTGATGCTGACGGCAAGATTACCGGAGGAAAAAGTCCGGACAGCGGACATCCGGTGGAGCTGGTCAAGGAGGAGAGCTACTTCTTCCGCATGAGCAAGTATGCTGACCGCCTGCTGAAGTTCTACGAGGAGAACCCGGAGTTTATCCTGCCGGAATCCCGCAAGAATGAGATGATTAACAACTTCATCAAGCCGGGTCTGGAGGATCTGGCTGTATCCCGTACGACTTTTGACTGGGGCGTTAAGGTAAAAGGCGACGAGAAGCATGTAGTGTATGTGTGGATTGATGCGCTTACTAACTACATTACGGCTCTCGGCTATGGCTCGGAGGACCGCAGCCTGTATGACAAGTACTGGCCTGCGGATGTGCACATCGTCGGGAAGGAAATTGTCCGCTTCCATACCATCTACTGGCCGATCATTCTGATGGCGCTCGGCGAACCGCTGCCGAAGAAGGTATTCGCCCATGGCTGGCTGTTGATGAAGGACGGCAAGATGTCCAAATCCAAGGGCAATGTGGTCGATCCGGTGACGCTGATTGACCGCTACGGCCTGGATGCCCTGCGCTATTATCTGCTGCGCGAGGTTCCCTTCGGCTCGGATGGAACCTTCACGCCGGAGAGCTTCGTGGACCGGATTAACTACGATCTGGCCAATGACCTTGGCAACCTGCTGAACCGGACGGGGGCGATGGTGGAGAAATACTTCGGCGGCGAGCTTCCGGCTTATGCCGGGCAGGTTACCGCATTTGACGGTGAGCTTGAGGCGATGGTGCAGAGCACTTACGCTAAGGTAGAAGAAGCGATGGAGAAGATGGAATTCTCCGTAGCCCTGACTGCCATCGGCGCGCTGATCAGCCGGACAAACAAGTATATTGACGAGACCCAGCCTTGGGTGCTCGCCAAGGACGAGAGCCGCAGCGGGGAGCTGGCTTCGGTGATGAGACATCTGGTCGAGGGACTGCGCACCGCGTCCATCCTGCTTCAGCCGTTCCTGACCGGCGCTCCGGCGAAGATCTGGGAGCAGCTGGGCATTCAGCCGGGCGAGCTGACCACCTGGGAGAGCGGCAGATCCTTCGGCCTGATTCCAGCGGGTACCCGGCTGGTGAAGGGCGACCCGATCTTCCCGCGCCTGGATGTGGCGCAGGAGGTCGCGTACATCGCCGAAGCGATGGGAGCCGGGAAGCCTGCAGAAGCAGCTGCTGAAGCTGCGCCTGCAGGGGCTGCTGTGACTGCGGATGCGGCGGCTGCCGATCCGGAGGAAGAGGAGCATAAGGAAGAAATCGGCATCGACGATTTCGCCAAGGCGGAGCTGCGCGTAGCCCAGGTCATCGCCTGCGAGCCGGTAAAGAAGGCGGATAAGCTGCTGAAGCTGCAGCTGGATCTTGGTTATGAGCAGCGCCAGGTGGTGTCCGGCATTGCGAAGTTCTACACACCGGAGGAGCTGGTGGGGCGCAAGGTGATTTGTATTGTGAACCTGAAGCCGGTGAAGCTGCGCGGTGAGCTGTCGCAGGGCATGATCCTGGCCGCCTCCAAGGGCGATCAGCTGACCATTGCTACCGTGCCGGACAGCATGCCGAACGGAGCGATTGTGAAATAAGGCTGCCAAGAGCATCCGCATAATGACCGTACAGCAATCTCCGCAGGCCACAGGCAGCGGGGATTGCTTCTTTTTGCTCCAAGATAACCGGGTAGAAGGCAGCTTGCAGACTACGAAATGCAGATCGGAGTTGACTTATCGTAACGATTACTATTATAATTCTGATAGTAAATTTTACGATTTAAGGGGTCGATAGAGAAATGTTACATACAAGAATGGTTAGACGGCTGCTGCCCGTCGCCGCGTTACTGCTGGTTCTGATGCTGACCGCATGTGGTCCGAAGAGCAGTGGCAGTATCGTTGAAGGAAAAGTGAACGTTATAACTACTTTTTATCCAATATATGAATTCACTGCCGAAATCGGCGGCGGAGATGCCAATGTTATCAACCTGCTTCCTGTAGGGGTAGAGCCGCATGACTGGACCCCGCGCAGCCAGGATATCATCGCAACCTCCAAGGCGCAGCTGTTCCTGTATAACGGAGCCGGGCTGGAGGGCTGGGTACCCAATTTCCTCAAGAGCCTCGATAGTGACAGTAAGACCAAGGCTGTAGAGGTTAGCCAAGGGGTGAAGCTGATTACTACGGATGAAGAAGACGGGCATGATCACGGCCATGAAGGTGAAGAAGCGGAAGCAGACGGGCATGGCGACAGCCTGCACACCGACCCGCATACCTGGGTAAGTCCGAAGTCCGCGCTTGTAATGGCCAAGAATATCAAGGATAGTCTTCAATCCGTTGATCCTGCGCATACTGAAGGCTATGAGGAGCGCTACCAGAAGCTCGCCGACCGCCTGAGCGCATTGGATCTGAAGTTCACCGAAGAGCTGGGCAAGCTGCCTAACAAGGAGATTGTCGTATCTCATCAGGCATTCTCGTATCTAGCGCGTGATTATGGACTGTCGCAGCATGCCATAATGGGGCTGTCGCCGGACGCTGAGCCGCGCGGGCAGGATCTGGTGAAGCTGGCGGCGCTGGTTAAGGCAGAGGGCATCCGTTATATTTTCTTCGAGGAGCTTGTATCCGATAAGCTGGCTAAGACCCTGGCAAGTGAGACCGGGGTATCCACGATGGTGCTGAATCCGGTAGAAGGGCTGACCGAGGCCCAGCAGAAGAACGGGGACAACTATTTCACCTTAATGGAGAAAAATTTGCAAAATCTCATTCTGGCCTTACAATAATAAGGAAAGTATAAGTGAAAGGCGGTACTTCACATGCAACCGGTATCCCTGGACTGCCATCAGCATATGATCGAAATACAGGATTTGTCCTTCTCCTACGGGGAACAGAAGGTGATCTCGAATCTGAATTATACGGTAAAAGAACGTGATTTCCTCGGTATCCTCGGTTCTAACGGTGCGGGCAAGACTACGCTGCTTAAAATGATCGTCGGCCTGCTGCCTGCCACCAGCGGAGAAATCAAATTATTCGGCCAGCCGGTGCGGAGGTTCAAGGACTGGGAGCGGATCGGCTATGTGCCGCAGAAGAATGCGTTCAACCCGCTGTTCCCGGCGACCGTCCGTGAGGTCGTATTGTCCGGCCTGTATAACAACAAGAACCTGATCCGCCGCGTATCCAAGGCCCAGCACCGGCAGTGTGAGGATGCGCTTGAAGTCATGCGGATTCAGGATATTGCCGAGAAAAGAGTCGGCCAGCTGTCCGGTGGCCAGCAGCAGCGTGTCTTCTTGGCCCGTGCGCTGATCAACCACCCGGATCTGCTGATTCTGGATGAGCCTACCGTCGGCATTGACGCCGAGACCCAGGCCGGATTCTTCGAGCTGATCATGCACATGCATGCCCATCACCATATGACCTTCCTGATGGTCTCGCATGATATCGACATGATGAAGAATTACCTGGGCAGCGAGCCCGTCCAGAAGAACGGTAAAATCAACTTCTACTGCCGCCACTCGCATGATGTGCAGGACTGCGCCGTCGATAATTTGCAGCATACCCTGTCTTGATCGTTGACATTGGCTGACAAGAGAATAGTTACCCTGATTATTAAACGGTCCAACCGCTCGAAATGCAGCCTTTTGTATTTTGTACAGTAGATTGCCCGAATTTCTGCCCTTTTTGCTGTTCTGTTGCAGTTTGTACATTAGATTTTTTGATATCGGCCGTTTTCCAGCCCTTCTGCCAATATCCATTGTACGAAATACAACAGAACCCGATTAACCGCTCAAAAGTTAAGATTCTGTTGTACGTTCTGCAATAAGAGGATGAGATGTTGTCAGGATCTCATCAGTTGGATCGTCCATTGTGCAACATAGAACGCTCAAGTCAGTTTTCGGATCGTCCATTGTACAACATAGGACGATCCCTTAATCTTTTGATCTTAATTTTTTGATCTTAATTTTTTGATCTTAATCTTTTGATCTTCTTAGTCTTGTGACGTATGTAGATCCCGTCTCCAGTTAAGCGTATCCCGCAGGGAGGCAAAGCGCTCTTTTCACCAACGTCCCTAAGCTGCGACAACCCCTCCTCCCACGCCAATTGCACTTCACGGGTGTCCAGAGGGCAGAGCCCTTGGGGCCCTCCCTTCGGGAAGGGAGGGTTTGGGAGGGATGGCTAAAAGCTTTTGCAATGAAAGGTTTCATATTTGAAAGTAGGAGAGAACATCATCTTGGAAATCCTGTTTAGTGATTTTTTCCAGCGGGCGCTGGCCGGCGGGCTGATGATTGGTATTACCGCGCCGCTGATCGGCGTTTTTCTGGTGCTGCGGCGTCTGTCCATGATCGGAGATACGCTGGCGCATGTTACGATTGCCGGGGTCGCGCTGGGCTTTCTGACAGGCTTTTATCCGCTCGGGGCGGGGCTAATCTTCGCGGTTGTGGCCTCATTTGCGATTGAGAAGCTGCGCAAAGCCTACAAAAGCTACGCCGAGCTGTCCATTGCCATCATCATGTCGGGCGGTGTAGCGCTGGCCTCCCTTTTTTTCACCCTGGGCAAAGGGTATAATGCAGATGTAATGAGCTATTTGTTCGGCAGCATCTATACGCTCAATACTACGGATCTTATCGTGGTGGGAATCGTAACGATTGCCGTTGTGGTCGTCGTAACCTTATTCTTCAAGGAATTCTTCCTGCTCAGCTTCGAAGAGGACGCGGCAAGTGTCAGCGGACTTCCGGTGAAGCTGCTCAATATGCTGATTACGGTATTAACGGCTCTGGTGATCAGTACGGCGATCAAGATTGTCGGCTCGCTGCTGGTCTCTGCGCTGCTGACCATTCCTGTAGCCATTAGTCTGCTGCTGTCACGGAGCTTCAAGTCTTCGGTTATTCTGTCCGTGGCGATTGCCGAGATTGCCGTTATTGGCGGACTGGTCATTGCTGGAGTATGGAATCTGGCTCCTGGAGCAACGATTGTTCTGCTGTTAATTGCACTTTTGACCCTAACCCTGATCGGAAAAAAAGGGCTGCCTACTTAACAAATAAGCATATAACCGGCCGCCCTCAGCACCAACTACATAATTGTATCTGTACTGCTGCTACATGAAGTGACCCGAGTGACCCCGACTATGGAAGGAGATGCGCCCGTGTCCAACCTGAATGCAGGAATCGCTTTTGCCGCCGGAGTGGCGTCATTCATATCGCCTTGCTGCCTGCCGCTCTATCCTTCTTATCTATCTTATATTACCGGCTTATCGGTGCAGGAGCTGAAGAGCGGCAGCAACAGCAAAGAGGTCCGTCTCCGGACCCTCTCGCATACGCTGGCGTTCATTCTGGGCTTCTCGGCAGTGTTCTATACCCTCGGCTTCGGAGCCGGCTTGTTCGGTGAATTCTTCAACGGCCAGCGGGATCTGATCCGTCAATTGTCGGCGATCCTTATTATTGTCATGGGGCTCTTCCTGCTGGGCGTGTTCCAGCCGCAGTTCCTGCTGCGTGAACGCAAGCTGGAGTTGAGATGGAAGCCTGCCGGGTACCTGGGCTCCTTCATCTTCGGCATCGGGTTCTCGGCAGGCTGGTCACCGTGTATCGGCCCGATTCTAACAGCCATTATCGCGCTATCGGCCAGTGATCCGGGAACGTGGTTTACGATGATTACGGCGTACAGTATCGGCTTTGCGCTGCCGTTCTTCGGACTGGCCTTTTTCCTGGGCGGGGCGCGCAAGATCCTGAAATACTCCAACCTGCTGATGAAGCTGGGCGGCGGTCTGATGGTATTCATGGGCATCCTGCTGTTCACCGACCAGATGTTCCGCATTACGATCTGGCTGCAGGGCATTACGCCGCGCTGGCTGATTTTCTAAATGAAGCTTTAAGTGAAGTAATCAATGCCTGCTTCCGGAAAATGCTCAAAAATCCGCTCTGTGATGAATTCGCGCAGGGCGGTTTGCTGTTCGTCCGGGTAGACATATTTATTCTGTCCCCATTTGCCCCATTTCTTCTTGCGCTTCTCGATGTCCATCTCCAGCTTCGACTTGGGATAACGCTTCTCGATGACGGTCTTGGCCGTCTTGGTGAAGCGGTGCTGGATCATCTCGAAGGTCAGCCCTTGGCCAATCCCTGGCGGCAGGGCATGCGCCAGCTTCTCCAATAGCTCGCTGTAGCCGTCTTCCCAGCCGTCATGCCAGATAATAGGGGCAATGATGAAGCCCAGCGGATACCCGGCACGGGCGATCTGTCCGGCGGCCTCAATGCGTTCCTCGAAGCGTGAGGTGGCCGGCTCGAAGTTTTTAATTACATAGTCGGCGTTCACGCTGAAGCGTACACGGGTATGGCCGTTATGCTTCAGCTTAAGCAGCGGCTCGACATGCTGGTATTTGGTTACGAAGCGCAGCCGCCCGAGCGGCTCCTCCGCCATGAATTCGATCAGTTCCGTCAGCGAGCCGGTAATATGCTCAAGGCCGAGCGGGTCTGAGGTACAGGCCGCTTCGAACGTTGTAATTTCCGGGGAACGCTCGGTGATATATTTTTTGGCTGCATCGATGATGTCCCCGGTATTGACATAGACGCGGATGTAGGGCTTCGCTCCCAGCGTAGTCTGCAGGTAACAATAATGACAGTGGCCCATGCACCCGGTGGCAATCGGAATCGCATAATCGGCAGACGGCTTCGACTGGTCAAAAGTTAGCGTCTTACGCAAGCCGACCACAAGCGTCCGTTTGGCGATTTTGTATTGCTCGGTTTCAGTCTCGCCGGGCAGGTTGGTAATCCGGTTATGCGAGGTGGTCATACGGTAAGGAATATTCCGGGACTTGACCCATTCCATAATCCGCTCCCCTTTGGGATAATTGAGCGCATCGGGCTCGAAGAAAACCAGCTCCGGGATGAACAGTCCGGTGGGCTTGCGCTGTCTTTTGGCAGGAGGGTGTTCGGGTGTGATTAAGGTCATTATTTCACGCTCCTTCGGGATGAGGATACCGTTATTGTGCCAATCCGCAGGCGAATGGAATCATGGTAAACATCACTAACCGGGGAAGCGTATGACCGGCAGGACTTGCCAAGGAGCGGCAGAAGCATGTATCATTGTTAGAGCAAGGCCCGGTCCCACCGTTACGCTCATTATAGAAAAGAGGTAAGCTAGAATGCCAACACCCAGCATGGAGGATTATTTGGAGCGCATATATAAGCTCATCGACGAGAAGGGTTATGCGCGGGTCTCGGATATTGCCGAGGGGCTGGAAGTCCATCCCTCCTCTGTGACCAAGATGATCCAAAAACTGGATAAGGACGAATATCTCATCTATGAGAAATATCGTGGGCTTGTCCTAACAAGCAAAGGAAAAAAAGTGGGGAAACGTCTTGTGGACCGCCATCAGCTGCTGGAGGAGTTCCTCGGGATTATTGGGGTGCAGCAAGAGCATATTTATAAGGATGTTGAAGGCATTGAGCATCACTTGAGCTGGGATTCCATCACCCGGATCGAAACGCTGGTGGAGTATTTCCGCCGGGATGAAGCGCGTGTGCAGACCTTGTATGATATTCACCATGAGATGGCCAGCGATTCATAAACGTGGCTTTTTTTGTTTGATTAGCGCAACCTTTCCAGTTTTTTTACGTCAAAACGGGTACCGTTCCTTTTTCACTTCAGGAAGGATTCCGTTTACACCAAAGAGCGGCCTTCTCCCTTACTTAAGGATGAGAGGGTCATTTTTTATATATACAACTTCAAGACCTGGGAGGAATTATGAATTACCGTAAATGGATCGTAGGACTGCTCGTCGTTATGTTATGTCTGCCCGTGTGGACGCCGGGTGTGCGCGCAGCTTCTGTGCAAATTACCATTGAACTGGATGGGGAGACGCTGAACCCGGATGTGCCGCCGTATATTACTCGTACCAACGTTACGATGGTGCCTGCCGGTGTGATTAGCCAGGGACTGGGGGCCGGTGTGAAATGGGATCAGGCCAGTAAGACAGCAACCATCAGCAAGGATAATAATATACTGCAGCTGACCAGCGGCAAAACAAGTGCCATCGTTAACGGGGCGTCTGTCCGTCTGGATACTTCTGTGCAGATCACACAGGGGCGGGTCATGGTCCCGCTGCGGTTTGTAAGCGAGCAGCTTGGGCTTCAGGTACTCTGGGATCAGGCGACGAAGCATATTTCCTTATATTCCGGCAAGGAGATCGGCGCGCCTTCAACGCCTGCGGTGCCGTCAGTTCCGTCAGTGCCTACACCAACTGTACCACCTACGCCGTCTGTGCCAATACCAACGGTACCGTCACCAACCGTACCTTCTATTCCTGGTGCCAAGACCAGTAAGGCGATGAAGGGCGCCTGGGTATCCACTGTGTATAATCTGGATTGGCCCTCTACGTCTTCGGCAGGCAATCCCGACAAGCAGAAGAAGGAGTTCGACAGCCTGCTGGACAAGCTGAAGGCGGCCGGATTCAATAGTGTATTCGTCCAGGTCAGACCGTCTGGGGATGCACTTTATCCTTCACAGATCGTGCCCTGGTCCAAGGTGCTTAGCGGGACTCAGGGGAAGGAGCCCGGCTACGACCCGCTGGCCTATATGGTTAGCAGTGCCCACAGCCGGGGAATGCAGCTGCACGCCTGGTTCAATCCGTTCCGGGCTACCACAGACGCATCTACCAGCAGTCTAGCCTCTAACCATGTCGCCAAGCTTCATCCGGACTGGATCGTCAAGGCCGAGAACAAGCTGTACATAAATCCGGGGATTCCAGATGCGCGGCAGCATATCATTGACACGGTGATGGAGGTGGTCAGAGGGTATGATATCGATGGAGTACATCTGGATGATTACTTTTATCCTTCAAATGTAGCTTTTGCCGATGATACGGCCTTCAAGACCTTCAATACACAAGGAATTAGCAGCAAAGGCAACTGGCGGCGGGATAATATCAACCAGTTCATCCGCCAGCTGGGGCAGGAGATTCATGCAGCGAAGCCGTCCGTTTCTTACGGGGTCAGCCCGTTCGGGGTATGGCGCAACAAAAAAGCGGATAGCACCGGCTCAGATACTACAGCAGGGGTGTCAGCCTATGATGACATGTATGCAGATGTGCGCACCTGGATTCAGAGCGGCTGGATCGATTATGTTGCTCCGCAGGTCTATTGGAGCCTCTCCTTCAGCGCCGCCCGTTATGACAAGCTGGTGGACTGGTGGGTGAACGAGGTTAAGGGAACGAAGGTTAAGCTGTACATCGGCCTGGCCTCCTACAAGGTAGGGGATACCAAGCAGACAGCGGAATGGCAGAGCGGGGATCAGATTATCAACCAGCTCAAGTATAATGAGAAGTACGATGAGGTGGGAGGCAGCATCCTGTTCCGGGCGAATGATATTGTCGTCCGTGACCCGTATGGGCTGGCCAGCCTGCTCAGCTTCTATTTCAAGAGTTAAGTAATGAATAGTCCCCCGTGCTCATAGATAACAATACATTCTATGGAACGGGGGTTTGCCATGTATGGAGATTAACGCAGTATTTGAAGGCGGGGGAGTCAAAGGGATTGCCCTGGCAGGTGCGGTGGAGGCGACGGAACGCGCAGGCCGCACCTTCGGTAGGGTGGCAGGGACGTCTTCCGGTTCGATCATTGCCTCACTGCTGGCAGCGGGGTACAGCGGGGAGGCCATGAGCCGGATTATCCGGCATACGCCGTTCACCGCGTTCCTGAAACGGGGAGCGTTATACAATACTGCCTACATTGGACCGGCCTTGCGCGTGCTCCTCAAGAAGGGGCTGTACTCGGGCCAGGCGCTGGAAGCGTGGATTCGCGGCCTGCTGCTGGATAAGGGTGTAGTAAGATTCCGGGATCTGCCGCGCGGCAAGCTGCGGGTAATTACATCAGACATCACCAACGGGCGGATTGTGGTGCTGCCCGACGATCTGGTGCTGTACGGGATAGAGCCTGACAGCTTCGAAGTCGCCAAGGCGGTGCGGATGAGCTGCAGCATTCCGTATTTCTTCGATCCGGTGATCCTGCGGCTGGCCGGAGAGGCGGCAAGGGGGAAGCCGTTCAGCGGGCAGCTGGTCTATATGGTGGACGGCGGGGTGCTGAGTAATTTCCCGCTCTGGCTGTTCGATGAGAAGAAGGACGGCTTCCAGTCCCCCGGGCGCAGAACACCAACCATAGGCTACCAGCTGATCGGGAAGACGGCTCCGCAGCCGCATCATATTACGGGGCCGTTCAGCATGCTGGAGGCGATGGTGGAGACGATGCTCTCCGCGCATGATGAACGGTATATTGAGACGGATAAATTCGTTCGTACGGTCAAAATCCCTACGCTGGGCATCTCCACCACCGAGTTTCATATCACGCAGGCACAGACTGACGCCTTGTATACGGCGGGCATCGCAGCCGGAGAAGAGTTCTTTGCTAACTATCGTCCGGCACCGCCTTCCTATACCTGGAGGGCAACCCTTCATCCCGCTGCTCCAAGGCGGTAACTAAACCAAAACCTATAAATTCTTATCTTTCCAGAAAAAAGGCATCCCCACGTGATTTCCTCAAGTGGGGATGCCTTTTGCAGCTCTGCTTCGTTACATTCAGTATTCAGTGATATTTGGGCAGCTGATCATCATTCTTCCCCTTGCTGCCTTCGATGACCTGGAAGGGATAGCTTTTGCGCTTACCGGGTGAGCCAGTGGTCTTGCGGATGCCGGCAACCTTGGACATCGTTTTGGCTGAAGGCTTAACCTTGGTGCGCGGACGACCGGGTCCGCCTCCCATTCTGCCGGGGGCCACTTTGTAGGCGTAATACAACAGTCCCAGCAGAATCAGGGGTAAGATGAAGATGGACAAGGCCATCAGGCCGCGTGCCATAATATCTACCATCAGGCCCCATACGGCAAGAGCTGTCGTAATCCAAAATATCAAAGCATGTCTGATCATTGGCTAATCATCCTTTCGCAGGATCCAAAATGCCGCCTGACACACTTGCCTCCGAATATCCTTTTGCTTCAATTGCAGCGTCCAGCTCCCGCATACGGTTGAAGGAAGCGATCGACACCTCTACCATATCGTCCTTCGGTTCCTTGGTAGTCAGCAGCTGCAGCCACAGGCCCGGGTACCCCAGATACTTAAGGCCGGGAATATCTCTTACCGCATTCGTGCCCTTCAGTACCTCGAACGAGATTCCGATGACCACCGGCAAAAGAACGATACGCTGCAGTACCCGTTCCATCAGGGAATTCCACGGGACGACCGAGTAGATAATTACACCGAGGATAATCGTCAGCATCATGAAGCTGCTTCCGCAGCGGTAATGCAGACGGCTGTATTTCTGTACGTTCGCTACGGTCAGCTCTTCACCAGCTTCAAAGGCGCTGATGACCTTGTGCTCAGCTCCGTGATATTGGAAGAGCCGCTTGATCACTGGCGTCTGCGAGATCGCCCAGAGATAGACGAGCAGGAGAATCAGCTTGATGCCGCCTTCCACAAGGTTGTGCAGAATATAGTTGTCAAATACATTTTTGAACAAAAAATCTTCTACGAATACCGGGACCAGCGTGAAAATCAGCTTGCCGAACAGGAAAGAAAGAATCCCCATTATAGCTACGCCGAAGATCATTCCGAGGCTCCAGCCTTCGTCCTTCTTCTTGTTCTTCGCTTGCTGCTTGGCAAGCTCTTCCGGCTCCGTCTCATCCTCGGCATAGGATTCTGCCGAATAGTTCAGATGCTTCGAGCCTTTGGCGCTGGAATCTATAATACTGACAATGCCGCGAAGCAGCGGAATCTTGCGCAGTTTAAGGACCCAGCTCTTATCGCTCTTCGGCACCTCCAAAAATGTAATCTCCTGATTCTTTCGTCTTACGGCTGTTACGTTGATATGCTTGCCGCCGAACATGACGCCTTCGATGACGGCTTGGCCGCCGTAACTGGGAGTTTCCTGGGACAACCAATTCACCTTCCCGTATATTGATATGATTTATATAATACATTGTAACTAATTTTTAAACACATTACTAGTTGGATTGCCGTTAGCTGTACATACTAGCTGTAGAGAGCGGAGTGGAAACCGGATTAACCCCATACCGAAAGAGAGGGAGCTCTATGAGTTCTTCAAGCAAGCACAAAAGCGTCCAGACGAATCCTTTTTATTTCTCCATTGAACTGGGTTATTTCGCCGGTTTAATCTGGGGAGGGTTGCACTGGCTGATGTATGTTCTGCACTTCACTAAGGTCATTCCGGGATTTTTGGCGGAACCCTTTTTCAAGCATGAATTTCTGCTGACGCCTGCCGGGCATTTGCTCGGGTATTTATTTTTTATCATTCTGTCGGTACTCTCGTCCTTAATCTATGTGCTGGTGTTCCGGAAGCTTAACGGACCTTGGCCTGGGATGTTCTACGGGGTGCTGTGGTGGTCGGTCCTGTTCCTGGCCTGCTCGCGCTTATTCCTGCTCCAGCCGCCGTTCAAGCTGCCTTGGATCACGGTGATCAGCGAATTCTGTCTCTTCCTGCTATGGGGATTATTCATCGGATATACGGCGGCAATCGAGTATACGGATGAACGCAAACGCGAACAGCAGACGAAGCTGGCCTAGGCCCTTCGAAAAAACTTCTCAGTTGGCCTGCCGCTATGGTAAAATACAATGTGGCTATTTCGAGAGGAGAATGAAAATGGGCAACAAGCGCGTCTCCAAGCTGCGTAAGGTTCTGCAGGAACTGGGACTGGATGCGATGTTAATTACCAGCGGATATAACCGCCGCTATTTGAGTGGGTTCACCGGCTCCTCCGGGGTTGTACTGGTTACCGGTGATGACAGTTATCTGCTGACGGACTTCCGGTATATGACACAGGCCTCGGAACAGGTGAATGGCCTCAAGGTGGTACAGCATGACTCGAAATTCATTGACACTGTGCGGGAACTGCTGCCGAAGGGCGGACAAGTCCGTGTCGGCTTCGAGCAGGATGATGTGACCTTCAGTGCGTACACCGCTTATGCGGAGGCTCTTGCCCCGGCAGCTATGGTACCGGTATCTAAGGCTGTTGAGAACCTGCGCATGTTCAAGGACGAGGAAGAGCTGGCTGTGATGCAGCGGGCTGCCGATCTGGCAGACGCCACATTCAGTCATATCCTGAATGTGATCAAGCCGGGCATGACGGAACGCGATGTCGATCTGGAAATGGAATTCTACATGCGTACGCATGGTGCAACTTCGTCTTCGTTCGATACAATCGTCGCTTCCGGTGAGCGTTCAGCTATGCCGCATGGTGTAGCGAGCAGCAAGGTTATCGGGAACAACGAATTCGTCACCTTCGATTTCGGCGCGCTCCTGGACGGTTACTGTTCCGATGTGACCCGTACGATTGCTCTGGGATCACCGGACCCTAAGCTGAAGGAAATCTACGATATTGTGCTTGAAGCGCAGCTTCATACGCTGGCGCATATCAAGCCCGGCATGACCGGCCGTGAATGTGATGCCCTGGCCCGAGATATCATCACCCGCTACGGGTATGGTGAATACTTCGGCCACAGCACAGGCCATGGTCTCGGAATGGAAGTACATGAATGGCCGCGCTTGTCCAAGCTGGCGGATGAAGTCATCCAGCCGGGGATGGTTGTCACTGTGGAGCCGGGAATCTATCTCTCAGGTCTTGGCGGCGTACGGATTGAAGATGATATTGTCATTACCGAGAGCGGCATCACGCTGCTGACACATTCATCGAAGGATTATTTGGTACTGTAAGACACTATTATTCAGTTCATTTATGGATTCCAGGAGGGATTTTTTGTGATTTCAGTTAACGATTTCAAGACAGGCCTGACCGTAGAAGTAGAAGGGGACATCTTCACCGTCCTAGATTTCCAGCACGTGAAGCCGGGTAAAGGCGCAGCCTTCGTCCGCTCCAAGCTGAAGAACCTGCGTAACGGCAATACGGTTGAACGCACGTTCCGTGCCGGTGAAACGATTGGCCGCGCCATCATCGAGAACCGTGGCGTACAGTATCTGTATGCAAGCGGCTCTGAGCATGTGTTCATGGACAACGAGACTTACGACCAGTTCGAATTGACAGCCAAGCAGCTCGAATGGGAGCTTAACTTCCTTAGAGAGAACATGACGGTAAATATCGTCAGCTACCAGGGCGAAATTCTTGGGATCAACCTGCCGACCAGCGTAGAGCTGAAGGTTACCGAGACCGAACCTGGCGTGAAGGGCAACACGGCTCAAGGCGCAACCAAAGCCGCTGTTCTGGAGACCGGTCATACGGTCCAGGTACCGCTGTTCATCAATGAAGGAGATGTTCTCCTGGTCGATACCCGCGAAGGTAAATATATCTCCCGCGCGTAAGAGCCTTTTTGGATTTCAGATGTAACTTGAGGGCCTCCCCGCTTGATGCGGCGGAGGTCTTTTTGCTGTGTCAGGCTGGGCGAGAGGGAAGAAGTGAAGGGAAAGGGGATTAAAAGGATGAAAGGGATAAATCCCTCAGATTTAGTGGAATGTTAGCTGAACGGAGGGATTAAAGGGATAAATCCCTCAGATTAAGCTAAAAGTGGACATGAAGGGTAAATCAAAGGGATAAATCCCTCAGATTCGCAGAAAACGGTCGGCGCATTAGGAATAAAAGGGATAAATCCCTCTGGCGGACGTCTCAGGTGGGGCAGAATGTGGAGTGAAGGGAGTAATGAGGAGCAATAGTGCCCCTGAATTGGGCTAAAGCGGGCTGGATGAGCGAATGAGGTGCACTAGTGCACCTGAATTGGGCCGGAGCGGGCTGGATGAGCGAATTAGGTGCACTAGTGCACTTGAATTGAGCCAAAGCGGGCTGGATGAGCGAATGAGGTGCACTAGTGCACCAGAATTGGGCCGGAGCGGGCTGGACGAGCGATTGAGGTGCACTAGTGCACCTGATTTAGGTCGTGAAGGTTCGGGGTTATGGCCGGGTTCATCAAAAATGGGCATTTTATTTTGTGAAACCATTAACGCATGTTATGATTTTCGTATTATACTGTGTTAAAGCATTAACCAAAATTTAAGCTACTATAGAGCGAAATAGGGAGTGAATGGAACTTTGTCACTTTATGTCATGAAATTCGGGGGCAGCTCCGTCGGCGACATTGAACGTATGAAGCGGGTCGCCGGGCGGATCGCAGCCAAGCAGGATGAAGGACATCGCTGCGTGGTGGTGGTCTCCGCTATGGGAGATACCACAGATGATCTGATCGATCAGGCGAATCAGCTGAACGGTCAGCCCCCCGCACGCGAGATGGATATGCTGATGACTACCGGGGAGCAGATCTCCGTAGCGCTTCTGTCGATCGCGCTTCACGGGATCGGCCGGAATGCCGTATCCTATACAGGCTGGCAGGCCGGGTTCCGTACCGATGAGACCCACGGCCGGGCACGGATCAGTGAGATTGTTCCGCGCCGGGTGCTGGAGTCGCTGGAGCGGGAGCAGATTGTGATTGTAGCCGGCTTCCAGGGCATGACACTGGATGGCGAGATCACTACGCTGGGCCGCGGAGGCTCAGATACGACAGCGGTTGCGCTGGCAGCAGCCATCAAGGCGGATGTCTGCGAGATTTACACCGATGTAGACGGAATCTACTCGACTGACCCGCGGATTGTGAAGACGGCGCGCAAGCTGAAGGAAATCTCCTATGACGAGATGCTGGAGCTGGCGAATCTCGGGGCAGCAGTGCTGCATCCGCGTGCCGTGGAATATGCCAAACGATATCAAGTGAAGCTGGTCGTCAGATCAAGCTTTAACCATAATGAAGGTACGGTGGTGAAGGAGGAAGCAAGCATGGAGCAGGGTGTAGTGGTTAGCGGAATTGCGTATGACAAGAATGTGGCCCGGATCAGTATTCTGGGAGTTCCTGATGTGCCGGGGGTACTCGCCCAGGTATTCGGCAAGCTGGCCGATGAAGGTGTGGATGTTGATATTATCGTGCAGAGCGGAGTGCAGAACAAGACGGCTGACTTCTCCTTCACTGTAGCGCTTGGAGATCTTGTGAAGGCCAAGGAGGTTATCGAGGAACTGCACAGCGTATTGCCTTACCGTGAAGTGACTTCCGAGGACAGTCTGGTCAAGGTGTCGATTGTCGGCGCCGGAATGGTCAGCCACCCGGGGGTTGCCGCCAAAATGTTCGAGGTGATCTCGAATGAAGGCGTGAGCATCAAGATGGTCAGCACCTCCGAGATCAAGGTATCCTGTGTGATTGAATCCGGCAACCTGCAGCAGATCATCCAGGCGCTGCATACCGCCTATAACCTGGATACACAAGAGCAAGCCTTCGTTGGAGGCCCGCAGGACCGCCGCTAAGAATCGAGTCTTAATCCTAAGTTAAAAAGAGTGCTGTTACCCGCAAAAGCGGAGAACAGCACTCTTTTCTTTTGCCGCAAAATATGTTACTTGCCTGACGCTCCGGCGGGTGGCAGCAAGCTTGCTCCTGCTTAGCTCAGCCGCCGGAACCTGCCCATAATCTCTACCGTCTCCAGCACGTTAACGAAGGATTTCGGATCGGTCTCCAGAATCGTTTTGCGCAGATCTGCCAGCTCATAGCGGGTGGTTACGGTCATCAGCATCGTATTGCCTTCGTGACTGTATCCGCCCTCGGCGTTCACAACCGTGATGCCGTGCGGCAGACTGGTCAGCCGGTTCAGCATTTTCTCGCGCTCCTTCGTGACGATGAAGCAGGTCAGCTTGATATGGCGGATGTGGATCATGTCCACCACCCGGCTTTTGACGAAGATACAGAGCATCGCGTAGAGCGCGGAATCCCAGCTTTTGAAGAAGCCGAGACTTAAGATCACCAGACCGTCCATGACGAACAGCACGGTGCCCATAGGAATATCCCGCTTGCGGGTAATGATCGAGCCGAGAATGTCGAAGCCCCCGGAAGAACCGCCCGCCCGCAGTGAGAAGCCCACCCCTCCCGCAATAATCACCCCGCCGAAGATACTGGCCAGAATCGGGTCCTTGGTAAGCTTCACTACAGGAATCACCGTCAGGAACCAGGTAGTGGACAGGACGGACAGCATGCTGTAGCAGATGTACTTTTTGCCCACGGCGACGAAGCCCCAGATCAGGATTGGCAGATTGATGGCGAAATAATACAACGAAATATACTTTGGATGGGTCAAATACCCGATGATGGAAGCTGTCCCGGCTACCCCGCCGCTTAGGAGCTGGTGCGGAATCAGGAATAGCCGCAGGCCGGCTGCTACCAGGAAGGCTGAAAATATAATAATAGCTACCTCTTTTACCTGTCTGGTTATCGTTCCTGATACAAGCGGTACTACGAAATTACGAACCTGCATGACTATGATCCCCTTCTCTGCTCAGTTATCTTTGGATACGGCAAAATTAATTTTATCATACCGATGATATTTTTTTATGGGGTGCGGCACTATGATATCTTTCACACCTCCTGAAATCTGTGCTAGTATCCCCATTTCTTCTTGTCTAAAGTCGCCCCCTTCCGCATATCCATGGATAACAGCTTGTTTGATTTGCAGTGAAATGGCGGGCGGGCCCATAGATTTGTAAAAAGGGAGTTGGGATATTTGGACAAGTATGTAAGCTGGATGTCGGCCCTGCGGCTGCTGTCCGGCAGTGTAGAGATTGCGGCGGCCTTGATTATGCTGAAGCTGAATCAGGTGGATAAGGCGCTGGCTGTCAATTCGGGACTGGCGCTTGTCGGCCCTACAATCCTCATTCTGACCACGGCTGTCGGCCTTACAGGGATGGCAGAGCAGCTGTCCTGGGGCAAGCTGGGCTGGATTGGCTGCGGGGTGGCTATTCTCTTATTCGGGATTCTCAAGAAATGATAGATGATAGGCATAAAGCATAAGTACAAGCATAAATATGAAATAAAGCTATTTAGTAGAGGACAGCTTGGGGGTACCTGGTATGACAAATGACTGGCTTCTGTTGTTTCCCGAAAAAGTAAGAGCGCTGCTAGGCGGCCTCCCCGCTGCGCTCCTGGACAAGGTGGAGGAGATCCGCGTCCGTGAGGGACGGCCGCTGGAGATCAACTATTCCGGCAAGTATCATTTCATCGGTGCCGGCGGCACCCTGACCCAGCTTCCCGGCGAGGCTTACCGGCCGGACCGGGAGGATACGCACCGGCTGCTGGACCTCATCAGCAATCATTCCCTCTATACGATGGAAGAGGAGCTGCGCAAGGGCTTCATTACGATTCCGGGCGGACACCGGATCGGTCTCTGCGGCCGGACGGTGCTGAGCGGGGGCGGCGTGGAGCATCTGCGTGATATTACCGGCTTCAACGTGCGGATTGCCCGTGAGGTGCACGGCATCGCCGACGGCGTGCTGCCGTATCTGCTGGACCGGGGGCGGCAGCGTGTGATGCATACGCTGATTCTGTCCCCGCCGCAGCATGGCAAGACCACACTGCTGCGAGATCTGGCCAGGCAGCTGTCAGCTGGCGCAAGCGGCGGCCGGGAAGGCAGCCGGCCGGGGCTGAAGGTCGGCATCGTCGACGAACGCTCTGAGATCGCAGGCAGCCGCCGGGGAATTCCGGCCTTCGATGTCGGGCCGCGCACGGATATTCTGGACGGCTGCCCCAAGGCGGAGGGCATGATGATGATGATCCGCTCCCTGTCGCCCGATGTGCTGATCGCCGATGAAATCGGCCGCATGGAGGACGCAGAGGCAGTGACAGAGGCGCTGCACGCCGGGATCTCGGTGGTCGCTTCCGCGCACGGCAAGGAAGTGTCCGAGCTTGCCCGGCGGCCCGGACTTGGCGGGCTGCTGGAGCACCGGATGTTCGAGCGGTATGTGATACTGCACCGCGGAGCCTCTGGCTTGTCCTTCCGCATTCTGGACGCCCAGAAGCGCGGGCTGCTGCTGGTCTCGCCGGAGCAGCAGCCGGTGCCAGGGGGTGACCGCCATGCTTAAGCTGCTTGGCGCGGTACTGATCGTGCTGGCGGGAACCCTGGCCGGCTTCAAGCAGGCGGCCCAGTATGCCGACCGGCCGAGGCATATCCGGGCCTTAATTGCCGCGCTCCAGCGGCTGGAGACCGAGATCCAGTACGGCTACACGCCGCTGCCGGAGGCGCTGCGCCGGATCGGGATGCAGACGAAGGAGCCGCTGAGAGCTTTTTTCCTTACGGCGGCGGAGGAGATGAACCCGCCGCATAACTACAGTGCGGAAGAGGCCATCCGGCGGGCGATGGAAGCCCACTGGAGCAGCGCATCGCTGCGGGGCACGGAGAAGGAGATCATCCGGCAGCTAAGCTGCACGCTCGGAACCAGTGACCGGCCGAATCAGAGCACGCATATTGCACTGGCTTTACAGCAATTGAAGCAGGAGGAGACAGCGGCCAGAGAAGATCAGGGCAAGTACGAGAAGGTGAGTAAAAGCCTGGGTCTGCTGCTTGGAGCATTGATCGTCATTTTGATCTTTTAGCGAGGTGCCAGGAATGAATATTGAAGTCAACGCGATCTTTCAGATTGCCGGCATCGGCATCATTATCGCCATGATCCATACGGTGCTTAAGCAGATGGGCAAAGAGGATATCGCCCACTGGGTAACGATTGTCGGCTTTATCATCGTCCTGTTCATGGTCATCCGGATGCTGGATGGGCTGCTGCAGGAAATCAAAACGATTTTTCTTTTTCAGTAGGCTGAAGTTATGGAAATCATTCAGATTGTGGGAATTGGCATCTTGGCGACGGTCCTTATCCTCGTCCTGAAGGAACAAAAGCCGGTATTCGCCTTCCTGCTGACCACGGCGGCCGGCATCCTGATCTTCCTGTTCCTGATCGGCAAGATCGGAACGATTCTAGGTACGCTGGAGCGGGTGGCGGAGTCCTCCGGGATGGAAATGATCCACATCAAAACCGTGTTCAAAATCATCGGCATCTCCTATATTGCGGAATTCGGGGCGCAGATCGTGAGGGATGCCGGGCAGGAATCGATTGCTTCCAAGATTGAGCTGGCCGGCAAGGTGCTGATCATGGTGCTGGCTGTTCCGATTATCAGCATTATTATTGAAACGGTCATGAAGCTGCTGCCAGCCTGATACAGCGGACATGCCGGACAAGTTGGAGTAAAGCGGAGGTGAGGGGAATGCAGGAGCATCATATTTTTCGGCCGCCAAAAGGGGTGAAAGCGCTCCTGCTTCTGCCAGCTCTACTGCTGGTGCTCCACCTGCTTCTGCTGTGTGCAAGCACGGCAAGCGCCGCAAGCGCCGCAAGCGCCGCAAGCGCCGCAAGCGCCGCAAGTGATACAAGTTCTGCAAGTGCGGCAAGCACGGCTCCGGTTCCTTCGTCCCCGGCTACAGGCGGCAGCGGAGGCCCTACGTCTCCTGTTGACCAGTGGGTGAAAGGGCAGGTGGAGCATCTGCCAAAAGACAAAGTCGAGTCTTACTGGGACCAGCTGATGAAGGATTACGGTGGATTTTTCCCGGAGGGACGGACGCCTTCCTTGATGGATATGCTGCTGCCGGGAGATAAGGGCTTAAGCTTCAAAAGCGTATTGTCCGGCCTGATGAACTTCATGTGGCATGAGGTACTCTACAACGGCAAGCTGCTGGTCACGATTGTGATGATCAGTGTGCTGAGCATGATTCTGGAGACGCTGCAGACCGCTTTTGAACGGAAATCAGTCAGCAGGATTGCTTATATGCTCTGCTACATGGTGGTGCTGGTCATCGCCGTTAACAGCTTCAATGTCGCTATCGGCTATGCCAAGGATGCCATCGACCGGATGATCGACTTCATGATGGCTATGATTCCGCTGCTGTTCGCGCTGCTGGCTTCCATGGGCAATATCGTCACGGTGTCGGTGACCCATCCGCTGATCGTATTCATGATCCATACCGTAGGCACGCTGATTCATACGCTGGTCTTCCCGCTGCTGTTCTTCTCGGCGGTGCTGCATCTGGTGAGCGCCATGTCGGAGAAATACAAGCTGACCCATCTGGCGAATCTGCTGCGCAATATCGGGGCCGGGCTGCTCGGGGTGCTGCTGACGGTGTTTCTAGGAGTGATCTCCGTCCGGGGGATTACCAGCTCGGTTACAGACGGAGTGACCATACGCGCGGCCAAATATATAACAGGAAATTTCGTGCCGGTGATCGGTAAAATGTTCGCGGATGCCACGGACACGGTCATCTCGGCCTCACTGCTGGTGAAGAACGCCATCGGGCTGTCGGGAGTGATCATTATCCTCTTCCTGTGCGCGTTCCCGGCAATCAAAATACTGATCCTCGCCCTGATCTACAATCTGGCCGCCGCTGTGATGCAGCCGCTGGGCGAGACACCGATTGTGACCTGCCTGCAGACGATCGGCAAAAGCATGATTTACGTCTTCGCGGCGCTGGCCGCCGTCTCGCTGATGTTCTTCCTGGCTGTAACCATTATGCTGACTGCGGGCAATGTGACCGTGATGATGCGATAGAACGAAAGGATAAGGAGGTGCGCCATGTCCTGGCTCAGCAGTTGGCTCCATGAGCTGATTCTCGTCGTGCTGATGGCTGCATTCGTGGAGATGCTGCTGCCCAGCAAATCCATGGAACGCTATGCCAGGCTGGTGCTCAGTCTGCTGGTTCTGCTAACGATGCTCAGCCCGATAATCTCTCTGCTGAAGGGCGATGCCAGCAAGGAGCTGACCGTGGCGATGCAGCAGCAGGAGAGAAGCGGGGGGCTGCTGAACAAGGCGGAGGGCGCACCGGATTCGCTGGACAAGATTCTGGCAGACGGCCGGATGCTTGCCGCCGGAGCACGTGACCAGAGCCTGAAGCTGGCTGCCGAGGAAATCGCCGGCCAGATGCGCGACCAGATTGCCGGGAGCACCGGGCTCGGCGGGGTGAAGGTGACGGTGGCCCTGGCCATGGGCCCGAATCCGAATGCGCCGCTGGGCGAGGAGGTGCCGCTGATCTCCTCGGTCACGGTAGCTCTTCCGCCGGAGCAGAGCGCCTCTGGAGGCGCTGTCCCGGGCAAGGGTACAGCATCCCTCCCGTCAGCCGGGCCGATACAGATTAACCCTGTAGAACCGGTCCAGGTCAGTCTGGAAGGCAGCGGCGGGGATGGTGAAGCGCAGGAAGCGTCCTCCTCAGGTGGTGGTTCGGCTCCGGCTTCCTCCTCTTCCGGGAGCGGCATAGAGGGAGTGCAGGAGACCCTGGCGGAAGAAGCCGGAACAATTATCCAGCTGCTGGAGAAGAACTGGAACCTGGACCCCGCTCTGATCAAGGTGCAAAGCAGCGGGGGCGGTACCGTGAAATCATAATTGAAGGAGGGAAATCAATGGGCAATTGGCTGAAAAAGCTGGAGCAGTGGGCCGGAGGCGGCAGCGGCAGCCCGAAGCGCAGCCACACCTTCCGCTGGCTGATCATAATCGGCCTGCTGGGCGTTGCGATCATGCTGTTCAACTCCTTCGTGAATGTGAAGAAGCTGGACAACGAGAACACAGGGCGTGAACCGCCGGACAGCGGGACCTCACAGACGGTTTTGCAGCCGGAGACCGGAAACGCGAATTCTTTTGACAGTATCGAACTGGCGATGGAGAACCGCACGAAGGAGATTCTGGAGAAAATCGTGGGGGTCGGTACTGTGGATATCATGGTCACCGTAGATTCCACAGAAGAGATTATCGTGCAGCGCAATATGAACGACTCGCAGCAGCAAAGTGAAGAAACGGATGCCAGCGGCGGTAAACGCCATACCACCCAGTACACCAGGGACGGCCAGATCGTCACTTACAGCCAGTCAGGGAACGAGGCTCCGATCATCACCAAGCGGGTGAAGCCTCAGGTACGGGGAGTGCTGGTGGTTGCCAAAGGGGCAGAGAATAAGGTCGTGCGCAGTCTGATTGAGCAGGCGGTTGAAAAAGGGCTTAACGTACCGGTCTACCGGATTTCTGTTGTCCCGCGCAAGCAGGAATAGGCATGTCTCCGGCAACCCCGGCATATGCTTTAACAGAAGAGGCTTGTACGATACACATGACACACACGACAAGAGGGCTGGCAACAAAATTATAGGAGGTATAAACAATGAAGGGCAAAAGACAAACGATTTGGCTGGTTTCTATGCTCAGTTTGATGGTAGTGCTCTCTGCATATTATCTGTTCACGGAAGATACGGGGGCTCCCATCCCCAAAGAAACCGCAGGCAGCATCCAGGTGGACACTATCAAAGACGGGACGGGCGGCGGAACCTCCACTACGCTGGACAGCGGACTTGTCATCAAAGAGGTCAGCACGGACAAAGGGATTGCAGTAGGAACCGTGGATGACAGCAGCAAGACATCCAAGGATGAAGCAGCATCGACAGTGGCAACTGAGGACATTACGACTCCGGCTGTGATAGATGACAGCAGTGTGGTTGCAGACAGCAGTAACACTGCTAAGGATACAACTGCAGCAACGGACAAAGCGGCCACTACTACGGCTGATAACGGCAAGGATACGGCTGGCAGCAAGGACAGCAAGGAGAACAAGGACACTAAGGACAGCAAAGACAGCAAGGATACGTCAGCCGCTGTAGACAAGACTCCGGCGAAGGACGACGAGGCTATTCTGGATGAGGTGGCTTCGCAGAGCGTATCGGCCAGCAGCCTGTTCACGAACTACCTGTACGAACGCGAGCAGAAGAACCTGAAGGATCATAATGATCTGCTGGCGCTGATTAACGATATGGATAAGACACCGGCCGAGAATGCAGCAGCCCAGGAGCAACTGAGCAAGCTGGAAGAGAAGGAATCCAAAATCACCGGGATTGAAGAAAAGCTTCAACAAAAATACGGCGAGGCCATTGTGAAAGAAGAAGCCGGTGACGCCTATACGATCGTAGTGCTCAGCGATAAGCTGGATGTGAAGCAGGCGGTCGGCATCGTGGATTTTGTAATGAAGGAACTGAGCGTTACCCAGGATAAGATTAAGGTCCAATACGTCTCGGAGCAGTAAGCCAGCTGAATATAATCAGGGAAAATAGAATAAAATGCCGAAAGAGCCCGGGCGCGTCCCAGGCTCTTTCCATTTCTAGCGTTTGTGATATAATACATAAAGTTATCGATGCATACAAAAAGAAGATTACGCAGGCAGCGGTTACACCAGGTAGCGATTCAAGAGAATAACAGAGCAGCCCAGCCTTACAGGTATGCTTGTCAGAACGGATATCGTACCCTGCTCAGCCAGCGTCCCAAAATGGCTTCGAGAGAAAGCTGAAGGAGTGAACTACCCAATGTTCAAGTTAAGCGAGATTAAGGAATTGATTCAATTGCTGGACCAGACTTCCTCCGTGCACGAGCTGGAGATTGAAAGCGAAGGTATGAAGCTGGCTATCCGTAAACCGGATCGCTCTGAAGCTGAAGGAACAGTAATTCAGGCGGCTCCTTATACCTACCCCTTTACGCCAGCCCCGCAGCCGCAAAGTCCGCAGATCATTGCCCCTCCGGCTGTTAGTGAAGTTCCTGCTGCGGCGCAGCAGCCCGCACCCTCCGCTGAAGGCGCATTACATAAAATCGTCTCGCCGATGGTCGGGACCTTCTATAGTGCCGCTTCACCGGAGACACCTTCCTTTGTCAATGTCGGGGACCGGGTAAATGAGAAATCCACGGTCTGCATCATTGAAGCAATGAAGCTGATGAATGAGCTGGAAGCCGAAGTGAAGGGCGAGATTGTCTCTGTCCTGGTTGAGAACGGCCAACTGGTGGAATATGGCCAGCCGCTGTTTCTGGTGAGAGCGGAATAATTGCCGCGAGAATGAGGAGGAGCTTGCAAGCTTCGCTAAACTTTGGGAGGAAACGCATGAACATTCAAAAAGTGTTGATTGCCAACCGCGGCGAGATTGCGGTCCGCATTATCCGGGCCTGCCGCGAGCTGGGTATTGCCACAGTGGCTGTCTATTCGGAGCCGGACCGCGATTCCCTGCATGTCCGTCTTGCAGATGAGGCTTACTGTATCGGACCGATGCCCGCCAAGGACAGCTATTTGAACTTTACTAATATTATGAGCGTTGCCACGCTGACGGAATGCGATGCTATTCACCCCGGCTACGGCTTCCTGGCCGAGAACGCGGATTTCGCCGAGATCTGTGAATCCTGTAACATTACCTTCATCGGCCCGTCGCCGGATGCAATTACGCGGATGGGCGACAAGGCAGTAGCCAAGGAGACGATGAAGCAGGCGGGGGTTCCGATTATTCCGGGCTCCGACGGGCTTGTCGGCGACATAGAAGAAGCGGTGATGCTGGGCCGGGATATCGGGTATCCGATCATCGTCAAGGCTACAGCAGGCGGCGGAGGCAAGGGCATCCGCATCGCCGAGGACGAGGAATCGCTGGTGAAGCAGATTACCGCTGCCCAGCAGGAGGCGCAGAAGGCCTTCGGCAATGCCGGGGTCTATCTGGAGAAATTCCTGACCGGCATGAAGCATGTGGAGATTCAGATCATCGCCGACAATCACGGCAACGTAGTCCATCTGGGTGAACGTGACTGCTCTGTGCAGCGCCGCCGCCAGAAGCTGGTGGAGGAAGCGCCTTGCTCCATCCTGACACCGGAGACCCGTGAAGCGATGGGCCAAGCCGCTGTGCGGGCCGCGCTCGCGGTTAATTACTCGGGGGCGGGCACGCTGGAATTCCTGCTTGGACCTGACGGCCAGTTCTATTTCATGGAGATGAATACCCGTATCCAGGTGGAGCATCCCGTGACAGAGATGGTTACCGGGGTGGATCTGATCAAGGAAATGATCTCTGTGGCGGAAGGCAATACGCTCTCCTTCACCCAAGAGGATATTGTGATCAACGGGTGGTCGATCGAATGCCGGATCAATGCGGAGGACCCTGAACGTAATTTCATGCCTTCTCCCGGCAAAATCGGCTTCTATCTGCCTCCGGGCGGACTCGGCGTACGGGTGGACAGCGCGGCGTACCCCGGCTATACCATTTCACCTTTTTATGACTCCATGATTGCCAAGCTGATCGTCTGGGCACCGACCCGGGAAGAGGCAGTCGCCAAAATGAAGCGTGCACTGGCTGAATTTGCGGTGGAAGGCATACATACCACCATTTCATTCCACCAGAGACTGCTGGAGCATCCGGTGTTTTTGGACGGGAACTTCGATATCAAGTTCCTTGAGGAGTATGAAGTTTAGGACGGCTTCTCATGGTTTGTCATAAAGTTCGTCAAATGATATAGTATGTTTAATAAGAGGTGTACTGCCCGCTTGAAGTGCCCCTACAACTTTTTTTGCTGGAAAGGTGTGAAGTCCAAATGAGTACATTGCCGACAGAATTTGAACGTACGGAAATCGGTGAAATCCAGATCGCTCCAGAGGTGATCGAGGTTATCGCCGGTTTGGCAACCGTTGAGGTGAAAGGTGTGGCCGGAATGAGCGGCGGTTTCGCCGGCGGAATCGTGGAGCTTCTCGGACGCAAGAACCTGTCCAAAGGGGTTAAGGTTGAGGTTGGCCAGCGCGAGGCTGCGGTGGATGTGTCCGTAATTATCGAATACGGCTACCGTCTTCCGGAAGTGGCTGCTGAAATTCAGCGCAATGTTAAGCGCTCCATCGAAACCATGACCGGTCTGACCGTTGTGGAAGTGAACGTGCATATTCATGATGTGCAGTTCAAAAGCAATACAAGCATTGACAAGAGCGAGGACACGGATGCGGTTATCCGCGTGAAGTAAGGGTTCAGTTCTTCCATAAACCCCCGACAGTGCGTCGAGGGTTTACCTTAATTTAAGGAGGTTGTGAGACTCGTGGCCAAAATTCTGGACAGGCTTCTGCTGTTCCTGTACAGCTTAAGCATTGGAATACTATCTGTAACTGCCATCCTCCTCTTAAGCGGTGTCATTCCGGACAAGTATGAGATTTCGGACGGACCGGCGGTCTATATCACTGCGATCTCGGTGGCGGTCATTCTGTTCCTGCTGAGCATCCGCTTCTTCTACATCTCCCTGCGCCGCGACCGCGCTTCCCTGCCGTCTGTGGATCAGCGTACAGAGTACGGGGATATTCAGATCTCAATGGAGACCATTGAGAACCTGAGTCTGAAGGCTGCGGGCAAAGTGAAGGGCATCCGCGACCTGAAATCGCGCATCCGTGTCTCACAGGCGGGTCTTGAGATTATGATCCGGGCGGTCGTCGACGGCGAGCATTCACTGCCGCTGCTTACAACGGATGTACAGCGTCAGGTGCATGATTTCGTACAGGAGACAACCGGAATTCCGGTTGCAGATGTGTCTGTATACATTGCTAACCTCACACAGGCACCAAGCTTCAAAAGTCGAGTGGAATAGAGGTGAGTTTCCCTGATGTCCTGGAGAGAAGTATGGGAAAGTCACGGGGGTAGAATTACCGGAGTTGCCTTCGGTGTCTTTCTCGGATTGATTTATCTGATTAGCGGTTTTTGGGATATGCTGTTCTTTGCACTGGTAGTGTTCATCGGATATACGTTCGGCAAACGAAAGGATACCGCGCAGGGTCCCCTGTTTCAATGGCAGGAGATCGCAGAGCGGCTGTCCGGACGCTGGCGTCCCTTCAAATGAACCGCGATAGTCTTTCTCCCGGAAGCCTGGAACCCGTTACTTTGAGTTGCTGACCTGCGGAAGAAAGGCTGCGCGGTTTTTTGCTGAAAAGGCAGTATAAATGCCCGGAGTGTGCTTTTTGAGAAAGTTAAGGGTATAAATGCACCTAAATCGGCTCGGAGTGGGCTTTTTGAGAAAATTAAGGGTATAAATACACCTGAATCGGCCCGTAGTGGGCTTTTTGAGAAAGTTAAGGGTATAAATACACCTGAATCGGCTCGGAGTGGGTTTTTTGAGGAAATTAAGGGTATAAATGCTCTTAAATCGGCCTATGCGGACGTTTATGTGAGGAAATGTAGGATAGAAGCTGGTCCGGTTGTAATTGTTGAAATCTGTAACACCAAAACAAGAGGCTAGTTCGTAGGAGGAACACATGAAGAGACGTTTAGCGAGAGAAATTATTGTACAAAGCCTGTACCAGATGGAAATGAACGATGTAGAGGTTACCGAAGCGGTTGACATGCTGATTGAAGAAGCGGCAGATGAGAATGAAACCGAGCGCGTTATTACCGATGAGATTGAACTGAAGGCTTATGTTGTTACGCATGTCAACGGCGTGTGGGAGCACAAAATGGCGATTGACGATATGCTGGAGCATTATCTTAAGGGCTGGCAGATGAGCCGCTTGTCACGTGTAGACCGTCAGATTCTGCGTCTGGCTACCTTCGAGATGATCTTCGCCAGCGATGTGCCGGCCAAGGTGTCCGTCAATGAGGCGATTGATCTGGCCAAGCATTTCGGCACAGAAGATTCCGGTAAATTCGTGAATGGTGTCCTCGGTAAAATGATTCAGGATGTGGACACGCTTAGAGCTGAGCTGTAGTTCAGCTTCAGCTTCCATTTAAATTCGATTCAGATTCGATTCAGATTCAGCAGCAGGCGGCAGTAACAGGCTAATAAGCCTTCAATAGACAATAGGGGAGAGACTTACATGACAGCAGCGATTATCAGCGGTAAACAGGTATCGGACGACATTCGGATCGGGATTGCCCGGGAGGTTGCAGACTTAGCGGAGCGCGGCGTAAAGCCGGGTCTGGCTGTCGTTCTGGTCGGTGAAGATCCGGCTTCCCAGGTCTATGTGCGTAACAAGGAGAAGTCCTGTATTGAACTGGGCTTCCATTCCGAGGTGCACCGGCTGGATGCCGCTACCACCCAGCAGGAGCTGCTGGCACTGGTGGCGGACCTGAACGGCCGCAGCGATATTGACGGCATCCTCGTTCAGCTGCCGCTTCCGAAGCATATTGAAGAGAAGGCTGTGATTGACGCCATCTCTGTAGAGAAGGATGTGGACGGCTTCCACCCGGTCAATGTAGGGAATCTCGTCATCGGGGATGACAGTCTGCTTCCCTGCACGCCTGCCGGGGTCATTGAACTGATTAAGCGGACCGGTACGGAGATCTCCGGCAAGCATGCTGTCGTGATCGGCCGCAGTAATATTGTCGGCAAGCCTGTATCTCTGCTGTTACAGCGTGAGAATGCCACTGTAACCATGTGCCACTCGCGCACAGCGAATATGGCTGAGCTTAGCCGTCAGGCCGATATCCTGGTGGTAGCGATTGGACGGGCCAACTTCATCGACGCCTCGTTCGTGAAGCCGGGCGCGGTTGTGATTGATGTCGGGATGAACCGTCTGGATACCGGCAAGCTTGCCGGGGATGTCGATTATGAGAGTGCCCGGGAAGTCGCTGGGCATATCACGCCTGTGCCGGGCGGCGTAGGACCGATGACGATCACCATGCTGATGAGCAACACACTGATCGCCGCCAAACGCCGCCGCGGCCTGAAGTAGGCCGGACTTATGGCGGCAGAGCGGCAGATCTACTCCATCAAGGAGCTTAACAAATATATCCGTATGAAGCTGGATTCGGATGCGCTGCTGTCCGACGTATGGATTCGCGGTGAAATCTCGAATTTCACCCATCACGGTAGCGGGCATATGTACTTCACGCTGAAGGATGAGAGCAGCCGGATCAAAGCCATCATGTTCGCTTCGCATAACTCGCGGCTGCCGTTCGTGCCCAAGGAAGGCACGAAGGTAATAGCCAGGGGAAATGTGACTGTATATGAACGGGACGGGCAATACCAGTTCTATGCGACACATATGCAGCCTGACGGAATCGGCAGCCTGTATCTGGCTTACGAGCAGCTGAAGAGCAAGCTGGAAAAGGAAGGCCTGTTCGCAGCGGAGCGCAAGCGTCCGCTGCCGCAATTCCCGCGCTGCATCGGGGTTGTGACCTCACCGACAGGAGCAGCTGTGAGGGATATCATCATCACCCTGCAGCGGCGCTACCCGCAGGTTGCGATTGTACTCCACCCTGTACTAGTGCAGGGTAAGGGGGCTGGACCGTCCATTGTACAGGCCATACAGAACCTGAATGCCATGGGAGAGGCCGATGTGCTGATTGTCGGGCGCGGCGGCGGCTCCCTGGAGGAGCTGTGGGCCTTCAATGAAGAGGCCGTCGCCCGGGCGATTGCGGCCTCCGGGATTCCGGTCATCTCGGCCGTGGGCCACGAGACCGACTTCACGATCGCCGATTTCGCCGCCGATCTCCGGGCGGCCACCCCTACGGCAGCGGCGGAGCTCGCTGTGCCGAGCGCAGCCGAGCTGGCCGGGCAGCTGCGCATGGTCCGGCAGCGGCTGCGCCAAGGGCTGCTGCGCCGCTCGCAGCGCGGCGGCGAACGCCTCGCTGCACTGCAGCGCTCGCTGGCGCTGGCCGGCCCCCGCCGGCAGCTGGCCCAGCACGCGCAGCGGCTGGATATGCTGCGCGCGGCCCTGCTCCGCGCAGCAGAGGCAAGGCACAGCCGCGCGCAGGGGCGCAGCGCGCTGCTGCACCAGAGCCTGCAGCGCTTCCATCCGCTTAGCAGCGTCAGCGCTGCCCGCCGGCGCACGGATGGCCTCACCCGTGAGCTGACGGCGGCCATGCAGGCGCGCCTTGCCGATAAGCGCGCGCGGTTTGGGGCAGAGCTGCGCCATCTGGATGCGCTCAGCCCGCTTAAGGTCATGTCACGTGGCTACAGCCTCGTGTATGACGAGAAGGAGCAGCATTTAATCAAATCGCTGAAGGAAGTAGAGCTTGGCGATGTGGTCAACATAAAGCTTAATGACGGACAACTAAACTGCCACGTATGGGGAATGAAGGAGGATGGCACAGCGAATGGCGAAGGAAGCTGAACTGGATTTTGAGGGAGCTATGGAGCGCCTGGAGGGTATCGTGCGTGAGCTTGAACACGGTGACGTTCCCCTGGAGAAGGCGATTGATTTATTCCAGCAGGGAATGAAGCTCTCGCAGCTATGCGGCAGCAAGCTGGAGCAGGTGGAGCGCAAGATTGAGATGATCACCGTGGAGGATGGCGAACTGCGCAAGAAGCCGTTCGGCAGCCGGCTGGAAGGCGATAGCGATGAGTCATTCTGAGCTTGAGCCATCGGGGGGTTCGGCAGCGGCGCAGGGCCGCGAACCGCTGGAGCAGTATATAGCAGATGTCAGCCGCTGGGTTGCCGCAGCTCTGAGCAGGACCGTACCGGAGCAGTGGGACGTTCCCCAGGTGCTCAGGGAGTCGATGGAATACTCGCTGCAGGCCGGAGGCAAACGCCTGCGGCCGCTGCTGGTCACCGCCGCCTGCGAAGCGCTGGGCGGCAGCCGTGAAGCCGCGCTGCCAGTGGCAGCCGCGATTGAAATGGTCCATACCTATTCCCTGATCCATGACGATCTGCCGGCGATGGATAATGATGACTACCGGCGCGGCAAGCTGACGAATCATAAGGTCTTCGGGGAAGCCATGGCCATTCTGGCCGGGGATTCGCTGCTGACTCATGCGTTCTACAGTGTGGTACAAGCCTCCCGTAAGCATGGGGTTCCGGCAGAGCGTGTGCTGTCCATCGTGGAGGATCTGGCCGAGATGGCCGGTCCGCGCGGGATGGTCGGAGGCCAAGTGGCCGATATGGAAGGTGAACAGGGAATGACCGACCTGCAGCAGCTTCAGTACATTCATCTGCACAAGACTGGCGATCTGGTGATCTTCTCCTTGCTTGCTGGCGGCAGAATCGCCGGTGCGGATGAGGGACAGCTGGAAGCTCTGCGCCGGTTCGGCACACAGATTGGCCTGGCCTTCCAGATTCAGGATGATATTCTGGACCTCATCGGCGATGAGAGCAAGCTGGGCAAAAAAACCGGCAGTGATATCAAGCAGCAAAAAGTAACCTATCCGTATTTCATCGGCCTGGAGGCTTCGCGCGCAGAGGTCAAGGAATTGACCGCAGCAGCGCAAGATGCGATTCTGGAAGGCGGGTTCAACGACCCGTCCCGGCTGCTGGAAATTGCCGAATATTTGATGTCACGCGACCACTAAATGAAGTTTCGCAAACGGCTGTGTTTCGACAGCCGTTTCGTTTGTGTTATAATGGGGTTTATATTTTACAACATCTAGGAAAGCGGGGAATACTCGTGCTGCTTCCACAAATAAACGATCCTCAGCAACTCAAGTCTTACTCAGTCGGAGAATTGGCTGCACTTGCGGAGGAAATTCGTCAGTTTCTGATCGAGAAGCTGTCTGTAACAGGGGGGCATCTCGGATCTAACCTCGGGGTAGTGGAGCTCACGCTGGCCCTGCATTACTGTTATGACAGTCCCCGGGATAAGATGATATATGATGTCGGTCATCAGGCCTATGTGCACAAGATACTGACAGGCCGCCAAGATCGGTTTGATACACTTCGCAAGCAGGGCGGACTATGCGGCTTCGTGAAGCGTTCGGAGAGCGAGCATGATGTCTGGGAAGCCGGACACAGCAGCACCTCTCTCTCAGCGGCAATGGGCATGGCGATGGCCCGTGACCTCAAGGGGGAAGACAATAAGGTAATCGCGGTGATCGGAGACGGCGCCCTTACCGGCGGTATGGCCTTCGAAGCGCTGAACCATATCGGCCATGAGCGCCGCAAGCTCATGGTGATTCTGAATGATAATGAGATGTCGATCGCGCCGAATGTAGGAGCCATGCATAACTATTTAAGCAAGATCCGTTCGGACCGCCATTACCTGCGGGCTAAGGATGAGGTCGAAGGTCTGTTGAAGAAAATTCCGGCCATCGGCGGCCGTCTGGCGAAGACTGCGCAGAATGTGAAGGATGGTCTGAAGAACATGCTGGTACCCGGTGTTCTGTTTGAAGAACTCGGATTTACCTATCTGGGACCCGTGGACGGTCATGATCTGGAGAAGATGATCGACACCTTCCATCAGGCAGATAATGTATCAGGGCCTGTGCTGGTTCATGTGCTGACGACGAAGGGCAAGGGCTACAAACCGGCTGAAACTGACTTCTATAAATCACATGCAATCTCACCCTACAAAATTGAATCAAGCCAGTCCCTTAAGGCCGTGGAGGCAGTCAGCCTCCCGATGTATACCGAAGTTTTCGGGGAAACGCTGATTGAGCTCGGACGGCAGGATCAAAGACTGATTGCCGTCACACCGGCGATGCCGGGCGGCTCGGGGCTCTTCCCGTTCGCCAAGGAATTCCCGGACCGGATGATTGACGTCGGGATTGCTGAGCAGCATGCGGCCACCCTGTGTGCGGCGCTGGCGATGGAAGGAATGAAGCCGGTGTATGCAGTTTATTCCACCTTCATGCAGCGTGCTTATGATCAGATTGTCCATGATATTTGCCGCCACAATGCCAATGTTATGTTCGCCATCGACCGTGCGGGCTTTGTCGGCGCGGACGGGGAGACCCATCAGGGCGTGTACGATATCGCTTTTATGCGTCATATCCCGAACATGGTGCTTATGATGCCGAAGGATGAGAATGAGCTGCGCCACATGATGAAGACGGCGCTGGACTATAATGAAGGACCGATTGCTTACCGTTATCCGCGGATTAACGGCACCGGTGTGGCTCTGGATGCAGAGCTGCACAGTCTGCCTATCGGCACCTGGGAACGTCTGCGTCCTGGTGAGGATTATGCCGTGCTTGCCTGCGGCCCGATGGTTCAGGTTGCTGAAGAGGCGGCTGAAGTGCTGAAGCGTGAAGGGATTCAGGTCGGTGTGGTGAATGCGCGCTTCCTGAAGCCGCTGGATAACACCATGCTGCTTGATCTGGCACATGCCGGAACAGGGATGGTGGTGCTGGAAGAAGCGAGCCAGGCCGGCAGCCTTGGCAGTGCGGTGCTGGAGTTCTTTGCAGAGCATGAAATATATGATGCGCATGTCCACCTGATGGGAGTGCCGGATATTTTCGTCGAGCATGGGTCGATTAAGGAGCAACGCCAGGAAACCGGCCTTACCGTTGAAGCCGTGTGCGCACGCATTAAGTCCATGAAGGGGCTTAGCACTTATACCTATAAGTCAACTTCCACCTCGTAAGACAGAGGCGGAAGGCGGACCGAAGTGATCGGGAGATGAACATGGAACACCCTAAGGAACGAATTGATGTGCTGTTGGTGGAGCAAGGCTTCTACGACAGCCGGGAGAAGGCCAAGGCTGCCATTATGGCGGGGCTTGTGCTTGCGAACGAAGAACGGATTGAAAAGCCGGGGATGAAGGTGCTCCGCAGCTCTGCCCTCAGAGTCAAGGGAGCACTGCACCCCTATGTCAGCCGCGGCGGCTTGAAGCTGGAGAAGGCCTTGCGGCAGTTCGGCATCGAGCTGACCGGCCGCAACATGCTGGATATCGGCTCCTCTACAGGAGGCTTCACCGATTGTGCACTTCAGAACGGCGCGGCCCATGTGTACGCTATCGATGTGGGACATAACCAGCTCGACTGGAGCCTACGTAATGATGACCGGGTAACCGTAATGGAGCAGACCAACTTCCGTTACATGACCCCGCCTGATTTGAAAGGACCGGTACCAGACTTTGCGAGTATTGATGTCTCCTTCATTTCACTGAAAATCATCCTGCCGCCGCTTATGGCGCTGGTTAGCCGTCCTGCTGATATCGCTGCGCTGATTAAGCCGCAGTTCGAGGCTGGACGCGAGAAGGTGGGCAAGTCTGGAGTCGTCCGCGAACCTGCTGTCCACCGGGAGGTGCTGGTGAACGTACTGTCCATGGCAGCCGAGCTGGGCTACACGCTTGCAGGACTGACGTATTCCCCCATTACCGGCGGGGAAGGTAATATTGAATTTCTGGCACACTGGAAGCTGCTGCCTGCAGAAGCTGCGGGGCTGCCTTCAGCGGCTGAAGCACAGCCGAATAATTTCGCCGCGCTTGCCGACTCGGTCATTAAGGAAGCGAATGCAACCTTCAGCGCTGCGGGCCATGGAAACTCATCGAAGCGATGAGTTTCTTTTGCTGCCTAATATAAGAATTTATTTGGTCTCCCCGAACCGGAAATTAGCGGCAGATTGTCAGTCCGAAGCAGGATTTTACCCGCCCGCACGCGAATAGATTCACCGAGGTGATTGGAGTGGCGAGCTCGGACAAGGCTGTAGTGGCACTTATGGGACTGGCGGCGGCAGTCTTTATCGTTTATAGAATCTATATTTGGCTGCAGGGGTCCCCGGGTTCCTTCATGAAGGACCGGGTGCCGCTCAACAAAGTCATTCAGTCCCATCCGTCCATCGCTCTGCTGGAGGATGCGGGGTACGAGGTCATCGGCGGCAAGCTGAAGATTCCGCTGTCTTTTCAGGTGAATGGGGCACCGATGTACAGCAGGCTGTTCATTGATTACGTAGCCAGCAGGAATGAGGAGCATTACTATCTGGTCATCCTGTCCCGCCCCCGCAAGGAGCTTGAATTCACCGGCAGCGGACTCCGGGACCACATCCTCCCCTATCTGCTGATCTACCCGGATTGCAGCGGGGTACTCTATGTGGATACGGTGAATTCCAACATTCATGTAATTAATTTCGGCAAGGACGACGGAGAATCCAGTTAAGCACTATATAAATACGGGAGGCAACAATGAAGGGACACAGGCATATCAAGATTAGAGAAATTATCTCGCAAAAGGAAATCGAAACCCAGGATGATCTCGTAGAGGCACTGCGTGAATCGGGTTTTCAAGTAACACAGGCTACCGTATCCCGCGATATCAAAGAACTGCTGCTGATCAAGGTTCCGATGGATGACGGGCGTTACAAGTATTCCCTGCCCACCGACCAGCGTTATAACCCGACCCAGAAGCTGAAGCGGGTGCTGGTGGACAATTTTGTGCAAATCGACTATTCCGCGAATCTTGTGGTGATGAAATGTCTGCCGGGAACGGCCAATTCCGTGGCTGCGCTGATCGATAATATCGACTGGCCGCAAATTATGGGTACGATCTCAGGAGACGACACCATTCTGATAATCTGCCGCCAGCCGGAGGACAGCAAGGACGTTATTTCACAAATTATGGGTTATATATCGTAGTTCTGCTTACGGGCAGACAGGCAATCATCATGTCGGAGGTGCTGTATTCGTGTTAGAGACATTGTCTATACGCAATCTGGCCGTGGTTGAGGCGGTGGATGTGCATTTTTATCCGGGGTTCCATGTCCTTACAGGGGAGACCGGTGCCGGGAAATCAATTATTATCGATGCACTCGCACTCATTGCCGGGGGACGCGGTTCCGCTGACTCCATCCGGTACGGGTGCGAGAAGGCCGAAATGGAAGCGCTTTTCAGCTTGCCGGGAAGCCATCCGGTCTGGGATACGCTGGAGCGGCTGGGCATCAGTGCGCAGCGTGAGGAGCATCTGGTGATCCGCCGGGAGATTACCTCCCAGGGCAAAAGCACCTCGCGCGTGAACGGCCAAATGGTTAATCTGAGCATGCTGCGCGAAATCGGGGAGCAGCTGGTCAATATTCATGGACAGCATGAGCATCAGAACCTGCTGAAGGCTGAACGTCACCTGGGGCTGCTGGATACCTATGGGGAAGCGGTGATCGGACCGCTCAAAGCGGATTATCAGGAGAAATATACAGCCTTCGCCAAAGTGGAAAAAGAACTCAGGGAACTTCAGGAATCCAGCCAAAAGGCGTATCAGATGCTGGATTTGTACCGTTTTCAGCTGGAGGAAATTTCTGCTGCGGGACTAAAACCGGGAGAAGATGAATTACTTGCCGAAGAACGGGTAAAACTATCCCACAGTGAGAAAATGATGGATTCAGTATCCGGCGCATACGAGCTGCTGTATGACAGGCAAGGACTGGAGTCCATTGGCAATGTAATCTCCAGGCTGGAAGATGCGGTGCGGTATGACGAGAAGGGTCTGCGGGCCGTCTTCGAGCAATTGCAGTCGGCTTATTACCAGCTGGAGGATGCGGCGTTTCAGCTGCGCGACTACCGTGAAGAGATCGAGTTCAATCCGGCACGGCTGGAGGATATTGAGAACCGGCTGGATCTGATCACCGGACTGCAGCGCAAATACGGGGATAGCGTGGAGCAGATTCTGGAGTATTATCAGCAGATTGAGCGGGAGACGGATCTGCTGGAGAATAAGGACGAATATATTGAGAAATTAACGGCCAAACGCGATGGCCTGCTTCATATCTTAATGGAGTCAGCCGAAGCGCTGAGCGGAGCGCGGCGGCAGTGTGCGACGGAGCTTGCTTCACAGGTCGAAGGGGAGCTGAAGGACCTGCAGATGGAGCGGACCTCCCTTCAGGTGAAGATGGAGACGCTCGAAGATCCGCGCGGCATGGAGTATCAGGGACGGCGGTACCGTCTGACCCGGCAGGGGATCGACAGTGCTGAATTCATGATCTCCCCGAATCCCGGCGAGCCGCTGCGTCCGCTGGGCAAGATTGCCTCCGGCGGAGAGCTGTCGCGGATCATGCTGGCGATGAAGAGTATTTTTGCGCGGCATGATGCGATTCCTGTCCTTATCTTCGATGAGGTGGATACCGGGGTCAGCGGACGGGCGGCCCAGTCCATCGCGGACAAGCTGTATAAGCTGTCCTCCACCTGCCAGGTGTTCTCCATTACCCACCTGCCGCAGGTGGCCTGTATGGCGGATCATCAATACCTGATTGCCAAAAAAGTCGAAGACGGACGCACGATGACTGAGGTGGACTCCCTCTCGGCCGAAGGCCGCGTAATGGAGCTGGCCCGGATGCTGGGCGGTGTGGAAATTACCGAAAAAACATTGCATCACGCGCAGGAGATGCTGGGTCTGGCCGAGGCCAGCAAGGCAGCTGCAAGCTAAGCGGGACAATGATTGACAGTAATAAAAGCCTGGGGGCAAGGTTATCTTATAGGTACGCAATTGGCGACCACCTTTTTCGTCAAGCGAAAGAAGCAAAAGGGAGTGTGACAGCCATTGAAGCCTAACCTCAGGAAGTTAATGCCCGGCCTTTTATTTGCCTTCTTTCTCAGTTTATCAGGCATAACGGGACCCTCACAGATCCACGCAGCACCGCTTGAACATCGGCCGCTTAGGGCGGTACAGGGAACCGAGAATGAACTTAAGGTCATCCCCGGAGGTCAGACGATTGGCGTGAAGGTGAAGTCGGCAGGCGTGCTGGTTGTAGGTCATCATCTGATTGAAGTGTCGGAGCAGTCCAAGATTTCACCAGGCGAGAACAGCGGCATCCTGCCCGGCGATCTGATGATCTCCATCAACGGGGTGAAGCTGGACGAGGTATCGAAGGTAGCAAGGCTGGTCGAGCAAGCCGGCCGGAGTAATGATTCCTTAAGCATCGTTTACAAACGCGGCGGTAAAGAGCACACAGCTCAGCTAAAGCCCGCGTATGACCGCACAGACAAGGTGTGGCGGCTCGGGCTCTACATCCGTGATTCTGCAGCAGGTGTAGGGACCCTCACTTTCTACGCCCCGAAGCAGGGTGTGTACGGGGCTCTTGGGCATGTCATCACCGACATGAACACAGGTACGCCGATTGTGGTTGGCAGCGGCCATATCGTGCAGTCCAGCGTGACTTCAATCTCCAAGAGCCAGGATGGCGATCCTGGGGAGAAACGGGCCCATTTTCTGAAGGAAAGCCAGGTTCTCGGGAATGTGGAGAGCAACACGGATTTCGGAATATTCGGTAAAATGACCCGTAATCCTGAGCACAGCCTATATCAGGAGCCGATTCCGGTGGCCATGAGCACTGAAGTGAAGGAAGGACCGGCGCAAATTCTTACCGTTGTCGATGGTCAACAGGTCGAACGCTTCAACGTAGAGATCATCCATGTGGCCCGTCAGCAGACCCCTGCTACTAAGGGGATGGTGCTGCGCATCACCGATCCGCGTCTGCTCGATAAGACCGGAGGGATTGTCCAGGGAATGAGCGGCAGCCCGATTGTCCAGAACGGCCGTCTAATCGGTGCAGTGACCCATGTGTTCGTCAATGATCCCAAGTCAGGGTATGGCTGCTTCATTGAGTGGATGCTTAGGGACTCCGGTGTGGTTCAACAGGATCAGGAGCCTCAATACAATCTTAAGGCGGTTTAGCCTTAAGATTTTTTTGTCGAAGGGCAGCGATTATCCTCGAAACATGAAACAAAATATTTAATTATAAATCAACACCGAAAAAAAATAAAGAAAAATAATTTTCGACAGAAGGATATTAAAACCTGATGTCGAAAGTTATAGGGAGAGAAGATGATCATTATTTTCTGAATAGCAGATATATAAGGAGGAAGTAGCCAGTGCAGAATATTGAAGTGTTGTTGGCCGATGATAACAGGGAGTTCACGAATTTGCTCGCCGAGTACATTACTGAACAAGAAGATATGACCGTGACAGGCATTGCCTATAATGGGGAAGAGGTACTACAGATGCTCAGCGGAGCACGCAAGGTCCCCGATGTCCTTATCCTTGATATCATTATGCCGCATCTGGACGGCCTCGGCGTGCTGGAACGCCTGCGTGATATGGATCTGAACCCGCAGCCCAAGATCATTATGCTGACCGCTTTTGGCCAGGAGAATATTACGCAGAGAGCCGTTCAGCTTGGCGCCTCTTATTATATTCTGAAACCGTTTGACATGGAGGTTCTGGCGAACCGTGTGCGCCAGCTGGTCGGCACGCAGGGCAGTATGAGCACTTCCGGAAGCATGTCCGGCTATTCTTCTTCCAGATCTTCCAGTAATGTGGTTCCGCTGTCCAAGGGCAAGAACCTGGATGCGAATATTACCTCAATTATTCATGAAATCGGCGTCCCTGCGCATATCAAAGGCTATCAGTACCTGCGTGAAGCCATCACCATGGTCTATAACAACATTGAGATCCTTGGTGCCATCACCAAGACGCTGTATCCGGCTATAGCCGAGAAGTTCAAGACCACGCCTTCCCGCGTAGAACGCGCCATCCGCCATGCGATTGAAGTCGCCTGGACCCGTGGCAATATCGACAGCATCTCCCACCTGTTCGGCTATACCATTAATATCTCCAAATCCAAGCCAACTAACTCAGAATTTATTGCCATGGTAGCCGACAAGCTGCGGATTGAGCATAAGGTGGGTTGAAGGGGTTAGGGGCTGGATAAAAAATAAATACCACTTGCTAATGGGAAATTGTATTCCCCAATAGCAAGTGGTATTTTGTTTCACTGAAGACAGGTCGGATGTACACGAAAAGCCGAACACAATGAGAATGTAATCGAAAAACCGATCACATTCGGCGCTACGTGGGCATGCGACTCAAATGTAATCGAAAAACCGATCACATTCGGCGCTACGTGGGCATGCGGCTCAAATGTAATCGAAAAACCGATTACATTCGGCGCTACGTGGGCATGCAGCCCAAATGTAATCGAAAAACCGATTACATTCGGCGCTACGTGGGCATGCAGCCCAAATGTAATCGAAAAAACGATTACATTAAGCGGGGCAGAGGCACTTGAACCAAATGTAATGGAAAAACAAGCAACAAACCGACCACTAACTTGCTCTAAACACCAGAATTTCTCCAAATGATGCAACAAGTACCGTAGCCAGTAACATTTTTTAGAGGGGGTTCCTTTCTATGCCGGTTTTCCTGGCAATCTATATTATATTGTGTGTTGCAGCATTGACGAAGATCTTGCTGAATAATAAAAAACACTTGGGTTATTATACGTGGTGAATCCGCAAACAACACACAAAACCGTTCCGGTAAGGAACGGTTTTGACATGTGCAGGCATACCTGAATATGTCGATCCTCAGGATGTTGGAATCCCTCCTCCTGCTCAGTTAACGGACTGGTTGCCCAGACTGCTCAGGTAAGCATCGGCTTCCTGATATGTAGGATAATGTACGGCAAATTTGCCGAACAGTCTTTTCATTTGCATTTTCCAGACCGGGGAGTCTGCAACGTATACCCAGCCGCCTACCCCTGCTTCTATCGCGCTGTCACCGGTGGGAGCGAGCATTGCGGCTACTTCAGGAGAGAGCACGGTTGGGGAACCTGTCACATCAGTTACTCCGGTAAAGCCAGGCTTCAGCTGCTTCAGAGCGTTCTCAAAATCTGCTATGTAGGCGGGTACGTCACTCTCAGTCAGGCCGTAGGCTCTGACGATCACCTGGTTTTTTGCAATATTGACTTCCATTGTGTAAGACATGAACATTCCTCCAGTTGTGGTATTAAGTTTACATTAGAGTATATCGGATAAGATTGGGGTGTATTTGAGAGAATAAGGAAAACGGAATGGATCGCCTCTCATTTATGGGAATTAACCCCATATATTAAGGGGATATGGAGGGTTTTACGCTTCTGATCCAAAGAATTTACACAAACAATTGTTATTATGAAACACAAATTGTTGTCTTGTGTTATGATATAGGTAGAGGTGGCTCTTATGAACGATTTCGATAATTACCCCGATGAGCTGGGGAATTTCATCCGGCACTTCAGGAAGGCCCGCGGGTTAACGCTCAGGGGGCTGGAAGAGAAGAGCGGCATCAGTTATTCACAGCTCAGCAAGATTGAACGGGGAGAGAGTATCCCGCTTAAGGATAACCTGGATAAGATCATTGAAGCACTCGGAGGGGATCTCAAGAACCGGATGTATCATTTGGCCGACTATATGCCTGATATTGAGTACATCAAGACGCTGAAGCAGGGCTACAAGCTGCCTAAGCATAATCAGTCCCAGGACTACATTTACGAGACGGCGTTCAACAAGCTGAAGGAATTCCGGGCGAAGGAAGACAAAGAAACGTCATATGTTTCCTTTGATTCTGACGAGGTCATCGTTTATGAGACGGAATATGGGGCAGGAATGGTTATAGAGAAGATCGAGAAGTACAACCTGACCGATGTTCTGAACGATATATTCGAGGGAAGTCTGGACAGTCTCCGCAGGCAGCCGCGCCAAGGGCGTCAGGCATACTTATTCGGAGAATGGCTGCGTGAAGGCATCTTTGAGCTGAAGGAAGAGGAACAGGACCAGGTGATTCAGGCCTTGAAGGAATTCACCCAGTTCAAAGTACAACAGATCAAGGGCGTGTACAAGTAAAGAAGGGCCCGGCTTAGCGTGATTGCAAAATGAATAATGTTGCCCTTATTTGCAGCCATCTATTCATCTTGATCCATAAACAAACTACAAATGGTTAGACAGAAAAGGGGATAAGAATCATGAGAATCAATATGAAGTTCACCAGCAAAGGGAAAGCGGCCATCGAGAATTTCAACAACGAAGAGCTGTTGGAGATTTTTGCAAGATACATCAAGACACTAACTAAAAAATACGATATTGAAGTAGATGTGCCGCTTGAAGTGAACCAGAATATCGTTGCCGATGGAACCGTCATTGCTATGGCCCAGAACGTCAAATGTGATGCCGAGACCTTCTTCAAGGAGTTGGGACGCGATATCAAGGTTCCCCTCAAGAAGCGGCTTGGCGGGAAGCTGGAGAATGTGTTCAAGACTGAAATTATCGAGTAGACAAAAGTTTGTTTACACACAAAAAACCATCCCCACACATTTGTGGAGGATGGTTTTTTGGCATCTGTGGAGGTATACCATATGGGTGGAGAGCTTCGCATTCTAATGATGTTGGGTACCTGAAAGATTCCGCGTGGTGAGTACATTCCTGATAATCTGGATAAAATCCGGTGAAGCCTTGGCTTCCAGCGCCAATTCGTAGATGTTCATTAATTGTTCGTCAGACAATAGCTCAAGTGATGAGGGGCGCGGAGAAGGATGAAAGTAAGTATCCATTGTATTCCTCCATCATGGTTGAGAGTAGTGGACAAGATAATTAAGATATTAATGAAATGCTTCTATGTAAATGGTACCATCTGGAATATAATCCGTCTGCTGTCATTCGCCCTCTGAATTTATCTTTACATAAGTTGGATAATATGTGATAATGATTGAATTTGTTTTTCTTAGCCTGTCATGACTACAAAAAAAGCAGCGCCCCCCTTTGAAAAGGGAATCGCTGCTCTCTTTACATTCTATGACTGTGGTTCGTTCTTATGCGAAGCCAGAAATCTGCGGATACGTGGTTCCTTGGATTCAGATACCGTTGCAAATTGTTCCCCTTGATTGAACAGAACAATCTTCCGTTCCTGATCATAACCGTCAATATTGCCAATGTTGACTACATTACTGCGGTCAAGACGTTCAAAGCCCATTTCTCCGTAAGCTGCATACAAATCGGAAAGGGTGGTAGGGAGAACAAATTCGCCTTCTTTCGTATGGACGAATATTGTATTCTTGTAATTAGAGAAATACAATATCTCCTCATCCTTGATACTGCGGGATGAGCCGTCGTTTTGTAAGACACGCATGTACTCCCCATCCTTGTGTAATTACTTGCGTAATTCTTTTGGTGCTTCCGGGCTGTGAATCGCTGGTTTCATGATTGAAACAAAAAAACGAGCTGATCCGGCAAGAGCGGATGAAAGCTGTCTTGCGATAGTTTTTCTCAATGTGTTTGCCTCCTTGTCCAGGGAATTACTGTTAATGACTGGACTAAAAATGCCAATCCTAGCACAGTTGATTGAAGTAAGAAATTAGAGGAGACCATTACTATAGAAACCAACTTCAAAATAGGATAAATTGAAGCGGGGATTCTTGCGTTTTTGTCAGGGTTTGGAGCGAATAAAATCATGATGAGTAAACTGGCTGAGTTAGCAATCCAAAGGCCGAATTCTGAAAATGCGATTAAAGAAGGGAGCAGGGTACTTAATAAAGTAGTGACAATATTACAAGCCATAGCTGTTTTTAAATGAAACCCGCCAGAGGCGAGGCGAAGGAAACAGAAGCTTAACAGAAAGGTTAAACATTCTGTTAAACGGCCGGCAATAAGGCCTATAACTGCTGTACTTACTATGATTAACAACGTATTTAAGATAATGCCAAGCGCATATTGCATGATTTCTATGGAATGAGTTTCCTCGGGATTAGCATTTTTGATTGTGACTGCAATTCGATTAGCTAATAAATTCATTGTGCGTTCGATCCTTTTTATATGAAAGATATAGGTAAGCATAGAGCAAAACAGCATAAATCATGGGCATAAGGAAGAAATATTGCGAATATTTTTCTGTTAGGATCACCAATAATATAACAAAGATTAAGGAGGGTGCACTTAGAATTAAAATTTTAATTTCACGTTGTTCAATTTTAACTTTGACATTTTGTTTGTCAGGCACAAAGTCAAATCCTTTTTTCTTCTTGCCGATATAAGTTCCAATAGTTATAGCTGCGGTAGCAGAAATAAATTGAAGGACGTATACAGCTATTGACGTATAAGGTAATCCAACTTGATACAGTCCTATTAATTTCATAAAGAGATAGCATGAGGATTGAATGAACATATAGGCAAGGTATGTCAGTCCTGTCATAGAAACAGCGTAAAAAATATGAATTCGAAATAAAAGCCAGATAAAGCAGAAGGTCAACAAATATTGAAAGAATACATCTGTTAGCACCATTTCATAATCATTACGGAGAACAAACGAGACAAATGCCATTAATGTAGAAGCAAATATCATTTCTACAGGATATACATCAATCTTAAAAACCTTGAAAGCCAAATAAAACATTGCAGATGTTTCTAAAATAGAAAATACCATATAAAGCACAAAATCCAGCATGCTTACACTCCCGGGAAATAGATTAACTAATCTGTAATCCTGGTGATATTATACATAATAGGCTAAGATACAACAACAGCTTTTGACACAATCCGGCAAATATTTCTTAAAAATTGGTTTGGAGAGGGGTTTTTACCATGATTCAGCGTCCTGCGCAAGGAGAGTATACCGAATTTCAGTCCAGATATATTTCACTGGTGCCGCCGGAAGGAGAACTTCGCGTCATTCTAAGAGAGCAGACTCAGCAGGTGCTGACTTTGCTTGGCGGGCTGACAGAGGAGCAAGGGGCCTACCGCTATGCCCCCGGGAAGTGGAGTATCAAGGAAATGCTAGGGCATCTGACGGATAATGACCGTATTATGTCTTACCGCTTGCTGTGTTTTGCGAGAGGGGAGCAGGCGCCGCTGCCGGGCTATGAGGAGAATGATTATGCGGCTGCCGGGGCGTTCGACCGCTTCACCCTGCAAGAGATGATTGCACACTACCGGAGCGTCCGGGAGTCCACCTTGGCGCTGGCAGACAGTCTTGCTGAGGACACCTATGCCCGTACAGGTAACTTTGGCGGGACTGCCATGTCTGTGCGAGCTCAGCTTTGTCTAATCATCGGACATGAGCTGCATCATCTACGGGTTCTTCATGAACGTTATCTGAACTAGAGGGAGGTGACACATGTGGGCTTACTAAGAAGCATCTGGCATTTCTTCGTCCCGAGGGAGCGCACATTAGTGTACACTACATTCGATCAAGGACAATATCTTCAGGTCAAAAGCCGCCTTGCAGTAGCGGGCATCCCGCACCGTTCCCGGATGAACGGCGGAATGAAGGCGACAACCCAGCGGGCTAAATTCGGCGGTAAGGTTAACGTTCAGTATGACCTGTTCGTCCGCAAGGAGGCAGAGCACCGGGCGCTGGGAGCGATTCACAAGTCTTGAATAAAGGTGGGAGGAAATGTACAAGACCTGGCATAAAGGCCGCCGGAACGAAGAGAGATTGCTCTTACAATTTACGACCATCAGATGGGAGAAGGAAGTGAGGGGCGCTCCTTTTTCAACTGCGCGCAACAATTACAGGGCTAACTTTTCTCTGCCGGATACCTTGTTCAGTTACGATTTGTCTTATGGTCTTCCCTTCCATCATTTAGTGATTGTGCAGAACAAGACAGGGTTCGAGGTTGTTCAAAACAAGAGCGTCATCCTGGACCTCGGGGCTGAGTCTTGGACTATAGGCTGCGTCAAAGTGGATAAGATTGAACGGGAATACCTGTTTAGTTATCACTACTCCATGGCTTGCGGCAAGCCGGTACGGTATGACCAGCGGTATAATCCTTTGAGCGAGCGGGCCTTTGGCCTGGGTCCCAATGAATCTGGCAGAATCTCTTATAACGGCAGACATCTCTATCAGGATACGGGAGAATGGTATTATGAGCTGAACACGCTGAATGCGCTTGTGACCGGCCATACGGAACCGGATGTATTCATAAGCACTGAACCTGTGAAGGAATATAGACAGATTGAGATTCTGTACTGATCTGAAGATAGAGGTTACTGAAAAAACGCATTTCAGCCTTTCTTAGGGCCGAAATGCGTTTTGCAATTCCCAGGCTGGGTATTTTACAATGGGGGATTCTTGTGGCATTTACGGCAGACCGGATAATAGGCTTCATTGCCGCCGATCTGGATCTGTTTGCCGCTGTATACCGGCTTGCCGTTCTCGACCCGCAGCGCCATGGTGGCTTTCCGTGCGCAGAACCAGCAGATGGTCTTCATTTCTTCAATCTTGTCGGCGTAGATCAGCATGTATTTGCTGCCTTCGAACAGATTGTTCTGGAAATCATTTTTGAGGCCGAAGGCCATCACCGGAATGTCCAGCTCATCCACAATACGCACCAGCTGCAGGATGCAGTCCTTGCTCAGGAACTGGCACTCGTCGATCAGTACACAGTGCGGCTTCGGCAGACTGCTGCTGACTATGCTGTAGATATCGGTCTGCTCGTCGATCGGAATGGCCTGCTTGCGCAGTCCGATCCGGGAGGAGATATATCCCACTTCATCCCGGTTATCAATGGAAGGTGTGAAGAGAAGCACCGACTTGCCCTGCTCTTCATAATTATGTGCAACCTTGAGAATCTCAATGGATTTGCCGCTGTTCATAGCTCCATACCTGAAAAATAATTGTGCCACGTCCATCTATCCTTTCACTGTTCAGCTAATCTGCTACACGACCAAAAAATCGACCTTACTAGAGTATCATACTCGGGGCCGGAGTAGCCAGTGCAAACATTGCTTCCGCCCGGGATGTGCTATAATGAACGCAATTGTGTCTTCAGCAGGGTAATATAGTGAACAGAAGGGAAGTTAGTCAGGTGACAGAGAAATTGGAGCAATATAAGGAACAGATCAATGCGCTGAAGGAGAAGGGGGAGCTCATCCCCGATACGGAGAATTTACTGGAAGACATGCTAGCCGAGCTCACCGAGCTGAACCGCAGCAACAAGGCGCTGCGCCGGGTCATTTTGAAGTCGGGACAAGGCTCTGCCATGTCTACCCGCCTGCGGGATGCGCTCTACGAATAAGCAAATGGGGTATCTTCGATGAAGCTAATGTTGACTTTTCTTAAAAAATACAGGGTCGCCGCCATTGCCGCGCTGGTCATGATGCTGATTGAGCTGGCCGTGGAGCTGTCGCAGCCGCTGCTGATCTCCAAAATCATTGATGACGGTATCCGGCAACAGGACACGGCTGTCGTTTGGCTGTGGGGCGGGGTGCTGGTAGGGAGTGCCGCTGTGGCGTTTCTGGCGGGAATACTCAGCTCCTTTTTTGCGTCGCATGCCAGTCAGGGGTTCGCATTCGACCTGCGTGACAAGCTGTATGAAAAGGTACAGTCGTTCTCTTACGATATTTTTAGCCGCTTCCCGACCTCATCCCTGATCACCCGCCTTACCGGCGATGTATCGCAGATGCAGGATACGATCTTCATGGGACTGCGGTTCATGACCCGTATTCCGCTGGTTGTGATCGGTAGCGTGATTATGGCGCTTGTTGTACATATCAAGCTGGGGCTGCTGCTGACCGTGACGCTGCCGTTCTTGGTGATTTTCATGATCTGGCTGATGCGCAGAGCGTCCGAGCTGTTCCGCAATGTGCAGAGCCGGCTCGACGGCGTGAATGGTGTGATTCAGGAGAATTTGACCGGAATCCGGCTGATCCGTGTATTTGTGCGGATGGGCCATGAGATTGGACGGTTCGCAACCTTCAGCGGAGAGCTGATGAGATCGACTATTGCTGCGCTGCGGCTTACCGAGACCTCAACCCCGTTCATTATGATCATCGTCAACGCCGGTATTCTGGCCGTGTTATGGTTTGGGCGGATAGAGATCTCTACAGGGGATGCGACGCTGGGGCAGACGGTTGCTGTCATTAACTACTCGCTGCGGACGATGGGAGCGCTGTCAGCGCTATCCTGGATTATGGTCAGCTTCTCCCGCGCACGGGCGTCTTCGGGACGGGTCACTGAAGTGATGGCGGCAAGCGATGGCCCGGGCGAGCTGGGTATGACTTCTGGAGAAGGTCTTGCGTCAGCTGTTCAAGGCAAGGTTGAATTCCAGCAGGTCAGCTTCAGTTATGCCGGCAGTGACATTAAGGTGCTTGACGATATCTCCTTCACGGTGCAGCCGGGGGAACGCGTGGCGATTATGGGCGCGACCGGCTCAGGCAAATCCTCTCTGGTCACGCTGATTCCCAGGCTGTATGAATGCGGCAGCGGGAGCATCCTGGTGGACGGACAGAAGCATACGGAGATGGATATGCAGACCTTACGGGGCTCGATTGGCTATGTACCTCAGGAGGTATTGCTATTCACCGGCTCGATCCGGGAGAATATAGCCTGGGGAAATGCAGCGGCGAGTCAGGCAGAGATTGAGCAGGCAGCAGCGGCAGCGCAGATTCATGACACAGTTGCCGGGCTGCCGCAGGGCTACGATACTGCCCTTGGGCAACGCGGAGTTAATCTGTCGGGCGGGCAGAAGCAGCGTCTGAGCATTGCACGGGCGCTGGTGCGCAGACCGGCGATCCTGATTCTGGATGACAGCACGAGTGCGCTTGATGCGGTGACGGAGGGGCTTTTGCTGGCGGAGCTGAAGAAGTTGTCCTGCACGACCTTCCTGATCACACAGAAAATCAGCTCCACCGCCTCGGCGGATCTGATTCTGCTGCTGGACGAAGGCCGGCTCATTGCGCAGGGTACCCATTCCGAACTAATGGATGAGTCCGCGCTGTACCGCAAAATCTATCAATCGCAGACAGGGGAGGGGCAGCATGTTCAAAGCACTCATTGAGCCGTTCCGCTATCCGAAGCTGGATGTAGGCCACGGCGAAGCCAAGGTCTTCGGGGCGATGGGCAGCCGGAAGCCGAAGGCGAAGGCCAAGAACTGGTCTGGCACATTAGGCCGCATATGGACTTATCTCGCCGAACGCCGGACAAAGCTGATCTTGGTGCTGTTCATGGTTCTACTAAGCTCAGCCTTGTCGCTCCTTGGACCCTACCTGATCAGCCGGGCAGTGGACGATTATCTGGGCGGGGAGGGCGGCAGAACGTGGGGCGTCTTCCTGCTGGTGCTGGCGCTCGTCTACCTGCTGAATTCCCTGGTCTCCTGGCTGCAAAATGTCTGGATGATCGAAGTGGCCCAGGAGACGGTCTACCGGATGCGGACGGATCTGTTCTCACACCTGCACCGCCTACCGATCTCCTTCTTCAACCGCAGGCAGCAGGGAGAGATTATGAGCCGTCTGACCAATGATATCGAGAATATCAGCTCGACGCTGAACAGCTCGGCGATTCAGATCTTTTCCAGTATCCTGACGCTGGTGGGCACGGTTGGCGTGATGCTGTGGCTCAGCCCGCTCTTGACGCTGCTAACCTTCATTGTGGTGCCGCTGATGATGCTGGGGATGCGCTGGATTACCCGGCGGACCGGCCCGCTGTTCAAGGAGCGGCAGCGGAATATGGGTGAGCTGAACGGGTTCATCGAAGAGACCTTGTCCGGACAGCGGATTATCAAAGCCTTCTCGCAGGAGGAGCGGGTGATTAGCGGCTTCAGAGAGCGTAATACACGGATTATGCTGTCGGGGTATTGGGCGCAAGCGATTTCAGGTTTCATTCCCAAGCTGATGAATGGTCTGAACAATCTGAGCTTTGCCATCGTGGCCGGAGTCGGGGGGTTGCTTGCGATCCGCGGGCTGGTGACGGTGGGGATTATTATCGCTTTTGCCGAATATGCCCGCCAGTTCACTCGGCCGCTGAATGATCTGGCGAACCAGTGGAACACCCTGCTGTCGGCGATCGCCGGTGCGGAGCGCGTCTTCGAGGTGCTGGATGAAGAGACGGAGGCCCGGGATGAGGGCGCGGCGGTGAAGCTTGCGCGTGTTGAGGGCGCTGTGAAGTTCTCGGAGGTCTCCTTCTCCTATGATGGGGGGGCGGATACGCTGCAGGATATTTCATTTGAAGCGAGGCCCGGTGAGATGATTGCGCTGGTCGGACCTACCGGTGCGGGCAAAACGACGCTAATCGGCCTGCTGTCCCGCTTCTACGATCCGAGCCGGGGCAGCATTACGCTGGACGGGCGGGAGCTGTCAACGGTCACCCGTGAGAGTCTGCGCAGCCATATGGCCTTCGTCCTGCAGGACTCCTTCCTGTTCAAAGGGACGATCCGCGATAATATCCGCTATGGCCGGCTGGATGCAACCGATGAAGAGGTGGAGGAGGCTGCGAAGCTGGCCAATGCCCATGCCTTCATCATGAGACTCCAGGACGGCTACGACCGGATGCTGTCTGTGGACGGCAGCGGCATCAGCCAGGGACAGAAGCAGCTCTTGGCTATTGCCCGGGCAATTCTGGCGAATCCGTCCATGCTGGTGCTGGATGAAGCGACGAGCAGCATCGATACGGTCACCGAGATCAAGATTCAGGAAGGGCTTCAGGCGCTGATGCGCGGCCGGACCAGCTTCGTGATCGCCCACCGCCTGGGCACGATCCGCGCAGCCGACCGCATTCTGGTGCTTGAGGGCGGACGCCTGCTTCAGCAGGGCTCGCATGAGGAGCTGCTCCGGCAGGGCGGCCTTTACAGCGAGCTGGTGCGGGGAAGTAAGGAAGCGGCTGGGGAGTAAGGGTGAGGGATGGTTGAGGCATGGTGAGGGTGAGGCAAGGAAGTGTGACGCTGGCGCTGATGCTGGCGCAGACGCAGGAGCTCACACTAATGCTCACCCTTGCGTTGAAGGCTGTACGTAGGGGCTACGGCGGTGGAATTGGTAAGGTAACTGTATATTGTGCAATAGAAATCTGATTTTTGAGTGGGAAATGGTATTCTACTGTATTTGGTACATTAGATTTTGCTGATTTGAGCAGAAAAGTGGGGTTTGTTCGAATTCTATTGTACGAAGTGCAATAGCTTTTGAATTCTGCTGGAGATTACCCTTTTCTGTTGTACATTGTGCAATTGTGCTGTTGGTAAGCTCTAATATCGTACCACATACTGTGAAGCTTATCTCTTATCTCGCGGATAGTTGTATTTCGTGCAGCTATAATGCTGCGGATTAACGAATAAGCTGGCATAGATGTATTCCGTACAACTAAGATCAGGCACATTAGTCTTTAAACGCAATGCAGAGATTTATAAGTGTACGAAGTGCAGCTAAACCTCACAATGGGCCTGATCCGAGCATTTTAGTTGTACAAACTGCACTTAGCACTTGAGTGACAGGCACGTAGTGGTTGAGCGATAGACTCTTAGCGCACTCTCACAGAGTACAGCGTGCGGTTCACGCGGCGTCTGGTGTGAATCGGGAGTCCTCCAGTTAAAAGTTCGATAGCAAACAACAAGGGGATGCCTTAGCAGCCGGTTCGTTCATGGCTTGAGGCATCCCCTGTTTCAATGGAATATAATTAGGAGCGGGCTTCGGAGGACGGGGGCTGCTGCGTTTGCTGCTTCTCCCGGAAGCGGGGGCCGACGTAGTTCTTTTTGCGGTCACGGGCCAGAATCCAGCCGCCGAGGAAGGTCATTCCGGCCAGGAATAAGAGCAGACCGCCGCCGAAATGCAGCCAGGCGAACTCCGGCACAGCAGTATCGTCTCCATGCATCGCGAAATAGTTGAACAGATCATCTTTCATCATCAGGAAGCCCGTCATCGCCAGGAGGCCGGGGATCACCAGAATAAGGATGGCAATGAAGCGTGAAATCAGCAGTTTCATCACAGTCGCTCCTCTTCGCAGCTCTTTGAATTCACCCATATGATAACGCTTTAACCTGCAAAAGTCCATGAATACATGACGTTTGTACGTTTTGTATTCCTCCCGAAAGAGAGTACAATATAATAGATTGAACTGAATTCAAGAGGAATGACTGGAGGATACATATCATGACAATGACCTGTGATGTGGCGATACTTGGGGGAGGCACCGGCGGTTATGTGGCAGCGATCCGCGCTGCGCAGCTGGGCAAATCCGTTGTCGTTATTGAAATGGACAAGCTGGGCGGAACCTGCCTGCACCGCGGCTGTATTCCCAGCAAATCACTGCTGCGCAGTGCAGAGGTATTGGCTGAAATCAACGAGAGCGAAAGCTACGGTATAGAGACTACGGGCACCAAGCTGGTGTTCCCCAAAGTGCAGCAGCGCAAGGAAGCGGTAGTGGAGCAGCTTCATCAGGGGGTGCAGTATCTGATGCGCAAGCACAAGATTCAGGTGCTGAAGGGCAAAGGCCGGATCATCGGGCCTTCGATCTTCTCCCCGCGAAGCGGCGCAGTGGCTGTAGAACTGGAGAATGGAGAGATGGAGACTGTGGTCTCTACGAATCTTATCATTGCTACCGGCTCGCGTCCGCGTGTTCTGCCGGGCCTGGTGCCCGACGGCAAGGTGATTCTGAGCAGTGAGGAAGCGTTGACGCTTGAGGAGCTGCCGGCCTCGATTATTATTGTGGGCGGCGGGGTAATCGGAGTGGAGTGGGCATCCATGCTGGCTGATTTCGGAGTGCAGGTGACGGTCGTCGAGGCAGCCGGGCAGCTGTTGCCGCAGGAGGATGAAGAAGTGGCCCGCGAGCTGCTGCGTCTGCTGAAGAAACGCGGAGTCCGGGTGCTCACCGGAACAACGGTGGATGCCGAGACCTGCACAGTGTCGGAGACAGGGATTACGATTGAAGCCCGCAAGGGGGAGCAGAGCCAGAGTCTATCGGCGGATAAGCTGCTCGTATCCGTGGGACGCGTGGCGAACATCGAGAATCTCGGACTGGAAAATACAGACATCCGCTTCGATACAGGTGTCATTGCGGTGAATACCAATATGCAGACAGGTGAACCGCATATCTATGCGATTGGCGATTGTATCGGCGGTCTGCAGCTGGCTCATGCCGCCAGCCATGAGGGCATCCGTGCCGTTAACCATCTGGCGGGTGAAGCGCTCCATCCGTATGAAGCGCATCTGGTTCCCCGCTGTGTCTATACACGGCCGGAAGTGGCAAGTGTCGGTTACACAGAGAAGGAAGCGAAGGAGCTCGGCCGTGAGACGGTGACCGGCAAATTCCCGTTCTCCGCCATCGGCAAAGCCATTGTCTACGGCATGAAGGACGGCTTCGTGAAGGTGGTGGCTGACGCGAAGAACGGGGATATCCTCGGCGTGCAGATGATCGGCCCGCATGTGACCGATCTGATCGGCGAAGCGGCGCTGGCCCAGGTGCTGGACGCCACGCCTTGGGAGGTCGGGGAGGCCATCCATGCCCATCCGACGCTGTCGGAGGTACTGGGTGAGGCGATGCTGGCGGTGGATGGAAGAGCAATCGGATTCTAGCGTGCGATAGAGAGCTTAACAAGAAGGCCGGAGGGAGCGGAAGGCGTGTAATGCGCCGATATCGCTCCATACCGGCTATATTTGTTCGGTTCCAGAGCCTTGCCTTGGCGGCGGGATTTTGGCTTTTCTTTTTGCCGCGAAAAAGATTATAATGGATTTAGTACCTGGTGATAGGATCAGGGCATATATATTTAGTATTAGGGTCAACCCGCCTGGCGGACGCATCCTGAACCTGTTAGAGATAGCGGGGCTGGAAGCTGAGCGCCGGCAATACTTTTTAGGAGGTACCTCTTATATGGAATCCCAAGGTACTGTAGACACCGTTAACAGACATAAGCAGCTTGGACTCACAGACGGCCAGGTTATCGATATGTACAGATTCATGCAGCTCGGACGGAAATATGATGAGCGCAGTCTGCTGCTGCAGCGTGCGGGCAAGATCAATTTCCATGTATCCGGCATCGGGCAGGAGGCGGCACAGGTCGCGGCGGCATTTGCACTGGACCGGGAGAATGACTATTTCCTGCCCTATTACCGGGACTATGCGTTTGTCCTCTCTGTCGGAATGACCACGCGCGAGCTGATGCTCTCCGTCTTCGCGAAGGCGGAAGATCCCAACAGCGGCGGCCGGCAGATGCCGGGCCACTTCGGCAGCAAGCGCCTGCGGATTGTAACGGGCTCAAGCCCGGTCACGACCCAGGTTCCGCATGCGGCAGGCTTCGCGCTGGCGGCGAAGATGCAGAAGAAGAAGTTCGTCTCCTTCGTGACCTTCGGGGAAGGCTCCAGCAACCAGGGGGATTTCCATGAAGCGTGTAACTTTGCCGGTGTGAATAAGCTGCCTATGATTATTTTTTGCCAGAACAATCAGTATGCGATCTCGATTCCTGCCCACAAGCAGCTTGGCGGCAAGGTCAGTGACCGGGCGCTGGGCTACGGCTTCCCGGGTGTCCGGGTGGACGGCAATGATCCGCTGGAGGTGTACCGTGTGGTGAAGGAGGCCCGGGAACGTGCGCTTGCCGGTGAAGGCCCAACCTTGATTGAAGCGATGATGTACCGCCTGTCGCCGCACTCCACCTCGGATAACGATCTGGCTTACCGGACGCAGGAAGAAGTCGATGAGAACTGGGCAAAAGACGGCATCGCCGCGTTCCGCACCTATCTGACCGGACTCGGTCTGTGGAGTGACGAGCAGGAGCGTGATCTGGCTGCCGAATATAATCTTGAACTGAAAGAGGCTATAACCTACGCGGAGAATGCGCCGTTCCCGAAACCGGAAGATACGCTGCTGCATGTCTACGATGAATCCGGCCTGAAGGGGGGCGCTTAAGCCATGGCGATGATGGAATATATCGATGCAATCCGGCTGGCGATGAAGGAAGAGATGGAACGTGACGAGTCGGTGTTCGTGCTGGGTGAGGATGTCGGCGTGAAGGGCGGCGTCTTCACAACAACCAAAGGTTTGCAGGAGCAGTTCGGCGCAGAACGGGTGCTGGACACACCGCTTGCGGAATCTGCTATTGCAGGGGTGGCTATCGGTGCTGCAATGTATGGTATGAAGCCGATTGCCGAGATGCAGTACTCGGATTTCATGCTGCCCGCAACGAACCAGATTATCAGCGAAGCCGCCAAAATCCGCTACCGTTCCAATAATGACTGGAACTGTCCGGTCGTCATCCGTGCGCCGATCGGCGGCGGCATCTTCGGCGGGCTGTACCACTCGCAGTGCCCGGAGTCGATCTTCTTCGGGACGCCGGGACTTAAGATTGTGGCTCCTTATTCGGCTGCAGATGCCAAGGGCCTGCTCAAGGCCGCTGTCCGCGATCCTGATCCGGTGCTGTTCTTCGAGAACAAGAAGTGCTACAAGCTGATCAAGGGAGATGTGCCGGAAGGCGACTACACGGTGCCGATTGGTGAAGCGAATCTGCTGCGTGAAGGCAGCGATATTACGGTGATCGGGTATAGCCTGCCGCTGCATTTTGCGATGCAGGCTGCTGAGGAGCTGGAGAAGGAGCATGGCCTCACCGCGCATATCCTGGATCTGCGCACCCTCCAGCCGCTGGACCGCGAGGCGATTATTGCCGCTGTCCGGCAGACCGGCAAGGTGCTGATTGTCCATGAGGACAACAAGACCGGAGGCATCGGCGCTGAAGTGGCGGCGATCATCGCCGAGCATTGTCTCTTCGACCTCGATGCGCCAATCTTCCGCCTGTGCGGACCCGATGTCCCGGCGATGCCGATCTCACCGCCGATGGAGAAATTCTTCCTGCTCAGCAAGGACAAGGTGAAGGCTGAGATGCTGCGTCTGGCGCAGTACTAAGTTCAATAATTCATCCTGCCTGGACACCGCGACCCGGACCCGGGCAAGAATGTTGCAGAAAGTGGCTTTAGATACGAAATAAATAGTGGATTAGGCAGAATGCTGCAGGAAATGCAACAAAATATCCGCTTTGCCGCCTGTATGAACAGGAATGCTGCATTTCGTGCAACATTTTTAATTTTGGGCAGATTTTTATGAGCGAATGTTGCATTAAGTGCAGGATTTGATGGCTGAATGTTCGTTCGGAGGCCAGGAAGCTAATGCTTACCAAACTAAGCGTATGTTTCCGAAGCCAGTTTTGTACGAAGTAAATTCAAGAAGTCCACGCTTACAAACCATTAAGGAGTGACATTATGTCTGACAATACAACGCTGACGGATGTAATTATGCCGCAGCTGGCTGAATCGCTGGTCTCGGCGACCATCGGGAAATGGCTGAAGCAGCCGGGCGATCCGATAGAGCAATATGAGCCGATCTGCGAGCTGATCACGGATAAGGTGAACGCGGAGCTGCCTGCAACGGTAGACGGCACCATGGCCGAGCTGCTGGCCGAAGAGGGACAGACGGTCAGCGTCGGCGAGATCATCGCCCGCATCGCAGTGGCTGGCTCCGCTGCGCCAGCCGCGGCGGCCCCGTCACCGGCAGCTTCCGGTGACGCCCCTACACCTGCCGCTGCCCCGGCTGCGGCATCCGGCACCGCCCCGCAGGCGGCCCACGCCGCCGCGCGGCCGCCCGTGCCCGCTGCGGCTTATGACGCCGCAGCTCCAATGCGCGCCCGTTACTCTCCGGCTGTGCAGACGCTGGCCGCCGAGCACGGCATCAACCTGGCGGCCGTGCCGGGCACCGGCCTGGGCGGACGTATCACACGCAAGGATGTGCTCACGTTCCTGGAGAACGGCGCCTCCGTGCAGCCGCCGGCACCCGCAGCAGCCCCTGCTGCTGCGCCTGTACCTGACGCCGCCCCTGCACCCGCTGCGCAGCAGCCTGTGTTCCAGCCGGTGCAGGATGAATTTCAGCCGGTGCGCAATTCCGGCCTGCACCTCAGCGAATCGCCGAAGATTCCGACGATTGAGATCGAAGGCGGACGGGGCAGCAGCTCGGAATATCTGATCGACGTTACGCCGATCCGTAATACGATCGCTACCAGAATGCGCCAGAGCGTCTCGGAGATCCCGCATGCCTGGACGATGATCGAGGTCGATGTGACCAATCTGGTGGTGCTGCGCAACAAGCTGAAGGATGAGTTCAAGCGCAAGGAAGGGATCAACCTGACCTATCTCGCTTTTCTGATGAAGGCTGTGGTCAGTGCAATTAAGGATTACCCGATCATGAACTCGGTCTGGGCCGTTGACAAAATCATCGTCAAACGCGACATCAACATCTCACTGGCCGTAGGCACAGAGGATTCGGTCATGACGCCGGTCATCAAAAAAGCCGATCAGAAGAATGTCGCCGGGCTGGCCCGCGAGATCGACGAACTGGCACTCAAGACACGGGAGGGCAAGCTGCGGCTGGACGATATGCAGGGCGGTACGTTCACGGTGAACAACACCGGCTCGTTCGGCTCGATTCTGTCTTACCCGATTATCAACTATCCGCAGGCGGCAATTCTGACTTTTGAATCCATTGTCAAAAAGCCTGTCGTCATCAATGATATGATTGCCGTACGTTCGATGGCGAATATCTGTCTGTCGCTGGATCACCGGATTCTGGACGGAGTCATCAGCGGACGGTTCCTGCAGCGCGTGAAGGATAATGTGGAAGGCTACACCCCGGAGACGAAGCTCTACTAAGTAAGGCGGCTGCGGACTCCTGGGACAGGGAGAATGAGAAGCAAAGGGGAACTTACGATGACGGAGAACCTGAACCTAAGCAAACTTACAGTTACCATTCTTCCGGTGATGGAGTACGGGGCGGCCTGGGAGCTGCAAAAGGAAGCGGTGCATGCGATTGACGCGGGCACTGCTTCCGAGCAGCTGATTCTTTTGCAGCATCCGCCCACATACACCATCGGTTCACAGAATCACCCGGAGCATCTGCTCCTCAGCGGGGAACAGCTCAGGCAGCAGGGCATTGCGCTGTTTGAGATTGACCGCGGGGGAGATATTACATATCACGGGCCCGGCCAGCTGGTCGGGTACCCGCTTTTGAAGCTGGGCGAGAACGGCAAGGTTGATCTGCACGGCTATCTGCGCAAGCTGGAGTCGGTGATTATTGCGTATCTGGAGGCCTATGGCATTACGGGAACCCGCAAGCAGGGGTATACAGGGGTGTGGGTCGGTGATGAGAAAATCTGTGCAATCGGCGTAAAGTTCAACAAGTGTAAATTCCGCCGTGGGTTTGTCACCAGCCATGGCTTTGCCTTCAACGTATCGGCCGGGATCGGGCAAAGCGGCTTCACAGGCATTATCCCTTGCGGGATTGCGGAATACGGAGTGACCTCGCTTGAGGAATGTACAGGGCGCGCTTTTGACATCGGGACGGTCGCTGAAGAGCTGGTGCCTTATTTCCTGGAGCAGTTTCCGTATAGCCAAACAGCGCCCGGGGAACCCGGACGCTGTTACTTAAGCGCTAAGCGTGATTAACCGGCCATAAACGGTTCGATGACGAACAGCACCGTAGAGGCGATCATAGCGAACAGCATGATGTAGATGATAATGCGGAACCATTTTTGTCGTTGCATGAGTGACTCCTTTGAGATTAGTTTAAGTTATGAGCATAAGCCCACAATTGAACGCAGTACAACCATTGTAACGTATCTGAGAAAGAGAGGGAAGTCCATATGATATCAAAAGACCGATTGATCCATGAGTTCATGGAGCTTGTCCAGATTGACAGTGAGACCCGGAATGAACGGCAGATTGCCGATGTGCTCAAGGAGAAGTTCAGCAGCCTGGGGCTGACTGCGGTGGAGGACGATTCGCAGGAGAGAACGGGGCACGGAGCCGGCAACCTGTTCGTGACCTGGCCTGCGGACAGCGGAGTGAGCGCGCCGAAGCTGCTGTTCACGTGCCATATGGATACCGTGGTGCCCGGCCAGAAGATCAAGCCTGCCCTGGGGGAAGACGGCTGGATTCGAAGTGATGGCAGCACCATTCTTGGAGCGGATGACAAAGCGGGACTGGCTGCCCTGTTCGAAGCAATCCGGGTCATTCAGGAGCAGAAGCTGCCGCACGGCCAGATTCAGTTCGTCATTACGGCAGGCGAAGAGTCGGGGCTGATGGGCGCACGCGCCATGGACCCGGCGCATCTGGATGCAGATATGGGCTTCGCGCTGGATTCCAACGGAGAAGTGGGAGCCATCGCGATTGCAGCACCGGCCCAGGCGAAGGTAACGATGCAGATCTTCGGCAAATCCGCCCATGCAGGCGTGAACCCGGAGGATGGTATCAGCGCCATTCAGGTAGCGAGCAAAGCGATCTCGGCGATGAAGCTTGGACGGATCGACAACGAGACGACAGCGAATATCGGCAAGTTCGCCGGCGGCGGACCGACGAATGTGGTCTGCGATCATGTACAGCTCGATGCGGAGGCCCGCAGTATTGTGCAGGAGAAGGTAGAGAAGCAGATTGCCTCTATGCGTGAGGCGCTGGAGACTACCGCACGCGACCACGGTGCGCAGAGTGAATTCCGCAGCGAGATGATCTATCCGGCGTTCAGCTTTAATGGTAATGATCCGGTTGTTCAATTGGCTGACCGGGCGATCACTTCGCTGGGTCTGACGACCCGGCTGTTCGCTTCCGGCGGCGGCAGTGATGCCAATGTGTTCAACGGGCTGAACGTTCCGGTTGTGAATCTGGCGGTTGGCTACGAGGATATCCACACCACGAAGGAGCGGATCAAGGCCGCAGACATCGTCAAGGTGGCCAGCCTGGTTGTAGCCATTGTGGCCGAGAGCCAGAAGGGCTGAGCCGATCAAGACACTGTGCAGCAGGGACCCGTTCATGCCAAGGCTAATACCAAGGCGGTCTGCTGCCGCATAACAAATAATAAACAGGAGCTGCTTCCGGGATGATCCGGGAGACAGCTCCTTCTTATACTCTGGAATATTATAGACGCTGACCGGAAGAACGAAGCGGCATTATCCAGCCTTGGAAGCTTTGATCCGCGAATCTGCCTGGAGCAGCAGGATGTAAGAGAGGGGCATATCGCGCCCGTATTGCTTCATCCACCCGGCCATTACGGCCATAATCTGTTCCGGTTTACCTACCATTGTAACTGCGGATGAGCTTGCTTGGACAAGGATGTTATTCATGCCTGCATTCCTTCTTTCTTCTTAAGTTTGCTATAATACACCCTATGCATAACGATGCCAAAGGAGACCACAAATCTATGAAAAAAGATGAAATCAACCGCAACCCCGCATTGGATGAAGAAACATTGTCAACGAAGCCGATTTTTGCAGGCCACATTATTTCGCTTCAGGTGGATACTGTGAGACTGCCGGACGGCAACACTGCAACCCGTGAGGTCGTGAAGCACCCTGGAGCTGTAGCTGTGCTGGCTTTGAATCAAGGTAAAATGCTGGTCGTGGAGCAGTACCGTCAGCCGATGCACCGTACCGAGGTGGAGATTCCCGCAGGCAAGCTGGACCCGGGTGAAGATCCGCTGGCGGCTGCGGGCCGTGAGCTTCAGGAGGAGACCGGATTTCATAGCGGGGGGCTGAGGCTGCTGAAGTCGTTCTACACCTCTCCCGGCTTCGCCGACGAGATCATTCACCTCTATGTGACCGAGGATGCCCAGCCGGGCGAGATGGCGCTGGATGAGGATGAGTTCCTGGAGGTCTCGGAGCTGACGCTGGAGGAAGCCTACCAGTACATTGCGGACGGACGGATTGCCGATGCGAAGACGATGATGGCGGTCTATGCCTGGCATCTCTACACGCTGACAGGCCAATGGCACTAGCGGCAGAACTCAGCAGTGTCTATTGCGATCTGCATGTGCATATCGGACGGACCTCAGAGGGCCAGGCGGTCAAAATCAGCGGCAGCCGTGATCTGACCTTCGCCGGGATTGCCCGGGAAGCGGCGGAGCGCAAGGGGATTGGCCTGATCGGCATTATCGACAGCCACTCTCCGGGGGTGCTGCGGGATATTGTTGCGGCGCTGGACTCAGGCGAGATGACGATAGCTGCGGGCGGCGGAATTGCGTACCGGGGAACGACGATCCTGCTGGGAACCGAGATTGAGATCCGCGAGCCCGGGCGGCGGGAGTGCCATGTCCTGGCCTTCATGCCGGACCTCGGGACAATGGAGGATTTCAGCACCTGGATGAGCGCCCATATGCGTAATGTGAATCTCAGCTCCCAGCGCCTGTACGCCCCTTCCAGGGTGCTTCAGGACGAGATTACCGGGCGGGGCGGACTGCTGATTCCGGCCCATATTTTCACGCCTCACAAGGGACTCTATGGATGTGCGGCCGAGCGGATGGCTGAGTTATTCGATCTGGACCGCATCGCGGCGGTGGAGCTTGGCCTCAGTGCGGATTCAGAGATGGCAGGGTATATCTCGGAGCTTGACCGTTACAGCTTCCTGACTAATTCCGATGCCCATTCTCTCGGCAAAATCGGCCGCGAGTACAATGTCATCGAGATGCGGGAGCCCTCCTTCGAGGAGCTGAAGCTGGCGCTCCAGCGCTCGGCAGGACGCAGGGTCAGCGCCAACTTCGGGCTGAATCCCCGGCTGGGCAAATATCACCGGACCTACTGCGGCGGCTGCGGCAGCATCATCGATGAAGCCTACAGCACCTCGGAGCGCTGCCCGTATTGCGGCAGTCCGAAGCTGGTCCAGGGTGTGCTGGACCGCATCCTGCACATTGCCGACCGTCCGCTGCCGCAGGTTCCGGAATATCGGCCGCCTTACCATTACCAGGTGCCGCTGGAGTTCATTCCCGGCCTCGGCAAGCGTAAGCTGAACCTGCTGCTGGAGGCTTTTGGCACAGAGATGAACATTCTGCACCGGGCTGGAGAAGCTGAGCTTGCCGCTGTAGCGGGGGCAGAGCTGGCCGGGCTGATCGTGCTGGCCCGCAGCGGGCAGCTCGTCCTCTCCTCGGGAGGCGGTGGCACCTACGGCAAGGTGCTCAAGAGCTAAGGACAAGTCATAGATCAGGACATTCCCTCATATGGTGTAACATGTGACCGGAAAGGGGAATGTCAGGGTGCGCAGTTTAAAGCTGATGGTGAAGGAACAGACGCCTCTTTATATTTTTGTCGCGGTATTATTTCTGGTCGGGGTGGTCTTCGGAGCGCTTATCGTCACTGCGCTTACGCTGGATCAGCAGCAGGAGCTGGGCGATTACTTAAGCAATTTCTTCGTGACGGTCGATCAGCAGGGACTGCCTGCCGCGCAGGATTCATACTGGAGCATCGCCGCCTTTCATCTGAAGTGGGTTGGCCTGATCTGGGTGCTCGGCTTGTCCGTGATCGGACTTCCGGGAATTCTGATTCTGGATTTCCTCAAAGGCGTGCTGATCGGCTTCACCGTCGGCACGCTCGTCAGCCAATATTCCTGGCACGGCATGCTGTTCGCCCTGGTCTCCGTCGCTCCGCATAATCTGGTGCTGATTCCGGTTCTGCTGGTATGTAGCGCGGCGGCCCTCGGTTTCTCTCTGCTAATGATCCGCAGCCGGGTGCTGGGACAGCAGCGCCGCACGCAGGTGACTCATCCGTTCATGATGTATACGCTGCTCTCGCTGGGGATGGCGCTGCTGGTGATGGGAATCTCAGGCTTCGAGGCTTACGTGACTCCGGTGATGATGCGCTGGGTGACGCCTCTTCTGGTGTCGGCCGGATGAGGAAGAATTTTCAAATATGGAGGATCTGTGAATGAATGGGCCAGCCCTGTCGAGATGCTAAAACCGTTTGACTTCTTAAAGGAAATCCCCCTATAATGGAAGAAGTGGCTTGAAGCCCGGTGTGGTAATTTTCCAAGGGGGAGGCAGACAATGGAAGCCCGAATAGACAAGATTAAGCAACAACTACAATCCCAAGGATACAAGCTTACACCTCAACGGGAAGCGACCTTAAGAGTTCTCCTGGAGAACGAGGATGATCATTTAAGTGCGGAAGATGTATTCATGCTTGTGAAAGAAAAGGCGCCCGAGATCGGTCTTGCCACCGTGTATCGTACCCTGGAACTGCTTAGCGAGCTTCATGTCGTGGAGAAGATCAATTTCGGAGACGGTGTGGCCCGCTATGATCTGCGTACGGATACGGCGAAGCATCATCATCATCATTTGATTTGTGTGCAGTGCGGAAGTATGGATGAGATTCGTGAGGATTGGCTCGGACCGCTGGAAGAGCGGCTGGAGCAGGAATACAACTTCACGGTGGTTGATCATAGACTTGATTTTCACGGAATATGCCACCGCTGCAAGGATAAGAATCCGGCAGAGGATAATACTCCCGAATAAGCGTATATAGAACGTGGACTTAAGAATGCTTCATTGCGAAATTCCTAAGCTCATCTTCAAATGAGGAATGACCGCGCAAGCTCTCCCCCGGCTGAATGGCTGGAGGGGAGCTTTTTGATTGCCTGGAGAGCAAGGATAGTGGGCTGTAGCGGGGAATGAAAGGGATAAATCCCTTTGAATTGGCTGAAAGTGATCTGGATAAGGAAAAGAAAGGGATAAATCCCACTAAATTCACTAAAAGTGTGCTGGACGGGCAGTTGAAGGAGAGTAATGAAGAGCACAAGTGCACCTGAATTCAGCCAAAGTCGGCTAAACGGGCAAATGAAGAGCACAAGTGCACCTAAATCCAGTCCAAGTACGCTATATTGAGCAAATGAAGAGCATTAGTGCACCTGATTTTGGCAAACGTGGACTAAACAGGGGAATAAGGTGTAAAATTGCACCTGATTTCGGCAGAGCCGTCTCAGTGAGGGCGGCCAGGGAGCCAAATATTACTTAACATACATAACACGTTCCTCCGGCGCATAAAGTGAAGGACGAGTTCTGCCCGCATTCTTTCTACTCGCCGCCTTGCCTGCGCTTACCCAAGTGCAGCAGAAGGGGAGCATATACAGGATGATGATGCAGATGCTGATATCATTTTGAGGAGGCTGCCTGGATGATTATTTCTCTGCCCCGCACGGTGCGCCGGCTGTATTTCATGACGATGCTTGTGGCGGTAAGCTGTGTGCTGTATTATGTTTTGAGCTGGGTCAGCGCATGGATCAGCCCGGCCCGCAATGTTGAGATTCCGGAAGGCACCGCCGTCCGGGCGTTTCAGGATGTCCAGTATGGGGAACAGGGGATAAGTGCGGGGGATCGCCTGCGCCTTTTTTACTGGTACGGGGAGTAACGGGCCGGATTGCAGGATTAAGGGAGAAGTATGTCGAATCAATCTATAGCATGTCATGGAACAACGCTGTTCCGGCTGCTGGATCTCAACCCGCTGCGAAGCCGCATGAAGCAGCCTGAGTCTGACAGGAGCGTGAATTGATGAAGTCATACTTACAGCCGTTTATGCAGTATTTGTCCGGGGACAAAGGATTGTCTCCTAGTACGCTGGAATCCTATGGACGGGATATTTCGCAGTTTCTGGAGTTTACGGAAGAGCGGGGCCTGGACGCGGCCGAAGATATTAGAAGAACGCATATTATGCTCTATCTGGGTGCCCTGCGCGGAGCAGGGAAGGCAGCAGCCACGGTGAACCGGAATACGGTATCGCTGCGCGCCTATTTTCATTTTTTGCTGAAGGAACGGCTGATTGTCCAAGATCCTACGCTGGATATGGAAGCCATTAAGCCGAGTCACAAGCCGCCGGTCATTCTCAGCATTACGGAGATCGAGCGTCTGCTGGCGGCTCCGGATGAAGCTGCTCCCCAGGGGATGCGCGATAAGGCTATGCTGGAGCTGCTTTATGCGACGGGTATCCGTGTGACGGAGCTGATCTCGATGAATGTGGAGGATGTGAACACATCCTTGCGGTTCGCACGCTGCAGCGGCGCCTCTGGCAAGGAGCGTGTGGTCCCGATCGGCGTGATTGCGGCTGATTGCGTAGCCCGTTATACCTCGGGGATGCGGGACAAGCTGCTGCGTGCGAGCCGGGAGGAGCCTGCGCTGTTCCTGAATAGTCTGGGCGGACGGCTGACCCGTCAGGGCTTTTGGAAAATCATCAAAAAATACGCGCGTGAAGCTCAGATTGAGCAGGACATCACACCGCATACTCTGCGCCACTCCTTCGCTGCGCATCTGCTTGAAGGCGGGGCGGACCTGCGCTCTGTGCAGCAGATGCTGGGCCATTCCGATAGTTCGACCACTCAGATCTACAGCGGAATTGCCCGCAAGAATATGAAGGAGGTCTACGAGAATCATCATCCCCGGGCGAAATAGCCGGCTGTACAGGGATGAGGGACCTTAGGAATACGGGCGGGCGGATCGGATTAGGCCGAAAAGATGCTTTTTGTGAGTAAGAAAGTTATGATGGAATCATACTGAAGAAATCGCTCCCGGGAGAGGTTCTCCCGGAGTTTCTTCATGCTTAGAGCAGACGAGAAGATTATGCAAACTATAAAAGGAGTGAAGACGGCAATGTCCTCATTTAAACGCATCGGATTTATTGTTCTGGACAGTGTAGGTATCGGTGAAGCACCGGATGCCGCTAATTTCGGAGATACAGGCTCCCATACGCTGGGCCATATTCTGGAACGGGTTCCGGGTCTTAAGCTTCCGAATCTGCAGCAGCTCGGGCTGGCGAATATTGCCCCGCTGCCGCCGCTTGAACCGGTAACGGCCCCTACAGGCTACTACGGCAAAATGCAGGAGGTATCCGTAGGCAAGGACACCATGACCGGCCACTGGGAGCTGATGGGACTGAAGATCGAGGTTCCTTTTAACACCTATTTTGATGGCTTCCCTGCGGAGCTGATCGAGAAATTCGAAGCGGCTACCGGACGCAAGGTCATCGGTAACAAGCCGGCCTCCGGCACGGAGATTCTTGTGGAATACGGCGAGGAGCAGATGAAGACGGGCGCATGGATTGTCTATACTTCAGCGGACAGCGTGTTCCAGCTTGCGGCACATGAAGATATTATCCCTCTGGAGGAGCTATATAGCGCTTGTAAAATCGCCCGTGAGCTGACGATGGCTCCCGAGTTCTCTGTTGGCCGCGTGATTGCCCGCCCTTATGTGGGCGAGCCGGGCAACTTCGTGCGTACACCTAACCGCCATGATTATGCGGTGAAGCCGCCTGAGCCGACGGTGATGAATGCACTGGAGGATATCGGCAAGGATGTGATTGCTGTGGGTAAGATCAATGATATTTTTACCGGCGAAGGGGTAACCGCAACCTATCCGACCAAAAGCAATGAACACGGCATCCAGATTACGATCGACGAGTTGCGCAAGCCGTTCGACGGATTCCTGTTCACCAATCTGGTGGACTTCGATTCCCTCTACGGCCACCGCCGTGATCCGGAAGGCTACGGCCGTGCGCTGGAGGTATTCGATCAGGCGCTGCCTGAGCTGCTCTCTACCCTCGGTGAGGATGATCTGCTGATCATCTCCGCAGACCATGGCAATGACCCGGTCCATGCCGGAACGGACCACACACGCGAGTATGTGCCGCTCCTGGTCTACAGCCCGAGATTCAAGACTCCAGGCAGCCTGGGCATCCGCCAGACCTTCTCGGATGTGGCCGCCACAATCGCCGACAACTTCGGAGCGAAGGCGCCGCAGTACGGGACGAGCTTTTTGTCTCAACTAATCTAATTCTGGAGGAAACCAAACCATGACCAATGTGACTCTTAACCATATTCAAGAAGCAGCCGTATATATCAAAGATAAATGCACCGTCGCCCCCGAAATCGGGCTGATCCTAGGCTCCGGCCTCGGCATTCTGGCGGATCTGATCACAGATGAAGTCGTTATTCCTTATCATGAGATTCCTCATTTCCCTGTGTCCACGGTAGAAGGACATGAAGGCGAGCTGCTGATCGGCATGATCGAAGGCCGCCGCGTGGTCATGATGAAGGGCCGCTTCCACATGTATGAAGGCTACGGCCCTGAGGTTACAGCCTTCCCGGTACGGGTGATGAAGGAGCTGGGCGTAACCAGCCTGCTGGTCACCAACGCAGCCGGTGGCGTGAATACGGAATACACACCAGGGGATCTCATGCTGATCACGGATCATCTGAATCTGACCGGCCGCAATCCGCTGAGCGGACCGAACGACAATGCGCTGGGCGTAAGGTTCCCGGATATGTCCTCGGCGTACAGCCCGCGTCTGATTGCAGCTGCCAAGGAAGCTGCCGCCGCACTGAATTTTGAGTTCAAGGAAGGCGTATATGCGGGTCTGCTCGGACCGAACTATGAGACGCCTGCTGAGATCGTGATGCTGCGCCGCCAGGGAGCAGATGCCGTAGGCATGTCCACCGTATCCGAGACCATCGTTGCCCGTCATGCCGGAATTGAAGTGCTGGGCATTTCCTGTATCACCAACATGGCAGCCGGTATTCTTCCACAGCCGCTGAATCATGCAGAGGTGATGAAGACCGCTGAGCGTGTGCGCGAGCAGTTCCTGAAGCTTGTGCTTGCTTTTATTCCCAAAATGTAGGTACTGCTTCACATACGCGTTAATCTATACACAATCCATATCCGGGAGGATCAATCGATGACAACACCAACAACAGTCCCATACGGCACTCAGGTTCAGGAAGCTGCTGCATATATTCAATCCAAATTCGGCGGTTATACACCGGCAATCGGCCTTATTCTGGGTTCAGGTCTTGGCGACCTGGGCGATCAGATCGAAGATGCAGTCTACCTGCCTTATGAAGAAATTCCGCATTTCCCCCATTCAACGGTAGAAGGCCATGCCGGAAGATTCGTGATCGGTAAGCTGGAAGGCAAGGATGTTATGATCATGCAGGGCCGTTTTCACTACTATGAAGGTTATGAGATGCGCAAGGTAGTTCTTCCGGTCTATGTAATGGCTAAGCTGGGCATCGGCACCCTTGTTATTACCAACGCAGGCGGCGGGATGAACAGAGCGTTCAAGGCAGGCGACCTGATGCTGATTACCGACCATCTCAATATGACCGGCGACAACCCGCTGATCGGACCGAATGATCCGGAGCTGGGCGTAAGGTTCCCTGATATGTCCAGTGCCTATGACCCTGAATATATTGCATTGGCGAAGAAGCTTGCAGGGGGCGTTACAGGTGTGGACGGTGAAGCGCTTGTCCTGCAGGAAGGCGTATATGCCGGCATCAGCGGCCCTACTTATGAGACCCCGGCTGAGCTGAAAATGCTGGCTTATCTCGGCGGCGATGCCGTGGGAATGTCCACCGTGCCGGAGGTTATCGTGGCCAGTCACAGCAAGCTGCGTGTGCTCGGCATTACCTGTATCACCGACATGGCGATTGGCGATGAGCTGGAGCCGCTCACCCATGAGCAGGTGGTCAAAGTGGCGAACCTGACCAAGCCAAAATTCATCGGACTGGTGCGCGCCTTCGTCCGTGAGGTACAGATCTGATGCGTGCTGTTGATCTTATTCAGAAAAAAAGAGACGGCGGTGAGCTTAGCCGCGAAGAAATAGCGTTCCTGATCCAAGGCTACAGCAAAGGGGAAATCCCGGATTATCAAATTTCCGCCTGGGCAATGGCCGTGTATTTCCGCGGAATGAATGCGCGGGAGACCGGCGACCTGACTCTGGAGATGGCGATGTCTGGTGACCAGGTGGACCTTAGCCCGATTGCGGGCATCAAGGTGGACAAGCATTCTACCGGAGGCGTGGGTGATAAGACGACGGTGGTGCTTGCACCGCTGGTCGCAGCGGCCGGAGTTCCGGTAGCCAAAATGTCCGGGCGCGGCCTCGGCCACACCGGAGGCACACTGGACAAGCTGGAGTCGATCACGGGATTCTCGGTGGAGATGGACCGGGAACGGTTCTTCGCCCAGGTGGGCGAGATCGGTGCGGCGGTGATCGGCCAGTCCGGCAACATCACGCCGGCGGACAAGAAGCTGTATGCCCTGCGTGATGTGACGGCCACGGTGGAATCGATCCCGCTGATTGCCAGCTCCGTCATGAGCAAGAAGATCGCCGCAGGCGCTGACGCCATCGTGCTGGATGTGAAGACTGGCAGCGGCGCATTCATGAAGACACTGGACGATTCCATCGCGCTCGCCCAGGCCATGGTGGATATCGGGACACACCTTGGCCGCAACACGGTAGCGGTCATCAGCGATATGGACCAGCCGCTGGGCTTCGGTATCGGCAATGCCCTGGAGATCAAAGAGGGTATCGAAACCTTGAACGGTCACGGGCCGAAGGATCTGCAGGAGGTCTGCCTGATCCTGGGCAGCCAGATGCTGGTGCTCGGCGGCAAGGCGAAGGATGAGGAAGAAGCGCGCTCCATGCTGCTGTCCCATATCGAAGATGGCAGCGCCCTCGCTAAGTTCAAGCAGATGGTGTCAGCCCAGGGCGGCGATGTCTCGCAGATTGATTCGCCTGATACCCTGCCTGCTGCCCGCAGATTCATCGAGGTCAAGGCTGCGACCGCAGGCTATGTGGAGAGCATCCAGGCTGAAGAGATCGGTGTGGCCGCGATGCTGCTCGGTGCCGGACGCGAGACGAAGGAGTCCGTGATCGATCTGGCGGTCGGCATTCAGCTCTCGCTGAAGGTCGGCGACGCCGTGGCTGCAGGCGATACGCTGGCAGTACTGCATGTGAACGATGCCAGCGAGAGCAAGGTGCAGGAGGCCGAAGTCAAAGTGCTGGAGGCTTACCGCATCTCCGCCCAGCCAGTTCCGCCGCAGCCGCTGGTTTTTGCGCTGGTGACCAAGGACGGGGTAACGCGTTACTAGCTGGAAACGGAGTATTACGCTGGAATCCTGTTAATACAAACAAGCCGTACGAATCAGCAGATTGCTGGCGTACGGCTTGTTTTATTTTTGATTAGGGAAATTATGATTTACGTCCGATGGGGATAAGTAGTGCATAAAGTTGGGGGGAGGTCCGAACACATGAACAGCGCGTGGTCATCTGGGCCGGATGTGGTCGAAAAACCGACCACATTCGGTGCAGCGGAGGCGTGTGGGCCAGATATGGTCGAAAAACCGACCACATTCGGTGCGGCGGAGGCGTGTGGGCCGGATATGGTCGAAAAACCGATCACATTCGGTGCGGCAAAGGCGCGTGGGCCGGATATGGTCGAAAAACCGACTACATTCGGTGCGGTAGAGATGCGTGGGCCGGATATGGTCGAAAAACCGATCACAATGGGGATGCCGCAGGCATTTTGTTCTGAAGACATCCGGGTAATTCTTCCGCCTGTTCCCTACGTACCTAGTAATTCCCTTTGCATAAGCCTGAATCTCGTAACGAATGGAACCAAACTACTGATTACTAGGGTCAACAGCATACGCAGTTGAAATTGGTTTGAATAGGATAGACTACATTATATTTTATTACCGGATTCATATGGAAGGAGCCGATAGGTTCTGGATGAATCTGCAGTTCATTTAATAGAGATTGACACTTTAAGCAATGAAGTAGCTAAATTCTGGAGAAGGAGGCCGGGGAATGGCGGTATGGAATACGGGGCCTATTGAGAATAATGCTGTAAACGGCTCAAGACCAACGATATCATCGACTGTAATAATCGCCAATCAAAGTACAACCCAACCCGTGATCGTCTTAACACAGGGTTACAATCTCAGTGGGATGAGATCATTGTTTATCTTAAGCCAGGATGAGATTCTACCCAATACGGTGATTTCAAGAGATTATTACAGTAATCTTAATTCCTTTGAATTTGTATTTACAATCACTGGTGGAGCTGTTGATAACACAGAAATATCTGTATGGGGAAAAGGAAGTTCAGGTCAGCTAACTACCCCTCATCGCTTAGTTTCTGCAGAATTACTAGGTTATTCTGGAGGGGGTGGTGTCACAGGGTCAACAGGAGCGGCTGGTGTAACTGGAGCCACGGGGGCGACAGGTGTGACGGGAGGAACGGGAATCACCGGGGCGACAGGTGTGACAGGGGCAACGGGCGAGACTGGAACCACAGGTGTAACGGGAGCAACCGGAGATACAGGAGTAACCGGGGCAACTGGAGTTACTGGGGCAACGGGTGAGACCGGGACCACAGGTGTGACGGGAACTACCGGAGTTACAGGAGCCACAGGAGCAACCGGGGCAACTGGAGTTACAGGGGCAACGGGCGAGACTGGAACCACAGGTGTAACGGGAACTACAGGAGCTACAGGAGCTACCGGAGCAACGGGAGTAACCGGGGCGACAGGTGTGACGGGGGCAATGGGTGAGACTGGAACCACAGGTGTAACGGGAGCAACCGGGGCAACTGGAGTAACGGGGGCAACGGGCGAGACTGGAACCACAGGTGTAACGGGAACTACCGGAGCTACAGGAGTAACCGGAGGAACTGGAGCAACTGGAATTACGGGGACCACAGGTGTAACGGGAGTTACGGGAGCCACCGGGGCAACTGGAGTTACGGGAGGAACGGGAGCCACCGGGGCAACTGGCGTTACTGGGGCAACGGGTGAGACCGGAACCACAGGTGTAACGGGAACTACCGGAGCTACAGGAGCAACGGGAGCAACGGGAGTAACGGGAGTAACCGGGGCAACGGGAGTTACGGGAGGAACGGGAGCCACCGGGGCAACTGGAATTACAGGGGCGACGGGAGAGACCGGAACCACTGGCGCAACAGGAGTCACCGGAGCAACCGGAGTAACAGGAGTAACAGGAGTAACAGGAGTAACAGGAGTAACAGGAGTAACAGGAGTAACAGGAGCGACAGGAGTGACAGGAACAACGGGAATTACAGGAGTAACCGGAGTAACAGGAGCGACAGGTGTAACCGGGGCAACGGGAATCACAGGAGCAACCGGAGTAACAGGAGGGACAGGTGTAACGGGAACAACAGGAGTCACGGGAGCTACCGGAGCAACTGGTGTAACGGGAACAACAGGAGTCACAGGGACAACGGGAGCTACAGGCGCAACGGGGACACCTACTCTGGCATTTACCAACACTACAGGCTCAATAGCTATCTATCCTCCTTTGAATACAGAAGTCGTTGTTGTTTCGGTGACTCAGAACGAAGTGGTATCCCAGCGGCTGAAAATAGATTACGCTATATCATTAGAAGCGATCACTTCGTCCAACTGGTCACTTGTTGCTGAGCTTCGAATCTACCGCGATGCAACGTTGATCTCTACAAGAACCCTTAACCGTAGCGGGAATGCTTCGGGAACTCAACGTTTTCCTATTGCGGACACTTATGTTGATACAGCTCCGGCTACAGCTTCTGTATCCTACCAAGTTCGTGCAATTGTCACCACGGATACCAATGTAACCTCAGCAACAGTTATCAATCGAAATCTCAATATTATTACTTTCACACCCTAACCCCACTCCACCCGGCAGATTAAAAGTAAAATAGCCTTAGCCCAGAAACTGAGCTAAGGCTATAAGTGTATCTGAGGATAATTGAATCATACTCCGTAACTGCTAAACGGAACATACCGCTACCCCACCGGCAGATAATCCTCCATCGCAGACATCATCTGATAAGCCCCGTTACTCTTGTTACAGAGAGCAGTAATTGTTAAGCTCCGTTCGGGATAATATGCGGAGTGGAAGCTGATCCCGGGATCGTAGCCCATGATATGGTACTTTAGCACCTTTTCGCTGGGGCCGGACTGTATCCACACGCCATAACCGTAATAGCTGTCCTTTCGCTCATATATATGCGGTGTCAGCAGCAGAGCCGTGGTCTCTGCCTGTAACAGCTTGTGTTCAAGCAAGCCGCTCCACAGCTTATGCATATCCGCCGCCGTAACAAATGCCCCTCCGTCCCCGCCTCCGACCACCGGAATGGAGTAGATGTTGCTGGTCTTTTTCCCATTGCTGCTGTCGATGTATCCCTGAGCGGTGTGGGCCGGAAGCGCATCAAGCGCGAAGTAACCGGAATCCTTCATCCCGCAAGGCAGGAAAATATGTTGTTCTACATATTCCGTAAAAGGTTGCCCGCTGACGGCTTCTACGAGCATAGCAAGCATGATATATCCTGCATTGTTATAGTGAAACCGCCCGCCTGGGGCGAATTTCATCGGCAGTCCGGCGAACAGCGGGAGGAAATCTCCGGGCCGCCTCAGCGTGTACATCGGGGTCTCCTTCCACAGTGCCGCGAAATCCTCCATCTCTTCTTCATCGAAGTAATCCGGTATGCCCGAGCTGTGAGTCAATAGCTGATGCACTGTGATCGCCGGATCGAACAATGGGAATTCCTGCTTCGGCAGGATGTCCAGTATTTTGGCGTCAAAAGAAAACAAACCCTGCTCTGCGAGCTGGCAGACTGCAATGGCGGTAAATAGCTTGCTGCCGGAAGCGATGGCGAAGCGGGTGTGGGCCTGGTTGAGCCGTACGTCCCCGATATTAGCTATCCCAAAAGCTGCCGCTGCAAGGACATGCTCCCGTTCCGTCACCTGTACGACCCCTGAGAACCCCGTCCGCCGGGCCTCTTCACTGATAATCTGGACCAGCTTGTCCTTGTTAATCTGATGTGCAGACTTCATCGTATGAAGCACCTCCTGTCTGGAAAATAAAGCATCAGTACCCTGATATATTTCGCTGCTTGGGAGAATTAACCTTTATTCATGGGCGGTAAGCCGTAAGAGTGTACGCTGCGCGTAAGGTTTATCTGCAAAGGACAAGAAATGCTGTTCCAGTTTGGCAGGGCGGTACATTGTGGACATTTTGCGAGATGAGATAGTATAAATGCAAACATGACAAACATGAGCATGCATCCGGGGAGGAATTAGAATGGCACTTCAGCAAACGATTACAGTCTTGAACGCACTGGACAGCGCTTATGTTAACGGTAAGCAGGTCAAGCAGTTATTCGCAGAATATCCTGCGGTTAAGGTTGAGATTCAGAAGGTCGAAGGGGAGAAGGGCAGCACAGAATTCGTTAAAATCACGATCCCGGGCAGCGAAGGCAAGCTCACTGGCGGATCTGCCCCAACGTTTGGTATTGTCGGCAGACTGGGTGGTATCGGGGCGCGCCCGAGCCGGATTGGCCTGGTCTCTGATGCAGACGGTGCGGTCGCGGCGATTGCTTCTGCGCTGAAGCTGGCAGACATGCAGACCAAAGGGGATGTGCTGCTGGGGGATGTGCTGGTTACCACCCATATTTGCCCGGATGCTCCAACCCTGCCGCACGAGCCGGTGGATTTCATGGATTCTCCTGTAGATATTCTGCAGATGAATGAGCATGAAGTGCTGCCGGAGATGGAAGCGGTTCTATCGATTGATACGACCAAAGGCAACCGTGTGGTTAACCACAAAGGGATCGCCATCTCACCGACGGTTAAAGAAGGCTATATTCTGCGGGTCAGCGAAGATTTGCTGCGGATCAAGGAAATGACGACCGGACAGTACCCGGTGACTTTTCCGGTGACGACTCAGGATATTACCCCTTACGGCAACGGGCTGTATCATATCAATTCCATTCTTCAGCCTGCGGTAGCTACCTCTGCTCCGGTGGTGGGCCTCGCGATTACTGCCCAGTCTATGGTTCCGGGCTGTGGTACCGGTGCCAGCCATGAGGTGGATATTGCTCAGGCGGTGCGTTTTGCTATCGAGACGGCCAAGGAAGTAACGCAGGGGACATGCTCCTTCTACAACGAAGCAGAGTTTGCGAAGATTACCGAGCTGTACGGCTCCATGAGCGTGCTGCAGACGCTGGGTAAACCGGCAGTCATCTCTCATTAACAGGATAACAGATGTACATGTACAGTCAGGCGCTGAGCTTCCTTCAGCGCCTGCTCTGTTAGCACAGCTTGGTTTGTAACCTATAGCGTCTGGAGGGACAAGAATGAAGAATATCGGGCTGATTACGATTGGGCAAGCACCCAGGCAGGATGTCGCGCCCATCATTGAGAAATATCTGGAAGGCAAGGCGGGACTGGTTCAGTCCGGGGTGCTGGACGGGTTCACGGCTGAACAGGTGCGTGAATTCTACAGTCCAGGGCCGGGAGAGTATGTGCTGACCACCCGCATGGCGGACGGGTCCGCTGCGGTAATTTCGCGGGAGCGGATACAGTCCGTTCTCCAAGGGAAGATTGATGCTATGGAAGCCGCTGGGATTCGGACGATCCTGCTGGCGTGTACGGGAGTTTTTCCGGGACTGCATACGTCTGCTGCCCATCTGATTGAGCCGGACCGGATCATTCCTCCGGTCGTGCAGGCGATGCTGGACGGGCGCCGTCTGGGACTGATTGGCCCTTTGCCCGAGCAGGAGGACGCAATGATTGAAAAATTCGCAGGAGCCGGAGCACGGCTGCCATTCGCAGCGGCATCACCTTATACGGGTACGGAAGCGGATTTTCGCGCCGCAGCAGAGCGTCTGCGGGATCATGCGGACGTGATAGTGCTTGACTGTATGGGATATGTGGAGCAGCATAGACAGTGGGCGGCCTCCGCAGGAGTGCCCGCCGTGCTGTCCAATGCCCTGATGGGCAAGCTGGTAGCAGAAATGGTTTAATCCCGGGAGGAAATGAAGATGAGTGAAGCAAGAATAGCAATTAGTATGAACGTTCTTAAGGATTGTCTCGGGGTTGCCAGCGGAGAACTGCTGGCCGTAGTAGCTGATGATGATAAGCGTGATCTGGCTGAGTCGGTCTATGAGGCAGGCAAGCGGCTGGGAGCGGAATCGATGCTGCTGGTCATGCAGCCGCGGAGCAGATCGGGGGAGGAGCCTCCGGCTCCGGTTGCAGAAGCTATGGCTAAGGCGGATGTGGCCGTATGCATCACGACCCATTCGATGACACATACAGCGGCGCGCAAGCAGGCAGCCGCAGCGGGAACCCGGGTAGCGACCATGCCGGGAATCACCGATGATATGTTCAGCCACGGGGCGATTACTGCGGATTATGGGCAGGTTAAGGCACTGACCGAGCAGGTTGCTGCGCTATTGTCTGCGGGCAGCCGGGTGCGTGTGGAGAAGGAAGGTCTGGTTCTTAGTTTCTCTATTGACGGCCGGGATGGTATTCTCAGCACCGGATTATATCTAAATCCGGGAGAGTCCGGCAATCTGCCCTCCGGTGAAGCTTATATTGCGCCGCTGGAAGGCACTGCTACGGGCCAGATTAAAGTGGATGGCTCGGTTGCAGGGATCGGTGCTTTGGACGGCCCGATGGTGTTGACCGTGGAGCATGGCCGGCTGGTTCATGCCGACGGGGAGCATGGCGGGAAGCTGCTGGACATGCTTGGAGATGGCGATGGCAGGCTGCTTGGCGAATTCGGGATCGGGACCAACAACAAGGCCCGGATCACGGGCGTGGTGCTGGAGGATGAGAAGGTGTACGGGACGATTCATGTGGCTTTTGGCAGCAATAACACGTTCGGCGGAGTTGTCGCGGCTGGCGTACATATTGACGCAGTAGTCATGAAGCCGGATGTGTACATCGACGATAAGCTGATTATGCAGGCTGGGGAATTGCTGTAAGCGGAATGGAAGCTGCTGAACGCGAGGTTCAATCATTACTGTAGTGAACCTTTGGATTTCCGGCTGCTATTGCTGTTTACGGCTGAAATAGGGCGGCTGGTTATGCTGCTGCAGCATCTAAATCAGGGCGAATCAGGAGGAGATAGGATGCTTGGAATCATACGTGTTATTACACTGCAGGAGAGCTCTGCGATCCAGTTACATGGAGATTTAATTGAGCGGTGTTACGGTCTGCCGGTGATAAGCCGCTGCATCCCGGATCAGCCTCAGGGTGTGCATGATGCGCAGACAGAGGCTGAATCCATTCCGAAGATTATCTCACTTGCGCGGGAACTGGAGCAGCAGGGCTGCACGGTAATCGGCATCAGCTGTGCAGCTGACCCTGCCTTGGCAGAAGCCAGGGCAGTGGTGAATGTTCCTGTGCTGGGAGCAGGCTCCTGCGCGGCTCATACGGCCATGGCGTACAGCAGCCGGGTGGGGGTGCTGACGATTCTGGAAGAGGTGCCGCCGCTCATCCGCAGCATTCTCGGCGATGCCTACGTTGGCATGGACCGCCCCGACGGCGTGACAACCACGCTGGATCTGAACACACCCGCCGGACGGGCAGGCGCGCTGGCCGGTGCCGCCCGGCTCGTGGAGCGCGGCGCGGAAGTGCTGGTGCTGGCGTGCACCGGCTTCGCGACCATAGGGCTGGCAGCGGAGCTGGAAGAACGGCTGGGCATCCGGGCGTTCGATCCCATACTTTGCCTTGGTGCAGCGGCTGCTGCGTCAGCTTCTGGTGAGGGAGCTGTGCATCGCATGTAGAATGGCTTTTTGTGTTGGGCAGGCTTTGCAATTTGCTAGAACTCGCGTCCTTGTAAGTGTGGGGCAGACTACGTGTATAGGCGATGTGCGGCAAATAATGCGTGAAAATCAATGTGTGAAAATCAATGCGTGTAAACTAATGTGTGGCAAACTAATAGCTATGATCTCCTTAAAGCGCTCCTCCTGGCTCAGGCCCGGGGGACGCTTGTTTGTGGTTAGGGGATTAGAGGAGCACAAGTGCCCCTGAATTCGGCGTAAGCGGGCAAAAGGAGCGAATGAGGAGCATTAGTGCCCCTGAATTTCGCGAAAGTGGGCAAAGGGAGCGAATGAGGAGCAGAAGTGCACCTGAATTGGGCGTTAGTGGGCAAAAGGAGCGAATGAGGAGCATTAGTGCCCCTGAATTGGGCAGATTGACTATGGGGGGAGTATTGGCGGGGGAGAGCTTTGGGGAAGCAGGAGAGTGGGGCGGCGTGGATGAGTATCTTTTGAGTAACATTTGGCATTTATTGTGCTCAGTGAATGGGAGGGGAGATAAATTAGGGAATAGTTAGTTACAGATCCGTTGAATCGTTAAGCTTAGCCGTACTGAACAGAATAATTAGTGAGGAGAGCAATCTGGTAAATTATAGTTGGTCAGGTACATAGGGAGTATGATGCAGCGCTATGGAATGGGAAATAGCCAGAAGGTGTAGAGTAACTAATTTGGTTAGAGCACTTAGCCATAGGTAACATATCTGCATACATCTGCCGTCCGAAATCAAAGGGATAAATCCCTCTGAATCCGGCGAAACGTGCCCGCCGCCTGTAATCAAAGGGATAAATCCCTCCGAATTCGGCGAAACGTGCTCCACGCTCGTAACCAAAGGGATAAATCCCTCTGAATCCGCCTCCCCTTACACTCTCTCACCAACTTCCCATTTGTCTCCCCTATCGCGCCCCTACGCTTCTCAACCCTCCCCAGCCCCCTCCCAGCAACCGCTCCCGATCCATCCATCACCATCCAATTTCTTCCTAATGCGTTTTCACACCGAAAATATCGCCAACTGGATATGATTTTCCTGTGGCTCGGCGGGAATCTCTGATAAACTAGCGGGAACGCAAAAAGTGGCTGGCGGCATGTATGTGGCATATTTCAGGAAAAATCATGAAATACTGAAGAAAGCAGAGGGAGGCGGAAGGGTGAATACACGAGGAATTACGCTGCGGGAGCTGATGGAGCTCTCGGTTCTTGGGAAAGCGAAGGTCATTAGCGGCGAGCAGGGGCTGGACCGGGTGGTCCGGTTCGTGGATATTATGGAGGTCCCGGATCTAAAGGGCTGGATCAGCGAAGGGGTGATGCTGCTGACGACGGCCTATTCGATCCGGCATGATCCTTCACTGCTGACCGAGGTGATCTACACGCTCGACAATCTGGGCGCAGCGGCGCTGGCAATTAAGCCGGCGCGCTTCCTGAAGGAGATCCCCCAAGGTGCCATCGAGGCCAGCAATGCCTGCGGTCTGCCGATTGTGGAGATCCCGCCCGAGATTCCGTACACGGATATCACCCAGCCGGTGATGGAGCTGCTGCTGGGACGGCAGGCGATGCTGCTGCGCCGGGCGGAGGAGGTCTACCGCACGCTGACCACCATGGTGCTGGAGAACAGCGGCATTCAGGCGGTCAGCGACAGTGTGGCCGAGTTCCTTAAGGCCCCGGTGGCACTCGTGGATACGGAGCGGAAGATTATCGTATCCTCCCCGGCAGACTATGACTGGACCCAGAGCGGCTCTCCGCTTAGCTGGAACATCCATGTGGACCGCCGGACGGTCGCCCGGCTGCTCGTCGACAAGGAGCGGCTGGATGATATGGAGGAGGTGGGCATCGAGCAAGCCCGGCTTGTGTTTGCCCTTGAAATAATGCGGCGCAAGGTAGCCGAGGATACGGAATTCCGGCTGCGCGGCAACTTCATCGATGAGCTGCTGACCCCGCCGCTGCCGTCGAGGCATGAGGTGCAGCGGCGGGCCCGCCAGCTCGGGATGAACCCTGAGCACAAGTGGGAGGTGGCCGTCATCGAAGGGGAGACGGCGCCGAGCGAGGAGACGGTGAACCGGCTGCTGGAGCGGGAGGCGAAGAAGCGCGGCGTCACGCCGCACGCCGAGTACCGTTCGAGCCGGGCGGTGCTGTTCCTGCCTACGCAGGAGGGGCGCAGGTTCACGCCGGGCGGCGACGCGGAGGAGCCGTGGGAGAAGACGCTCAGAAGCTGGCTACAGGACAAGGCAGAAGGCTTAAGCAGCTACCGCTGCGGTATCGGCACCTCGGAATACCTGTGGGACATCCACACCAGCTATAACGAGGCGCGCAAAGCGCTGTCCATCTCCAGAAGACTCGGACAAGGCCCCGGCGGGATTACCCGCTACGAAGAGATGGAGGTCTATCATCTGCTGGAGGGGCTGGACGGTCCCGGATTCGGGCGGCTGTTCGAGCGCAAGCTGGGCAAGCTGCTGCAATACGACCAGGAGCATGACAGCAATATGCTGCTGACCTTCTATCATTATCTGGAGTGCCGGGGCAGTCTGATTGAGACGGCGAACAGCCTCTATATCCACCGCAACTCCGTCAAATACCGGCTGGAGCGGATTCGGGATATCACTGGCTTCGATCTGAATGATCCGCGCGAACAGTTCGTCTGCCATTTGTGCCTGATTTACTATTACCTCCAGGAAAAATAGGGCGCTTTGGAAGATTTCTGGAATGTCGTGTGAGTAAATCTAACATTCATAGTCCTTGATAGTGCACAACCGACAAACGGTTGTGCATTTTTTTAGCTGAACGGGACGTAGAGGGGCTGTGAAATTCTATGTAGAATTAGCTCAACACTTTAATAAGACACAGCATACACGTATTACCTGACATGAGAGCGGAATTCCGTCACAGAGGCACAGCAGTCGAAGTCGTAAGGGGGTTGATTCATTGTTTGCTTATACATTAAAAAGACTGGTGCAGATGATTCCAGCCTTGCTCGGCATTATCGTCATCACCTTCATTCTGTCGAGAGTCCTGCCGGGCGATCCTGCGATTATGCTGGCCGGAGAGCAGGCTCCGGAGGAGATAGTGAACAAGATCCGCCAGGATATGGGGCTGGACAAGCCGCTGTATATCCAGTTCTTCGCTTATATCGGGCAGCTGCTGCAAGGCGATATCGGCTACGCCTATCACACCGGACATTCGGTCGCCAGTGACCTGGCTTCGCGCTTCCCGGCTACGATTGAGCTGACCCTGGCCAGCATCCTGATTGCGGTTCTAATCGCCATTCCGGTAGGCATTGTGGCCGCAACCCGTAAGGAATCCCTGCTGGATCACATCTCGCGTGTGTTTTCCCTGATAGGTGCTTGTGTGCCGATCTTCTGGCTCGGACTGATGTTCATCTATATCTTCTACTCCATTCTGGGCTGGGCACCGGCGCCGATGGGCCGGATCAGCGGGGATCTTAACCCGCCGGTGCATATCACCGGGCTGTACGTGCTGGACAGTATACTCTCCGGCGACACCGCTGCACTTAAAAGCAGCCTCGCGCATCTGCTGCTTCCGGCGATCTGCCTCAGTACCGGCACGATGGCGATCATCGCCCGGATGACCCGCTCCAGCATGCTGGAGGTGGTCGATCAGGACTTCGTCCGCACCGCCCGGGCCAAGGGGCTGCGGGAATCGGCCGTCATCTACAAGCACGCACTGGTCAATGCGCTCATTCCTACATTAACCGTGCTCGGACTCCAGTTCGGCTTCCTGATGGGCGGCGCGGTCATCACGGAGACCATCTTCTCCTGGCCGGGAATCGGCGGCTATGTCACCGACTCTATACTGGCAGCGGATTACGCGCCGATCCAGGCATTCACCCTGGTCAGTGCCGTGCTCTACTGCGGAATTAACCTGGCGGTCGACCTGATCTACGGGTTCATTGACCCGAGAATCCGTTATGAATAGAACAGCTTGTGTGAGAGGAGGAGATTGCTTGTGAGCACTGCAGCACATTCAGCACAGGGCAGCCCGGCGAAGCCCGCACCGGCCAAGCCCCGGACCCTATTATCCCTGCTGCTGCACAACCGCCTGGCGGCCATCGGGCTGACCTTCATCCTGATCTGGACCGTGGTTGCCGTCTTCGCACCCTGGCTGGCTCCGCATGATCCGTTCGTCACAGATATGGCGAATAAGCTGCAGCCGCCCTCCGGCAGCCATTGGTTCGGAACCGACAACTTCGGCCGGGATATTCTCAGCCGGGTGCTGTACGGCGCACGGATCAGCATCTGGACCGGCCTGATCGCGGTCTCGATCTCCTTCCTGATCGGGATGCCGCTGGGCGGGATTGCGGCTTACTACGGCGGCCGGACCGGAACCATCATTATGCGGGTTATGGATGTATTGTTGTCCTTCCCGTCCCTGGTATTGTCGATGGCGATTGCCGCCTCGATCGGCGCCGGTCTCAGCAGCGCAATGATCGCTGTCGGTATTGTCGGCATTCCCGAATTCGCCCGGCTGATGTTCGGCCAGACGGTCTCGCTGCGGGAGAAGGAGTATATCGAAGCCAGCCGGGCCATTGGTGTGAAGGATAGAGTCATTCTGTACCGCCACATTCTGCCGAATGCCCTGGCTCCGCTAATGGTGCAGGCTACGCTCGGGATGGGCTTCGCCATCCTGACCGCGTCCAGTCTCAGCTTCCTGGGGCTTGGGGTCAGACCCCCGATTGCCGAATGGGGCGCGATGATCTCCGAAGGCCGGGAATATATCATTTCCGGGCAATGGTGGCTGGTTACTTTTCCAGGCCTCGGCATTGCCACCTCCATCTTAGGCTTCAACCTCCTCGGAGACGGCTTCCGGGATGTGCTTGACCCGCGGTTGCGTTCGGGGAAATGAGGCGGAGCAAGGGAATCCCCCCAAGGCCGCCCGTCCCCGTTAGAGATAGATAAATTAACGTCAGCTGGAGCGCAAGCGGCAGACAATCATCAGCAGCACAAGTAGTTGTTATGCAGGCAGGATATAGAAAAGGGAGGAATTACCGATGAAAAAAGTTAAACTGTTGTCCACACTCGTCGCTTTTTCAATCATGCTTGCCGGATGCGCCAGCAGCGCCAATCCGCAGACCCCTGCTGCTACTTCGGCAGGAACAGATACCGCAGCAGCAACGGCAGCCCCGCTCAAAAAGAACCTGACGGTGGCCTATTCCGAGGGCGGCACCACGCTCGACCCGGCGGAAGCCAATGATCTGACCTCCGATACGCTTGTGCTGGCCGCATATGATCAGCTGGTCACCTACGGCATCAAGACCGAGAATGGCGCGAGCATCGCCAATACCGAAGACATCAAGCCCATGCTCGCAGAGAGCTGGGAAGTGAATGCTGACAACACGGTGTATACGTTCAAGCTGAAATCCGGCGTGAGCTTCCAGAGCGGCAATCCGGTGGATGCCGAAGCGGTGGCGTACTCTTTTGAACGTGTGGCGAAGTCCAGCTCCGGCAGCTTCCTCTACGGCATGGCATCAATTAAATCCGTTACGGTAAAAGACGCTTCGACCGTTGAAGTTACTCTGACGGGGGCCAATCATAATTTCCTGCAGATTCTGGCAATGTACACCTTCTCCATCGTGGACCAGAAGACGGTAGAAGCACAGGGTGCAGACTACCTCAAGACGAATGCCGCCGGTTCCGGCCCGTTCAAGCTTACGAAGTGGGACCCGGCTACCGAAGCTGTTTTCACAGCTAATGACAGCTACTGGCAGGGTGCGCCAAGCCTCGGCAAGGTAACCCTGAAGTTCACCAAGGAAGCTTCGAACCGCGTGCTGCTGCTGGGTAAGGGCGATGTAGACATGGCGATTGAGATTCCTCCGAAGGATGTATCCACACTGGAGAGTAATTCGGCGCTGACGGTCGCTTCCAATGCAAGTAACCGGATTCTGTTCTTCGCCATGAACAACAAAGTTAAGCCATTCGATAATGTAAAAGTCCGTCAGGCGATCAACTATGCGATTCCTTACGATCAGCTGCTGAGCGGGGTGATGTACGGCCAGGCCAAGCAGATGAAGAGTGCGGTAGCCAGCAACACGCCGGGCTTCACCGATGCAGGCTATGTGTATGAGTACAATCTGGACAAGGCCAAGGCACTGCTGAAGGAAGCAGGCTATGAGAAGGGCTTTGACTTCGACTTCACGCTGGGCTCCGGCTTCGATGACTGGGAAGATGATGCGGTCCTGATCCAGGCTGAGCTGGCCAAAATCGGAGTCAACATGAAGATCAACAAGCTGGCCCGCGCACAGTTCCTGGAGCAGCAGAAGACCAATAATCTGACCTCTTATATCTCCAAATGGACTTCCTTCGTCAATGATCCTGGCTATCACCTCGGCTTCCTGCTGTACGGCAAGGGCTCTTCCAACTACATCAACTACCAGAATGCTGAAGTAGACAAGCTGTGGGAGCAGGCGAACCTGGAGACAGATACAGCGAAGCGCACAGAGCTCTACAAGCAGGCTCAGGAGATCATCACGACAGAAGCACCTTGGGCGTATCTCTACGAGTATAACCGCATTGTAGGGATGAGCAGCAAGATCAGCGGCTACGCCTTCTATCCGGACGAAGTCATCCGCTTCTATCCGCTGTCGATTACAGAATAAGCAGGTTTGGCTAAAAGAGAGCGGGCAGGCCTTAGGCCTTGTCCCTCTTCTTTGTCACAAATTCACAGTTCCTCCTGCCAGCCGCAAGGCGTGCAGCCTGGAACACAAAGGAGAATTCGTAACCCATGACAGACTGGAAAAGCAAGGTGCTGGAGGCCATTGATGCCGGGCAGGAGGAACTGCTTGCGCTCTGCTCTCAGCTGATCCGTTACCCTTCGGAGAATCCGCCGGGCGATTCACGGGAGATCAGCGCTTATATTATTGGTTATCTGAAAGAAGCCGGTATCGATACCGCGATCTATCCGGCCACCGAAACCATGTTCAATCTGGTGTCCACACTGGGCGCAGGCGCGGAGGAGCGCACCGGCAAAAAGCTGATTTACTGCGGACATACCGATGTCGTTCCGGCGGGAGACCGCTCGCGCTGGGATTTCGATCCGTTCTGCGGCGATATTGTGGACGGCTATCTGCTGGGCAGAGGCGCTTCGGATATGAAAGCGGGCCTGGCCGGGTTAATCTACGTCACTGCACTGCTGTCGAAGCTGGGCGTTCCGCTAAAAGGGGATCTCTCCCTGCTGATAGTGCCCGATGAAGAGACCGGCGGTCATCTCGGGGTTCCCTGGGTGCTGGAGCGCGGCCTGATTACCGGAACCGCTGCTGTGATTGCCGAGCCTTCCGGCCCGCTGAACCCGACCATCGGGCAAAAGGGCAGCTGCTGGTTCGAATTCACCGTGGAAGGTACACCAGGTCACGGCAGCTTGTCGCCTGTGGTTGGAGACAGCGCCATTGTGAAGGCCGCCAAAGGGATTGAAGCCTTACAGCGGCTATGGGATATCAAAGTGGACATTCCCGAGGAAGTTAAGGAGATTATTCGCATCTCGCAGGATTACGTGAAGGGCAGCGAAGAAGAAGATTCCCTCGCCTATCAGGTATTCGACCATGTGACGGTCAACATCGGAACGATTCAGGGCGGAACCAAGGTGAACGTAGTGGCGGACCGCTGCACCATTCAGGTCGATTCCCGTGTACCGTTCGGGGTAGACTATCGGGATGTGCTGGACCGTGCCCGCTCCCTGCTGCTTGAAGCCGGCATTGAATCCGAGGTCAAGGGCTTCGGCTTCCAGGGTAATGCCAACTGGACCTCCAATGAGGAGCCGGTGGTCAAGGACCTGGTTGAGAGTATCTGTGAGGTAAGCGGGGAAGAAGCCTATGGTGTGCTGCAATGGGCCTCCAGCGATGCGCGCCATTTCCGGACGCATAACATTCCCGTTCTGCAATACGGCCCGGCCGAGCTGTCCACCATTCATAATTTCAACGAGAAGGCTCCTGTCTGGCAAATTATCCAGTGTGCGAAGGTGTATGCCTTGACGGCGCTGAAATATCTGGGCGTAGAGGATAAAGAGAGCTAATTACACAACAAGGGAACCGATTTATATAAGAGGTACTAAAGAAATAAACAAAAAGCAAAAGTAGCGGAGGGGAAATTTGGAACTGAAGGAGCGGTAGCGACCGCCTTTGTCACCGGATTTCACCCGCGAACAGCGGATTGAATCAAGAAATCTGGGGATGGGCAGCGGCCGGAAGTCCAAATGTTCACCGCAGTGACGACGAAGCTTCAAGTTTTAATTTGTGCAGGGATATTTAAGGAGGGGCAATCATGACAGAACTGCTGGAAGTATCAGGGCTATGCACCGAGTTTCAGACAGCGGCGGGTACGATCCGTGCGGTGGACGGCATCAGTCTGTCAGTGCGCAAGGGAGAGACGCTGGGCATTGTCGGTGAATCCGGCTGCGGCAAGAGCATCACCTCACTCTCCATCATGCAGCTGCTGCCGAAGCGCATCAGCCGGATTGCTTCCGGCCAGATCCGCTTCGAGGGCAAGGATATGCTGGAGATGTCTATGAATGAGGTACGGAGCATCCGGGGGAACCGGATTGCGATGATTTTTCAGGAGCCGATGACCTCGCTGAATCCGGTGTTCAAGATCGGCCGCCAGATCTCCGAATCCGCCCGTTACCATCTGAAGCTGAGCAAGAAGGAGGCGGCTGAGCGGGCGGTGGAGATGCTGCGCAAGGTAGGGATTCCCCGGCCGGAAAAGATTGCCCAGCAGTATGCCCATCAGCTCTCCGGCGGGATGCGGCAGCGGGTGATGATTGCGATGGCGATGGTCTGTAACCCCCAATTGCTCATTGCCGATGAGCCGACGACAGCGCTGGATGTGACGATTCAGGCACAGATCCTTGATCTGATGCGGGATTTGCAAAAGAACGAGGGGATGTCAATCCTGATGATCACGCATGATCTGGGGGTCGTCGCCGAGATGTGCGACCGGGTCGTCATCATGTACGCGGGTCAGATCGTCGAGGAGACGGATGTGGCTACCCTGTATAGCCAGCCGCTGCATCCCTATACTCAAGGGCTGCTGGCTTCCCTGCCCCAGCTGGCGGGGGATGAGGACCGCCTCAGCTCGATTCCGGGCCAGGTGCCGAATCCGGCCAATCTGCCGCCCGGCTGCCGGTTCGCGTCGCGCTGTCCTGTAGCGGTGGACCGCTGCCGGGAGCAGCTCCCGGAGCTGCTTGAGGTACAGCCGGGCCACACATGCCGCTGTATCCTGCAGCAGGAGGGAGTACTATGACCACATTACTGGAAGTCCGCAATCTGAAGAAGCATTATCCGATCCGCCGGGGCTTCTTCTCTAAGCAGGTAGGTGCAGTCAAAGCCGTTGACGGCATAACCTTATCCGTTGAGCAGGGAGAGACGCTGGCTGTGGTCGGAGAATCCGGCTGCGGGAAGTCGACCACCGGACGGGCCATTCTGCGGCTGATTGAGCCGACAGAAGGCGAGATTATGTTCGGCGGCACCGATGTGCGCAGCCTGAATACCGAGCAGCTCCGCAGGTTCCGTACCGATATGCAAATGGTGTTCCAGGACCCTTACGCTTCGCTCGACCCCCGCTGGACCGTCCAGCGCATTCTGGAGGAGCCGCTCCGTACCCACGGATCAGCTCCCGCCGGAGAGCTGAAGAGCCGGGTTGAGCAGCTGATGGAGGTGGTGGGCCTGTCCCCCTATCAGGCTCACCGTTTTCCCCATGAATTCTCCGGCGGCCAGCGGCAGCGGATCGGTATTGCCCGCGCGCTTGCGCTGAATCCGAAGTTCATTGTCTGCGATGAGCCGGTATCGGCACTGGATGTCTCCATCCAGGCCCAGGTGCTGAATCTGATGCAGGATCTGCAAGAGCAATACGGTCTTACCTATATGTTCATCTCGCATGACCTGTCAGTCGTGAAGTTCATCAGCGACCGGGTGGCCGTCATGTACCTGGGGCGGATTGTCGAGCTGGCGCCGACGAAGGCACTCTTCGCGAAGCCGCTGCATCCGTATACGCAGGCGCTGATGTCTGCCGTTCCGGTGCCGAATCCGGGCCTGAAGAAGCAGCGCATCGTCCTGACCGGGGATGTTCCGAACCCTGAGACTCCGCCCACAGGCTGTGCCTTCCACCCCCGCTGTCCGCATGCGATGGACCGCTGCAAGTCGGAAGCGCCGGTGCTGCGGGAGCTGGATTCAGGCCATCAGACGGCCTGTCATTTGTATTAAGCATATGTGCAGTGTGAGGAGGGGCCATCCGGCAGCGGGTGGCCCTTTGCTATTGCTGGATGCGGAAAACAGCATACAATAGGCTCACACGCAGGCCCGTGGAGCAAATGTATGCGGAAAACAGCATACATTGTTCTCGCACGGAGGCCCGTGGGCCGAATGTATGCCGAAAACAGCATACAATATGCACACACACAGGCGTGTGGTCCAAATGTAATCGGAAAACCGATCACATTCGGCGCTGCGGAGGCGCGCGGTCCAATGTAATCGGAAAACCGATCACATTCGGCGCTGCGGAGGCACGTAGTCCAAATGTAATCGGAAAACCGATCACAATCGGCGCTGCGGAGGCGCGTGGCCCAAATGTAGTCGGAAAACCGATCACATTCGGAGCTGCGGAGGCGCGTGGTCCAAATGTAATCGGAAAACCGATCACATTCGGAGCTGCGGAGGCGTGTGGTCCAAATGTAATCGGAAAACCGATCACATTCGGCGCTGCGGAGGCGCGTGGTCCAAATGTAATCGGAAAACCGACCACATTCGGCGCTGCGGAGGAGCGCGTTCCAAATGTAATCGGAAAACCGATCACATTCGGCGCTGCGGAGGCGTGTGGTCCAAATGTAATCGGAAAACCGACCACATTCCGCATCCCGCCTCCTGCTTCCCCGCACCATACCAGACGCTTTTCCTGCCCGCTACGTCACCGGCAACACAGCCGGACTTTAGCCCTATTTATTACCCGGATGGGACAATGTCTCCCGTCTAGGCAGAATGACTTATTTTTACAGAGTTTGTTCCGTTGTTAAGTGAATATTCTTTCAGAAATAACACTGAAATATTTCATCGAAATTTGAAAATAAAAACAAACCCTTTTATAATTACTTTAAATTAAAACTGATTTGGGAGGAGATGGGAGGAAGACGTGAACAAACCACGACAATTATGGATTGATGCCGCCAAGGGATTCAGTATTATTTTTGTAGTAATGGGCCACTCCGGCGATGCGGCAGCGAATCATTATCTGTCCTGGTTCCGGATGCCTTTGTTCTTTATGCTTAGCGGACTTGTATTTAAGCCGGTTGAACCCGGACGGTATTTGGGCTGGGCGGCCAAACGGACCAAGGGGCTGATGACTCCCTATTTTGCCTACGGACTCCTGATTGCGGCAGTGCTGCTGCTGTTCAACTTCAATGTAAAAGGGTTCGCCGAGAATATAGCGAGACTGCTCTACGGGGGACTGTCACTCACGGGTCCTTACGGGGTGTTCTGGTTCATCACCTGCCTGCTGTTCACTCAACTGCTCTTCGGATACATTGTCCGTTATTCCCGCCGCACGCAATTTCTCCTGATCGCTTCTGCTTACCTCCTGTCACATCTCATCTCCCTGACTTCGCTCAAGAACTTCAACCTTCCCTGGAATGCAGATGTGTCCTTGCTCGCCATTACTTATTATGCGATCGGATTCTACGGCAAACAGGCCATCCCTGCGCTAATCCGCCGCTATTCGGCGCTGCCGGTGCTGCTTCCGTTATGTGCTCTTGTGCTGCTGCTGGAGCGGACGGGAGTCCTTCAATACAGCCTGAATATGAAATACAAGGAGTATACTTCACTGCTGCTCGATCTGGCCGTGCCGATGCTCATCTCATTGACTATCTGCGCCGCTGTGTACCGTCTCTCGAAGCTTGTTCCGCTGGACTGGATGGGCAGTCTGGGACGCAATTCCATTGCGATTATGTACCTGCATTTGCCTTTGAATTACGGGCTCAAATATCTCCTCGGGACGGATTACGGGCTGTTGCCCTTTACGCTGATCGGAGTGGGGGTGCCGCTGCTGGCCGCCACTTGGGCGGTGCGTTCTCCTCTACTGTCGAGGCTGTATCTCGGGCATAAGGGCGGGAGCCGTCCAGCAGTGAATTATAGCAACGCACGCTAGATAAATAGGTGATACTAGTGATAGAAATGCACAAGCTCTTTTTCATATCTTTCATATACTTTAGTAGAATATGAAAAGGAGTGATCATGCGTGGCCAAAACACTGTTGGATTATAACGCATCCGTAGTTACACCTATTACTAACGGGGTCTCCATACCTGTTCCCATTTCTCCGGCAGGTATACAGATTGCAGGAACATCGGTTTATATCGATCCCGCAGTTCCAGGACATTTTCCCAATAAGGTTGAACTGAAAGCTACCATCGGCGTGGATGTTACGCTGGATACGCCCAATGTGCTGGTCCGCATCTGGCGGGCAGGTACAGAAATCTTCTACGCTCGGACAGAGCTGGAGGAGAATTTCAATGACGACGGTATTATTTCGCTGCATATGGTAGATGTCAACGTTCCGGCCGGGGTCCAGAACTATCAGCTGATTGTAGAGAACCAGGATGTCGGCTCCGTTGCTACAGTGGTGGGACCTGTAATTTTCAGCGCTTTGGCTATCGGCGGCTAGGTTATCATAGCAGTACCGGAAAGGGGCTTTCTCAAGTATCTGTGAAGATACCGGGGGAAGGCCTTTTTTTTGTGCGTGAAATGGAATAATTTCCTGCGATTCTGACGAAACTGGAACACAGTACCTGTGAAATGAAGGTTAAGTTCAGGAGGGGAACCATTGTGAGGAAAATTCGTTATGTTACGCTTGCGTTATGCATTACTGTATCGGTTCTGGGAGGCGCTACCGGAGCCTGGGCGGAGGAAAAAGCCAAAGGCACCGCAAATTCCGGCAATGCCGGAGGGGCGGCTGCTACGCTTGCGCCAGGGGCGCGTTCTGCCATTCTTATGGATGCCAGCACGGGCACGGTCATCTATGAGAAGAACAGCCATGATAAACTTCCGCCGGCCAGTATTACCAAGATTATGACCATGCTGCTGACGGTGGAGGCGCTGGACGAGGGCAAACTGCAGCTGACCGACAAGGTGCGGACCAGCGAGTATGCGGCATCGATGGGCGGTTCGCAGATTTTTCTGGAGCCGGGTGAAGAAATGACGGTTGACGATATGCTGAAGGGCATCGCAATGGCCTCCGGCAATGATGCTTCCGTAGCTATGGCGGAGAAAATCGCAGGCTCGGAGAGCGCCTTCGTCGATCTCATGAACCAGAAGGCGCAGGACCTGGGCCTGAAGGATACTCATTTCGCCAACTGCAACGGCCTGCCGGCTGCGAATCATTATTCCTCCGCGCATGATATTGCCGTCATCAGCCGGGAGCTGCTGAAGCATGAGCAGATTATCAAATACACCGGCTCGTATCAGGATTACCTGCGCAAGGATTCCACCAAGCCGTTCTGGCTGGTCAACACCAACAAGCTGGTGCGGTTCTACACGGGGGCTGACGGGCTGAAGACGGGATATACGTCCGAAGCGAAGTTCTGCCTGTCGGCAACGGCGGCCAGAGACGGCCTGCGCGCTGTAGCGGTGGTGCTGGGCGAGCCGAACACCAAGACCCGCAACAGCGAGGTCTCGGCGATGTTCGACTACCTCTTTTCCCAATATAAATTGCATATGATTCACAAAGAAGGCGACACCATCGGCACGGTGAGGATTGAGAAGGGCGTGAAGTCGCAGCTCCCGCTGGTGGCGAAGGAAGACTATAGTGTCCTGCTCCGCAAAGGAGTAACCCAGGAGGGTATCCGCCATGAGCTGGTGCTGAATGAGCAGGTGAAGGCTCCGGTGGCCGAAGGCCAGACGGTCGGCAAGCTGGTGGTCTACCAGGGAACCGCTGTCCTGAAGGAATATGAGCTGAAGGCAGGCGAAACGGTAGCCAAGGCGGGCTGGTGGAAGCTGTTCAAGCGGGCAACAGGCGCTATGTTTACGAATGATTAATTTCTTGCATTTTGTAGATTGAACCAGGGGCTTTGTGTAAGTTCTTAGGGGTTTTCTTCTAGTTTTGTCGTGAGGCAGGAATCCTCAATTGCGGTGTAGAAACCTTGTCCTTGTAGGGGAAAGAAATAGTTACAGGGCGGTTGTCCAAGCAACGAAGAGGAGAGTGGCAAGTATGAATTCTCATGTGGAGATGGAGCATCACCGGGGTGTGCTGATTGTCCGGTTGTCCGGGGAACTGGACCATCACGCAGCCGATTATGTACGTATGGATATGGATGAAGCGATTATGCGGGGCCAGGTGGAGCATCTGATCCTGAGTCTGAAGGAGCTGCAGTTCATGGACAGCTCGGGTCTCGGAGTGATTCTGGGGCGGTACAAGCTGATCCGCAGTAAGGGCGGCAAAATGGCAGTCTGCGATGCCACAGCGCCTGTGAAGCGCCTGCTGGAAATGTCGGGCCTGTTCAAAATCATGCCCCTATATGACGACGAGAGCGCTGCACTCTCGGATTTGGAGGTCGCGTTATGACTAGTAGCGAAGCTCGTAACTTCATGAGTGTCCAGTTTGCCGCGCTGTCGGAGAATGAATCGTTTGCACGTGTGGTAGTGGCTGCCTTTGTCTCCCGGCTCGACCCGACGATGGAGGAGCTGAATGACCTGAAGACGGTCGTCTCGGAGGCCGTCACCAATTGTATTATTCACGGTTATGACAGTGATCCCGCAGGCGTTGTCAGCATATCCGCTTCGCTTGAGAATGAGACCGTGCACCTGACGATTGAGGATAAGGGCCGGGGCATTGAGGATCTGGAGCTGGCCCAGCAGCCGCTGTATACCTCGAAGCCGGAGCTGGAGCGGTCAGGTATGGGCTTCACCATTATGGAGAATTTCATGGATGAATTCGAGGTTATCAGCGAACCGGGACGCGGAACCTCAATCTCGATGAAGAAAACCATCGTCTCGAAAAAAGCTTTATACAATTAGGGGTTGGAGCCATGGATGCAGAAGCAAAAAAAGCTCCGCCGACCTATTTGGACGATGCGGAGGTCAAACGTCTAATCGCGCTCAGTCAAGCCGGGGACCATACGGCCCGCGACACGCTGGTCAACTGCAATATCCGCCTCGTCTGGTCGGTGGTGCAGCGGTTTATGAACCGCGGATATGAACCGGATGATTTGTTCCAGATCGGCTGTATCGGACTGCTGAAGTCCGTTGATAAATTCGACCTCAGCTATGAGGTCAAGTTCTCCACCTATGCCGTGCCGATGATTATCGGCGAGATCCAGCGGTTCCTCCGCGATGACGGCACACTCAAGGTCAGCCGCTCGCTGAAGGAGATGGCCAACAAGGTGCGCAAGATGAAGGATGAGATGTCCAAAACGCTCGACCGCCTCCCGACCATCGGTGAAGTGGCCGAAGCGCTGGGCGTCACGCCCGAAGAAATCGTCTTCGCCCAGGAAGCCAACAAGCCGCCGACTTCGATCCACGAGACCGTCTTCGAGAACGACGGCGATCCGATCACGCTGATCGACCAGATCGCCGACGAGTCGCAGGAGCGCTGGTTCGACAAGCTGGCCTTGAACGAGGCCATCGGTGCGCTAACCGAGCGCGAGCGTCTGATCGTGTATCTGCGCTATTACCGTGATCAGACCCAGTCGGAAGTCGCCAGCCGCCTCGGCATCTCGCAGGTGCAGGTGTCGAGGCTGGAGAAGAAGATTCTCGCGAACATCCGCGAGCAGATTGCGCAGTAGCGGTGGAAGGTACAGCGCGTCTAGGCTGATACTGCCGCAGCTCCGTAAGTCCGATACAGCAGTCGGGTTAGCTGTGGTGCGTAGCAAGAGTTAAGTATGTGATGTACAGTGACGGGTGCAAGGCGGGCCGCTCCCAAGGGGGGCGGCTTTTTGCGTGCACTCAAAGTGAGACCATGCCCCCCACTGCCGGTCGTTGTACGAACCGGACTCAGATTCCCTTATTTGGCCGAAACGTCTCTTTTTGAGCCTGAAACGGACTGAGATTCCGTTATCTTGTCTTTTCGGCTCCTAATCAAGCGGAATCTGGTCACATAGCGGATTCTGAGTCCGCGTGCTCTGGCATACCCGCCTCGTAGGCAGACATAACGGAATCTCAGTCCTCTTCGCTTGTTGACGGAGCACGCCTATGGCCTTGCGCATGGTTATACCGGAAGCTTCACATATGCTAAACTAGGCTAAACTCGTCACAATCGATGATTTTGAATACTGACAACAATGCAAAATGACTATGGAGGTCTATACACAGGTGGATTATGCAAAGCTCAGCAAAGTGGTCTCCTACGCCCTGCGTCACGCACCGTGGGAATATGAACTGGAATTGGATGCACAGGGATGGGTGGATATCGAGCAACTGCTCCACTCGCTGCATCAGGACAAGAAGTGGGAATCGGTCGGTGCAGAGGATCTGGACAAGATGATCGCAGCATCGGATAAGCAGCGGCATGAGCTTGCGGAGGGCAGAATCAGGGCGCTGTATGGTCACTCTGTCCCGCAAAAAATAATCAAGCAAAATGAAACTCCGCCCCCCATTCTATACCACGGTACAGCCAGGCAATGGGTGGAGACGATTCTGCACGAAGGACTGAAACCCATGAAGAGGCAGTATGTTCATTTCTCGGTGGATACGGATACAGCGAAGCTGGTGGGAGGACGAAAGGACTCAAGTCCTGTGATCTTAACTATCGATGCCGGGCGGGCCGCACAGGAAGGAATCAAGTTCTATCACGGAAATCATAATATCTGGCTCGCAGACTATATTCCGCCCGAATTCATTACTGACTTATAGCCTACTCTAACCAACCCCAACCACAACAAAAGCGCCCCAACCAGCCGGTTCACGGCTCGCGGGACGCTTTTATCTTTTACCATATGTTCACAAATCTCTTCTTAAGGCGCTACAATCACACCTGTTGAGATCATGTAATTCCCCGGTGCCGCATAGTTACCTGCATCGTCGCCGGATAAGGTGTAGACCACGGTGATGAGTTTGCCGCTGCCGACAGCAGCATCGTTATAAGTTGCTGTAGCGCTCACTGTAACATCATCCCCCGGAATAACTCCGATCAGGGTACCTGGAGTGATCTGGGCCGATGTATTCCCGTCATAGAGCTTAGACTCTGTGAGAACGGGTGCTGTAATGTCCAACTGTAAGGCTGTGATAATACCTGTATTAATGGAATAGCTAGCAGGTGGGAAATAGTTACCTGCATCTGCTCCTGTTAAGGTGTAAGAGATGGTGATGATTTTGTTCACACCGACATTAGGACTGTCATAGGTCCCGGAGGCATGCACAGTCACATCATCTCCGTCGATGATACCGTTTACCGCACCAACGATTACCGCTGCCGCAGTCGTTCCGTCATAGACTCTGGAGCGTGTGATCTGATCCCGGTCAATCTCCCCGTTGGTGACAATGTAGCTCGCAGGTGCAATATAATTGCCCGCATCTGTTCCGCTAAGCGTATAGACTACAGTTATGGTCTTGTTCGTCCCAACGGCTGATGTATCATAGTTGGCAACGGCGCTCACAGTGACATCTTCCCCGGGAACTACCCCTATAAGCTGTCCGGGGGTCACTGCTGCTGTAGTGGTTCCGTCCTTGAACTTTGCCAAGGTCAAATTAGGGGCTGCGATGGTTAATGGATTCAGTGCGATACTGCCCGTATTCACGATATAGGGAGCTGGTGCGATATAGCTAGCTGCCTGCGCTCCGCTTAATGTGTAGGTAACGGTTATCGTCTTGTTCACCCCAAGCGCTGCGCTGTTGTAGGCAGCAGAGGTATGAACATCAACATCGTCACCGCTCAGCACACCGGTCAGCGAATTCGCGGTTACAGCTGCTGAAGCAGTGCCGTCATAGGTTTTGGACTCTGTCAAGGAGGCAGGAAGCCCTATAGTCAGTTCAATCGCTCTAACCTCAATCGTGCTGGAAGGGGCCGAGATATTGCCGGAGGCATCTACAGCATACACAACATAATGATCAGCAGGCAGGCCCTGAGTATTCAGCGAAGAATAGACGGAGGCGGTTACCGCCAGCTTTTTACCCAGAGCAGCATGGATGGAGCCTTCCAGCTCTGCCGTGGTCACTGCTACAGTGGAAGGAACCAGGTACAAATAACCTGCTTCGTTGCTTGTCCCGTACACATTATCTCCTACAGTAACTGCTTCAAGAGTTACACTGCTAAGTAGAGGGGCTGACGTATCCCCCGGATCAGGAGTAGGTATAGGTGTAGGTGTAGGTGTAGGGGTAACTGTAGGGATCGGCGTAGTTGCAGGAGTGGGTGTAGGTGCCGGTGCTGGTGTAGCTGTAGGCGCAGCCGTTGGATCGGAAGGGACATAGGTGCTCCGAACCGGCGTAGGTGTAGCAGTGGGTGTAGAGGTTGGACTAGCTGTCGGTGAGGCGGTTGCTGAGGATGTGCCTCCACCATTTACTGGAGTATTAGCCGGAGCCTCCTCAATTACTTTGGTGCGCGTTAAGGACACTACGGCTTCCGCACGGGTAATATCTCTGCCGGGTCTGAAGCTGTTATCTTCGGAGTAACCCTTCATGACTCCTGCCGCAGCTACAGCATTGACAGAATCCAGTGCCCAGGCGGCAATATCCTTGGAATCACTGAAAAGAGTGCGGGTCTGCGCGGCATCCAGCTTCAATAACCGGTTGATGATCACAGCGGCCTCCTGTCTGCTGATGGACTTGCCGCTACCGATCGTACCATCTGAATATCCGTTGATATATCCGGCTTTCACGGCTTTGGCAACCTCAGTGTAGGCCCAGCTGCTTGAAGAGAGATCCGGGTAGGAGACAGGTGCCGTTTCAGTGAATCCGAAGGCGCGGTTGATGAGCGCCATGAACTCTGTTCTCTTCAGACTATTGTCCGGTTTGAAGCTGCCGTCGGCATATCCCTGAATGAACCCTTTGTCAACCCAATCGGTAACTTCGTTCTGTGCCCAGTGGCCAGTGATTCCAGTTAATGAAGGAGCGGCAGCGCCAGTAGCTGTTCCGGTCGAAGAATATAGTGCAGTTGCTATCATTAGTGTGGAGAGAACAAGCTTGCCCGGTTTATGATTCAATAGTAAGCCTCCCGAAAGTGTATTGTCTTCGCTGATATAGGCCTTGGGTATCACTAGATCCTCCAGGGTAACAGACTTGGCCTCCGAGCTGGGCTAAATGAATTAATAGTAACACATATCATTCGAAATTAATTTAAATAAATATAATCATTACAAATTTAATTTTCCAAAATATAAATCTGACACTGGTCAATACATTCCGGACCCCCTATGTAACCTTTTCCTCCCGGACCGGCACTTATTATTAGAACACGATAAAAATACAGAAATGAGGTTTGCAGACGTATGCTGCATTGGATTGAAAAGGCGCAGAAGGGCGATGCCGAAGCCTTCCGGCAGCTTAGCGGGCATGTCCGTGGGATGGCTTACGTAGTGGCCTACGACAGGCTGGGAGATGTGCAGCTTGCGGAAGACGCGGTACAGGAAGCCTTGCTGGAAGCGTATATGAACCTTGCCAGCCTGCAGGAGCCTGCAGCGTTTCCGGGATGGTTCAAAACCATTGTGGTCAGGCAGTGTCACCGGCTGCTGCGGCGTAAGCGTCAAGCCTTGCTGCCTCTGGAGGCAGCGGTGCATGTCGCCGGCTCTTCTCCCGGCGCAGCGGAGATTGTTGAATACCGGGAATGGACACAGGTGCTCCACAGGTCAGTGTCGGAATTGTCTGCCAAGCTGCGGGTACCGCTGCAATTGTTCTACTTCTATGGATATTCGCTGCCAGAGATCTCCGTCTATCTGGGAATTCCGGCGGGTACGCTGAAGAAAAGGCTGTATGACGGCAGACGCAAGCTGAAGGGGGCATTGCCTGTTGTCGATCTGGCGGCTGCATTTCATTTGTTACATGAGGGAGGACAGCGAATGCTGCATATTGTGAATGGTGACACGGTGGGAGACAAGCTGAAGCAGGGGATTGTCCAGGGGGAGGTGCTGGTGTGGAGAGAGATCTATTCGGCGGGACCGGTATTCATCGATCCGGCGGAAGAGCAGAACCGGCTGCTGCGGGCGGAGGTGCTACAGGCCACGATGGGCATTCCGGCGGCTGAATATCTGGCGGGCTGTGCGGAGCAGGAGCGGAGGATTAGCGGATTCCGCCAGTATGATGAGGTGGTGCTATGGTTCGAGCATGATCTGTTCGACCAGAGTATGCTGGCCTATCTATTACACTGGTTCAATGGGCAAAAGCTGGGCAACACGAAGCTGAGCCTGCTCTGCATCGGAGATTTCCCCGGGATTGAGCTGTTCCATGGTCTGGGACAGCTGACGGAAGCTCAGCTGAGTACCCTGCCGGGAACCTGGCGGAATATAAGCCGCAAGGAGCTGCAGCTGGGAAGCCTGCTGTGGGAGGCCTATGCCGCTGCCGATCCCCGGAAGCTCGCAGACCTGCTTGCGGCGAAGCGGGAGGAGCTGGCTGCGGGCGCGCTTGCTTTTGCCTATGATGCCTTCAAGGCCCACCTCTCCCGTCTGCCTTCTGTAGAGAACGGTCTCGGGATCGTCGAAGAGACCACCCTCCAAGCTGTAGCTAACGGAATGGATACGCCGCTTAAGCTGTTCCGTCAGGTTACGGATGAGCTGCACCGGCTTGGCATGGGCGATACGGAATACTGGAAGATCCTGCGCACACTGACGGCCGGGACGAAGCCTCTGCTTGAGATTGACGGTGTGGCAGAGCTTACAGACTACAGGGAAGTACCGGAATTCCTGAACCGCAGCGTTACGATGACTGCATGGGGAGAGCAGGTGTTGGCCGGAGCAGCCGACCGGTTACACCTGCAAAGTATCGATGAATGGTACGGCGGCCTGCATCTGCAGGGGCATGACGCCCTCTGGCGCTGGGACCGTGCTGCGGAACGGCCGGTACAGCACCCGTCATCCGCGCGGATGGAATAGAATGTAACCAGGAGGTTTCCCTGCTAAGCTGAACGCTTGGCGGGTGAACCTCTTTTTTGTGTTAGTATAATGAATACTCCAGGTCAAGACAGTTTCATCTGAAGAAGGAGGAGAGCGGCATCAGAACATTAGTGATCAGTGACATTCACGGTTGTATAGAGGAATTCAATCTGCTGCTCCGGCGGGCGGAGTATAACCCCTCCAGGGATCAATTGATCCTGCTGGGGGATTATGTGGACAGAGGCCCGGACAGCAGAGCGGTCGTGGAACAGGTGAAGCGGCTTGCCGAAGCGGAAGGGGTGATTGTGCTGCGGGGCAACCATGATCAGATGGCCTGCGATGCGCTGGCGGGAGAGGATGATAAGCGGGATACCCACTGGATAACCAATGGGGGATTCCACACCCTTCTGAGCTACTGCGGAGGGCGGGATTCGGTGCTGCTGCACCCGGATTCAGGCTGGAAGGATTACACGGAGATGAAGCGGTTCATGCGTACGGAGTATAAGGAGCATCTGGATTTCCTGGGTTCGTTGCCTTACTACTATGAGACGGAGACCCATCTGTTCGTTCATGCTGGCATTAATCCTTCCCTTGCCGACTGGCGGATGCAGCGGGAGTATGATTTTATCTGGATTCGGGAGCCTTTCTACAATCATCCTGTAACTTCTACGGAGAAGACGGGTGTATTCGGCCATACCTCTACGGTAGATCTGCAGGACGGGGCAGGCGTCTGGTTCAGTCCGCTGGGCGACAAAATAGGCATCGACGGCGGCTGCGTGTACGGGGAGCAGTTGAACTGCCTTGAGATTAGCGAAGCGGGATACAAGACCTATGCAGTCCGGCTAGGGGAGCGGGAGTAACAAGAGCTGCGGAGCAGGCGGGATGAAAACAAACTCTCAATTGGTTATAATTGGAATATAAAATCCAAGCGCTCACAGGAGGCAGAGATGTCCAATTCACTCTTAACGAAGAACGCGTTAGCCCGGTCTCTGAAGAAGCTTATGCTCACCAAGCCCCTGAACAAAATAACGATCCAGCAGCTCACAGCGGATTGCGGGGTGACCCGCCATACGTTTTATAATCATTTTCAGGATATCTATGAGCTGCTCGGCTGGATCTACAAGTCAGAAGTGATTGAAGGACTGGACCAATACTGCTGCTGGGCGGGCTGGAAGCAAGGATTCTTAAGCGTCCTGCGTTACACCGTAAATAACAAAACGATCTGTCTGAATACCTTCCATTCGCTGGGACGCGAGCATCTGGAGCAATTCCTGTACGGAGTGATTTACCGCGTCATGATCAGCGTAGTGGAGGAGCTAGACGGGCAGGCGTGGCCGGGACAGGAGCAGATTCCGGAGCCTGTGAGAATGCAGGCCAGACTCGATATAGCCGATTTCTACACGCTGGCCATCCTTGAACAGGTGATCCACTGGCTCAGAGCCGGGGCGAATACAGATCCGGCCGGAGTGGTGGACAAGGTATCACGGATTATGGACGGATGCATTGCCCGGGGGCTTGAGCATTATCAGTCTGCAGTTCATCCGGTGAAGTTATGACACAATATCGGGCGGATGTGTAATCCCTGGACAGTTGCGTCCAGCTGTCCATAGAATCCCTGGTTCACGGCGGTTATAGTGAAGGCAGTTAGCAGGCACTTATCCCCTGAACAAGGAAGGAAGAGGACACATGGGTACATATCAAAGAATTCATCCGCAGGTACAGGAAGGCATCGCTTCACGCAAGGCTTATCTCGTCGGAGGAGGGATCGGCTCCCTGTCGGCGGCGGCCTTCCTGATCCGTGACGGGCATATGCCCGGCCGGAATATTCATATTCTGGAGCAATCAGCTGTATACGGCGGTTCCATGGACGGGGCGGGCAATGCCAAGGATGGCTACAGCGCCCGGGGCGGACGCGAGATTGAAGAGCACTTCGAGTGCTTCATGGAGCTGTTCGGCTTCATCCCTTCCCTGACCAATCCGGACCGGACGGTGCTGGATGAATTCCGGGAGCTCAACCTGGCTGAACCGATTGAATCGCATTGCCGTTTGGTCGAAAAGCAAGGCACCCCCGCCGACTTCTCATCGCTTGGGCTCTCTACCGCACATGCGCTGCAATTAGGTAAGCTTACGCTGGCTACCGAAGAGAGACTGGGCTCGGTGACGATTGAGCAGTTTTTTGACCCGAGCTTCCTGGAGACGAATTTCTGGTATTTCTGGCGCTCCATGTTCGCCTTCGAGAATTGGCATAGCGTGGTAGAGGTGAAGCGTTATATGGAGCGGTTCATGCACCTGATCTCCGGGATGAACCAGCTGAAAGGAATTTTGCACACCGAATACAACCAGTTCGACTCGCTGATCCTGCCGCTGATGAAATGGCTGGAACGTGAGGGCGTTCATTTTGACAAAGGGCATGAGGTTACGGATCTGGAGCTTAGTATGAGCGGCGATGAGAAGGTTGTAACCGCGATTCAGGTGCAGGTTAATGGTTCTCCGAAGACGATTCCGGTGACACGCGGGGATCTGGTCATGGTCACGAACGGCTCAATGACAGAGAATTCTACCCTTGGCGATCTGGACCACCCGGCGGTGCTGAACCGGTCCGTTACTGAACGCGGGTGCTGGAGCCTCTGGGAGAAGCTTGCTGCCAAATCCCCGGATTTCGGCCGCCCTGAAGTGTTCTGCGGGGATATCGACAAGTCCAAATGGCTGTCGTTCACAATGACTTTTACCGATGATGAGATTGTATTCCCTTATCTGCTGGAGCTGACGGGAGATGCTCCCGGCATGGGCGGCGTGGTCACGATCAAAGACTCCAGCTGGATGATGTCCTGGACCGCACCGAAGCAGCCGCATTTCATCAACCAGCCGGACAATGTGAAGGTACTGTGGGCGTATGGCCTGTTCCCGGATGCCGAAGGCGACTATATCAAGAAAAAAATGAGCGACTGCACCGGACGCGAGCTGCTGGAGGAACTGTGCTACCATATGGGTCTTGCGGACCGCATTCCCGGGATTCTGGAGCATACCACTAACGTCATCCCTTGTATGATGCCTTATATCACTGCACAGTTCATGCCGCGCGTTCTTGGTGACCGTCCGCAGGTCGTGCCGCAGGGCAGTGTGAATCTGGCCTTCCTCGGCCAGTTCGCCGAAGTGCCGGACGACTGCGTGTTCACCGTGGAGTATTCGGTCCGCTCCGCAATGATGGCCGTCTATAATCTGCTGGCGCTGGACAAAGAAGTGATTCCGGTCCATCCCAGCAAATATGATGTCCGTGTGCTGCTGACCGCGCTCCGCACCTGCCTGGGCAATAAGCCGCTGCCGCTCGATAAGACGCTCGGTGAGCTGCTGGCGGGAACGGTACTCTCGAAAATGATCTAGCTGCCAGCTTTCGACAGGATTCGTCCGCAGATTATGATACATTTAGACTAAAACTTTCTGCGGAGGAACCCTGATGAAGAAAATTCTGAGCCGGATCGCACTTGCACTGCTGCTTATGACCTTTGCAGCCATTGTATTGTGTTTCTATTTCAACCAGTTTAGCTATGCCTATGGTCTGATTGTAGTTCTAGTGTTGATCTTTGGTGCAATGGGCCAGCTCTATAAGCTGAAGAATGATGAATATATGTACTCCAAGCTGAACAGGAGAGACGAATACGAGGATTACACGAGGTAGCTGATTCCGCTGCCCAGGCATGCCTGGGGTCCGGCAGACATAGGATGGTAATAAGCAAGCGCTTAACCATTCAGTCACTGCAGGAGGAGAATAGTGTGAACGAGAGACTGGCGGCTGTTATTCTGCGGATTGATGCTATTGCTACAGATATTCTTGTACCGCTGCGCCGTAAGCTCATTAATGAGGCGGCTCTGCTTCAGCTCTATGAGGCGCTGGATGAGATGTATGCTCTGATGGAGCATGAGCGGCAGATTGACCGGGAGCTCGCGGCCATCCTCTTCCTGCTCTATTCACAGCTGGTAACCCAATCCAATTATGTGTATGACAAAAGCCTCTTCGTGCCGCATATCGGCAAGCTGCAAGGGTACATCCGCAAAATATTCGGCGGCACGCTTCAGAATGTATAGAACTCAACTAACCGCCAATCTGACAGCCTATGCTCCAGCTACATCTCTAACAGGATGGAACTGGGAGGATAGGCTGTTTTTAATAATATAGCTATGTTAAACTTTGTTGTTGATAAGCATAAAAATGAGGCGACCTCATAGGTGGGTTCGGTGTATCGAATGCATGATTGAGCGAAGGAACGAGGAGGCAGACAATTCATGGGAGGAACGAATGTATGGGATGCGGAGTGGGAGGTTAACGAAGAGCAGGCGCGGACGCTGATCGGCAGACAATTCCCTCAGCTGTCATCGAAGCAAGTGAAGCGATTGGGCTGGGGCTGGGACAATACGGTTTTTCTCATCGGTGACGAGTACGTGTTCCGGTTTCCAAGAAGAACGTTTGCAGTTGGCGCGATTCGTATGGAAGGGAAGCTGCTGCCGGAGCTGGAGGCCTATTTGACCATCCCCTATCCGAAACCGCTGTTTTATGGCGAAGCAAGTGATGAATACCCGGCACCATTTCTTGGCTATGCCCACGTGCCAGGCGATTTCCCAATCGGTCTGACGGAAGAACGCCGGGCTTTATCGGCAGAGACGCTGGCGGGATTTTTGCGGAGATTGCATGAATTTCCAGTGCAGACGGCGCTGGAGTGCGGAGTTCAGCAGGATCATCGAAGCTTGACAGACATAGCATCGCGCAAAGTGAAGATGGAGGGCTTTCTATCGAAGCTGGCTGAACACTTGTCGCCGGAGGAGTCCGGTGTGATCGAAGCGTATATTAACAGTCTGCAAAAGGACCGTGTCGAGGCGGTGAATGTACTGCTGCATGGCGATCTTCATTTCAAAAATATGCTTGTGAATGAGAACGGGATCGTTTCCGGCATCATTGATTGGGGCGATCTGAGCGTAGGCCATCCGGCTTGCGATTTGAGCGTTGCTTATAGCTTTTTACCACCTTACGCCCGCGGCGTGTTTTTCGAAACGTACGGAGGAGCGGACGAGGACACGATGCTGCTGGCGAGGCTGATCGCGGTATACATCCCCATGCTGATCTTAATGCAAGCGGTCGATGACGGGAATGAAGCGATTGCGGCAGAGGCAAAATCCAATATTATGCGGGCACTGTCGGATTAGGCTCATTATTTGGTTGCGGCTATGGGGCTAGGGCTAGCGGCACCATTTGGTCGTTTAAAGGCCGCGATAAGATACGATCCGCCTTCTCGCTGAAACGGCTTTGCCCTCCTTTTAAAGGACGGCAAAGCCGTTTCTACTTGTTTTTATTTTGTCCATTGCCAAACCTTGACCTGTTCCTTTACAATATTGATAATGATAATGAGAATCAATTTCAAAGAAACAGGTGACATTCATGAATCAACAGGCAGTGTCCGGGAGCGGGCTGGATGAGAAGGCCAAGCCGCTGAAGCTGCGGTCCCGTCCCTGGGCGGCAACATTAATTCTTATTGGCGGTTTGATTGCGCTGGCGCTGGGTATCGCTATTTCCGTATCGTTCGGGGCCGCAGATATTAAGCTGTCGGTCGTATGGACCGCAGTCTTTCATTTCAATCCCGATATTACCGAGCATCAGATCATCCGCGAGCTTAGGCTGCCGCGTGTGCTGGGCGGCGTAATGGTGGGAGCCGGCCTCGCTGTGGCAGGGGCTATTATGCAAGGGATGACCCGTAATCCGCTGGCGGATTCGGGACTGATGGGCATTAACTCTGGAGCAGGCTTTGCGCTGGCTGTCTGCTTTGCATTTTTTCCGGGATTGCCGTTCATGTATCTCATACTCTATTCCTTCGTTGGCGCCGGAGCCGGAGCGGGAATTGTCTACGGTGTAGGCTCGCTGGCGAAGGGCGGACTAACCCCGGCCAGGCTCGTATTGGCAGGTGCTGCCCTCAGTGCGCTGCTCTCTGCGCTAAGCGAAGGCATCGCCCTTTATTTCCGCATCGGACAAGATCTTGCCTTCTGGTATGCCGGTGGTCTGGCAGGAACGAAATGGTTCCAGCTGCAGATCATGTCCCCATGGGTGATAGCGGCTATCCTGGGAGCCATCGTGCTGTCCCGTTCGATTACGATGCTCAGCCTGGGTGAGGATATTGCCAAGGGGCTTGGGCAGCGCACAGGATTGGTGAAATTGGCCGGTACGCTAATTGTCCTGATTCTGGCCGGAGCCTCGGTAGCTGTAGTGGGAGCTGTCGGGTTCGTCGGCCTGATCATCCCCCATCTGACGCGCTATCTGGTGGGTGTGGATTACCGCTGGATTATTCCCTGCTCTGCGGTGCTGGGTGCGCTGCTGGTGGTCGGGGGCGATCTGACTGCCCGGATGATCAATCCGCCGCATGAAACGCCGGTGGGTGCGATTATAGCCTTGATTGGGGTACCGTTCTTCCTGTATCTGGCCCGAAAAGAAAGAAGGGAGCTGTAAAGATGCAGAGCCATAAGATAATTTCTTCAGAAGATGCAAGGCGTAAGTATGGCCTGAGGGTGATCGGCGTGCTGGCCGTTCTGATTGTGATGATGTTCCTTATAAGTGTGAATACAGGATACATAAGACTTACTCCGCTTGAGCTGTTGGATACGCTGGTCGGCAAGGGGACGGAGAAGCAGGAGCTGATTCTGTTCCAGTTCCGCCTGCCGCGGATTGTCATTTCTCTGTTAATTGGTACCGCACTTGCCGTATCCGGCGCAGTGATGCAGGGGGTCTTCCGCAATGATCTGGCCGATCCGGGAATTCTCGGCATTAATGCCGGGGCCGGACTGATGGTTATGCTGCTGATCTCTTTCTATCCGACGACCTCGGCGGCACCGGTCTATCTGTTGCCTGTGGTGGCCTTTGCCGGGGCGGCCTGTACTGCTGCTCTGATCTATAGCCTCGCCTACAAGCGGCATCAGGGCATTTCGCCGATCCGGCTGCTGCTTACCGGGGTCGCAGTGGCGGCAGGCATGAGCGCGGCGATGATCGTGCTGACGCTTCGCCTCGACCCGGACAAGTATCAGTTCGTTGCCACCTGGCTGGCGGGCAGCATCTGGGGCACCAGCTGGAAGTTTGTCTTATCCCTGCTGCCATGGATCGTGATTCTCCTGCCTTATGTCATCTACAAGGCACGGGTGATGAATGTCCTTAATCTGGGTGAGCAGACAGCGACAGGACTCGGTGCTAATGTGAACAGAGAGCAGTTCCGTCTGCTGGCAGCAGCGGTCGGGCTTGCGGCTTCCAGCGTAGCGGTCAGCGGAGGCATCGGCTTCGTCGGGCTGGTCGGCCCGCATCTGGCGCGGCGGCTGGTTGGACCGAAGCATCAGCTGATGCTGCCCGCCTCCGCGCTGATCGGCGCGCTGCTTGTCATTGCGGCGGATACGATCGGACGGCGGATTCTGCAGCCGTCCGAGATTCCTACCGGTATTGTGGTAGCTGTCATCGGTGCTCCATACTTTCTGTATCTTCTGGCCCGTACCAAATCTTAAATACAACCAGACCTTGGAGGGATATCAATGAACGAATCAATGGAATTATACGATGTGACGATTATTGGCGGCGGCCCCGCAGGCATGTATACAGCGTTCTATAGCGGAATGAGGGATCTGAAGACCAAGCTGATTGAAGCGAAGGATGAGCTGGGCGGCAGAATGCTGATCTATCCTGAGAAGATGATCTGGGATGTCGGAGGAGTAACACCTATTCTCTGCCGCCAGTTAATTGATCAGCTGGCAGAGCAGGCGCGCACCTTCGATCCTACCCTTGTATTCGGACAGCAGATTGTTCACCAGGCCCGCCAGGAGGACGGAACGTATATCCTGACCTCAGCCACAGGCGAGCAGCACTGGACCCGTACGGTCATACTTACCATCGGATACGGCATTCTGCAGATGGCGAAGCTGGAGATTGAAGGCGCGGACCGCTATGAGGTGACGAACCTGCACTACACGGTACAGGAGCTGGAGCCCTTCCGCGGCAAACGGGTGCTGATCTCGGGCGGCGGCGATTCCGCAGTGGACTGGGCGAATGAGCTGGAGGGGATTGCCGCCAGCGTAACCGTGGTGCACCGCCGGGAGCAGTTCGGCGGGCATGAGAAGAATATTGCCCGGATGAAGGCCTCCTCGGTTGATGTGCGTGTGCCTTGTGCGGTAAGCCAGCTGCACAGCAGCGACGGAGAGCTGATCGATCAGGTGACCGTCTGCCATATACAGACCGGGGAGCATGAGCAGCTTGAGGTCGATGCCGTCATTGTCAACCACGGGCTGAGAAGCGACTTCGGCCCGCTCAAGGACTGGGGGCTGGATATGGGAGAATGGTGTGCGAACGTCAGCGGGAAGCTGGAGACCAATCTGCCGGGTATCTTCGCTGCCGGAGATTTCGTGGATCATGAGAGCAAGGTACGGCTGATTGCCGGAACATTCACCGACGCGGTGCTTGCCCTGAACAGCGCGAAGCTGTACATGGACCCTACCGCTGAGAAGGTGGCCTACGTCTCCTCCCATAATGACCGGTTCAAGGAGAAGAACAAGGCGCTTGGCGTAGTAGATAATCATTAACATCTTCCCCCCGCTCTGAGATACCAGCCGGTGTACCGGCGCTATACCATAAGCTCTATCTGCACAAGCTGTCCCTTACACGGATTATTCCGTACCGGGGGCAGCTTGTTTCAGCTTTTACACATTCCATATGCTGTATAAAAAAAGGATAGCAGGCGAATAGTAAGAGCCAGGAGGTGCGGATATGGAGAATATAAATTCGCCGGTCTCCCCTAAGCTGGAAGACAACATCAGTACTATTCAAGCAAGGCTCGGGAACAGTCCCGATCTGGTTATACGTACTTATGAATTAATTAATAGAACAGCCCGTGTGGCTGCAATATATATCGCCGGCATTACCGACAGAGTGATGGTCGATGACTACATCTCGCATGTGATGTCCTTTCAAGCTCTGAATGACCGTGCGCGGCTTGCGGTAACCCCGGAGGAAGTCTACAGCTATATTAAAGAGAATGCCCTTAGTATTGGCAAGGAGAAGCTGGTTACAGATATTAACGGACTGCTGGAGGCGTTGCTCTCGGGCGATACGGTTATTCTGGTGAACGGAGTGGGGGGAGGCATCAGTGGAAGCACCTGCGGCGGGGAGTCCCGGGCGGTTTCTGAGGCGGGCACCCAGGTCGCCATCCGCGGCTCCAAAGAAAGCTTCACCGAGACCATCAGCACGAATATTGCCCTGGTCCGCAAAATCATCAAGAACCCGGACCTCTGGACCGAAACAATGAAGCTGGGCGATGTGACCCACACCGATATCACGATTATGTATATCCGCGGCATTGCCGACAAAGAGACGATTCAGGCCTTTAAGGATAAGCTTAAGGAGATTAAGGTCGATATGATTCTGGAGTCGGGATATATTGAGCAGATCGTGGAGGACAATAAATATTCCCCGTTCCCCACGATGTTCAATACAGAGCGCCCGGATAGTGTGGCGGGCAATCTGCTCGATGGACGGATTGCCATCTTCGTGGACGGTACTCCGTTTGTGCTGATTGCCCCAACTACCTTCTTCATGTTCTTTCATACGGTCGAGGATTATTATCAGCGGTATGATATCTCCTCGCTGATCCGGATGCTCCGCTTTGTGTGCCTGGTCATTTCGATGTATGGTCCGGCGATCTTCGTCGCTGCGCTGAACTTCCATCAGGAGATGATTCCGACCCCGCTGCTGATCAATCTGGCTTCACAGCGGGAGGGGGTGCCGTTCCCTGCCTTTGTAGAAGCGGTCCTGATGGAGGTTACCTTCGAGATTATCCGGGAAGCAGGGGTACGTATGCCTTCGCCGATCGGCCAGACCGTATCCATCATCGGCGGTCTGGTGCTGGGGACAGCAGCGGTTCAGGCAGGGATCGTCTCGCCGGCGATGGTCATCGTGGTCTCGCTCACAGGAATATCCAGCTTTGCTACGCCTGCCTTCAACATGGCGCTCTCCATCCGCATGCTGCGGTTTATCATCATGGCGATTGCCGCATTTATGGGGCTGTATGGCATCGCTATATTTACTATTATGCTGATTGCCCATCTGTGCAGCCTGCGCTCGCTCGGTGTTCCGTACATGACTCCTATAGGCCCCTTTGTTCCGGGGAATCTGAAGGATACCTTCATCCGCTCCCCCCAGAGCTTCACGAAGCTCAGAAAGCGGCTGGTGAACAACAGCAGCCGCTCTTCAGCCTCTCCTGCAGGGAAAGGGGACACCGGGAGGAAACGGGATGAACGGTAAGAGGCTGCTGCGCCTGATCGCCATAGCAGTGCTGGTCCTGCCGCTGGGCGGCTGCTGGAACAGCCGGGAATTGAATGAGCTGGCCGTCGTAAGCGGCATCGGGATGGATCTCGTTCCGGAGACCGATGAATACCGGGTCACCTTTCAGCTGGTTAATCCGTCTTCAACATCTACAAGTACCTCTCCCGGAAGCGGCAAGCCTGCTGTAGTGGTGGTATCGGCCACCGACAAAACGATGTTCGGTGCGCTGCGGCGGGCGTCGAAGCATGTGACCCGCCAGCTTTTTTTTGCCCATACGCAGCTTATTGTACTTGGAGAGTCCCTGGCGCGGGATGGGATTAACGATATCTTCGATATCTTCGAGCGGTCCCATGAGCTGCGGCTCAATTCAGAAATACTGGTTGCCCGCGGCAGCGATGCCGCCGCTGTCTTGAAGCTCCTGACCCCTGTAGAGAGTTTGCCTGCTCTGGGGCTGGTCAAAAAAGCGCAGAATACCTCCAGCGTCTGGGGAGAGAACCGGCCCATTAGCGTATTTGATGTCATTCATGGCATTACAGGAGAAGGGGATCTGACAATCAATGCGGTGAAGATTAAGGGAGACGCTGAGGAAGGGAAGAAGAAAAGCAATCTGGAGGGGTCGGAGACCCTGACGGAGACGATAATGAGCGGACTCGGGGTCTTCAGGCAGGGAAAGCTGCTCTATTGGATGAAGGACTCAGAAGCACGGGGAACCGAGTGGCTGCTTAACCAGATAGAAGAAACAGTGCTGGATATTGATTCAGATGATAAAAAAGAATCCATTGCCGTCAATATCATTTATTCCAGAACAGAGGTGAAGACCACGATGGAAGACGGCCTTCCCGTCTTTCATGTGACGATTGCCGAGGAGGGGAGCGTCAATGAAACGGACAGTTTCGTGGATCTCAGCAAGCGGGAAGAAATTATGAAGCTTGAGCAAGAGCTGGAGAAGAAGACGAGGATTGAAGTGATGCAGGCTTTTCATAAGGGACAAGAGCTGGAGAGCGATATTTTCAATTTCGGCAATGAGCTGAAGCGGACGAATCCGCAGGAATGGGCGGCGCTGGACGGGGACTGGGGCCGGATCTTCGCGCAAGGCAAGCTGGACCTCAAGATCAAGGCCTACATCCGCAGTACAGGCATGAGTCTGAAACCTTATATCCCCGAAGGTAAATAATTGGCTTAACCGCAGAAATCAGGTGATTGATGTTATGAAAAAAGAAGTGATCGGCCCGAGCCAGCTGCTTGCATTGATCATTCTGTTTGAGCTGGGAACCGCCGTGCTTGTACCTATTGGCCTGGAGAGCGGACATGCAGTCTGGCTCGCCATTCTGATTGCCCTTCCCGGGGGTATTCTGCTGTATCTGGTGTTCGCACATCTCTGCCTCCAATTCCCGAACCAGATCATAAGCGGGTATACGCGTTCTATCCTCGGGCCATGGCTGGGCTGGCCGGTAAGTCTGCTGTTCCTGCCGGTGCTTCTCTATAACGGTTCAAGAAATCTGCGGGAAGCGGGTGATCTGCTGATCTCGGCCTCCTATGACAAAACCCCGATTCTGATCATTAATTCCATCATGATTATTGCCGTGATGTATATCCTGAGCAAAGGGATAGAAGTGTTCGCGAGGACTGCCGAGATTGTCCTGTGGATCGTGATCATTATGGGGTGCATTTGTATTATTGCTGTAATCTCAGCCGGGCTGGTGGAGTATAAGAATCTGTTTCCGCTTCATATGAATGATTACAAGCAAGCCTTGAAATCAGCCTATCCCAACATCCTGATCTTTCCGTTCGGCGAAATGATGTGCTTCACTACCATTCTGCCCCACTTCAACAAATCCCGGAAAATTAAGAAAACCGGAATCGCAGCCATCATTGTCAGCGCCTGTCTGCTCAGCTTCACACATGCAATCGAAATGTCTGTGCTTGGCGAGAACCTGTACAGCCGTACCGCCTTTCCCATGTTTACGACCATTACCCTTGTGAATATGGCCAATTTCATTCAACGGCTGGATGCCCTGGTTATGCTTACACTGATTATCGGGGCGTTCTTTAAGCTGACCGTCTACTGTTATGCTGCTGTTGCGATTGCCAACGATCTGTTCAAGGTAAACGATACAAGCAGGCTGGTTATTCCGGCAGGCGTGATTATGCTGTTCAGCTCTTTTGTCAGCGCGCAGAATTATCCGGAGCATATGAATGACGGGAAGACTTTTCTGCAGACGCTTCTGCTGGTATTCTGTGCGGTGATTCCCATCCTGCTGTTGCTCATTCATCTTGTCCGGCGCAAGTTCGGATTGTACCGTTAGAAGAATTAAGACGGTTTCCGGCGGGATTGACGCTTCTTAGAAGCATGAACGGCTACCTGAACGAACGGGAGAAGCAGGAAGATTGTGATACAGATGGCTTCCTGTAGGGTGGTTGTAGCAAAGATGGTCGAGAGCGAATGAATGGATGCACGCAGGCTGATGCCGGACATCACATCAATGATGACTATTAACATAAGCGTAAGAACAGCTAACAGGACATAGATACTTATAATCTTCATGGGGTCTCCTTGTGCACCGCAAGAATAATTTTGCCGGTTCCGGCGCGGCGGGCTACAGCTATTATCTCCGAGTAATGGATAGGGTAAACGCGAAAAGCTGCCGGAAGCCATTGAAGGCTCCGGGCAGCTTATTCATGACTCCATTATTGTTGTGCCCCGGTCAGCCAATCGGCCAGCTCCTCCGTCTGGGCCAGAACGGCAATCGGATCATAGTACCAGGAGCGCTCTTCTTTCCATACGTAGATCTTCCCGTTCTTGACTGCCGGCAGACTGCCCCAGATCGGGTCTGCCTGGAAGTCTTGAGCAGTCCATGCATTGTCAGTGATGACCAGATAATCACCCGCATATTTACCCAGGGTCTCAGCGGATAATTCTGCCCATTGCTTCTCCATAATTTCAGCAGCCACTCCAGCCGGCGGCTTGCGCCCCAGCGACTGATAAATAGGCTGTCCTCCGCGTCCGAAGTTATCCCCATAGACCCAGGTGGACTTGTCTGCATGCTCTAGAATACTGAAGGTGGCCCCGGCAGGAATGGCTGCATCCACACGGGCCTTGGCGTCAGCAATACGCTTATCGTAATCAGCCAGCCAGGCTGCCGCTTCCTGCTCCTTGCCCAGCAGCTTACCGAAATAGGTCAGTTCTTCATGCGCATTCTTCAAATCGCCATATGGCACAATGACCGTTGGGGCAATCTGACTGAGCGCCGCATAGCTGTCTGCATTGCCGGAGATAATCAAGTCGGGATTCAGCGCGATGATATTCTCCGGTGACATTTTACCGTATGTGCCGGTATCTGCGACTCCTGTGAGGAATTCTTTGAAGTACATATTCTCCAGGGTAAGCCCGGGCGCACCGACCGGTATCGTATCCAGGGCAATCAAGCTGCCCAGATATTCCTCGGCAACAATCCGCTTCGGTGCTGCCGGCACCTCAATATCTCCATTCACAGTTGTCACAGTATGGAAGGCGGGAGCTGCGGTTGCAGCAGCCTTCTCTGGCTGAGCGGAGGAAGCGGGTGTTCCGGTAGCCTTAGCTGAAGCAGCACCATTGCTGCTATTAGAAGAGTTGTTTCCACAAGCTGAGACGATAAGAGTCAATGCCAGAAGCAAAGACAGGACCATCCAAGCTTTCGGGTGAATGCGGCGAGAACGTAAATACGGGATTTTCAAGATGCAGCCTCCTTAATGTAGAACGATTATCATTCTCAATAACACTTTACAGAGTTTGCTATGATTAGACTATGGCTGAATGTGATGTCCGGCCATGTAAATTTATGATGTCAGCGCCTGCACTAGGACCTTCAGCTGAGCCTCGGAGGAGAGCGGGTCGAACCCGTAGAACATGCCAGGCTGATTCAGGTAATAGATTCTTCCGCCTGGAGAGTCATCGATATGATATTGCTGTACAGGGTGAAGAAAGCTCTGCAGCGGCTCCAGCGCTTCAGCAGCCTCCCTACTAGAGGTAATGAAGATATGGTCAGCGGGGTAGCGGGCGATGTTATGGAAGGCAATCTCCAGATAGCCCTTATCCAGCAGTCCCTCGGCAACGAGGCCAAGCGGCGGGCGGAAGCCAAGATCATGATACAGAATCTGTGTCCCGCGCCCGTAGCTGCTGCTGAAGCAGTAGGCCGTCTCTGCGCCAAGCTCCAGGACCATGGCGGTTCCACGGTCACCGATCCGCCGGTCCAGCAGCTGATTAGCCTGGTAGCAATGCCAGTCATAGAGGCTTAACCAGGCCTCTGCCTGAGGCTGACGTCCGGTCACCTCGGCAATCAGCCGGAATTGCTCCCGCCAGTCCATTTGCATGAAGGGAATCTCAATCACCGGTGCGACGGACAGGAGCTGCTTGCTCTTGTCAGGCAAGGAGTAGCTGATAATGACATCCGGCCGGGCTGACGATAGACGTTCGTATAGACCTGCGGAGCCGATTCCTTCATCCAGCAGCTTCCTGGAGGGAACGGGCTGCATGTTCTCCATCCAGGACGAATAGACTCCCAGCCGGGGAACGACTTCGAGCGCATGGAGGCTGGCCGTATGATTGAAGTTCAGCGAGACTACGGATTTGCTCTTACGGTGATAGGCTGAAGGCGAAATCCCTACAACCTGCTTGAATTTGCGGCTCAAATAGGTTCCTTCGCTATAACCAACCTCAAGCGCCAGCGTACTCAGATTCGGGGCTCCTGTAAGGATACGCTGCTGGGCCTTACGGATGCGCAGCAGCGTTATATATTGATTGAAGGTCTGCCCGGTGAATCTGCGGAAGGCACGGGAGAAATGCTCCGGGGTCACTCCGGCAAGTCCGGCAGCCTGTTCTCTCGTCAAATCTTCATTATAATTAGACTCTATATGATGTAGTACACGGTCAATCCAATGAGCCTGCGGTTCTTTGTACTCGGCAGCACTATTATGCAGCTCAGTGAGCAGGTCAGTGAACAGAGCTTGTAAGGCAAATGGCGTGCGCTGCTCCGGCTGGTTCCAGCTGCTAAGAAGCTGCACAGCAAGCGTGCTTACCTGGGGAGGGCAGCTTCGGACCGGCAGATCATGGTTCAGCGGGCTGAAGGGCCGGCTGTTGCCGGAGATCACCGCATATTCGATCCACACACCCTGCAGCTTATGGTTGCGGGGCAGCCTGATATCCACCGGACTGTCACTGCACAAGGTATGACCGCCGGATAGACGGATACGTTCTCCATTTCGCTCGATGACTCCGCTTCCGCCGGTGACAACTACCAGGAATGAGGTGAAGGGGGAAATGGGATTTTCCCGGTTAAAGGAGGCTTGATCCAGTGCCGTAACATGTACCGGAATATAAAAGCTATGAGGAGTAGGCAATGAACTGCCGGCATTTCGCGTCTGCATGTTTCGAGTCACTCTTTTCTTAGATGATAATCATTCTCAGTAATAGTATAACAGTCTTTCCTGCTATTGACGATCCTCGAATCGGAAGGTAAAGTTTAGGGTCAGAGACAAGCAGGGTATAGTTGTATTAGAGGGGGCGAAGAAGGCCATGACAACCTGGAATCTGCAAGGAACGGTCAGCCATTTGCTGATCTGTAACGGAAGTGACTGCAAGAAGCATAAGGGTGAAGAGGTAGCGGAAGCGATTGAGGATGAGATTACGAAGCAAGGGGCAGATGCGCTGATACATACAACAGTAACCCGCTGCAACGGAAGATGCTCGGATGCATGTGTCGTGATCTCTTACCCGGAAGGCGTATGGTACAGGGATATCACCCCTAAATCTGCCAAAAGCCTGGTGCGCAAGGTGCTGAAGGGAGAACAGCTCGAAGAGAATCTGCTCTATACGTATGAAGAAGGCTTCAAGGCCGCTACTCCCAAGGGTGCCAAAGGTAAGAAGAAGAAATGATAATATAGTGATCAGTGCAGCCCGCCGCTGGAATTCTCCGGCTAAGGGCTGTTTATTTTTTCCAAAGAGGGCTTTACAATAGATAGAAAAGTCTAAGAGGGGGAAGCGGGATGTTTGTAAGCTTCGGGCCGGGGGATGATGTGCTGCACACAGGGCAGTTCATGCAGGAAGAGGTAGAATATAATCTCATTCATTTGATTGTCGAGAACGAGGAAGCACTGCGGATCAGGACAGAGGAGAATGATCTGATCTTCGCCCATGCCGCCGGGCGTAACTCGTGGTTGTGGTTATCACCAGAGCTGGCTGAAGAGAGGCGCCGTTCCCTTGTCCGGGAGCTGGCAGAAATGCTGGAGGACCGCGAATTGCCGGGGGTTAACGGAACGCCGGAGACGGGGAAGCTGTTCGCCGATGCGTACAGCGAACTTACCGGTAAGTCTCACTACGTACGGATGATGATGGAAGCTTATCACTGCCCGGAGGTGCAGCTGCCGTATGGTGTCAGCGGCAAGCTGCAGCAGGCGGGGCCAGGTGATATTCCGCTCATCGCCGGGTACTTAGCCGGATTCGTGCAGGATTGCTTCGGTACGGAGAGTGCAGCGGAGGATCATCTGGACTATGCCGCGGCGGTTACGGATTCGGGCAAGCTCCGTCTATGGATCGACCGGGAACAGCCGGTGTCCATGGTTAATCTGGCCCATCAGTCTGCCAGGCAAGCGCGGATTAATGAAGTGTTCACTCCGCGTGAGTTCCGCAAGCACGGGTATGCGAGTGCGGCTGTAGCTGCCCTGTGTGCCGAGCTGCTCAGCACACAGGGCGTGACGCCCATGCTCTACGCCGATGCGGCGAATCCCGATTCCAATAAGGTCTATCAGTCGGTGGGCTTCAAGCGGACCGGAAGCATTGTTGATTTGCGCTTTCAGTAAGGTTGTAATTATTAAGTCTATTACAGGGAGGAATGTCAAAGGATGCTGCAAGGAATGAAAATAATAGTGACCGGTGCTGCTTCAGGTATTGGTAAGGCCATTGTCAGACATAGTCTGGAGGCGGGAGCTGAAGTCATTGGTTGTGACCTGGATGGTCCCCGTCTGGAGGAGTTGAAGCACGAAGCCGCTTCGGATAAGCTCTACACTTACCGGCTGGATGTCGCCGATTACAGCGGGGTGGAGCACTTCTTCTCAGCCATTCAGCAAGAGCATGCCGATGTGAGCGGGCTGGTCAACAATGCAGGGATCTATCTGGGCCGCAGCCTGCTGGAGTATACACCGGAGGAGATCAACCGGGTGATGGATATCAATATCAAAGGGTATGTCTACTTCTCCCAGGCCTTCGGACGCATGCTGCTGGAGCAGAAGCAAAAGGGCGTCATCGTCAACATGTCATCAGTCTCCGGCCAGGAAGGCAGCTCCGATGCAGTATACGGTCTAACGAAGGCTGCTATTCTTGGCTTGACCAAGAGCTGCGCAATGAATTTTGCCCCTTTGATCCGCGTGAATGCAGTGGCTCCGACCATGGCGGACACCCCGATGATGGGACATATCCCCGCCTGGAGGCAGCAGGAATACCGGGAACACCAGTTAAATCCTGAACCGCTGCTGGCGGAGGATGTGGCCGATACGGTGATTTTTATGCTGAGCAGCAGAGCCAGAGCTTATACAGGAGCCACCTTTGATATTAACAATGGCTGCTATTTGCGTTGATTGTCCCTGATTTGACTTGCAGCCACAGGGTTACTATGCTTATACATAGTGCAAATAATCACACTTAACAGGTAAGAGTTGCAGCTAGGGGGCGGCAGGATATGGATAAACGGCAGGTATGGCCGGATAAATTCAAAAAGTTTTTTCTGAACAACAAGTTTGTGGTGGGTCTGCTGATTGCGCTGCTGGTGGGCTTAACGATACTCGTATTCTCAAAGATTCCGTTTGTGTTCAAGCCGCTGTCTGTGCTTCTGCATACGGTGGCAGCGCCGCTGCTGCTCTCCGGGATCGCCTATTATCTGTTGAATCCGCTGGTGGACCGTCTGGAGAAGAGAAGCCGGGTGAAGCGGGCGTATGGCATTGTCATTCTGTATCTGATCATTATGGGGATCATTACCCTGGTTCTGCTTATGGTCATCCCGATTATCCGCACCCAGCTTATGGGCCTGATTGACAACTTCCCCGTCTACAGTGAGCAGATCCAGGAGGAATTCCTCCAGCTTACCGGCAGTGAACTGTTCAATAAGATTCAGTCGAGCGTAGGCACGGACCTTAGTGATATCACCAGCAAGGTGACGACCTGGGCCACAACCTTCCTGAATAATGCTGTCAGCGGCGTAGGCAGCTTCGTTGGAACCCTGACCGAAATTGTTCTGGCTGTAGTGACTACACCCTTCATTCTCTTTTATCTCCTGCGCGACGGCAAAAGATTGCCCGACTATCTCATGAGACTCATCCCTACCGCACTGCGGCCGCAGTCCCGGATGGTTATGCAGGAGATGAACAATCAGATCGCATCGTATATCCGCGGCCAGATTATTGTCAGCTGTTGCATCGGAGCATTGCTCTATATCGGGTACCTGATTATCGGGCTGGAGTATTCGCTGGTTCTGGCGATCGTTGCCGCTTGTACGGCTGTAGTTCCTTATTTGGGGCCGGCCATTGCGATTACCCCTGCGCTGATCGTGGCGATGGTTACCTCACCGTTCATGCTGCTGAAGATGGTCATTGTCTGGACCGCAGTTCAACTGATCGAAGGGAAGTTCATCTCGCCGCAGATTATGGGGAAATCGCTTAGGATTCACCCGATTACGATTATTTTTGTGATTATTTTTGCCGGAAAAATGTTCGGTGTACTCGGTATCATACTGGCGGTTCCGGGCTATGCCGTGCTTAAAGTGGTAATGACCCATATCTTCCAGTGGTTCCGCTTCCGCTCCGGGCTCTACAGAGTCATTGAAGAAAAGACTGAGGAATAAAGCGAAAAGGAATGAGTGCAATGTCAGGACAACTGGTGAATACAGCTTATGGGCAACTGAAGGGAGAAGCGGGAAACGGCGTGAACGTGTGGCGCGGCATCCCGTTCGCTGCCCCGCCGCTCGGAGAGCTGCGCTTCCGGGCACCGCAGCCGCCGGAGTCCTGGAGTGGCGTACGGGAGGCCATCAAGTTCGGACCGGTCAGCCTGCAGCCGGTCAGCACCAGCGGGACGCGGTTCGGTGGTACCACCCCGGTCTACGATGAAGATTGTCTATATCTGAATGTCTGGTCCCCGGCGGCAGCGGAGGAGACCGGGGCGCTGCCGGTGATGGTGTGGATTCACGGCGGCACCTTCGTTACCGGCGCAGGCAGCCAGCCGATGTTCGAGGGCAGCAATCTGGCTGTCTCCGGGAATGTCGTGGTGGTTACCGTGAATTACCGGCTGGGTCCGCTCGGGTTCCTGCATCTCTCTCCGCTGGGCGGAGGGCTGGGCAGCAACCTGGGCCTCCTGGATCAGATTGCTGCCCTGGAATGGGTTCAGCAGAATATCGCTGCATTCGGCGGTGATCCGGCGCGGGTCACGGTCTTCGGTGAATCGGCAGGAAGCATGAGCATTGCCGCGCTGCTGGCGATGCCTGCGGCGAAGGGACTGTTCGCCCGGGCCATTATGGAGAGCGGGGCGGCGCAGACGCTGAACGGGGAGCAGGGCGGGCAGATTGCTGCCGCATTGCTAGCCGAGCTGGGCCTTCAGCCCGGCAGCGGTACACAGCTGTTGCATAAGCTCCCGGCCGGAGAGATTATGGAAGCCGCAGGCCGGATGGCGTACAAGCTGTCCGGAGACTCGATGAATATGTTCTTCCAGCCGGTCGTTGAGCCGGGAACCCTGCCGGTTGAGCCGGTACAGGCCATTGCGGCTGGAGCCGCCAGCGGTATTCCTGTGCTGATCGGAACGAATCTGCACGAAGGCAATCTGTTCTTCCGCGAGGGGCAGAAGGCCGATAATTTCGAGCAATCGCTCAAAGCGCTGGAGCAGCTGATGGGAGTGGACGACCTCTCTGAGCTGACCTCGGATTACAGCCATACCTGGGAAGGACAGGCGGAGGTGCTGACCGACCTGTTCTTCTGGGCCAGCTCGATTTCGTTCGCGGAGAAGCAGCAGGGACATGCCCCCGTCTGGATGTACCGCTTCGACTGGACGGTGCCCGGGCATCCGCTGCTGGAGAAGGCCATTCACGGAGCGGAGATTCTCTATGTCTTCAACAATCTCCCGCTGCTGAAGCAGTATGGCCTGAACGTGACGCCGGACATGGAGGCAGTGGCGGAGGCAATGCAGACCGCCTGGACAGCCTTCGCCCATGGTGGAGATCCGGCAGCGCCGGGACTGGATTGGCCGCAGTACACACCAGAGATGCGGGCAACGATGATATTTGACCAGTCCTCGCGTGTGGTGAACGACCCGGACGGGGAGAAGCGCAGACGGATTTTTGAGTATTATAAGGGATAAGTTTACAGACAGCAGCCCTCGCCGGAGGGACCTCCGGGAGGGCTGCTGTCTGTGTGCGGGCCGGAATGTAAGTGGAAATCCGGACACAATGGGCAGGCGCGGGGCGTGTGAGCCAAATGTAATCGAAAAACCGATTACAATGGGCAGGCGCGAGGCGTGTGGACCAAATGTAATCGAAAAACCGATTACAATGGGCAGGCAGCGGGGTGCGTGGACCAAATGTAATCGAAAAACCGATTACAATGGGCGCGGGGCGTGTGGGCCAAATGTAATCGAAAAAGCGATTACAATGGGCAGGCGCGAGGCGTGTGGACCAAATGTAATCGAAAAACCGATTACAATGGGCAGGCGCGGGGCGTGTGGACCAAATGTAATCGAAAAAGCGATTACAATGGGCAGGCGCGAGGCGTGTGGACCAAATGTAATCGAAAAACCGATTACAATGGGCAGGCGCGAGGCGTGTGGACCAAATGTAATCGAAAAACCGATTACAATGGGTGAGCTGGTCATACCCCTGTCAAGTAGACAGATGAAAAAAGCTAAGCAGCCAGCGCGTGTCGATACTCAATCGGCGCGCGCTGTTTCAGTTTCGCCTGAAAACGTTGGTAATTGTAAAAGTAGATATACTCCTCAACGGCTTGATGAATCTCTGCTTCTGACTTACACTGGTGAAGGTACAACTTTTCTGTCTTCAGATGCGAAAAGAAGGATTCGATGCAGGCGTTATCCAGGCAGGTTGCTTTGCGAGAGTGGCTGCCCTTGACGCTGAATGCCTCTAATCGTGTGTTGTACGCCTGAGACGTGTACTGAAAGCCTTGGTCCGAATGGAGCACGGCCTCAGACACGTCTCTTTTCCGTGTCCACTGTTCAACCGTATCCAAGACGAGGTTTACGTCGTTTCGCTCCGAGATCTGCCAAGCTACAATTTCATTGTTGAAGAGGTCCTGAATCGCAGACAGATAATAAAAACGGGTGCCGTCTGAGATATACGTAATGTCCGTTACTAGCTTCTGCTGAGGTGCTGTCGCATGAAACTTACGCTTTAATCGGTTCGGGTAGACCACGGAAGGAGTAGAGCCCGCACGACGCCTTTTCTTGCGAATGACAGACTGGATCGATAGCTCTTTCATGAGCCGCCATACCTTCTTGTGGTTGACGAGGTAGCCTGCCTCCCGCAGGGCTGCCTGCATTCGAGGGTACCCGAAATAGGGATGAACCAGGTGAATCGCCACCATATGCTCTTTCATGGCGTGCTCTTGCTCATGGGCATCCATTCGTCGAACCTCTGCACCTCGCCACTTGTAGTAATTTGCCCGCGATACCTCTGCAATGGCTAATAGGCGGGTGATGCCATGTTGGTCACGTAGTTCTTCAATTACGGCGTATTTGTCATGCAGTCCAAGCTTCCCTCCCTTTACAGATTTGGATACCGCTTTTTTAAGTAGTCCACCTGTGCCTTTAAGTAATCTCGTTCTTCTTCTATACTGGCAAATGTAGAACGTGGACGTCCTTTTAAAGGGCTTGTTGCCCCTTTTGGTGTATGGAGTGGCTCCCCATTCCGATATTTCTTTACCCATACTTTAAGCTGGGTACAGTTCACAATCCCCAACCTGTCGGAGACGACCTTATAGCTCTCCCCTCCTGTAAAATAGGCTTGAATAGCCTCTTTCTTGAATGCCTCCGTGTACGATTGAAACACTTGTCCCTTTTTGGCCATACCAAAATCCCCTCCCAGTTCACTCATTTCCTCATGTTAACACATGAGGTTTTTTCGAGTGTCTACTTAAAGGGGATAATACCAAGCGCAGCGGCGTGCGGCCGGATGTAATCGAAAAACCGATTACAATGGGCAGGCGCGGGGCGCGTGGACCAAATGTAATCGAAAAACCGATTACAATAGGCAAGCGCAGGCAGCAGCATCCATCCCCCGTAAAGGATGCTGGTGCCTCTGCTTATTTAACTGGCGTATACCCGGTTTTCTCCACCAGCTCCTGGCCTTCGGCGGATAGAATCCAGTCCAGGAACGGCTCGATGTTCGGGTTGGTGCTGCCGGCCGTTACGGCGTAGAATTCGACGGTGAGCGGGTATTCGCCGCTGCGGATGGTCTCCTTGGAGGGTGGCACCTGATCGATGGCCAGCAGCTTAATCTCATCGCTGGCATTCATCTGTGAGGCGTAGAACAGGAAGCTGAAGCCGAGCGCGTTATTGAAGTTGCGGTAGCTGGCGGTTAGGCTGATAATCCCGCTCATCACATCCGCGACATTCTCCTTCGGGGGAGCCATCAGCTGGCGGTCCTCCATGATTTTTTGCAGCTTGGTCTGGCTGCCGCTGTTCTCTGCCCGCTGAAAAGCACGGATAGACGCCTTCTTGCCGCCAACCTCCGACCAGTTCGTGACGGTGCCGGAATAGATGTCCTTAATCTGCTCTATCGTTAAGCTGTCCACCGGATTGCGCTTGTTGACGAAGAAGACGAATGCTTCGCGCCCGATCGGGGTGAGCTTCAGTTCACGGCCTGCCAGCTTCGCCTGCTTCGTCTGGGCCAGCGAAGGGGCTGCAGCGAAGATAATATCAGCGTTTCCGGCGATCAACCGCCTGTAAGCCTCGGAAGTGCTGGTGCACAGAACGAGATCATTTCCGGTCAGCTCAATGCTGGAGTTATAGGTATCTTGCGGATACACCGCCTGGGCAAAAGCAGAATACAGCGGATAGAGCGCGGTTGCACCATCCAAACGGGGCAGTTGCTCCGTAAGCTGATAGGACGCCTTATGCTCAATAGAGGCAACTTTGGTATTCGCCTCAAAGGGGGCATATTGGTACAAGTCCACTTCAGGCTCCCTCACTTCCGCAAGGCTGTTCACATACGATTGCCTGATCTCATGGCCTGCGGCTGCCAGCACACAGATTCCGGCAAAAGCAGCCAGGAGCATCCGGCGTACCTTCCTGCTGAACAAGCCGAAGATGCTGAGTATGGAGAATACAGCCAGCCCTGATGCAACGACCAGGACAAGTGGGCCATAGAACAGCATCCCTCCGGTAAAAGAGACAATAAAGTAAGTAAAAAAGCCGCTAATGGCAATGCCGGCCAGAGCAAAGATGGAATACAGCAGATTGGTCGGAAAGCTTCTTTTCATGATGACCTCCAAAAAAATCTCTATATTGGGTATGATTAATGCTCATACTATAGTGTATCGCAAGCCGCCATTTCTGCCAAACGAACCAGAACCTGGATGCGGCACGCAGATTTGGTTGGCAGAATGATTGCTTTGATGATTATTGAATGAAATATAATGATTATTTTCATAAAAAGCTGGACGAAATGAAGAATCAGAGGTATTCTGGGATTGTGAAAATAATAACAGAATACAAGATTCTCGGGGTAAGGTGAAATTCCTGACCGGCGGTGATGTTCGAGAGAACTAAGCCCGCGACTCGTTACTCTATCACAAGAGGAAGCGACTGATCTGGTGACAATCCAGAGCCGACGGTAAAGTCCGGATGGGAGAGGATCATAAGATAAAGGCAGGCGGGCCTATTCCGTATGTCTTTATTGATAACGCCCCCGATGTATGTCCTGTTCTCAGGACTCACGGGGGTTTTTGGTCTCTATCGAGGGTTTGTATCGACAAGGAGAATGAAAGATGAGTAATGTATCTGCTTCATCCCAAGGCGTGCGTACCGCACCGGTGCGCAGCGGATTCTGGCTGGTGGTTCTGGGGGCGGCCTTATGGGGAGTTGACCCGCTGTTCCGCATTATCCTGCTGAAATCCCTGACTTCGTCCCAGATTGTCCTGCTTGAGCATGTTGTGCTCTTCCTGGTTGCCGCTCCGGTAATGTGGCGCAATCGCGCAGAGCTGAAGGGTGTCCGTCTGCGCCAGGCCGCAGCGCTGCTCGTGGTATCGTGGGGCGGCTCAGCCGTAGCGACCATTCTGTTCACCAAAGCCCTGTCCAGCGGAGACTTCAATGCCGTGCTGCTGCTCCAGAAGCTTCAGCCCTTGTTCGCCATTGGTCTTGCCGCTGTTATTCTAAAAGAACGCCTGCCGCGCAATTTCGCACCGCTGCTTATTGTTGCGCTGGCCGGGACGTACCTGCTGACCTTCGGCTGGACGATTCCCTTCGGCCATGTGAACAGCTTCATGGGCGTAGGAAGCCTGATGGCGCTGGGCGCTGCTGCATTGTGGGGCGGCTCTACAGTCATGGGCCGTTATCTGCTGGGCTCAATGAAATATGAGACAGTAACCTCACTGCGCTTCATTCTGGCGCTTCCGCTGCTGTTCGTCATTACAAGTATGGAAGGCGCCCCGTGGCAGATGAGCGGCGGAGTCAGCGGCTCGGCGGCAGTTGCCATTAACCTGCTGCTGCAGGCGCTGCTGCCCGGACTGCTCAGCATGCTGCTCTACTACAAGGGATTGAATACGACCAAAGCTTCGGTAGCAACCCTGGCCGAACTCAGCTTCCCGATGACCGGTATTCTGATTAACTGGGTGGTCTATCAGCAGCTTGTAACCCTGCCGCAGATTGTCGGCTTCGCGCTGATCTGGACAGCACTGTTCTTCATCTCCAGTCAGCAGCGGGGTCAGCTGCAGCCGGCCAAACAGAATTAACTTCATAGCGCTGCAGTCTGAGGGGACATACCCCAGGACCCAGCGCAGCATAGACAAAGAGGATGTTCCTACACGGCCGCGCCGTCCGGGAACATCCTCTTTGCCTTATAGCAGAAGCAGGGGAAGGCTGCCGCCGCTGGAGTGATTTTATTTCACATATGGAGTGACCTTGATGCTCTTGTACCCAAGCTCCTTAAGCTGCGCTGGTGCGATATACAGCCTGCTTGCCGAATTGAAGCTGTTCACAGGGGTGAGGACTGCGTGACTGCTGCCGTTTGTAACTTTGTAGATATAAGCAGCGGAAGGGTCGCCGGTTGCGCTAATGTTCATGACTTCGATCTTCCAGCCGAGGGCCGCGGCAAGCGGCTTCACCGGTATCCACTCTTGTCCGCCCTTAGTGAATACTGTGGATACATCCACACTTTTTCCGTCCAGATTCAGGTTGTGTTCATAGGCTAAGGTGATCGGCATTTCCGTGACAGGCAGCTCTTTCAACAGCATACCCTTAGGGAATGTGACTTCCGGTCTTGAAGATGGAGGAGCAGGGAACAAGGCTTCAAGCTCGCGGGTGTCCTTGACCAGGCGTGACGATCCGTCCTTCAGATTATAGATCCAAGGGAGACGTTTGGGCTCGTTTTTGACATATTGCAGCAGTCCCTTCGTCAAGTTCCAGTTGTTCAAGGTCCCTTTCAGCAGCTCCTGCCGCTTCCCAGTGGACGGATCGTACGTACTGATCACATTCTGCCTGGCAGCCTCATTATATCCGCTCTCAAGCAGCGTATGCTGGTTGATCCACCGGGCATTGTAATACTGCTGAATAGAATAATAGACGGATACTTTGCCGGTTACGGTACTTCTCAGATACTGATCGTTGAATTTCGCGACATAGCCCTCCGGCTGACGTTCGTAACGGGAACGCTCCAGCACACCCCAGCGGCCGTCAGGGGATAGGGTGTATTCGCTTTTGCGCATAATGGACTGGCTCTGCGTATCGTAGACATAGGCTTGCTCCGGATCATCCATCCCCGTCAATTGCAGGTTCCCGCTGTCACTCTTCCGGAAATGCTGAAAAGCCTCCGGCCATTTACTATAGGTCCCATCCGGCTGCCGGGCAATGACGGCATTGATGAACTGGTTCCCGTCCAATTGACTCACCGAATACAGCTGGACGTTACTGCTCTTGCTGGTATAGGAATCGTATACCTCGATCTTCTCGGCTGCATGTGCTGTGAGCGGCGCAGCGAATGCCAGAAGCATCGATGCAGAGAGAACCATCCGTAAGGAGTGGTGCAATGCTTTTCTCATATGACCTTCCATCCCTTCTGTGTAAATAACTGTAACTATAGACGGCCCTGAGGCAGGAAAAGTTTCGGTGGTCCTGCTTACTCACGATGAATTGCGGAGGAGAAGAGTAAAAATAAGCCTTTTTTCCCATACTACCCTTATTCTTGCCGTAGGACCGCATCACACCTGAGCTTAAGGAGGCCCGCAGATGAACACTGATTCTCCGGCTACATCCATATATATCCAGCTTAAGAACCGGGTGACGGTGCCCAAGGGCAAGGGGGTGCTGCTGCGCGATGTCGCTTATCTGATCACTGATCCGCAGTGGCGGGAGCCGCTGTATACACTGCTTGTGCTTCAGCCGAAGGAGAGTGACGGCAATCTGATTCTGATTGATCTGCTGACCGTCATTCCCCGGATTCAGGATGTGTATCCCGATGCGGAGATTCAGCCGATTGGCGAAGGCCGCACCATTGTACAGATTGAAGGTCCGGCTACGGCTGCTAAACCTTCTATAGCCCTGTTCGTTCTGGTCTGGCTGCTGCTGTTCTTCGGCTCGGCGCTGACGATTATGAATTTCCATGCCGATGTCAGCATGCTGGAGGTACAGATCCGGATTGTGGAGATGCTGACGGGACGCAGGGACGAGCATCCTTATCTGTTTCAGATTGCCTATTCGCTGGGCATCGGACTTGGGATGGTGATTTTTTTCAATCATTTGTTCAAAAAGAAATGGAACGAGGAGCCGACTCCCCTTGAGGTAGAAATGTTCCTGTATCAGAAGAATATCGATCAATATGTAATCAACGAGGAGTACCGCAAAATGAAACGCCGCAGTGACGAAGCACCCGGCAGACGGGAGGGGGGCGCATGACCGCACCGCTGTCGCTCGGACTTCATCTGCTGCTCGGGATTGCCGGGGGAATCGCGGTGGGCGGAGGAGTGATTGCATTATTCGTAGTGCTGGACATCATCCCCCGGCTGGCGCAGCTTACCTCCTCCTATGACAAGGTTCACTGGTATGAGGGAGCGATGGTCGGCGGTTCCCTATTGGGAACGGTAAGTGACTTCTGGAACTGGAAAATGGCGGCGGGCCCGCTGATCGAGCTGGGGGTCGGCCTGTTCAACGGCATATTCATCGGCATGCTGGCGGCGGCTCTGACCGAGGTGCTGAATGTCCTGCCGATCCTGGCCAAACGTCTGCATATGACCCATCTGTTGCTTGGTCTCTTGATGGCGATGGTATGCGGCAAGGTGGCAGGGTCATTGTTCGACTGGTTTGTCTATCAACAGTAAAGGGGGCTAGGGAGTGAAGTATATTCACAGCGGTGATCGGGTAGAGACGGATAAAAAGAAAGACCGTTCTGCGCAGCAGAAATCGCCGGAGAAAAAGGCACCGGAGCAGGAAGAGCAACCGGCTGCGTCCCAGAGCGGCAAGGGTCAGGAGCTGGAGGCGTCGGCGGAGCTGGGGGCGGTGACGCGCCCGATTGAGGGCGGGCAGGAGAGCCCATCGGGCTTGGATGCTGCTCCGTCAGATAGTGGCGGGGACGGAAATGAAGTAGCCCAGGCGGCGAATCTTGGAGAAGCTGGTGGCGGTCAGAGTGCGGCATCTGGAGAAGGTGAGGATAGCGGAGGTAAGGACGCTGCAACTGGAGAAGGTGAGGATAGCGGAGGTAAGGACGCTGCATCTGGAGATGGCGGGGCTGTCGGCGGGAAAGATGCTGCGGCTACAGATGATGAGGCCAGTCCAGGGGATGATCCCGCATCCGAGAACGGAGACGATCAGGAATCGTCCGGCGGAGGGATCAAAGGGTTCTTCAGCAGTCTGTTCGGCGACGATGCCGGGCCGGAGGAGCAGGACGGGGACGGCTCCGGCAATATGGATGGACCGATTCAGGAGATGGAAGCTGCTGATGAACTGGGCAAGTCTGGTCAGCCGGAGGAAGCAGCTGCGGAATCCGGTGCGGGAGACCAGGCAGCAGACGATTCGCAGCAGGGAACACATTTTGCCGGGGATTCTGCCTCCGCCGGTTTTGCAGGCCCGGAATCAGAAGATTCCGAAGGTACGGGTACACCCGGGCAGACCGGAGCTGCACAGGCAGGGACAGATCATTCAGGAACGGATAATTCAGCTGCGGATTCCGGCGCGGGACAGGGAGCCCATGAAGACGGCAGAGGCCAGTCACAGGATATGGAAGCTTCGGACGAACTGGGCGAACAAAGTGAGGATAAGAGCCATAAAGGCTTTTTTGCCAGATTATTTGGAGATGATGAAGAGCCTGAGGATCAGGAGGAAGGTCAGGAGGACGGTCAGCCTCAGCAATCGCAGAAGTCTGCGCCCAAGCAGTCCGCCCCTAAGAAGGCCAAAGCCGGTAAGGGAGCGGATTCTGCAGGCAAGCCTAAGGACCCTATGCAGCAAAAAAGGGACAATGAACGCTCTGACTCCCTGGAGCAGTCGATTACCTATTGGCAAGGCAACGACAAGATCCCGCAATCCCTGGCGGATGCGAAAAATACACTGACCGAGGTACTTGGGCTGGGCTCCTCCTTCGATATTGTGTTCAGGGAAATGTCCTTCGGCGGGAAAAGCGCTGCGCTGCTATGCATCAGCGGCTTCGCCAAGGATACGATTATCGATGAAATTCTGAAGCGCCTGACGTATCTGACCCCCGAAAATGTATCGACAGATGTCCTCGCCAGCTTCATGAGTGAATATATTCCCCATGTCCAGGTGGAGAAGGGCGAGCTGTTCAGCGAGAGCATCAACAAAGTGTTAGCCGGCATGAGCGCGATCTTCATTGAAGGGGAATCGCAGGTTATTATCATGGATACCCGTTCGTATCCTTCCCGCAGCCCGGATGAGCCTTCGATTGAGCGGGTGGTCCGCGGATCGCGGGACGGCTTCACAGAGACGCTGCTAAGCAACGTGGCTCTGGTTAGAAGACGTATCCGCGACCCTGGGCTGAAGCTGGAGATGCATCAGATTGGACGGCGGACCCGGACAGATGTCTGCTTAGCTTACATCGATGATATCGTGGATAAGACCCAGGTGCAGGCCGTTACGGACAAGCTGAAAAGCGTCAATCTCGACGGCATTCCCCTGGCGGACAAGCAGCTGGAGGAAGCGATTGTCGGCGGCGGCTGGAACCCTTATCCGCTGGTCCGTTATTCGGAACGGCCGGATATCGTCGCTTCCCATCTGCTGGAGGGCCGGGTGGTTGTGTTTGTCGATACTTCCCCGAGTGTCATGGTGCTGCCGACGACGTTCTTTGATCTGTGCCAGCATGCGGAAGAGAACCGCCAGACGCCTTTTATGGGGACTTATCTCCGCTGGGTCCGCTTCATCGGGATCTTTGCATCGATGTTCCTGCTTCCGCTGTGGATGCTGATGGTTCTCCATCCGGAGCTGAAGCCCGGCATGCTTGATTTCATCGGTCCGCAAAAATCTGCCAATCTCCCGCTCATTGCCCAGTTCCTGATCGTTGAGCTGGGGGTAGACCTGCTGCGGATGGCTGCAGTGCATACACCGACGCCGCTCGGCTCCGCGATGGGGCTGATCGCCGCTATTCTGGTCGGTGATATCGCTGTGCAGACCGGTCTTTTTGTCAATGAAGTGGTGCTCTATATGGCGGTGGCCTCTATCGGGATGTTTGCAACGCCGAGCTACGAGCTGGGGCTGGCCAACCGGATTGTCCGGCTTGCGCTGCTGCTGGCGGTGGCTGCTTACGGCATCCCCGGCTTCATGATCGGGACGACGCTGCTGGTGGTGCTGCTGACCACGCACCGTTCGTATAACTCTCCTTACATGTGGCCGTTTATACCATTTAATGCAAAAGCTATGGCGGAGATCCTCCTGCGCCAGCCGGTGCTCAGCTCCAAAACAAGGCCATCCTTCAACAAAACAAGAGATAACACCCGGATGCCTGAGAATAAGGATGCCCCGCGCAAGTCGTAGGAAAATACAAATCAACTGCAAAAAAGTCCATTCAATGGTGTTCCCTCTGTCTGTTATACTGAATATACTGAACAGCCCCGCAATAAGCCGGATCTGTATTCTGAGCATCTGTTTCAGGAACGCATCGGGGCCCCAAATCATATACTAGACAGGGTGGAACGGATAATTCCACAGAAATTGGAGGACTGCGCAATGTTTTTACACGGGACGAGCCGAATCAATGATGCAGGTCATTTGGAGATCGGCGGATGTGATGTAACCGAATTGAAGGCGGAGTATGGAACACCGCTATATATAGTGGACGAGCAATTGGTCCGCCGCCGCTGCCGCGAGTATATGGAGGCGTTCACAGCTTCCGGTCTCGGGTTCCAGGTGGCTTATGCCAGCAAGGCGTTCTCGACAATGGCGATGTGCCGGCTTGCGGATGAGGAAGGTCTGTCGCTGGATGTGGTCTCCGATGGAGAGCTGTATACTGCGCTGCAAGCCGGTTTCCCGGCGGAACGCATTCACTTCCACGGCAATAACAAGACACCGGATGAGATTGAGATGGCGATCGATGCAGGGATTGGCTGCTTTGTCGCCGATAATCTGGTGGAGCTCCGTCTGCTTCAGTCCATTGCCGCCCGCAGAGAAGTGACGGTTAATATTCTGCTGCGCGTGACGCCTGGAGTGGAAGCCCATGCCCATCATGCCTACGCTTCCACAGGACAGACCGACTCCAAATTCGGCTTCGATATCGGTAACGGCTCGGCCCGTGAAGCGGTCAGCCTGGCTGACAGTCTGGCTAATCTGAATCTGCTCGGCGTGCATTCGCATATCGGGTCGCAGATTTTTGAGACCGAGGGCTTCCAGCTTGCCGTTGAACGTATTGCCGAGTTCACCCGTACCATCAAGGAAGAGCTGGGAATCTCCTTTCCTGTAGTCAACCTGGGCGGAGGCTTCGGAATCCGTTATGTGGACGGCGATACGCCGCTGCAGGTGTCCGAATATGTCGCAGCCATCACAGATGCAGTGAAGACCCACTTCACCGGTATTAACGATTCGCTGCCGCAGATCTGGGTGGAGCCGGGCCGCAGCATCGTAGGGGATGCCGGAACGACCCTGTACACGGTTGGAACCAGCAAGGAAATTCCGGGAGTGCGCAAATATGTAGCTGTTGACGGCGGCATGACCGATAATCCGCGTCCGGCCCTGTATGAATCCAAGTACGAAGCGCTATTGGCAAGCCGTGCGACTGAGCTTAACGTGGAGAAGGTATCCATCGCCGGCAAATGCTGCGAGAGCGGCGATATGCTGATCTGGGACGTTGAGCTGCCTAAGGTGGAGAGCGGCGATCTGCTGGCTGTGGCCTGCACAGGCGCGTACAATTACTCCATGGCCAGCAACTACAACCGTATCCGCCGTCCGGCAGTGGTGTTCGTGCAGAACGGGCAGAGCGATCTGGTTGTACGCCGCGAGTCCCATCAGGACATTGTTGCCAATGATATTGTGCCTGCACGGATTGCCAAACAAGCCGTTACGAAATAAGAAGACTATAGGGTTGTACTATAGCGGCAGGCGGGAATACTTCCCGCTTGCTTTGCTTTGTGCCCCGTTTCATAGTAAACTAATAAACGAGTTCTACATCTGTCATTTCGAAAGGGGTCATTTACATATGGCTAAGCAAGCGAAAATTACACTCGAAAACGGCGGCGTCGTGCTGATCGACTTGTTCGATCAGGATGCGCCTAATACAGTAGCAAACTTTGAGAAGCTGGCAAAAGACGGCTTCTACAACGGATTGTTGTTCCACCGCGTGATTCCAGGCTTCGTAGCCCAAGGCGGCTGCCCGAACGGAACAGGCACCGGCGGTCCTGGCTACACCATCAACTGCGAGATCAACCCGAACAAGCACGAGCGCGGCTCCCTGGCTATGGCCCATGCCGGCAAGAACACAGGCGGAAGCCAGTTCTATATCGCTTACGCTCCACAGCCGCACCTGGACGGAGTACACACAGTATTCGGTAAAGTGGTTGAAGGCATGGATCTGGTTGACGCTTTCAAAGGCCGCGACAAGATGACAACCGTTGAAATTGTAGAAGCTTAATACAAGCACTCCATTGATGCTATAGGGGAAGGTTCTCCTCTTCCTAAGGCATCGCCGAAGCACCCGGCTGGGTAATCCGAGGCCACTGAAAAAGTCCATAAAGAACTGAAAGAGACATTCGACACAAAGAATGTCTCTTTTTTTCGATACAATTAAAGAATTAAATCAAAGGCTGGTGGTCTTCATGCTTCCTAAGCAGCAAAGTTTTATCTTGAGCCCGTATATCGAACTTTACAATATACTCATTCCAAAAGATAACTTGTTGCGGCGCATGGACGAGTTGGTGGACTTCAGCTTTGTTTATGAGGAACTAAACGAAAGGTATTGCCAAGATAATGGACGAACCGCGGTAGACCCGGTCCGAATGTTTAAATATCTACTGCTTAAATCCATTTATGACTTGTCTGACGGCGATCTTGTGGAACGCACCAAAACCGATTTGTCGTTCAAGTTTTTTCTACATATGGCGCCAGAGGAAGAGGTTATTGATTCTAGTTTACTGAGCAAATTTCGTAAGTTGCGGCTGAAAGATATGAAGTTGCTCGATATACTCATTGGTAAAACGGTGGAGATTGCCATTCAGCAAGGAATCATTCGCAGCAAATCCATTATTGTCGATGCTACCCACACCAAAGCCCGCTATACCCAAAAAAGTCCGCAAGAGTTGCTGCGAGAACGTTCCAAAAAGGTACGAAAAGCAATCTATGCCTTAGATGAATCTATGAAAAGTTCCTTTCCAGTGAAGCCCGTTACGAATGTACTGGAAGATGAAATCGGGTACTGCCAAGATCTCATTGAGGTCATTGAAAAGGACGGACGTTTTACCGGACTCCCCAAGGTCAAAGAACCCTTCAATCTATTGAAAGAAACCGTCGCTGACGATGTTGAACAGTTGCAGACTTCTACTGATCCAGATGCCAAAGTAGGCCACAAAAGCGCAGATTCCTCATTTTTCGGGTACAAGACCCATATCGCGATGAGTGAAGAGCGAATCATTACGGCAGCGACCATTACCACGGGAGAACGAAACGACGGGAAGGAATTGCAAACTCTTATTGAAAAGAGCAAAGCTGCGGGCATGAGCGTAGAGACAGTCATTGGAGACAAGGCCTATTCAGAAAAAGACAATATTGCTTACAGTACGGAGCAGGGCATTGAACTTGTGGCCAAATTACATCCACAGATTACGCAAGGAAACCGAAGAAAAGAAGACGAATTCGATTTTAATAAAGATGCGGGTATGTATGTCTGCAGAGCCGGGCATCTGGCCATTCGAAGAGCACGGCAAGGCAAAAAGGGACAGGGCAAAAACCAAAAGGATACCTACTTTTATGATATTGAACAGTGTAAGCGATGTCCTTTAAAGGAAGGGGGCTACACAGAAGGCGCTCGGAGTAAGACCTACTCGGTAAGTATAAAGAGCAACGAACATGCCAAGCAAGCTGTGTTTCAGGAAAGTGAACCCTTTAAGGTCAAAGCGAAAGAGCGCTACAAAATAGAAGCCAAGAATAGCGAACTCAAACACAGACACGGGTACGATGTTGCATCTTCCACGGGTTTAGTTGGCATGGAGATTCAAGGAGCCATGGCGATATTCACTGTTAATTTAAAACGAATATTGAAACTCATGGAGTAACCAAAGTTGAAGAAATAGGTAAGAAAAAGACGACGTCCATTCGGAGAAACCGAATAACGTCGTCTTTTAAATACGTTTTTTTACTTTTTCTAAGAAAGGCTAGTTTTTCAGTGGCCTCGGGTAATCCAGCCGGGTGCTTTTTGCCGTGCGGGGAATTGTACAAATAGTAGTTGGATTTCCTCCACTTGCTCAGGAGCTGAGGAAGGCTTGTCAGGAAACAGTTGGAAAAACAGCACTTAAAATGCTGCAATAGAACAGAGTAGAGGGAATGCACAAAATTAAATGACGTTTATCCAATTACTTTCCTCGAAAGCTCCAAAACATCCGAAACAAGATACGTTTTTCCAACTAATATGCCCCTGAATTCGCAGAAAGTCGGCACGAGGCGGGAATGAGAGGCACTAATGCCCCTGAATCCGCAGAAAGTCGGCACGAGGCGGGAATGAGGAGCACTAGTGCTCCTGAATCCGCAGAAAGTCGGCACGAGGCGGGAATGAGAGGCACTAATGCCCCTGAATCCGCAGAAAGTCGGCACGAGGCGGGAATGAGGAGCACTAATGCCCCTGAATCCGCAGAAAGTCGGCACGAGGCGGGAATGAGAGGCACTAATGCCCCTGAATCCGCAGAAAGTCGGCACGAGGCGGGAATGAGGAGCACTAATGCCCCTGAATCCGCAGAAAGTCGGCACGAGGCGGGAATGAGAGGCACTAATGCCCCTGAATCCGCAGAAAGTCGGCACGAGGCGGGAATGAGAGGCACTAATGCCCCTGAAACCGCAGAAAGTCGGCACGAGGCGGGAATGAGGAGCACAAGTGCCCCTGAATTCATCCCCTCCGTTTACCTGCCAAGTTTCCCGCGGGCTGAGGCACGGCGGGCGGTGTACAGCTCCGGCAGCTTGAAGAAAATCAGGAACATCAGGAGGAAGATGACGAAGGCGAAGCCTTCTTCAACCAGCAGATAATAAGGATAAGGGCCGAAATAGTCCAGTACCGAGAACGTGCTGGGCTTGCGCATCAGGAACATATAGTTGGAATCCAGCAGCTTATTGGCGGCGTAGACGCACGCGGCGACAAGGTTCAGGCAGAGCATGGTGAAGAACAGTGAGCGCCAGGTGGGCTTATATCCTTCGACCCAGGTCATGTACAGGGATGCAAGTATGATCGACCCGTGGGCGATGAAGAAGAGCAGGAAGCGGAAATGCGGAAACGGATAGACCAGATTAGGTGTAAGCAGGGCGATGAATGCACCGCCGATCCCGGCAAAATAAAGAAAGCTGTACAGCAGCCTGCTGCGCGTGAGCAGCATCACGATTGACAGAAGCAGGGTAATTCCGCATAGTTCCAGCGGCAGGGAGGAGCTGCGGCTCCAGCTGTCATGGGACAGATACCAGACATGCAGGCCTCCCTCAGAAGCAGCCAGCAGCAGGATCAGCAGCAGGCGTACGCCTAACCGCAGGCCGGACCGGCTGCGCAGGGCGAAGCGGGCCCCAAAGAGCGCCAGGCAGCATAGGGCGATGACGGACAGAGCAACGAGATGGGAGGCGGAGAGCATGACGAAATCGCTGTCACGGGCACGGTCCCAAAATAAAGTACGGTTCACTTGAAATCTCTCCTTGAATCCTGAAGTAAGGGTTGCATAATAATTTCTTTAATTTTAACCATTTCTGATTCTAAAGTTCTACTCTTAGGTGATATAAGTATATATCGTCTGTAGTGGGCAGAAAAGTCAGGTTTACTAGTTTATTTACATAAGATGGACTCTTAGCCCGTATACATAACGAAACTTCAGGTGGAGTGTGTCCTTACCGGTGCGTTCAGCAGCCATCTTTTTAGCAGGTATGCTTCAAATCATTCAATCGAAAGAACGGGGGCTTATGGGAAATGGTGAAAAAAAGAACAAGCCTGGCAGTAGTCCTGGTCATGTTATTTGTGCAATTGGTCTCAGGGCTGGGCTTCACCCGGCAGGCTACAGCGGCGGCCATTGAACAGGACCGGGACATTATTACGAGCGTATCCATGGCGGTATATGGTCCGGATGGACAGACGGTGACAGGCAGTGTGTATGATGTGGATTCCACCGTGAGGCTGGACTATACTTGGTCGCTTCCTAACGGCCACGGCTATAGCCAGGGAGACACTTTTGCTTTCCAGCTTCCCGAGCAGTTCCAGCTCTTCAATGACATTCAGGGCGGACTGGAATCGGACGATGGGACGGTAGGCACATTCACGGTCAGCCAGGCTACCCATCAGGTGGTGATGACCTTCAATGATTACATCGAGAGTCATGCCAATGTGCAGGGGACCTTACGTATTAATACCCAATTTGACAAAAAAGTGATCAGCGGCAGCACCGTCCAGCAGATTCTGTTCCCGGTGAACGGCGGGGTCCAGACGATTACGGTATCGTTCAAGCCTACTGTAGGCTCGACGATTACCAAGAAGGGAATCTCCAGCGGCTTCAACGCAGATCATATTGACTGGACCGTCGATGTGAACAAAAGACTGGAGCCGGTAAGCGGCGCGGCTGTGACTGACCCGATTCCTGACGGGCTGGCACTGGACAGCACGGTTACGCTTGCCGTGTACCAGCTGAATGTTCAGCTTGACGGCACAGTTACGCAAGGCCAGCTGGTAGACAGCAGCAAATATACTGCCGGCGTCTCCGGCGGGACGCTGAAGCTTCAGTTCACGGCCCCTGTGATCACAGGGGCATACCGTATCACTTATACCACGCAGGTAGTAAGCGACAACTTGTCCAGCTTCACCAACACGGCAACCTTTACAGGGGACGGCCGTGACCCGGTAAGTGCTTCGGATACAGTAGTCATTGAACGAGGCGGCAGCCTTAACAAAAAAGTCGTCCGTTATGACTGGGGCACTCAGACTATTAACTGGGCTATCGAATACAACTACAATAACCGGACGATCTCCCCGGAGAACGCGGTGTTGACGGATGTGTTCAACAGCTCCCAGGTGCTCCTGGAGAACTCGGTGCGGATCTATCCGGTTACGCTGAATGCAGCCGGAGAAGCTGCCAAAGGGACGGCTCTGAATGCAGGCAGTGATTACACAGTCACGCCTGTCAACGGCGAATCCGGCAACGGATTCAGACTGGAGTTCAAGAATACGGTGAAATCGGCTTATCTGATCGAATATACGACCAAAGCCGCAGACCGTGTGTTCAAAGATACGAATATTACCAACACTGTCTCTGACAGCACCTATAGCAGCAACGCTTCTCAACTGATCCGGCCTATTATTATCTATAAGAATCTGTCCGGCGTGAATTACAACAAACACACCACCGATTGGAAAATCACATTCAACGGCGACAATTACCCAATGAACGAAGTGGTGGTTACAGACAGCTTCCCGCAGGGAGGACAGAAGTACATCTCGGGTTCACTGGTGGTCCGTACTCTTTCCGGCACAGTGATCCCTCCATCGGCGTATACCCTGATTGTGAATTCACCAGCTCAGCCGAATGAAGGCTTCAAGGTGAAGTTTAACGCACCGGTTACAGGGACTTATACCATTAGTTATCAGACGGAATTCAGCAATGACTGGCTTACCGGCAATACGAATGATTTCATCAATGTGGCCCGGATTGACTGGAAGGACAGCCAGAACAAGCCACAGTGGACCGAAGCCAGCGGGAAGTTCATTCCTAACTCCGAGGTGAAGAACAACGGGTTCAAATCAGGGGCGTATGATGCTTCTGCCAAAGAGCTGACCTGGACGGTAGGCGTCAATTACAACAGCAAATCCATTGCCGATCCTGTAGTGACGGATGTACTGGGTGACGGACAGTCTCTGGTACCTGGCTCACTTAAAGTATATAAGATGAATATTGCCAAGGATGGAACGCATAGCCCAGGCGCTGAGGTGGACGGCAATGAGTTCAGCTATAGCGTGGGAAGCGGCAATGAGCTGAAGGTTGATTTTGACACAGCCATTAATTCGCCTTATTACATCGTATTCAAGACCAGCCTGGCCGGACAGCTAATCGGAACCAAGGTAGCCAATACAGCGAACCTGCTGGACGGCATGAAGAAGGTCTCCAAGGATTTGAAGGCCACGGTAGATATCCCGCACGGGGATGAATATGTGTTCAAAGACGGCACGCAGAATGGAGATAAGCTGAACTGGACCATTGCGATCAACCGCACCCAGTCCCATGTAAAAGATGCCGTGATCACCGATGTGCCAAGCACGAATCAGATCCTGCTGCCGGACAGCTTCCAGCTGTACCGTACGGTTACGGCCGTGAACGGAGAGGTCACGAAGAGCGGCCCTCCGCTGGTGAAGGATACCGATTACAGCTTGACGATCAGCGCCGATGCACAGGGCAGACAGTCCTTCGTCTTAAGCTTCCCTGGTGACATCCATTCCGCTTATGTGCTGGAATATCAGTCGCTGATCGTTGCGAACACTGGCGATAAGCTGGTTAACTCCGTGAGCTTCAGCGGCAATAACGTTAAGCTTATCACCAAGGAGACGACCAAGGAGATCATCGTAGGAGTGTCCAGCGGCTCGGGAACAGGCAGCGGCGTCAGAGGGACGCTTAATGTCTTCAAGCTGGAAGCAGGCAATGTTGCAAAACCGCTGGCGGGAGCTACCTATGAGCTATACCGCCTGAACGGAAATGACCGGGTGCTGGTGAATACCCGTACCACTGATACAGCAGGCATCGCGGCATTCAACAATCTGTGGCTGGGCAGTTATGTCCTGATTGAAACAATAGCACCGCAGGGCTATGTGCTTGATTCCACCGAGCATCCGGTGACGATCGGCTCATCGGCCGTGCTGAATCTTACCTTGTATAATAAGTTGGCGGAGCAGCCAACGCCGACAGTAACACCAACGCCGACTGTGACTCCTGTGCCGACTGAGACACCTGTAGAGACCACAGTTCCGACTACAGTTCCATCGCCGGTGCCTACAGATTCTACGGGGCCAGAGGCTACACCTGTTCCGACATCGCCTGCCGGAGGTCCGGTATTTACTCCGGTACCAACACCAGCCGGTACGTTCGAACCGGGAGTCATTATCGATGAGTCACAGATTCCTGCAGGACCAGGCTTGCCGGGAACGGCGCAGCCATCTGCACCGGCACCAACTGTTACTCCGGTACCGGCAGCACCTGAAGTGGTAACGCCAATTGACGATAATATCCCGCTGGGCAATCCGGAAGTAGATGTTGAAGACGATCCGGTTCCGCAAGGGGCGGTCTCGGGTACGAATGACGGCAGCGGCAGACTGCCGCAGACCGGAGAGAGCAGCCCGCTGCCGATCTACCTGACGGGTGCAGGCCTGATTCTGGGTGGCTTCATCCTCAGCCGGGTATTCCGCAGAACACGCAAGCAGGATTAGGCAGAATTAGAGCAGCAGGATAGGGTTCCTAAAGCTTAACATGTAAAAAAGGAGCGATTCTCCGTTATTGGAGACTCGCTCCTTTGCGTTTTTTAGAAAATTAGGTACTTCGCATCCCGCCTAAACAGCGGAGCGTCCATCCAAGTGCATACGTTAATCCTACTCCACTTATACATTTTTCAACTTGCATCTTGCTATATGTGTTGCTATAAATGCTATAATAATTTCAAATTCAAAGTTTCGGAGGGATGGTTCGTCATGTGGAAGGAATTCAAAAGCTTCGCCATGAAAGGGAATGTACTTGATCTGGCGGTTGCCGTAATCATTGGAGCGGCATTCGGCAAAATTGTTACCTCGCTGGTGGGAGACATTATTATGCCGCTTATCGGTCTGATCAGCGGAGGTATTGATCTGAAGGAACTTAGCTTTGGTATAGGAGATGTTGCTGTCAAATACGGCATGTTCCTCCAGACCGTAGTCGATTTCTTCATTATTTCCTTCTCTATCTTCATGGTGGTGAAGCTGAGCAGCCGGTTCAGACGCAAGGAGACCGTTAAGGTTGAAGTCGTTGAGACACCTGCCCCGGCACCGGATATCCTCCTGCTGACGGAAATCCGCGATCTGCTGAGAGCGGACAAGCAGCGTGAGACGGGTGTATAAGGGAATTAAGTTACATAAATATAGTAAATTTCCGAAGCACACTTGCATTTCATCCGGCGAAGTGATAATTTTGTTGTAGGCTTAACTTGGTATTCAACTGAATAGATCAATCCTTCAGGGCAGGGTGTGATTCCCTACCGGCGGTGATGCTGTTGGAGCTGGCTTAATAATTGCCGCTTCTGATGCTCAGTCCGCTACCCGCTTCGTATGATATTGCTACGGACGGTGGACCCGGTGTAATTCCGGGACCGACAGTATAGTCTGGATGGAAGAAGGAGAGATTCACGCGCCGCGCTTGCAACAGGCGGCCGAGCAGCAGTGTTTTCGGAACTTATGTGCGAACTTTCACAATGCCGGAGGTCCGGCGTTTATTTACGCATATATTCTTTGCTGCGATCACCTCTCGTATATCCCGTCTTGAACTCCTCCTGGAGATTGAGACGGGTTTTTCTGTTTAGGGTTTGGTACACATGAAGACTACAGCCTTGGGATAGGAGGCAAGACATGGATAAGATGAACGATGAGTTTTACATGTCCCTTGCGCTGGATATGGCGGAGCGGGCACAGGGCCAGACGGGAATTAATCCTGTGGTCGGCTGCGTAGTCGTGAAGGACGGCGCCATGATCGGGATTGGAACCCATCTGCAGCGCGGAACCGGACACGCCGAGGTGCATGCGCTCAATATGGCAGCCGGTAAAGCGCAAGGCAGTACAGCCTATGTTACGCTGGAGCCTTGCAGTCATTACGGCATTACGCCTCCTTGCAGCCAGCGTCTGATCGATGAAGGCGTGGCCAGGGTGGTTGTCGCCTGTGAGGACCCCAACCCTCAGGTGGCAGGCCGGGGAATTGCGATGCTGCGCGAGCAGGGGATTGATGTTGAAGTAGGTCTGCTGCGGGGCCGGGCGCTGCGGCTGAACGAGAAATTCATCAAGTATATTTTGACGAAGCAGCCGTTCGTAACCTTGAAGAGCGCCAGCACACTGGACGGCAAAATCGCCACCCGGACCGGAGACAGCAAGTGGATCTCGAATGCAGAGGCACGGGAGATCGTACATACCCTGCGTCACCGCCATCAGGGGATTATGGTCGGGGTGAATACGGTGATTGCCGATAACCCTTCGCTGACAACTAGACTGAATGTACCCGGACGGAATCCGGTGCGGATTATCATTGACTCCTCGCTGCGCCTTCCGCTGGACAGCGCTGTGGTCAAGGACGGACTCGCGCCTACGGTGGTTGTGACGACAGAGGCAGCCGATCCTGGCCGCAGAGCAGCGCTGCTGGCTGCAGGGGTAGAGGTGATTGCTGCGGGCAGCGGTCCGCGTGTGGAGCTGCAGGCGGCTATGGCTGCGCTCGGTGCAATGGAGATTGGGTCCATTCTGCTGGAAGGCGGCGGAACGCTGAATGGGGCGATGCTTGCGGAGGGACTGGTTGACCGGGTGGTCCTCTTCTTCGCTCCGAAGATTGTCGGCGGCGGCGCGCAAGCAGCGGGTACCTTCGACTTCGGGGGTGTGGAGCTGATGCGTGATGCCATCCAGCTTGAAGGATTGGAAGTGGAAGTGCTCGGGGATAATGTGTGTATCAGCGGCACCCCGGTTCCTCTGCAGTAACCGAATATTCAGGAAGGAGGGATGGTATGTTTACCGGCTTAATTGAAGAGGTGGGAGTCCTGCGCAGCGTCACCAGCGGCGGGGAGATGATGGTGCTGAATATCGGCGCTTCACTCATTATGGGAGATCTGAAGATCGGTGACAGTGTGGCGGTCAATGGGGTCTGTCTTACGGCAACCTCACTTGGAGACCATCATTTCACCGTAGACGTTATGCCCGAGACCTACCGCAACAGTACGCTCAAGGAGCTGCGCACCGGGTCCAAAATGAATCTGGAACGCGCCATGGCGGCCGGCGGACGCTTCGGAGGGCATATTGTCCAGGGACATGTGGATGGAACCGGTGAGATTCGCAGCGTCAGGCGCGATCAGAATGCAGTGGTGTTCGAGATTGCCCCAGACCGCAAATCCCTGTTCAAATTCATCATTCCCAAAGGCTCCATTACGATAGACGGCATCAGCCTTACGGTTGTGAAGACGGAAGCCGAAACCTTCACCGTATCGATTATCCCGCACACGCTGGGAGAGACAGTGTTGGCCCACAAGCGGGCAGGAGACCGGGTGAATATTGAATGTGATGTGCTCGGTAAATATGTGGACCATCTGCTCCATTACGGTTCGCGTGCGGGCAATGAAGAGGATGGGGGAAGCTCGAAGATCAGCCATGATTTTTTGGCGGCCAACGGGTTCGTATAATCTATAGATCAGGCATACGGCAAGCCGTCAGGCGAGCGTATAGCCATTAGGAGGACAGTAATATGAGCCAGCAAGCTGATAAGGACAGTATTCTAGACCCGATTGAAGATGCGATCTACGACTTAATGCGCGGTAAGGTCGTTATCGTTGTAGATGATGAAGACCGTGAGAATGAAGGAGACTTCGTCGCTCTGGCGGAACGGGCTACCCCGGAAGTGATTAACTTCATGATTACCGAAGGACGCGGCCTGGTCTGCGTACCGATCACAGCAGAGCGTGCAGAGGAGCTGGACCTGCATCCGATGGTGTCCCAGAATACCGATAATCATGGTACGGCGTTCACGGTATCTATTGACCACGCGGATACGACGACCGGCATCTCGGCCGGTGAACGCTCCCAGACGATTAAGGCCATGCTGGACCCGAAGGCGAAGCCGGCCGACTTCCGCAGACCGGGGCATATGTTCCCGCTGATCGCCAAAAAAGGCGGAGTCCTGCGGCGTTCCGGACACACGGAGGCTGCGGTTGATCTGGCCCGCATGTGCGGGGCTTATCCGGCAGGTGTCATCTGTGAAGTGGTGAAGGTGGACGGTACGATGGCCCGCCTGCCTGACCTGATTGAGATCGCTAATAAGCATGACCTTAAGCTGATCAGCATCAAGGACCTCATTCACTACCGTAACGAGAAGGAGCATCTGGTTACCCGTGAGGTAGCAGTGAATCTGCCGACGGATTTCGGTGATTTCCAGACCATTGCCTATACGAATGAGGTGGACGACAAGGAGCACGTTGCCCTGGTTAAAGGCGATATCTCAGGGGATGAGCCGGTACTCGTACGTGTGCATTCCGAGTGCCTGACCGGCGATGTGTTCCATTCGCACCGCTGCGACTGCGGCCCGCAGTTCGAAGCGGCGCTGCGCCAGATTGAAGAAGCCGGCAGAGGGGTACTCCTCTATATGCGCCAGGAGGGCCGGGGCATTGGCCTGATCAACAAGCTGCGCGCCTACAAGCTGCAGGAAGAAGGGCTGGATACTGTGGATGCCAACCTGAAGCTGGGCTTCGCGGCGGATCTGCGGGATTATGGCATCGGGGCACAGATTCTTAAGGATCTCGGCATCCGCCAGATCCGGCTGCTGACCAACAATCCGCGCAAGATCAAGGGGCTGGAAGGCTACGGCCTTGAGGTGGTGGAGCGCGTAGCGATCCAGATGCCGGAGAATAAGGACAATACCAATTATCTGCATACGAAGCAGGCGAAGCTTGGGCATCTGCTGAATTTTGACAAGATCGAACAGAATGAGAATACCAAAATTTAATCATAGATTTCCTATCCTATACACGAAGGGTTGATGAGTAGCATGCCGAATTATTTTGAGGGACATTTAGTATCTGAGGGCTTGAAATATGGGGTTGTCGTAGGACGTTTCAATGAGTTCATTACCAGCAAGCTGCTCTCCGGGGCCCTCGATGCCTTCAAGCGCCATGGCGTCGCCGATGATGAAGTGGATGTGGCCTGGGTACCGGGCGTATTCGAAATTCCGCTGATCGCCCAAAAAATGGCCGAAAGCGGCAAATATGACGCCGTTATCACGCTGGGCACCGTCATTCGCGGATCTACAACACACTATGATTATGTGTGCAACGAGGTTGCCAAGGGCGTAGCGGCGATTAATCTTAAGACGGGTGTTCCGACTATTTTCGGTGTGGTTACGACGGAGAATATCGAACAGGCCATTGAGCGCTCGGGGACCAAAGCCGGCAATAAAGGCTGGGATGCAGCGACTGCCGCTATCGAAATGGCTAACCTGAATAAGCTGTTCAAATAATACACCTCTTGACGAAAGAGCGTAAATCGTGCTTATTTATAAGTATGAGAAGAAAGCATGAATATAGATCTTTCTACTTGTGTAGCGTCCTTGCGGCGCTGCACTTTACTTTTTTTGGGCGGGAGGAAACCGCGTGACTGTATTGTACAAGCTGGAGACGTTCGAAGGTCCGCTCGATCTGCTCTTGCATCTGATTGACAAGGCGGAAATCGACATCCAGGACATTCCGGTCAGCGAGATCACCGAGCAGTATATGGAATTCCTACAGGGAATGAAGGAGCTGGAGCTGGATATCACGAGTGAATTTCTGGTGATGGCTGCCACTCTCCTGTCGATTAAGAGCAAAATGCTGCTGCCGAAGCCGCCCGTCATTGAAATCGAGGATTTCGATTATTATGAGGATGACGGCTATGATCCGCGTGCGGAGCTGGTGCAGCGACTGATTGAATACCGTAAGTTCAAGAGCATCGCGGTGCAGCTGCTGGATATGGAGAGCGAGCGCAGCCTGATTTTTACGAAGGAGCCTGAGGATCTGGGCCCCTTCGTCCCTGCGCAGACGGACAATACACTGAAGGGTCTGCATACCGCCGATCTGATCGCTGCGTTCCGCAAGGCGCTAAGCAAGGCTGCCCGGCGCACCTCGTACCAGCGGATTACCCGGGATGAGATCTCGGTAAAAGATCGTATCCGTGATGTATCCGAAGCGCTCCAGCGCAAAGGGATCGGCGGCAGAATGCGCTTCTCTGCCCTGCTGCATGAGGAGATGGACCGGCATGAGATTGTGACCACCTTCCTGGCCATCCTGGAGCTGATGAAGATGAAGGCCATTTACTGCTACCAGGAGAAATTATTTGAGGATATTGTGATGGAGTGGAGAGGAGGAGAGGATGTCAGTGGACTACAACACGCTGAAATCAATTATTGAAGGCCTGCTGTTTCTCTCAGGGGATGAAGGCCTGTCGGTCCGGCAGATTGCCGAGATTACCGAGCAGCGGCCCGATCTGGCTACAAGAGCGCTGGATGACTTAAGAGAGGATTACCACTCGCAGAGCCGTGGCCTTCAGGTGGTCCAGATTGCCGGTAATTACCGGCTGGCGACACTCCCGGAGCATGCGCAGTATTTCGAACGTCTGGCGTATTCGCCCTCCAGGTCGTCCCTGTCCCAGGCAGCGCTGGAGACACTTGCCATTGTGGCTTACCGCCAGCCGATCACGAGAGTGGAGATTGAGGAGATCCGGGGCGTCAAATCCGAACGGGCCATCCATACGCTGGGCAACAAGGATCTGATCCACGAGGTGGGCCGGGCGGAGGCTGTCGGGCGTCCGATTCTGTATGGCACGACCAAGTCCTTCCTGGACAGCTTCGGGCTGGCCAGCCTGAAGGAGCTGCCGGAGCCGTCGAGCTTCGATACCTCCGAGGGCTTGGAAGAGGAGACCCAGCTGCTGTTCAGCAAGCTGGACAGCCAGATGACTTTTGATGAGCCGGAATAATGCAGCGGACTGCCGCTGTGACAGAGAGGCCGTTGTCCCTTCGGGGGCAGCGGCATTTTTTCATGAAAAATGGAGAAGTTTGCGAAATCACCGAATGTTATCCAGCCGTAATTGCCATACTAATCCAGAGGCTCCATGTTTATTATTCTAAAGTCTGCTTGGAGGTTAACCGTGTGACGTTATGGCTGGCAATACCCTTAATCCTGCTGCTGCTCGTTGTTCTGCTGTTCCTGCTGGCTCTAGCGTCATCGATTCATTTTCACTTTCGTGTCCGCAGGCTGGGTAAGGATGACCGCATCGAATTCGATATCAGAGCTGTGTATGGCCTCGTTAAATTTCATTATGAGGTGCCTGCGCTGGTCTTCCAGAGCCTTGAACAGGGAATTAAGCTCAAGGTGGAGAAAACCGGAATCGCACCGGTGAAGCTGGATAGCGAGAAGGAGGGACAGGTCGATAAGGAATCTGTGACGCAATGGCTAAAGAATGTACGCACTGCGCTACATGCCACCCGCGGTCTGAAAAAATGGCTTAAAGACACCCTGTCACATATTCAGATCACCAAGCTGGACTGGTCCACGGACTTCTCGCTGGGGGAGGCTGCAACGACCGCCACGGCGGTGGGGGCCTTATGGGGACTGAAGTGGACGATGATCGGCGTGCTCTCCCGTATGGTCAGACTGGTGCATAAGCCGGGGATATTCGTGACACCTGTCTTCCGGGATCAGCCGTCTTTTGCAACGGAAGCCGTCTGCAGTGGCAAGCTGTCCGCCGGATATGCGCTCTATGCGGGGCTTCTCCTGCTGCGGCGTGTGTCGAGAGTGGAAGGCGGTCTGGGCCGGTGGAAGAAATTGCTCAGCCGTGAACGTTCCTAAATAATCTACATACTCCAATCTATAGTGGGCAAGATAAATACTGCAGGTACATTTATATACACACGAGGAGGAGACAAACAATGTCAGATCATCCGATTCAAGGTCTCATGCAGACCGCAATGGAGAATATTAAAGGCATGGTTGATGTAAATACAATTGTAGGAGATCCGGTTGAAACGCCTGATGGCACGGTCATTCTGCCGATTAGCAAGGTGACATTCGGCTTCGCAGCAGGCGGTAGTGATTTCAGGGTGGAGGATGATGGTCCGGGCGTGAACAGCAGCGGGTCCGGTGTCAAAATGCTACCCTTCGGGGGCGGCAGCGGGGGCGGCGTGTCTATTCGTCCAATCGCTTTTCTGGTCGTTGGCAGGGAAGGGGTACATATTGTGCCGCTGGATAATCAGACCCATCTGTTCGAGAAAATTATTGATGCCACGCCTAACCTGCTCGACAAAATCCAGAATATGTTCCAGCCCGGCATGGTTCCCGAAGCTTCAGATATTCCCGGCTCCAAGGTAACCAAAACCGTTGTGGAGACCGGGTCCGGCTCGTCTGACCATTCGTCAACGCATTAGGATTGAGCGAATTAAGCAAAGCATGAATTGTCAGGGATATCACCTAAGAGGGTGGTATCCCTTTTTTGCCGGATGATGGAGGATAGGACATACCTGCCCCATGCCCCGCATACACTTGTACAACCAGGCAAGACTGATGAACCGTTGCGTAAGGAACGGATAAGAAGCCGGAGGATGAACATGAAGACATTAACCCGAAAATCTATGCTGTCCTTACTGTTGTGTGTGCTGCTGCTTGCGCTGGTGCCGGTGTCTGCCGTTAGTGCAGAGAACCGTTCGATCTCTACCCATGCCAGGGCGGCGGCGCTGATTGATGTGACATCCGGAAGAATTCTGTACAGCAGCCGCGGGGATGAACCGATGCTGATTGCCAGTCTGACCAAAATTATGACCGCCCTTGTGGCGATAGAGAACGGCGACATAACGTCGAAGGTCAAGGTTGGCAAAAATGCTTTTGCCAAGGAGGGCTCCTCCCTGTACCTGAAGCTGGGCGAGGAAATGACGCTGAAGGATATGCTGTACGGGCTGATGCTGCGCTCCGGCAACGATGCGGCAACTGCAATTGCCGAGCATGTCGGCGGTTCGGAGCAGGGGTTCGTCTACCTGATGAACGCCAAGGCGCAGGAGCTGAATTTGAAAAATACGCATTTTGCGAATCCGCATGGATTAGATGCAGAAGGCCACTTTTCCAGCGCGAATGATCTGGCCGTATTGACCGCATATGCGATGCATAACCCGGTATTCAAGGAGATCGTAGCCACCAAAGAGAAGACGGCGGACAATCCCTATGAGAAATGGGACTATAAATGGAGCAACAAGAATAAGATGCTGCGCCTCTACGAAGGAGCGGACGGGGTGAAGACGGGGTATACCAAAAAAGCGCTGCGCTGCCTGGTCAGCTCCGCTACAAGGGACGGGCAGCAGCTCGTGGCGGTTACGCTGAACGACGGTAATGACTGGAACGACCATTCCTCGCTGCTGGACTTCGGCTTCAACCATTATCCGCTGAAGACGCTGGTCGAGCGGGGCGAGGCCGTCAAAGGCTACAGTCTGGTGACCGGCAAGGCCTTCGCGTATCCGCTTGGTCAGGGGGAGGAAGCCAGGCTCGTCAACAAGCTGGTGCTTAATGCGGATACGCAGGCTGCTGCGGGTGGTAATGCTGCGGGTACGGGGAGTGCAGGTGCGGGCTCCGGTGTAAGTGCAGGTGCGGGCAGGGCAGGTATGAATGCCAGCGGGAGTGAGGGCGATGTTAACTTCGGTTTCAGGGGTGTGATTATTTTGCAGCTGGGAGATCAGGAGATCGGGCGGGTTCCGGTGTATACGCCTGGCCAGCTCCCGCCGGAGACCTCACCATATGTGGAAAAATACAACGCTGCGAGCGCCTCCGCCTATCCGGCGGGGACTTGGCTGCAGGCCTTCGGCAGTGCGCTGCGGGCGTTGTTCCACACAGGGGAATAACGGGTAGATAGACAAACAGTATTCAGAATGAACCGGGGGAGGGGTAGGTATGTTAAATGGAATCTGGCTCGGAATGATCCTGATCGGATTTGGCTTTGCGGCAGTTAACGGACGGATGAACGAGTTCACCGCCGCCGTATTCGATGGCGCGAAGAGCGGGGTGACCGTCAGCTTCGGGCTGATCAGTGTGCTGGTGTTCTGGCTGGGCATTATGCGGATTGCGGAGGATGCCGACCTGCTGAAGAAAATCTCCAAAGTGCTGGGTCCCGTAGTCTCCTTTCTGTTCCCGGATGTGCCCAAAGGGCATCCCGCGATCGGCTACATTCTCTCCAATATGAGCGCCAACCTGCTGGGGCTGGGGAATGCAGCCACTCCGATGGGCATTAAGGCGATGCAGGAGCTGCAGACGCTGAACCCGGATAAGGAGACCGCAACGCCGGCCATGTGTACCCTGCTTGCGCTGAACACTGCCAGCATCACTCTAATTCCGGCGACTCTGATTGCGATCCGGCTGAATTACGGATCGGCGGACCCGGCGGCCATCGTCGGGACCACCCTGGCGGCGACGGCGGTGGCTACCCTGGCGGCGATTGCTGCGGACAGGCTGTTCCGCCGCCTGACCCTGCTTCGCAGGCCGCCCGGACCGCCGCCAGTCCTGAAGGCCGGGAGCGGCCCGGCAAACGGGAGCGGGGCGCTCCCACATTCTTCGGTGAAAGGGTGACCGTCCGTGTTACAACTGATCAGTCTGATCTCTGCCTGGGCGATTCCGGTAATGGTTACCTTTATTCCACTGTATGCCTTCACGCGTAAGGTTCCGGTCTATGAATCTTTTGTGGAGGGGGCGAAGGATGGCTTCGGTACCGCGATCGCGATTATCCCCCATCTGGTCGGCATGCTGGTGGCGATCAGTGTGTTCCGCGCGTCCGGTGCGCTGGACTTCCTGATGGGCTTTGTAAGCCCTCTGATGGAGGGACTGGGTATTCCGTCAGAGGTGCTTCCGCTCGGTCTCCTGCGCCCGCTGACGGGCACTGGATCACTCGCCTATACTACAGACCTGATCCGCGTCCACGGCCCGGACTCTCTCATCGGTATGATTGCTTCAACTATACAGGGCAGCACAGACACCACCCTGTATGTGCTGACTGTCTATTTCGGCGCCGTAGGCATCCGCAACGGCCGCTATGCCTTGAAAGTGGGCCTGTTCTCGGACGTCGTCGGCTTTATTGCTGCCATTGCCGTTTGTCTGCTGGTATTCGGGTAGGAGGCAGGAGGAGATCTGTCATGCCCCGTTAGTAATTACGGTTTGGCGGGGATACTCTATCTATGACGATCAGGCCATCGAACTGTTCCTTCGGTACGAATTTCATCGCCATCGGAACAATAACCTCTCTGGTCAGCCCGTCCTCAGCAGCATACAGTGGCTGAAACATCCAGCTGTTGTCTGCATCTGCCTGGGTATGTCCGGTGAGGTCTACGAAGGTCCGGGCATATCCGCTTCGCATGATTCTCGCTTCCAGAGTGCCCTTTGGCATCGGACCTATAGGGAATTCCTTCAAGGTTGAAATAACTGCCGCTTTGCCCCGGTACATATATAAGCCTACCACATACATTTTATCCTTCAGCTTCTGATGCAGCAGTTCGCCCATACTGGTGAAACTGTTCTGCCACTTTCCTTGCTCGAGGACGCGAATGTTCGAGGTTTTTTTAGCCAAATGGTCATTGTGGGCCCACAGGATGATTTTTTTGCCGGGGTATCTGGCTTTCATCAGCCATTCCACATGCTCAGCCATGACTTTGTCCCGGGCTTCGTAAATTTCCCGCACATTCTTTAGCTGGGCTTGTATGAACAACGCCACCCGGTCCTCCAGCCCTTTTAGGACAGTATCTACCATGTGGGGAGCTTTAGGGTAAGCTGCGTCCAACTGAATCCGGTTTTCTTGGATGAACCTGATGTATTCCTTATATTTAGGGACATACTTCTGGATCAGCTGGCCTGTCTTCTTCTGGTAAACAGCATTGCTCTTGGTCTCCAGGCTGTATTGACTCATCAGTTCATTAAATTTCCCGATGGCCTCGTTGTCAAAATCCATAAATTCCTGGCCATAAGCAGCATTGACCTTGGAAATGCTGCTGCGGGCGGCCAGCGTCAGCATGGGGGATGTATATTGCATATCATATCCGGCCAGTTGCAAGGGCTTGTCCGTCTGGCGGGATTGCTTGATGTAGTTGAACAACTCCAGGGTTTCTGCGGATTTCCAGATATCGAATATGGAATTATCCATCATCTCTGCTGGAGTCAATTCATCAGCCACATCGTTGACGACGGAAGCCTCAGCCAGACCCGACTCAAAAGCGATGACCTCAAACCCCAGCTCCTCATGCAGATATTTTACCAATCTCGTCTTCATGCTGGCGTATTCGCCTACCCGATGAAAATTTTCACCAAGGCTGACGACGGTTTTGTCCTTCAGCAGCGGCTTCAAAAAAGAAAGATCGCTGTAGTCTTCACTTGTCAATGATTGAATCTCATGCGCATAGGGCACCGGATTCGGAGCCAGCTGTGCGGCTGAGACGGGAACCGAACCTCCGAGCAGCGTCGAGACTGCTGATATTGCGATGACTCGTTTTTTCCATGTTCCTTTAAGCAACATTTCTTTTCCTCCGTTACAAAAATATAGTATGATTCGCTGTCGTCTTAAGTCTAAGAATCTCTCATCACTCTGACTATCGATTTAGATTACAGCTTCCTTACATCCCTGTTATATTAGGTTTACGTCTTCCTCTGCTGCTATGTAATGACGATTCCGATAGGGCACAAAAACAGCGTCCGCAGGTCACAACGTTCCCCCTCCCTACATATGCTATTTCAGCAATACGGAGGGAGGACGACAAAGGGTGGACTACAAGGGCTTTATTCTGCATCATTCCCGCTGTCCGTCTATTAACGGCAAAGGCTTCGACTTCTGGGTCGGGCTGAACGGCTCGGTCTATGCGGCGCCGCTGCTGACAGACCCGGAGCATATTCATATTTGCCTCGAAGGCAACTACGGGGAGGCGGAGCAGCTGCCCCAGCTTCCGGAGCGCCAGCAGCAGCTGTTTGCGGCGGGGAAGCTTATACTGGAGCTGTCCGGGCGCTATCAAATGTCGCCGCTTACGGTGGAGCCGCATAGTGAAACTTGCCCCGGAGCATTTTTTCCATGGAATGATCTTGTGATTTATGCCTCCGATGGTTATCATTAACCTGAGGTGAGTAGTCGAAAATGGAAAGATTACAGAAAATATTGGCGCAAGCAGGTGTTGCGTCCAGACGCAAATGTGAAGAAATGATTTTGGCCGGTAAAGTGGAAGTCAACGGGGAACTCGTAACTACGCTTGGCACGAAGGCGGACCCCGCAACCGATATTATTAAAGTCTCGGGCAGACTGATCCGGGGCGAGAATAAAATCTATATTATGTTCAACAAGCCCAAAGGGGTAATTACAAGCGCCTCGGATGACAAGGGCCGCAAGGTAGTAACGGATTACCTGAAAGGAATCACAGAGCGCGTATACCCTGTAGGCCGCTTGGACTATGATACGGAAGGGTTGCTGCTGCTGACGAATGACGGTGAGTTTGCCAACCTGCTCACGCATCCGAAGCATCATGTGCCGAAGACGTATCTGGCCACGGTCAAGGGTGTGCCGCACGGCACAGCGCTGGACAAGCTGAAGGCCGGCATTAAGCTGGAAGACGGCATGACCGCTCCGGCGGAAGTCGAGTACAAGGATATCGATGAAGCCAATAAGGAAGCGGTAATCAGCATCACCATCCATGAAGGCCGCAACCGCCAGGTCCGGCGGATGTTCGAGGCCGTGTCGCATCCGGTGATCCGCCTGAAGCGGATTTCCTTCGGGGATATCCTGCTCCAGAATCTCAAGCGCGGCTCCTACCGCCATTTGACGAAGGATGAGATCAATCATCTGCAGCAAATTGCCAAAGCGGGAATGCTCCGGGACAATCAGACACGCAAAGACACATAAAGTTCACAATTTCCCCTCCTAAAACTGTGACAATATTCGTTATAATGTTCATAGGATGTTCACACCTTACAACTAAAGTAATGAGTTGCGTCACAGAAGGGGGTACCCCTGCATGGGCAAAGCCAGGAAGCCAATCCAAATCGTGATACTATTACTAATCGTTCTGCTTGGGGGTTATGCCATCAGCTCCTCTGTGTTCGGGGGAGACGGCAAGCCTAAAGAAGGCGGAAAAGCGCCAAATTTTGAATTGCTTGGGCTGGACGGTGCGACCCATACGCTGGAGGAATTCAGAGGGAAGTCGGTTGTTCTGAACTTCTGGGGCTCCTGGTGCGCACCATGCGTGAAGGAAATGCCTGCCTTGCAGGCGCAGTGGGAGAAATGGAAGGACCAGGGTGTTGTGGTCTTGGGCGTGAATGTGGGCGAGGATCAGATGACGGTGGACAATTTCGTGAAGCTCGTGGATATTGATTTTCCGGTTGTAATGGATAAGGGACGCGACGCGGTCCGCAGCTACGGGGTCTCCCCGCTGCCCACTACCTTCTTCATTAATACGAAGGGCAGGGTGGACAGCATTCATATCGGCCAGCTGGATCTGAGCTCGCTTGACGAGCAAATCGGGAAGCTGGTGGGACCATGAGTAAGCATGAGCCGCTGATCAGCAACACCAAATGCGAATGCGGTCACCAGAATCCTGTAGGAACGGTACTCTGTGAAGCCTGCGGCAAGCCGCTGGATGAGAAGGAAGAGAACGCTTCGGGGAACCTGGAGATGCGCTACGACGGGGTGGCCCGCCGTTCACAAAAGGTAAGTCCGGGAGTGATCGACAAGGTCTGGAACTTTTTTTCCTCCGTCAAAATAGCCATCTACCTGATTGTGCTGACGCTGCTGGGTGCGATGCTAGGTACGATATTTCCGCAAGAGAGCACCTTTCTGAATATTGACGCTTCAACCTATTATGAACAAACGTATGGAACAGCCGGGAATATATATTATAGACTCGGCCTTTCGCATACCTATGAATCCTGGTGGTTCGTGTCACTGCTGGTTATGATTGGAGCTTCTCTGGTCATCTGCAGCCTGGACCGCGTGCTTCCGCTCTACAAGGCACTAACCCGGCAGAAGATCCGCAAGCACCGCCAGTTCCTTACCCGTCAAAAGCTTACGCTGAATACAGAGGTGGAGGGGGAGCCGGAGGAATGGGTGGCACGGATCGTTCAGCCGCTTAGGAAGAAAGGATACCGCGTGCGGACGGAGGGCGGCGCTTTACTGGCCGAGAAACACCGTTTCAGCCGCTGGGGACCTTATGTAATACATATCGGCCTGATTATATTTTTGCTTGCTGTGCTTGCCAGGGGATTGCCGGGTCTGAATATGGATCAGCATCTTGCCTTCCCGCAGGGAGAGACAGTAAGGATACCAGACACCAGCATGTACCTGAAGAATGAGAAATTCACGGTAGAATTCTATAGTGAACAAGAGATGCCCGAGGAATTCCGGGGCAAGAAGGTTCTCCCTAAGCTCTACGAGACGAAGGCGGTTCTATATGAATGTACGGCAGACTGCAGCGATCCCTCCAAGGAGCCTCAGCTGGCGGAAGTGGCCAGGCACGACATTCAGGTGAATTCTCCGCTAAGCTACCAGGGAATGAAAGCGTATCAGTTTGACTATGATCTTACGCCTGTGCTGCGTTCCGTGCAGCCTGATCTGGTCAATGCTGCAACCGGCGAGAGCTACGGCAAGTTCAGACTGGATATGAAGAATCCGCAGCGCAGCTTCAAGGCGGGACCGTACACGCTTGAACTGAAGGAGAAGTATATGGATTTCGGATTGAATGAGGAAGGCCGTCCGGTCTCCACCTCCCCTTATCCGAACGCTCCGGCGTTTCTCTTCCTGATCCGTGGTCCGGATCTGCCGGCAGAGGGGCAGCAATATTTCTATTTCCCGAAGCAGGTGGACAAGGAGCGCTTCCAGCAGGAGGCCATCAACGATAAGCTTGGAGGCGGCACACGGTTTCTGGAGCTTGAGGTCGGCAGTATGACGGATGTGGATTTCTCGGAATCCACCACCTATCTCAATATACGTGTGGACCGGGCAATGCCGTTCGTCTGGATTGGTGCGGGTATTGTCATGCTGGGACTGATTCTCGGCTTCTATTGGCAGCACAGACGCATCTGGCTGATCGTTGAGGATGGACAGCTGGTGCTTGGAGGCCACACGAACAAGAACTGGTTCGGCTTCCGCCGTGAGCTCGTTGCTATTCTGGAGCAGATAGACATGATAGTCGATGACAAATCATTGGACAACGGAGGAGGCATGGCATGAACTTGCTCGATTTCAGCAGTGACGTCTTTATAGCCGCATTTTTCTTATACAGCGGTGCCTTCATGTTGTTCACCATTGCTATTATGGGCCGCAAATGGTCGGGCAGGAAGCCGGAGGAGCATACTGCACGTTGGGGCCGGATTGCTTTTATCACCTCCTCACTCGGGCTGCTCTGCCATCTGGCTTACTTCATTACCCGCTGGATGGGGGCCGGTCATATTCCGGTAAGTAACATGTATGAGTTCATGACCTTCCTATCGATGATGGTGATGGTGGCTTTTACGGTGATCTTCGCCATTTACCGCAAGATGATTCTCGGGGTATTCGCGGTTCCGATCTCGATTGTTGTAATGGCTTATGCGGCGGTATTTCCGCAGGAAGTACAGCCGCTCATTCCTTCGCTGAAGTCGATCTATCTGAATATTCATGTCACGCTCGCTGCCCTCGGGGAATCCTTCTTCGCGGTTGGCTTTGCCGCCGGGCTGATGTATCTGCTGCGGACAGTGAAGTTTGACAGCAAGGAACGCAGTGACCGCAAGCAGCAGCGGCTGGTCGAATTTACTCTGTTCTCGATCATTGTTATAATTGGGTTTCTTGGATCAGTATTTGCCTTCCGCGGCGCGGGCTATGAATCTGTTTTTGTCCGTTCGAACGTTACGATTGACAGCCCCGGGCAGGAAGATAGTACAATAGAGAAAGTGAGTTATAAAATGCCGCCGATTGTGGCACCGTACCATAGCGAAATTGAGAGCTTCCAGCCGTTTCTCGGGCTTCAGAAGCCTTTGTTTCAAGCACCATCCTGGATGAATGGCGTCAATGCAGGGCGCAAGTTCAACACTGTGATCTGGTCACTGCTGTCCGGACTGCTCCTGTACGGGCTTCTTCGGCTGGCTGTGCGTAAGCCGCTTGGGAAGGCCCTTCATCCGGTACTTGATGGAATTGATGAGAATGACCTGGATGAGATTACCTACAGGGCAATCGCCATCGGGTTCCCGATTTTCACACTGGGGGCTTTGATTTTTGCAATGATATGGGCCGAGGTGGCTTGGGGCAGATTTTGGGGATGGGACCCCAAAGAAGTCTGGGCTCTCGTCACCTGGCTGTTCTACAGTGCGTATCTCCATCTGCGGCTGGCCCGCGGCTGGCAGGGACGCAAATCCGCTTGGCTCGCTGTACTCGGCTTTCTAATCGTAATGTTTACCCTGGTCGGCGTTAATCTGGTTATCGCCGGACTTCATTCATATGCGGGAACCGACTGATAAGCTCAGGCTTCTTTCAGGCATGCGTATGATCCAGGGTGACGTTCTACTGTAATTGATGAAGGGGTTGTTGTGTAAATGGCTGAGCACTTGAATAGAATTCTGGTGGTGGATGACGAAGAACGTATCCGCCGCCTGCTCAAAATGTATCTTGAAAAAGAAGGCTATGAAATTGATGAGGCAGAGGACGGGGAAATTGCCCTGCGCAAAGCAACCGCGAATGACTACGGTCTGATTCTGCTGGATGTGATGCTGCCTGGGATTGACGGGATTGAAGTGCTGACCCGGCTCAGAGGGGTGAAGTCCACACCGGTCCTGATGCTTACCGCTAAGGGTGAGGAGATCAACCGGGTGCAGGGCTTTGAGATGGGGGCAGACGATTATGTCGTCAAGCCGTTCAGTCCGCGCGAGGTGATCTACCGGGTCAAGGCGATCATGCGCCGTTCTTCCGCAACGGCATTTTTGTCCAAAGAGAGTAATTCAAGCAACAATATCGTGTTCCCGTTCCTGATTATTGAGCATGATGCACACCGCGTAAGTGCAGGCGGCCAAGAGGTAAGTCTGACGCCCAAGGAATACGAGCTGCTGCATTATCTGGCCATCTCACCGGACAAGGTGTTCTCGCGTGAGGAGCTGCTGAAGGATGTATGGAATTATGAGTTCTTCGGAGATCTGCGCACTGTGGATACCCATGTCAAGCGTCTGCGTGAAAAACTGAATAAGGTATCCCCGGAATCGGCAGCGATGATTACAACGGTATGGGGAGTAGGCTATAAGCTAGAGGTGCCTAAATAAGTGAACTTCTGGAGAAGCCTTGTCGGTAAGCTGTGGATCACGATCATCTTCCTGGTTGCTGTCGTGCTCATTACACTCGGGCTGTTCCTGCTGCCTTACATCGACAGTAATTTCACCAATTCCGGGGCAATCAAGCGCCTGTTCATGTATACATGCATGATCGGGTTCTCTCTGACCACCTTCTTCGCCCTGTTCCTGTTCACGAAGATCACCCAGCCGATGCAGCAGGTTATTGAGGCAGCGAATGACATCCGCCGCGGCGAGTATGGAACAAGACTGACCCTGGTCACAAGCGATGAGATCGGCCAGCTTGCTACATCATTTAACCATATGGCGGAAGAGCTGGAAGAGAATATACGCAGTCTGAATAATGAAAAAGGGCATTTATCCAGTGTTCTGCGCAGCATGAGCGATGCGGTAATCACCTTCGATATCGAAGGCCGGATCATCCTCACCAATCCGCATGGCCAGACCCTCCTCGAAACGTGGAGTGATCTTGCCTGGGAGGAGGAAGAGGATACCGGACTCGTTCCGAAGGCCTCCGCTTCCAGTGAGGTGCCGCCTCCGCTGCGTCCGCTGTTCTTCAGCACCCTTGAGGGCGGGGGCGATCAACGCTCCAATGTTCATGTCCGGCAGGGGGTATGGTCGGTGCACATGGCACCGCTCTATTCCGAAGATCATCTGCGCGGAGCTGTTGCCGTTCTGCGGGATGTGACGGAAGAGGTGCGTCTGGAGAAGATGCGGCGTGATTTCGTGGCCAATGTATCCCATGAGATCCGCACTCCGTTATCCATGATGCAGGGCTACAGTGAAGCACTATTAGACGGGATGGCTTCCTCCCCGGAGGAGAGCAGTGAACTGGTGCAGGTCATTCACGATGAATCTTTGCGTATGGGCCGTCTGGTGAAGGATCTGCTGGACCTGGCGCGCATGGAAGCAGGACATACGGATATGCTGAAGTCCAGGGTGGATGTGGGAGAATTGCTGGAGCGGGTATACCGCAAGTTCTCCGTCAGAGCCAAGGAGCGGGATATCATGCTGGAGCTTAAGAGGCCTGAACAGGAGATGCTGCTGGGGGCTGCCGATGAAGACAAGCTGGAGCAGGTGCTGACCAATCTGCTGGATAATGCCTTCCGCCACACCCCGGCTGACCGGAGGATAACCATCCTTGCGGATACAACAACGCTGGAAGGCCGGAGCTATGTGGAGATACAGATTAGAGATCAGGGGGCCGGCATTAACCCCGAGGATCTGCCGTTTATCTTCGAACGCTTCTACAAAGCCGACAAAGCGCGTCTGCGCGGAGAGTCGGGCGGTACGGGGCTGGGGCTGGCGATTGTGAAGAATATCGTCGAATCGCATCACGGCAGTATTTATGCCTCCAGCAAGCTAGGAGAAGGCACCACATTTACCCTGCGGCTTCCTGTCGAAAAACAGTAAACCAAGACCATGCATGACAGCGCCTCTGAGAGCAGAGGTGCTTTTTGTTGAAATCAGCACATTAATATTGTTCATCGTGAAACATATATTTCAAGCTAAGGCTTGCAGGAGGCTGGGCATTATGATCTTATCCTTGGACCAAGGTACTACCAGCTCACGGGCAATTCTCTTTGATGCAGAGGCGGAAGTGATCTCGCAGGGGCAATATGAGATCCGGCAATCCTTTCCCCGCCCGGGCTGGGTGGAGCATGACCCGGAGCAGATCTGGGAGAGTCAGCTTGCAGCAGCCAGAGATGCCATTGCAGCAAGCTCCGTACCGGCTGATCACATCACGGCAATCGGCATTACCAACCAGCGGGAGACCGCACTTATCTGGGATAAAATTACAGGCGAGCCGATCTATCCGGCAATTGTCTGGCAGGACCGGCGGACAGCAGACCAATGTGAGGAGCTGAAATCGCAGGGGATGGCCGGAGTCATTGCGGACAAGACGGGGCTGGTCATCGACGCGTATTTCTCGGCGACCAAGCTGGCATGGATTCTGGATCATGTACCGAGAGCAAGAGAGCGTGCGGGCAAGGGAGAGCTCCTGGCGGGAACGGTAGACACCTGGCTGATCTGGAAGCTGACCGGGGGTGCCGTACACGCTACAGACGTTACCAATGCTTCAAGAACGATGATGTATAACCTGCATGAGCGCCAGTGGGATGAAGAGCTGATGGACAAGCTGCGTATTCCGCCGTCCATTCTGCCGGAGGTGAGGATGTCGGGCGGAGATTTCGGTATCTGTGACCAGCAGTGGTTCGGTCTGGAGATTCCTATCCGGTCGGTGCTGGGGGACCAGCAGGCGGCACTCTTTGGCCATACCTGCCTGGAAGCCGGCAGTGCCAAGAATACCTATGGAACAGGCTGCTTCATCCTTATGAATACAGGCACTGAAGCTGTGGCATCCAGTCATGGCCTATTGACCACTGTAGCCTGGGGCATGGGCGATGAGCTCTATTATGCGCTGGAGGGCAGTGTGTTTGTGGCTGGAGCGGCTGTGCAGTGGCTGCAGGAGGGGCTGGGGCTGATCGTCGCGCCCGCCGACTCGGAAGAGAAGGCCAGCGAGGTGGACGAGAGTGAAGGAGTTGTAGTGGTGCCTGCCTTTACCGGCCTGGGTGCGCCTTACTGGGATATGTATGCGCGGGGCGCCATATTCGGCTTGACGCGGGGGACCACCTCCGCACATCTGGTACGGGCTACACTGGAATCACTGGCCTTCCAGTCCCGCGATGTCATCGACGCGATGCAGAAGGACGCCGGCATGCCGCTCACCGGTCTGAGGGTAGACGGCGGTGCGGTGCGCAACAATCTGCTGATGCAGTTCCAGGCCGATATTCTGGGCAGCGAAGTGACACGTACAACCTATGCGGAGACTACAGCACTTGGCGCTGCGCTGCTCGCCGGACTTACCTCCGGGGTATGGACCCGTGAGCAGCTGGAGAGCTTCAATACGGCCGAGAAGGTCTTCTCGCCGCAGATGGAGCCGGAGGAACGGGAACGCAGATACGGCGCCTGGCAGGATGCTGTATCGCGCACGATGGGCTGGGAGAAGCATGAGGGCAAGCACGAAGGCAGACTTTAGAGCAGAGTAGAGGCATTAAGAACAGAAACGGCCCGCAGGCAGAAACTCTGCTGCGGGCCGTTTGCTTACTCTGAAACAGAAGTGAACGGTCGGTAAGACTAGTACTCCATTACAAATGCAACGTTCTGCCATCCGGCACCTACGGTCCAGAACAGGACCTTGTCTCCGCGTTCAAGCTGCCTTGTAGTGACGGCTTTGTGAAGGGCAATGAATGGGCTGCTGGTCGAGGTATAGCCGAACTCATCGCCTATGTAGACTGCGGCCTCAGGGTTAATGCCGGTTTTGCCGGAGACGGCCTGGATGTTCGGAAGAGACAGCTGTGAGAAGCAGGCAGCCTTGACCGATTCAGGGGCAATCCCGTTGTTGCTCAGCAGAGTGTTGATCGATTCGGAAGCAGCATCCACACAGATGGAATCATCGAATGGAATGAACTTCACATTGAACTCTCCTGCGGCCACACCGGTGCGTCCGAGCTTAGCCAGGCCTTCTGCCGGGAACAGAGAGTTGCCGTACACACAGGTGTCTGTCTGGTAGATAGAGTCAATGAAGCCGACCGAATGCTCATCGCGCTCCAGAATGACAGCGGCAGCGGCATCACCAAAGTTCGCGTAATATACCGGATCATTCTTGTCCGCATGCGGCGCCACATAATCGGAGCCGATGACGAGAGCGCGGCGGATTCTCGGGTTCGCCATCATCTGGCGGCTGACCTGTTCAACCGAGGCGGTCATTCCGGCACAGTTGGCATTGCTGTCAATACAGATGGTATGCGAGGCCCCGTTAATCAGGCGGTGAATCATCAATGAGTTCGTAGGAAATATATATTCAGGAGTCTGGCTTGCATAAGCGATCAGGTCAATGTCAGGGCCGGTAAGACCGGTCTTCTCCAGAACATTACTTGCGGCTTCAAAAGCCATTGTCAGGGAGTTCTCATCCGGGCTGTCGATGCTGTAGCGGTTTTGACGGCCCAGAGTAGCCAGCAGTCCACGGATATCAATACCTTTATCGTCAAAATGCTGTATGAAAAAGTCATTGCCGATTCTTTTGTCTGGATGGTAGATATCAATGTCCTTAATGCGAATCCCCGCCATAGTACAGACCTCCTAAAGTTTTGTTAGCTATACTTCTCACGAATCTGCTTCTTACAAAACTCTCTTCCGGCATTAGCAGCCGGTTCAATGAATGAATTAGCATGTGCGTTTCAAGCGGCTGATTTAGGTTTAAATTGTATTTATTAAGCTTGTACGGTTGAAGTGATCTCCAGGTTCTCAAGTCCGGCTTTGCGGCCCAGGCGTGCCAGCTGCATTTTGAGGATCGGGTTATTTTCCAGGGTAAGACTCACTTTCTGGAAGCCGTCAGCCTTGAACATGATGAAGCAGCCTTCAAGCAGCGGTACAACATCAGGAGCTGTTACATTCAGCTTGCGGCAGTCGATCTCTAGTGCATATTCAGCAGGGCTGATCGGGTTAATGGTCTGCTGGTAAGCCTGTATGGATTTGAGCCCGTCCTCGTTAGAGAAGGTTCCCTCCAGCTCAATATTGATTACTTTCTTCGCAGTATCTGTCTTCAAAATAAATTGTCCCATGTTGATCTCTCCCTAAGTGTAATTTCCAATACCTCCAAAACATTATTTCTGCGACTCTATTCGACAAAACCGCAGTTCGATTTGGGATATTTTGCCTTCATTATAACCAGATCATCCTGAAATGTGCAATTGAAAAGTCGAAATTTGTAGAATTATGAAGATTTTTCTTTGATCTCCTCCAGGGTATCCAGCAGCACATTAAAGGCCGAAATCACCCGGGGGGCACCGACGCAAGGGGTCAGATGCAGCAGCACACCCTTGATCTGCTCGACGGTCATGCCAACGCGGAGCGCCATTACATAATGAACCCCCAGCTGTTCATATTGCCCCATCGTAATCAGAGACGAGATCACTGCAATCTCCTTCCAGTCAGAGCCAATCGTGGTCCGCTGAAAAATATCGCCATAAGCATTGCCCATGATATATTCGGCTAATTCCGGAAAATGCTCTTTGATCGGAGCCAGGGCCTTGGCCCCATAATCTCCTGAGAGATCAGTGAAATGATCGAGTCCGCTGTTCATGCTCTTGTTCACGTTATGTCCTCCTGACAGTAGGTTAGAAAAGGTGTGCGGATATGGCTTCCTTACGTAAGATCCAGCGTTCGGTGCGCCGTAGGAGGCATTTCATCACGGTCAGTCAGCAGTTCAATGACAGCTGCCTTGTTAAGGGCCACAGCTTCGCGGATTGCGGCAGCGAACTCCTCCTGCGTCTCGCAGCGGAAGCCGGCTGCACCCAGCGATTCGGCGAATTTCACGGCATCCATCGGAACCTCGAAGATCGTACCGTCAATCCGGCCGGTCGTTTTCTCCATGCCCTTGAGCGCCATATCCAGCTGCATATTGTTCACCACGATGAAAATTACCGGAATGTCCTTGCAAACGGCCGTGTTTATTTCAGCTCCGAGCATCATAAAACAGCCGTCCCCGGTAATACAGAAGACAGTCTCCCCGGGAGAGGCAGCCTTGGCGCCGATGGACATGCCAATTGAATTGCCCATACAGGCAAAGTAGGCATCGAATATGAAGCTGCCGGGCCTGCGGACATTGAACCATTTCACAGCATTGAAGCCATGGCTGCCGTCATCTACAAACACGCTGCTGTTGTAAGGAATCAAGTCGCTCATCGTGCTCATTACCGAAGCCAGAGAGAGGCCGGCCAGCACGGGCAGCTCGTCATTGTAAGCATTGGAGATTGTGATTTCATGCCTGGTGACCGTAGAGGAGTCCAGCTTCTGAAGATACAGTGCCAGGTTGTCCCTTAAGTCCCCGCCGACAGCGATGGTGGATGAGGACAGTATTTTGCCGACAAAGGTTGGATCTACATCGAACTGGATCAGCTGCTGCGGATGATTCTCCGGCTTCAGGTTGCAGATGGTCATGTCGCTCAGCCGGGAGCCCAGAACAATGAACAGATCACTGTTGTTCAGCAATTCATCGCCGTGCGAAGAGCCGCCGACGCCGACCGGACCGTGGTAGAGCGGGTGATCATAAGCTATGGCGCCTTTGCCGCCTGGAGAGGTGACTACAGGAATGTTGAAGGTTTCGGCCAGCTGGACCAGTTCCTGATGGGCACCTGAACGGTTGACGCCTTTACCGGCAATGATCAGCGGTCTGGCGGATTGATTAATCGCCGAGATGACCCGGTCATAGTTCTGATAACTGACTAGTCCCTCGCGTTCCGGCAGAACAATCCGGCATTCCGCGAGCCGCTCTGTCTGCACATCAAACGGAATGCAGAGATGGACCGGACCTTTCCGGTCACCGAGGGCGATGGATAGGGCATGGTTGAAAATCGTGCTGAAGTGATCGCCGCGTTCAACGAGCTTGCTGAAGAGGGTGGCCGGCCGGAACATATCCGCCAAATCAGCCAGATAGGAAGTGGAATCCTGACATTGGGGAATGCCCAGCTCCTTGATGGACTGATGTCCGGTGATGAAGAGGACGGGAAGATTATTGGCCTTGGCATGCGCTGCTGCGGTGAGCAGATTCGTTCCGCCCGGACCGGAGGTGCCGAAGGCTACCCCGAGACTGCCGGTCTTCAGAGCATAACCGCCGGCGGCGAAGCCGGAGCTGGATTCGTGCCGGCCGGGGATGAACTCTATACCGTAGTCAACCATTTTCAAAGCGATGGGGCAAATAGACTTGCCTATGATTCCAAAAGAATGAGTGACTCCCAGATTGCGTAATGCTTCCGCCATATAATCTGCAACTGTCTTCAGAACATCCACCCCGCAAGTTGTTATTTGTATACGTCAGCAATAGAAAACCTGTACTCAACATTGGAGCACAGGTCTGTTGCACGAATCACCATAATCAAACGCGAAACCTAAGGCGTTCACAGTTTTTCAGCAACCTGGCTGTCATGATCCCACTTCAGAAATGAGACTGTAGATCCATGGCTTTGCGTCATTCCCTTTCGGTGAATTTTGCCGGTATGCGGTTATAAATGAATTTGTGGAGAATTTTCCTTTACAATATATTCCTTGCTCCTCTTTTGTCAATAACCCCTGTGAGAAGAAACTCGGAATTTGACGAATATTCAGGAGTAAAAATGGCTAAATATTTGGATTTTCAAACTTTTGAAAATGGTTGTCTCTGGAAGACTAAAGTCTTAAAATGCAAATGGCCATTTAGGTTGGTTAATATGGGAAGTGAGCCCAAAGACTCATTACATTCCTGATTTACTGCAAAATATTAAGAAATCGCTAGATATACAGCATTGCAAATTTCGGTGATAGGACTTAAGTAGCGGTGATGTGAGAGGTTAGCTTATAGACAATCTATGACAATAGAACGACTATAGTAAAGAAGTGCAAAGCACGTTTTTTACCGTTATGCACAATTTCAACAATTTGTGAATATTACATAACAATCTTTGTTTTGCCCAAAAAAAGAGACACCTCCCGCAGAAAATTCCGCAGGCGTGTCTCTTTGTGCCGGGGTTAAAATTTGAAAATATGAATCGTTTTTTGCAGGTTGAAGACTGCGGAGGTCATCTTCTCTGTCTCCTCAGCTACGGATTGCAGAGCATGAATCTGTTCGTTCATTGCTGCGGATACCTCTTCCGTCCCTGCGGCGGTCTCCTGGGTGATGGCTGAGATATTCTCGATCGCCCCGGAGATCTTGAGCGCGCTCTCCAGCATAAGGTCACTCTCTGCGGAGAAAGAGGCAATCTGCTCGGTTATGTATTGGACACTATGCACAATTTGAGCAAAGATGTTGGCCGTCTCCGTAATCATCTCATTCTGCACCTGGACTACCTCTTCGTTAATGGCGATGTTATCAATAGCCTGCTTGATATCCGCTTCGATGCTGCGTACCAGACCGAACACCTCTTTGGTTGAAGCGGTGGATTCCTCGGCCAGCTTGCGGACCTCCTGGGCAACAACTGCGAACCCGCGGCCATGCTCGCCTGCACGGGCGGCTTCAATAGAAGCATTGAGCGACAGCAGATTGGTCTGTTCAGCAATTTCAGTAATCGTCTTGGTAATCATCGTAATGCCTCGTGCGTTATGCGATAGGGCTTCGATGGTATCCGCCACCTTCCGGGTAGCCTGGATGTTCTTGCGCATGCCTTCGGCTTGGGTATCCACCGATTGCCGCCCCTGTTCTACCAATTCCAGCGTATGTACAGACCTTCTATTCATTTCCTTGGTGGAATTCGTATAATTGGAGACTTTGATTTCGATATCCTTGATCGATTCGGTCATATCAGCGATATCCACCGAGATTTCGTTAGCACCGAGGGCCAGTTCATTGGAGGAGGAGGCCACCTGCGCCATGACAAACTTCAGGTTCTGATTCTTGTCTTCAATCCCGCGGCTGGCGTCCATAACCTGACGGGTAATCTGTGAGGCATCGGTGAGGATTTTTTTGAGCTTGTCAATCATGGTGTTGAAGGAGCGGCTAATGTCGCCCATGGAGCCATTCTCGTCAGCACGGCTGGTGAAGTCGCCTTTGGCAATCGTGTGCGTCACATTGGAGATATCCTCAAATGAAGATGTAAGCGTTCTCTCAATGAAGCGCGCAAGCGGGTAAGTCAGCGCTGCCAGGACAGCGACAAGAATAATGCCGATGAGCAGCCTGTCCATAAGGATTAGCGTAATTAAGACAGGGACAGCGAATAAAGCGGCAACCAGGTAACATCCGGTGACGATTTTTTGTTTCAACGGCAGCTTGTTCATCCAGTCCATAATGTAAAGTCCCCCTATAAATAATAATGTGTATTGTAATATTATAGGGGATACTAGTGCATTTGGTCTATTATTAAAAATCGTATAATGCTGCCGCTTCGCGCAGAGCCGCAGCAACCGTATCCGCAAGCTCAGGCGGTGCCGTCACCTTGATGCCCTGACCCAGGGACAGGATGATCCGGCACGCAGACTCCGGTGTGTTGAACTCGACCTCGGCCCTGATCCAGCCCGGGGCCTCAGAAGGCTCCTGGTGCAACAGGGCGACGTATCGCTCCTTCTGCAGCTCCTTCATTGTTTGCTCTCTTACAAGCAGGCTGGAGGGGTACCTGGGCAAGGCAGACTTGAATGCGGCGGTGGAGGTCTCCCAGTAGCGGGACAGGTCAAAATCCTCCGGCAGCTCAAATAGCTCATCTGTGACTTTGGCCTCAGTGATTCTGGAGACCCGGTAGGTCCGCAGCAGCCCGCCGCTATGCTCGGCAACTACGTACCATACGCCGCGCTTGACCACCAGCCCCAGCGGTGCAACCAGCCGCTTCGCAGCGTCCTCCCCGCGCAGATAGGTGATGCTCACCTTGCGGTTCTCCCATAAGGCTTCCTGCAAAGCGGTCAGGCAGGGATAGGTCTCCCCGGAGGGATGCCACCCGGCTCCGTCGATGTGAATCCGCTGGCTGAGGAAGCTGAAGGGGGTGACTGGCTGCCGGGTAGCGACAGCCTGCAGCTTGCGGGCGGCCGAGGAGAACTCCTCCTGAATGCCCAGAGCGTGCAGAATTGCCGGATCAGCGGGCACCAGCAGTGCGGCAATCTCCTTGGTGTTCATTCCGGTCAGGGAATTCCGGTAGCCTTCAGCCAGCCTCCAGCCGCCTTCCCGGCCGCGCTCGGCGAGCACGGGGATGCCGGAGAAGCTAAGTGCCTCCATATCCCGGAAGATTGTACGTTCGGAGACCTCCAGCGTTTGCGCCAGCTCTTTGGAGCTGATTTTGCCGCGGCTCTGTAAGAGTTGAACGATAGTGATCAGGCGATCCGCTCTCATTCTGCAACCTCCCTTGAATGTGTTATTTATATATGTCAATGGTTGTCATGTATAAGGTATATATTAGACAAGAGTACGGATTAGCGCAAATGATCATCTAATCCGCAGTACCGTCCTTTAAAAGGAAGGCAAAGCCGTTTCCGCTTATATAACGCAAAAACACTCTTTGGAAGTGCGCAGCCTTAAGCCTGCACTCCCGAAGAGTGTTTTATTGTGAAGAAATAAGAATTAGAGCAGAATGATCTCCTCAGCGGTGTTGATCTCCGGCAGTCCGGCCAGCTTCACCAGGACCTCCTTCGGTACACCCTTATCAACGGTCAGGAGCATGATGGCCGCTCCGCCGATGATAGTCCGGCCAACCTGCATGGATGCGATATTGACGCCGTTCTCGCCAAGCAGGGTGCCGACGAGTCCGATGATACCCGGCTTATCGTTGTGCGAGATGACAAGCTGATGGCCTTCCGGAGCAATATCGACCGGGAACTTGTTGACCTTAACGATCCGTTCGCCATAGCCCTGCAGCAGGGTACCGGCGACCAGACGCTCTTCATCATGCTCAGCCTTGAGTGTTACCGTGATGAGGTTGGTGAAGCCTTTGGTTTTGGAAGCCTTGGTCACCACTACATTCACATCACGGGTCTTCGCCAGATGCATCGAGTTGACGATGTTCACATCTCCGGCAAAGTGGCGGGTGAGCACACCTTTGACGACATAGCGGGTAAGCGGCTGGGTATCCACATCCGAGAGATCACCGGCATATTCCACATGGATCTCGCGGATCGCTCCGTCCGTAATCTGCGTAGCGAAGCTGCCCAGCTTCTCGCCGAGGGTGAAGTACGGCTGCAGCTTGTTCATCACGCTAGGTGCAACCGGCGGAATGTTCACCGCGTTGATGAACGGTTCGTTGCGCAGGATATGGAGGACCTGCTCGGATACATCGATGGCCACGTTCTCCTGGGCTTCAATCGTCGAAGCACCCAGATGCGGAGTCACAATAATCTTCGGATGTGTAAGGAACGGGTGGTCTGCTTCAGGCGGCTCCTTCTCGAAGACGTCGAACGCAGCACCGGCTACAATACCGCTGTCAATCGCTTCTACCAGCGCCATTTCATCGATGACACCGCCGCGGGCACAGTTGATGATGCGCATGCCTTTTTTCATCACTTCGAATTGCGGACGGGAGATCATGTGGCGGGTCTCAGGGGTGAGCGGTGTGTGAACGGTGATGAAGTCTGCACCGCGCACAATGTCGTCTACCGAAGCCAGCTTCACTTCCATTTTCTCTGCACGGTCAGCTGTCAGGAACGGGTCATAGGCCAGGATGCTCATGCCGAAGGCTTTGGCGCGCTTGGCCACCTCGCTGCCGATCCGGCCCATGCCGAGTACGCCCAGTGTTTTGCCGCGCAGCTCTACGCCGAGGAAGGTTTTTCTGTCCCATACGCCGGAAATCGTCTTCGCATAGGCTTGAGGAATATGACGGGCCAAGGCCATCATCATGGCAAAAGCATGTTCACAGGTTGTAATGGTATTGCCGTCCGGAGCATTGATAACGACTACACCGCGCTGCGTGGCTGACTCCAGCTTGATGTTGTCCACGCCGACTCCGGCCCGGCCGATAACCTTGAGATTAGTACCGGCGGCGATAATTTTGTCAGTCACGGTAGTCTGGCTGCGAACGAGTAAGCCGTCATATTCGCCAATGATTGCAACTAGCTCATCTTCACTTAGTCCTGTTTTCTTGTCTACAGTCACATCGCTTGCGTCCATCAATTGCTGAATGCCCAAATCGCTGATCGGGTCCGATACTAATACTTTAAACATGGTCTCTTGTCCTCCTTCAAATGGGAAAGCTATTGTATATGCCAAGGATCACCGGGTAAGGCAATCCGCAGTACCAGAACTTACAAGAGCGTAATAAGCAGCTTGACATCAGGGTAACGCGCTGTCGCATAAAAGAAACAGCATACAAAGGTACCCGATTCATAGGAATATGGCAATAAAAAAACTCCCAACCCCCATACTACTGCCGTAGTAAGGGACGAGAGTTGTCGTGGTACCACCCTAATTCACTGCGACGGTTAAGAAGCAGCCTCATTGGCCTGCAAAGGCCACACTGGTAACGGAGTGATCCGATTGTACCTACTCTTGTGTTCAATACAATATCTCAGGAGCGCTAAAGATTAATGTCCGCCACCGGTTCTCACCACCCACCGGCTCTCTGAAGACTGCAAGTAATCTTTGTTCCATCATCGGTTTTGCTTGATTAATTTGTCATAATGTAACATGGTGATGCCAAGTGTGTCAATAGGATTCTTCTGCACGGGTCCGCCTTGAAGTGGACCGTAATATTCGTTATGATGCAATAACTGGTCCTACTCGTAGAAGAAAGGGAGCTGCGGCATGATCTCTTTGCCGTAATATTGTTCCCGCCACTTGATGAAGTCCTGCTCCTGCACCGCACCGGTGGAGATGAGCAGGGTGACGGAGGACTGAATATCATTCAGCTTCAGCGAGCTGGCGGTCCCGGAGTAGATCATGTCGTCAATCTTGGCAGTGATATCCTGCGGATCATATCCGGCGTAGATGCCGCGGTTGAGCATGATATTGGCGATGGAAGCATTCTTGAGCAAGAGCGGCATTTTTTTCCACTGAATGAAAGAGAGTGTCTTTAGCTCACCGGACTGCTGCGGAATGGACGGGTGGGTCTTCGACCCCCATTTCAGCATGGAATCATAGAAGTTCTTCTGGGCGAGCAGCCCGAATCTCACGGCACTGGTTGTGAAGTTGTCGCTTCTCAGCACTTTGGCGGCTTCCGCGCCGGAAGCTCCCGCAGTCACCTTACTGGAGGCTTGGGAGAAGAGTGTGAGACTCTTAAGAATATTGAGCTGAGATTCATAGAGCATCGGCGAATTGGTGAAGAGCGAATCCTGGGTAACCTTATCATACTGCTTGTCCGCGAGAATACTCAGATTCTTCAGTGTTGCCGCATTCTGGCGTGCATCCGTGCTGCGGGCAAGAACGCCCACCTGTTCGTTCCAATTGCGCTTGAATTCCCGGTAAGGCAAAAATACGTTATGATAAAAGGTGACAAGATCCTGCTGCTGGTAGGAGCCGGAGAATTCCTGGGCGCTTGGGTGGTCCTTCAGCTGTGAATACTTGGCCTCTGTCTTGTCAGCTCCAACCTTGACTCCCGTGAAAAATGAAGCGAATGCGGATATTAGAAAAAACAAAAAACCTAGTGTGTACATCATTTGAGTGCGGGAGGTACGGCTGTTCATGATTAGGTGCTCCTTCGTATAGGTGAATTAACTTATGTAAAAACATTTACTTATGTAAAAACATTTATAGAACAGGCAGGTTATAATGAAAAAATTCAAATTGGGTGACATCAAAATTAAAAAGGCCGATCCACAGCAGTTAACAGACAAGCTGTTACTCATTAATCTGTACATTACTCAGGGCCTTACCTTATTTATCGGTTTGATATGGATATTATTGCAGAAAAGAAATCCTATTCACATATTAAATTTTCCGGATAGTGTACATTTCGTGTACTGGGGCCTTGGCCTTGCAGTTATTATGCTTGCTGTTGACTTCCTGCTGACCCATATTGTTCCTGAAGACAGCATGGATGACGGGGGGATTAATGAGCTGCTGTTCGGCAAACGGCCGCTGTGGCATATTGTGGTCATTTCGGCGGTGGTTGCGGTGTGCGAGGAGCTGCTCTTCCGCGGAGCGATCCAGCATTCGCTTGGGCCGTACTGGACGAGTATACTGTTTGCCGTTATTCATGTCCGTTATCTGCGGCACTGGATTCCAACGGGCTGGGTCTTCCTCAGCAGCTATGGTCTTGGACTTATCTACATCCATTCGGGCAGTCTGTGGGCACCTATCTTGTGCCATTTCCTTATAGATTTGTTCTCCGGTATGGTTATTCGTTACAGGAGGGTATCATGACAGAACAATTAAGCCGGGTAAGGTCCCGCCAGAAACAGCAGAAGAGAGAACAACAGCCTCCGGCCAGAGCGGGCAAGCGTCAGCCGGCCTCCGGGGCAGCAGAAGAGCGTGCGGGAAGTCCGGTGCCGGTGGCAGGGACCCTGTCCAGGAAGGAGCGCTTATCCGGGCGCAGGGCCCCCGGGAGGCCGGAGCGTGAGGCGGCACAGCAGGAAGGGGAGCAGACACCGTCGCGTGCGGACAGTTATCCGTCAGAGAGAATCCGGTTCAGCAAAATGTTCATCAATTCGCTGATTGTTGTATTTCTGATGCTGCTGGGCTTCCTCCTGTGGTGGGGAATTAACGGGGCGCCGGATCTGGGCAGCCTATGGAGTTGACTAGGGTGCTCCTGATTCTATTAGGTGTGAGCCTTGGGGGAGCAGGGGTCATGGGCCTCCTTATGGTTGCTGCTGCCTTCAAGAAACGGTTGAATCATCAGGATATTGTACTGGAGCGGCTTCCTACCGTCTTCGACGGCTACCGGATACTGTTCATTACGGATATTCACCGCCGCCGTCTGCCGGAGGAGATGCTGACCCCGCTGCGGGGGAAGGTGGACGCTGTCTTCCTGGGCGGTGATATGACGGAGAAGGGTGCTTCCATAGAACGCCTGTTGAAAAATATGACTCTGGCCGCTTCGGTTGCCCCTGTATATGCCGTACATGGGAATCATGATTACAGGGCGAATATCAGTCTGGTGGATAACATCATCCGGGGAAGCGGAGCCAGGCTGCTGGTGGATGAGAACTGTGTCATTGAGCGGGACGGTGCTCAGTTTATTCTGACCGGGGTGGATTTCCCACGGCAAGGCGGCAAGAAGGCCTATGGGCCGCTGTCTGCTGTGGCTGAAGCGGATGCGGAAGCCTTCCGGATTATCCTCGTGCATGATCCGCTCTGGCTGTCCCGGCAGCAGGAGGTTCCGGCTGACCTGATTCTGGCCGGGCATACCCATGGAGGCCAGGTTGTACTGCCCTTGATCGGGAACCGGCATACCGATGAGTTCTACCGCAGGTATAATGCGGGGATGTATGAGATCCCCCGGAGCTATAATGCGGGTCTCCCGCCGCTGAAGATGCTGATCAGCCGGGGGTTCGGTACGGCGCATCTGCCGCTGCGCTGGCGCAGTCCGGCCGAGATGCATGTGCTGACCCTGCGCTGCGGACGGCAGCACTCCGGATCGCAGAGATTCAATGTGATGGACACATAAGCATGACAAAAAAACGGCTGCCCTCCTTGCGGGGCAGCCGTTTCTGCTTGTATGGACGGATTCGGAGCTTAGCGCATCTTCAGCTCAATGCTGCGCGGATCTACAAAGCTGTAGCCCTTGCCTTCAAGCGTAGTCAGCAGAGTGTCAAGTGCCTCTACCGTCCAAGGAAGCTCATGCATCAGAATATTGCTGCCGGAGTGCAGCTGATCGGTTACATTCTTGATCAGCTTCTCCGTTTTGCCCGTATCCTTGGCCTTCATCTCCCAGTCGAGGGAGCCATTGGACCAGGTCATATAGAGCATGCCGTTTGCAGCGGCAATTTTTTTGCCTACGTCACCGCCGGCACCATGCGGCGGGCGGAAGAAGTGAGGGGTCTCACCGGTAATTTCCTTGACGATATTCTGCACATCTTCAATCTGCTTCTTCACTTCGGCTTCCGGCTTATCCTTCAGCACGATGTGATCCCAGCTATGGTTGCCGAGCACGCCGCCCCGTTTGTGGATCAGCTCCAGCAGCTCGGGATGCTCCTTCACCCGGTAACCATTGACGAAGAAGATCGCCTTGGCCTTGTGCTTGTCCAGCGTATCCATCAGCGGATTGATTAATTCCGCTTCCTTCGGCCCGTCGTCGAAGGTCAGCAGGACAACCTTCTTATTCGTCGCCGGATCATTCGGGACAATGTCATAATTCTTGTTCATATGATACAGCAGCGGTACCTGCGCATCGCTGGCTGCCGCAGGCGTAGCCTCCGGTGAGGCGGTGGCCTCAGGTGCAGCTGAGGCTGTTGCCCCAGGTGTAGCAGATGCGGCTGTCTCCGCCGCCTCTGTTGCTGCCGCAGGCTGAGGCGTCTTCTCCGCAGCCTGGCTGCCTGTATTCCCGCCGCTAGTGCAAGCTGACAGCAGACAAGCCGCCAGGAGCAGCGTTATTGTTGCTTTACCCACTTTTTTCATCTCGCTTTCTTGTTGTTTGGCTGTATGAGCGGCTACCTTTCCGCGAACACTAAGCATGATTTTACCATACAAGGAGGTTGGAGATATGAATACTTCGTCATTTCTGTGCGGGGTGCTGATTGGTGCAGCCGCCAGTATGATTATGTCCAAAAAACGCAGCGCCATGATGTCGGCCCTGATGCACTCGAACGGTTCTTCCTACAATGCGGGTGACAAGGCCAAGGACAAAATTATGGGGATGGCCATGACCGGCTTCGGCAGCACGGCAGCGGGCAGCAGCCATGACCACTCCGGCTCACATGTATCCGGCGGTGGCGATCATAAAGAGGATTTCCTTAAGTCCAAAGAATCAAATCTGAACATGCTGAAGGATTTCATCCGCAGCAACCCTGATGTGAAGCATGAAGTCGAGCAGATTCTCAAAGATACTCATACCGCCATACCCGGTTTGTAACCGGATTTAACCGCTGCAGAATCATTTTGGCGATGCCGGCATCGCCAAAATGATTCTTTTTTAATATGGCTTTACATATAATGGGCAGCAAATTGGGCTGAATCTATATTTATTTACGTGCATTTGTAGCTTCAAAATGATAACATACATACATAGTAACCATTTTTGGCTCATTACTCGGGACTCATCATACATTAATATTAAATGAGCTTGCAAAAGGAGGATCCTGTCATGAGAATAGAGCGATTAAGTCAAGATAAGATACGGATTTTCCTCACTTTTGACGACCTGAGCGAGCGGGGCATCCAGAAGGAAGACATGTGGCAGGAGGTTCCCAAGGTGCACGACCTCTTTACGGAAATGATGGATCAGGCGTACAGCGAGCTGGGTTTTGACGCTACGGGTCCGCTTGCCGTGGAAGTGTTCGCATTGCCCGCGCAAGGCATGGTCGTTATTGTGACCCGGGGGAAATATGATCACCATCAGTACGGTGGGGCCGGGGAAGATGAATTGCCTGAAGAGATTTACGAAATGGAAGTTACTCTTGAACAAAGCGACTCCATTGTATATGCTTTCCGCGATTTCGAGGTTCTGGTGGAAGCAGCTCATGTGCTCATCGGCAATATTACTTCTCAAGGACAACTGTATTCTTATAATGATAAATGGTACCTCTACTTCGATCCGAAGGAATTTGAAGAGGCTGCACTGTCAGGGCTGGTAGGCGTGCTCGCTGAATTCGGAGATTCCTCTCCGGTAACTCAGGCTGTTCTGGCCGAATACGGCAAGACGGTTATGGCGGAGAATGCGATTCAGACGCTGTGCAATCATTTCAAACGCCAGGAATAAGAGATAGCGGGAAGGTACCAGTCCGGCCATAACGGCTTCAGCAGAGATTAGGTATTAGCGCAAGGGAGGCTATTCGGTGCTTTTGTTATCGGTTATTTCGTCAGCAGTTGCACCGGGACTTGCGCTGCTGACTTTTTTCTACCTGAAAGACAAGTATGATCAGGAACCGCTCCATATGGTGCTTAAGGTGTTCCTGCTTGGCCTGATGATCGTGCTGCCGGTGATGATTATCCAGAGGGGACTTGTGCTGGGGCTGGACGGCGGTCCTTATGTGGATTCCTTTCTGATCTCAGCCGGGGTGGAAGAGGCCCTGAAGTGGTTTGTGCTGTACCATATGATTTACAATCATACCGAATTTGACGAGCCCTATGATGGAATACTATATGCCGTAGCGATTTCGCTCGGCTTCGCAACAATAGAGAATGTAATGTATGCATGGTACAGCAATGCTTCAATCGGCACCATGATTCTAAGGGCGCTGCTTCCAGTCTCCGGACATGCCATGTTCGGGGTAATTATGGGCTACCATATGGGCAGAGCCAAGTTCTCCGGCGGGGTCAAGACCCGTAAGATTCTGCTGATTTCCTTGCTTCTGCCCTGGCTGTGGCATGGAATCTATGATTTTCTGCTCGCGACGACAGCTAACTACTGGATCTGGTTTATCGTGCCTCTGATGGCAGTTTTATGGTACGGAGGCATGGGGAAGGTAGCGCGGGCTAACAGCCGTTCCCCGTTTCGCTTTTTGAAGCGTGAGGAAGAGGTTAACCTATAATCGAGATGGACACACTTAATCCTACAGGGCAGTTCCTTAAGGCAAGGAATTCCAGAAAGGAGAGAGAGGTGTCTTTTTTTGCGAGTAAAAGTTCGGATTGTCTGCAAGCAGTGCGGCGAAACCTACATATTAAGAGGGAACAAGGAGCAGGGGGTTGTCCAGACCGGCTTCAAGCAATGTCTGTGCAGCTGTGTAAGCGGCTTTGAGATTGAGGAACGGGCCTGAAGACCGGATTCTTGAAAAAGTGCATAAGACTTCTCAGTTATTGTCAAACTAACGGCAATAAGCTACTGAAAGGAGCTATGCGGACCTATGTACAAAAGATTAAGTGCCATAATGTTCCCGCTTACCGCACTCTTGCTGCTTGGAGCGCTCGTCTGGGGGTATCAGGAGAATCAGGAGAAGAATTCGATTCTGATCAAAGCGGAGAATCAGTATCAGCGCGCGTTCCATGATCTCTCCTTCCATGTGGAGCGGCTTCACGGTGAGCTGGGCAATACGCTTGCGGTGAACACCACCTCTAATGGAATGCACCGCAAGGGACTGGTCAATGTATGGCGGATTACCAGCGAGGCGCAGAACGAGATTAACCAGCTGCCGCTGACGCTGCTGCCGTTCAGTGAGACGGAGGAGTTCCTCTCCAAGATCGCTAATTTCTCTTACAAAGCTGCGGTGCGTGACTTCACCAAGAAGCCGCTGACAGAGGGGGAGATGGCGAATCTGAAGACACTCTACCAGAATTCGGCTGAAATCTCCAAGGACCTGCAGAAGGTTCAGGACAAGGTCATCGGCAAAAAGCTGCGCTGGATGGATGTAGAGACTGCACTGGCTACAGAGCAGAAGGCCGAAGATAACACGATCATCGACGGATTCAAAACCGTGGATAAACGCGTGGCGGCTTACCCGGAGCTGGACTACGGCCCTTCGGTTGCAAGTATCTATGATAAGCGGTCGGTGAAAAAGCTGGGCGGCAAGCCGGTTACCGCTGACCAGATCAAGGGCAAGGCGATGAAGTTCGCCGAGCTGGGCGGGCAGGCACAGGTGAAGATTCAGGAGAATGGGAAGGGAACGGAGTGGGCTTCTTATACAGCGACTGTGACTTCAGCAGAGCATAAGAAGCCGGTCTCGATGGACTTCACGGCGGAAGGCGGACTGCTGATCTCTTACAACGACAACCGCGAGGTAGGGCCGGCCAAAGTATCCATGAAGCAGGCTGTGGAGAAGGCGGGCAAGTTCCTGAAGAAGAAGGGATATCCCGGCATGACCGCAGTCAGTGCTGACCGGTACGATAATCTGGGCAATCTGACCTTTGTCAGCAGCCAGGACGGCGTGCTCATCTATCCCGAGAAAATGACGGTTCGTGTTGGACTGGATACGGGGGAGGCCATAGGATTTCAGGCAAGTGACTATGTGAATGAGCATAAGGAGAAGCGTGTGCTGCCGAAGCCGAAGCTTTCCTTGGCTGAAGCCAGAGCGATGCTTAACCCGGAGTTCAAGGAGCTCTATAACCGGCTGGCCTGGATCGAGAATGAAGATGCGGTGGAGCTGCTGACCTATGAATTCGGGGGCAAAATCAACGGCTCACAGTTCAGGATTTATCTGAATGCCGATGACGGTAATGAGGAAGCGGTGGAACAGATCCGCACCTCCTCGGGAGCACAGGATAAATAGCCGGACGTTCCACTTAAGACGGATAAGCCCGGTTATAATAGAGAAGACGCATTTCCGGAAACGGAGGGCGTCTTTTTTGAAAAATAAGAATCTATATGTTTTGGGGTCCCCGCAAAGTACCTGAATCAACACCTACGCTAAAGCCCCACTTTGTGGGGTTATTTTGTTGCTGCGCGCCGGTTGCGGCTGCTGGTGTTCAATGCCTAATAATATTTCTGACCGGTCTCAATAGGGCGTGCTATAATCGGTTTAGCATTTATTACTAACTCAAGCGGCGGTGACAGGTTTGTATCCCAAAATCAATGAATATCTATACCTCCAGGTGGCGTCCAGCGATGCGGCAGAGTCTGAGATCCAGTACCGGGCAAGGATTGCGGACATGGAGGATGAGAGTATCCTGATAGAGATCCCTATGCAGGAGAGCAACGGCCGGCTTAAGAAGCTGTTCGTCGGTGATGAGCTGTCGGTGTATTTTCTCACAGAGGGCGGCATCAAGAATTACTTCAATACTCATGTGCTCGGCTTCAAGGAAGATGTCATCCGGATGGTCCGGCTGCGCAAGCCAGCGGCGGAGTCCATCTTCAAAATTCAGCGGCGCAGCTTCTTCCGTGTCAATGCCGAGCTGGAGCTGGCCGTTAAGGATGCCCTGGGCAGCCGCTTTCTGGTGCGCACCGAGGATATTGGCGGCGGCGGGACGTCATTCTTAAGCGATGCGAAGATTGCTTTGGAGGTGGCCGACAAGCTGGCCTGCTGGCTGCTCGTCTCCTACCGCAACGGAAGCACGGAGCATGTTAATTTCGAAGGCGAGATTGTACGGATCAAACCGCTGGAGACCGGGCGGAATCTGGTCATGGTTAAATTCTCGGCCATTTCCGATACGGAGCGGCAAAAAATTATCCGGTACTGCTTTGAACGCCAGTTCGATTTCCGCAACCGCTGATTCCCTGCGCGCGAATCTTCAAGAGGGCCCTGAATCAGCTTTTTTCTCCCTAAAAAACCTCAATGTCATTTTGCACTGGGGTTCAAACTGTGGTATAATTTTATAAGTCGCAGGCAATGCCTGCTTTTTTCTTGAGAATATCAGCAAGTTCCAAGAGAGATATGTCGATATGCGTATTTCTGCGGAAGAGTGTTTGAGGAGGAATGCCCCGTTGGACAGGCAGGATACACATACTAACGACCGAATTAACGTCGCCATCGACGGACCTGCCGGGGCAGGCAAGAGCACTGTAGCCCGATTGGTAGCACGGGAGCTGTCTTACATTTATGTAGACACGGGTGCCATGTACCGGGCAATCACCTGGTATATGCTTCGTGAAGGCATAGCAGCAGAGGAGCATGAGCTGGTGGACCGGAAGGTCCAGAATATGGCGATTGAGCTTCTGCCTGAGAAAGATGTGCAGAAAGTGCTGATTAATGGGGAAGACATGACCCCGCATATCCGCAGTCTTCAGGTCAGCGGCCAGGTGTCGCAGTATTCGAAGATTGAGGGTGTTAGATCCAGACTGAGTCACTTGCAGCGTCAGATGGCGCTCCGCAAGGGAGTCGTGATGGATGGCCGGGATATCGGTACAACCGTACTGCCGGATGCCGAAGTGAAGATTTTCATGACGGCAAGTGTGGAGGAGCGTGCTCTCCGTCGTTACAAGGAACTGAAGGATACGGAAACAGTGACTCTCCAGCAGCTTGAACATGATATTGCAGCGCGGGACCGGCTTGATGAAGGCCGGGAGATTTCACCGCTGTGCCGTGCCGAGGATGCTATTCTTCTGGATACGACGCATATGGATATCCTTCAGGCCGTGGAAGCCATCGTCTCCCACTGCAGAACCTATGTTAACGGGGAGAGAAATCATCTATGATTTATGCATTTTGCGTGGCCTTGCTTCGTATGATTTATGCCATACTGTTCCCGCTCAAGATTGTGGGAAGAGAGAATGTGCCGAAGGAGGGTGGAGTCCTGCTCTGCGCGAATCACATCAGCCTGCTTGATCCCATGACGATCGGAATTAAGCTGAAGCGACAGGTACGATATATGGCCAAGGCGGAATTATTCAATGTTCCGGTGCTGGGCTGGCTCATTAAGCAATTGGGCGCATTTCCTGTCAAGCGTGGCGGCGTAAGCAAAGAATCCATTAAGACGTCTCTCAATACGCTTCGCAGCGGACATGTGATGGGCATCTTCCCGGAAGGAACGCGGAACTCCGATTCAGGTTCAGCCAAGAAGGGTGCGGCAAGCTTCGCGCTCCGCAGCGGCGCAGCCGTTGTACCGGCAGCCATTATCGGGTCCTACAAGCCGTTCCGCCGGATGACTGTTGTGTATGGGGCACCCATAGACCTCAGCGCATTTGAAGGTGCGGGAAGTGATTCTCTGGACGCTGTAACCGATGTAATTATGGGACGCATCCATGAAATGATCAGTACCGGCAAGCCCAGTTCGCGGTAAGTCCGGAAGGCAATCTCCTGTTTCGGTGAATAGCTTATAAATTACAGCATAACCGCTATTTTTTGGAACATACTAATCAACACAGTGAAATGGTTTAACGAAGCAATGATTGTTTTGAACTCTGCTCTACGCGGGTTTAAATAAATGGGGTTTTGAATCGAGGAGGGTAATCACATGTCTGAAGAAATCAAGAATCAAGAAGCTGCGGATAACGTTGAGAATAACGAGACCGTAGAAGGGGCAGAAACTGTAGAATCCGCTGTAACCGAGTCTGCAGAAGTTGTTGCCAGCAATGAAGAAGAAGTGACAAGCCAGGAAGGTCTGGAAATCATTTCTCTGAAAAAAGGCGATACCGTGAAAGGAACAATCGTCAAAATTGAAGATAACCAAGCTTATGTAAGCATTGGATATAAATACGACGGCGTTATTCCTATTCGCGAATTGTCTTCCGTTCAGCTGGACAATGCCGCAGCAGCGGTAGAAGTCGGCCAGGAAGTGGAATGCAAGGTTGTCAGCATCAACGACAACAAGGAGAGCCTGGTGCTGTCCAAGCGTGCCATCGACAGCGAGAAATCATGGGAAGATCTGGAGAAGTATTTCGCTTCCCAGGAATCCTTCGAAGTTACTGTAGCTGATGTTGTCAAAGGCGGCCTTGTGGCTGACGTTGGCGCACGCGGCTTCATCCCGGCTTCCATGGTTGAGCGTCACTTCGTTGAAGATTTCAGCGACTACAAGGGCCGCACACTGCGTGTCAAAGTGAAAGAGCTTGACCGTGAGAACAGCAAGGTGATTCTCTCCGCCAAAGAAGTTCTGGAGGAAGAATTCGAAGCTAACAAGCAGAAGATTATGGCTGAGCTGTCTGAAGGCCAAATCATCGAAGGTACTGTTCAACGCCTGACTCAATTCGGCGCATTCGTTGATGTTGGCGGCGTAGACGGACTGGTTCACGTATCCGAGATCGCTTGGAACCATGTGGAGAAGCCATCCGATGTAGTATCCGAAGGTGACAAGGTTCGCGTTAAAGTACTTAAGGTTGATCCTGAAAAGGGCAAAATCAGCCTCAGCATCAAAGCAGCTGCTCCGGGTCCTTGGGATTCCGCAGCAGGCAAGATCAACATTGGCGATGTAGTTACGGGCGAAGTTAAACGCCTTGTGAACTTCGGCGCATTCGTTGAACTGCTGCCAGGCGTTGAAGGCCTTGTGCATATCTCCCAGATCTCCCACAAGCACATTGGTACTCCGCATGAAGTGCTCAAGGAAGGACAGGAAGTACAAGTGAAAGTACTTGACTTCAACCCATCCGAGAAGCGCGTCAGCCTGAGCATCAAGGAAACTGAAGAAGCTCCGGCTCCTTCGGCCAGACCAGAACGCAGCAACAGCAGAGACAGAGCGCCTAAGGAAGTGCTGAACAATCCTAACGTATCGCTCAGTAACGAAGGCCTCAGCTTCACACTGGCTGAACGTTTCGGCGACAAGCTGGACAAATTCAAGGGTAACAACTAATCCCTTTGTTATCTCATCATAACGGGTAAAGTAATCGGCGAGCCCTCGATCAGAGGGTTCGCCGATTGTCTTTTCCAGGGCATACAGGATAGCGGCAATACCTGGGTAAGACGGTTAGCCAATTGGAATGTTTTTTGCTATGATGAGTAACGTAAGGAAGACAGGAGGAATGAATATGGCAAGACCCGTAGTGGCCATTGTCGGCAGGCCTAACGTCGGAAAGTCGACGATCTTTAACCGGCTGATTGGCGATAGACTGGCCATCGTAGAAGATAAACCGGGGATTACACGTGACCGGATATATGGAGTCTCCGACTGGAACGGCAAATCCTTCAGTGTCATTGATACTGGCGGGATTGAGATTGACGGAGAAGACGCTATTCTGAAATCCATCCGCGTTCAGGCGGAGCTGGCGATTGAGGAAGCGGATGTGATCGTCTTCATGTGCGAGGCGAAGAGCGGACTCACAAGTTCGGATGAGGAAGTGGCACAGATTCTGTTCCGTTCCGGCAAGCCGATCGTTCTGGCTATCAATAAAGTGGATAACATGAAGCGCAGCGAAGATATTTATGAATTTTACACCCTTGGAATCGGTGATCCGATCGGCATTTCAGGAAGTCACGGAACCGGAATCGGCGATCTGCTGGACGCGGTTGTTGAACGTCTGCCGGATAAAGTGGATGAGGAATATGATGAAGATGTCATCCGTGTAGCCTTGATCGGACGTCCGAATGTGGGTAAATCCTCACTGGTCAATGCAATTCTGGGCGAAGAACGTGTTATTGTCAGTGATGTTGCGGGGACTACGCGCGATGCGATTGATACACCGTTCGAACGGGATGGGCAGCGTTATGTGCTGATCGATACAGCGGGCATGCGCAAACGCGGCAAGGTCTATGAGAACACGGAAAAATACAGTGTAATGAGAGCCATGAAGGCGATTGAGCGCGCTGATGTTGTACTCGTTGTAATCAACGGCGAAGAAGGCATCATCGACCAGGACAAGCATATCGCCGGGTATGCCCATGATGCGGGCAAGGCTTCGGTCTTTGTTGTCAACAAATGGGATGCCATTGAGAAGGACGACAAGACGATGCAGAACTTCGAACGCAACATCCGCGATCACTTCCTGTTCATGAGCTATGCTCCGGTGGTATTCCTGTCTGCGCTTACGAAACAGCGTCTGCAGAAGCTGCTGCCTGTCGTGCAGCATGTCGCCCAACAGCACGCCCTGCGGATTACCACCCATCTGGTGAATGATGTGGTATCGGATGCCGTGGCGATTAATCCTCCGCCTACGGACAAAGGCCGCCGTCTGCGTATTAACTATGTCACCCAGGTGGCAACGAAGCCGCCGACCATCGTGGTATTCGTCAATGATCCTTCGCTGATGCACTTCTCCTACGAACGTTACCTGGAGAACAAGCTGCGTGCAGCGTTCAATTTCGAGGGGACACCGATCCGCCTCTTTACACGGCGTAAATCCGAGAACGAAGGTTAGGGGAGAAGAGTAGTGGCGTTTGAACTTCTGGTTATCGTTATAAGCTATCTGCTTGGCTCCATCAGCTTCAGTGTACTGCTCGCCCGGCTGCTTAAGGGGATTGATATCCGCCAATATGGAAGCGGCAATGCGGGAGCGACCAATACACTGCGTGTGATGGGGAAGGGACCGGCCATACTGGTGCTGTTTCTGGACGTACTGAAGGGAATTGCCGCAGTCTGGCTTGGCACATGGGCCGGGGGATGGGGAAGCTGGGTCGCAGTGGTCTGCGGACTCGCTGCCATCATCGGGCATAACTGGCCGGTCTATTTTCACTTTCGCGGGGGGAAAGGGATTGCAACGACGATTGGAGTGATGGCTACACTGGTATTCTGGCCTGCACTGATTGCCGGTGCGATTGCCATTCTCGCTATTGTACTTACACGGTATGTCTCGCTGGGCTCGCTGATCTTTGTGGCTCTGACTCCAGTGTGTCTGCTGTTCACGGAGCATACGACGCCGGAGCTATGGGGAAGCCTGGTCATCGTGGTGTTCGCCTTCTGGCGTCACCGCAGCAACATCGTGAAGATCTCGCAGGGCCGTGAGAACAAAATCGGCTCCAAAGCCAAGGAGGGGAATCGCGTTGTCTGATAAAGTAACCGTGCTGGTCGCGGGCAGTTGGGGAACTGCGCTGGCTACTGTGCTGGCGGCTAACCACTCGGAGGTTTATCTGTGGACGCGAAAGCCTGAGCAGGCTGCCGAGATTAACGAAGCACATACGAATCATCATTTCCTGCCGGGGATTAAGCTCCCTGGAAATATTATTGCCACCACGGACATGGAGACTGCCGTCTCCGGTTCGAAGGCGGTAGTCATTGTGGCGCCTTCTTCCGGAATGCGCCAGGTGGCGCATAGCCTTAAGCCGTTCTGGAAGGAAGATATGCTCTGCATTCACGCCACGAAGGGCTTCGAGACCGAGACCATGAAGCGGATGTCCACAGTGATCTCGGAGGAGCTGGGCTGCAGCGAAGGCGATATTGTGGTGCTCTCCGGGCCGAGCCATGCTGAAGAAGTGGTACGCCTCTGTCCGACCACGGTCGTCGTGGCTTCGCCGGATGAGAGCCGTGCCAAGGCGGCGCAGGGGCTGTTCATTAACAATGACTTCCGTGTGTATACCAACAGGGATCAGCTAGGGGTAGAGCTGGCTGGTGCACTGAAGAATATTATCGCGCTGGGTGCGGGGCTGTCCGACGGGCTGGGGTTCGGGGATAATGCGAAGGCGGCACTGCTTACCCGCGGCCTGGCCGAGATCTCCCGGGTCGGGGTAGAGATGGGTGCGAATCCCTTAACCTTCTCCGGCCTTGCCGGACTGGGTGACTTGGTTGTAACGGCAACAAGCCAGCACAGCCGCAACTGGCGCGCCGGCTCCATGCTGGGCCAGGGCCAGCCGCTGAATGAGGTGCTGGACTCGATGGGGATGGTTGTCGAAGGCATCCGGACGACGGAGGTGGCTTATGCGATCTCGCTGAAGCTGGGCGTACAGATGCCGATCACCGACCAGATCTATCATGTGCTGTTCAAGGGCAGAACACCGCGTAATGCGGTAGAAGCCCTGATGGGCCGTGACCGTAAGACGGAGATGGAGGCCATCTCCCAGGAGACCTGGGAGCAGTGGCATTCCTGATCACGTTCACCTTTTGCCGGAATATCTCATATGTTGTTAATGGGGATTGACGGAGGAGGGATGAACAGTGAGCAGAGATTTTTCCAAGGATGCTTTGAACGCCATCAACAAGAAGACGGGCAAAAACATTTCGGAAGGTGCCATCAAAAAGCTGGCCGGTACGGTTAAGCCGGGCACCACACAGAATGAAGCCCAGCTCCGCCAGTTAATTAAACAGGTATCAGCTATGGCTAAAGTGCCAGTCAGCGAGGCTACCGTGCAGGAGATCGTCAATACTGTTAAAAAAGGCGGCGCCGGTTCCGGTACGATGGAGTCTTTAATGAAAATGATGCTGAAAAAATAGCATATCCGTGAAGTAAGCCATTCCTGCAGGGATGGCTCCTTTTCAGACTGGGCATAACTCCGGAAGGTAAGCTGATTCCGCGGGTTATGCCCTTTTTTTGGCAGGGAAATCGGCTGATGCTTAAAATTTATACTTAAAAAATGCCGCGATTCACGCTATAATAGTCGCAATCCGGGAAAAGTGAAATGGAGGCGCATGACCTATGGACCCGATGACAAAAATGTGGCTGTCTCTGATTGCGGTACTGATTATGGGCTTATCCGTTTTTTTGATTACTTTTGCACGCAGCAAGACGAAGGGACTGCTTAGAGCTGTTTTATCGGTCATTGCTTTTGTCATCCTGCTGATCGGAGTTCTGGGCGGGGCTGCTTCAATTATGTAAGCATTTACATTATACTCAGGCAGACGTATTTCTGACAGAATCGTTAGTTGATTTTACAGGAATGGGGCGTGTGTAGATTGATGGCCGGTTCAGGAATTCCTTATGTGCTGGAGACGGCACTGGGCAGCATAACGCGGGAGCTGGATGTTATCGGGCCGGGTAAGCCGCCGGTGTGGCTGCTGGGGGGAAGCTGCGGTCTGCTGCTGCACGGGGTTCAGCTGAGTGCTGCTCCGCGCGATATTGACCTCTATTGTGATTTGGAGGATACCGCGCAGCTTCATCGGGCACTGCTGAGATACACTGTCTGCGCACCGGAGGAGGATTATAGCGGAGGCTGTTACTCTCTGCGCGGGCTCTACTTCATCGGGGAGGTGAAGGTTGAGCTGGTGGGCGGATTCAGGATCGGGAGCGGCTCCGGGCAATATGCAGTGGATATCAGCAAGCTGCAGTCCTATGCCCCGAAATGTACACTCGAAGGGAGCGGCCGCCTGGCCCTGATGCCGCTTGTCCATGAGCTGATCTTCAATCTGCTGCGCGGCAGGGAAGAACGCTGCCGGGCTATTGCGGAGCTGATGAAGCGGGATGTAGCCGGTCATTTGCCGCTTCTGGAGCAGCTCATTGAGGAGAATCATCTGGAAGCCGGCGGCCTGCAGTCTAGGCTGGACGAGCTGCTGGGGATATCCGAATCTATACGTATATAACCTGATTCGAAGGAAGGAGGCTGTAAGATGAATGCGAAATCGCAAATAACGGTCACTTTCCTTCCGGAACAACGCACAGCTTCTGTCAAGCATGGTGTTACGCTGCTGGAGGCTGTGCGCAAAGCCGGAATCGTCCTGCCTACCCGCTGCGGAGGCAAGGCGGGATGCATGATGTGCAAAGTGTCCGTAGAGCGTACGGATGCCGTGGCACTCAGACCTCCTGCGGAGGCGGAGAAGCGCAAGCTTGGCAGCCTGCTGGATGAAGGCGTCCGCCTGGCCTGTCAGGCCGCTGTATGGGGCGACGTCCATGTGCATATTCCTGAGGACCCGCTGAAGGCGGCTGTACGCCGCAGACTGGAAGCGGCGCGCCGTGGCGAAGCGGAGGACTTATGGTGATGGTTACTCCCGGTGCAAATGCAACCCTGAACGAACAGAGAGGAGCCCTGCGAGTGGACTCTATGCATCTGGTGAAGCTCCGGCAGAGCCGGAATAGGTCTGCGATGCTGCTGCCGCTGCTTGTTCTGCTGATCTTGTCTCTAACCGGCTGCATGTATCCCCGGGAGCAGCAGCAGTCCGGCAGCAGTTACCGCGAGAGTGTGAAGCGGGTGCAGGCGGCGGTCGATGATTATCAGGAGCAGAAGGGGCTGCTGCCGATCTTGACCAGCGATCAGGACACGCCCAGATACGAGAAATTCGTGATTGACCTGAATAAGCTGCAGCAGGAAGGGTACCTGGACGAGATCCCGGCGGCAGCGTTCGAGAAGGGCGGGAGCGCCCATTTTCTGGTGCTGGATGAGGAGACGGACCCACAGGTCAAATTAATGGACCTGGTGACCGTGCAGAAGGTTAACGATATCCAGCGCAAGGTGAACCTCTATAAGTCTGCACACGGCGGGAAGCTTCCGGCAGGGGAGGAGCTGTATCCGGGCCTGGTGTCTATCGATGCCAAACGGGCAGGGACAGGGACAATCAAGCTAAGCAGCGTATATTCGGGCCAGCCGCTCGGGCTGCTGATGGATCGCAGCGGGGCAGTCTATGTTGATTACAGCGCGGATATCTCCTCAGCCATTGATAAGAACGGCAGCAGCCCGGCGGCAGACCGTGACCTGCGTCTGGAGCTTGCGCAGGCCTCCTATTATGTCCCCGTCAAGTCTCTCCCTTATCTGTGGGTGGATGGCCGTCCCGTCCCGCAGGCTCCGCAGGAATAGCAATATACTATTATCAATTAAGGCAGCAGTTCTCCGGGAGCGGGGGATTGTTGCTTTTTTTGATACGGTAAATCTCAGAACGGATAGTAGTTCTAGGCCGCAAGCCGCCCTCATAGACTTGATGAGAAGACTTCCGGGTGTCTTGACGCAGTGGCGAGCTAGAGCGGGTATACGAAATTTCAGATGCAAAAATGCGCGGACGCTGGTCATAAATCCGTTACGGATACATATGATGATACTAGTCCAAATGCATGTCCGAGCATTCGGAGTTTAGCGCGGGGCAACCTTGCTTCGCCTCAGGCAAGTAAGCTAGGCTTCGGGCGGGCAAAGCTTAGTCCGGTGGTTGTCCTGCAAGGGTCAGTTTGCCGGCGGAACGCGAAGTCGATGCTCTTCAGGCATTTTTTCTTCGGAGTAATATGAGGAGGGGATCTCTTTTGGAAAAAGTGGATATTTTCAAGGACATTGCCGAGCGTACCGGCGGAGACATTTATCTTGGCGTCGTCGGCGCGGTTCGCACGGGGAAATCGACATTCATCAAGCGCTTCATGGAAACGATTGTTCTGCCGAACATCACGAGTGAAGCAGACCGGGTAAGAGCGGTCGATGAGCTGCCGCAAAGTGCGGCAGGCAAAACTATTATGACTACCGAGCCTAAATTCGTACCCAACAATGCGGTGCAGATTAAGGTGGCCGAAGGCCTGGAGGTTAACGTCCGGCTGGTCGATTGTGTAGGCTATGCAGTGGAAGGCGCAAAAGGGTATGAGGATGAGAATGGTCCGCGGATGATCTCGACGCCATGGTTCGAGGAACCGATTCCATTCCAGGAAGCGGCTGAAATCGGGACACGCAAGGTCATTCAGGAGCACTCGACTCTGGGTGTGGTAGTGACCACCGACGGTACGATTGCCGAGATTCCACGGAGCTCGTATGTCGATTCCGAAGAGCGCGTGATCGCAGAGCTGAAGGAGGTCGGCAAGCCCTTCGTGTTGGTCATCAACTCCACCCGGCCGCGCAGTGAGGAAGTCCAGCAGCTCCGCAGTGAGCTTGCCCTCAAATATGATATTCCGGTGATGACGCTCAGCGCTGCGAATATGACCGAGGACGATGTGACTGGTGTCCTGCGCGAAGTACTGTATGAATTCCCTGTACATGAAGTTAATGTTAACCTGCCGAGCTGGGTGATGGTGCTGGGCGAGAATCACTGGCTGCGCAGCAGCTATGAGAATTCTGTCCGTGATACCGTGAAGGATATCCGCCGTCTGCGCGATGTGGACCGCCTGGTCTCCCAGTTTACCGAATATGATTTCATCGACCGGGCAGGCCTCAGCGGCATGAACATGGGCCAGGGGGTAGCCGAGATTGACCTCTACGCTCCCGAAGAGCTGTATGATCAGGTGCTGATGGAGGTAGTCGGGGTCGAGATTCGCGGCAAGGATCACCTGCTCCAGCTGATGCAGGACTTCTCCCACGCCAAGCGCGAATATGACCGCTTCTCGGAAGCGCTGGAAATGGTTAAGACCACGGGGTATGGTATCGCCGCACCTTCTCTGGCCGAGATGGCGCTGGATGAGCCTGAGCTGATCCGCCAAGGCTCCCGCTTCGGAGTCCGGCTGAAGGCTACGGCGCCGTCGATCCATATGATCCGGGTGGATGTCGAGTCGGAGTTCTCGCCGATTATCGGTACAGAGAAGCAGAGTGAAGAGCTGGTGCGCTACCTGATGCAGGACTTTGAGAATGACCCGATCAAAATCTGGGAATCCGATATCTTCGGCCGGTCCCTGCATTCCATAGTCCGTGAGGGCATTCAGGGCAAGATCGCGATGATGCCGGACAATGCCCGCTACAAGCTGCAGGAAACGCTGGGCCGGATTATCAATGAAGGTTCAGGCGGCCTGATCGCCATCATCCTCTAAATGAAATAGGCTTGTCCTTTGGAGCGGGAGCTTTTCCCGCTCTTTTGCTATTTCCGGGCCCTCTCACTGCTAGAGTGGAAAAGGGGAATTCTCCCTGGAAAGCTTCCGTTTTTACGGCATAACTGGTAGTAATAGACTGCGCAATTGCAGCGGAATGAAGGGAAACCTGCTACTTTCTGCTCCTTTTTTGAGGAACGCCTTGAAATTATGGGTGGGCTGTATTACTATAAGTTTGTTGCGCTTCTAGAAGAGAGGTGCCAGTTTCTAGTATTAAACGGGATTATCACGTATATTTTACGTTGAAACGGAAAGAGTGTATGATACCGGAACTTTTAACCAGGGAGGTGAGAAGACATGAATAAATCAGATTTGATCAACGTAGTTACAGAAGCAACTGAACTTCCCAAAAAAGACGCTACGAAAGCGGTAGATGCAGTTTTTGAAGCGATCACAGGTGCACTGCAAAGCGGCGATAAGGTTCAGCTGGTTGGCTTCGGAAACTTTGAAGTGCGCGAACGTTCCGCACGTAAAGGCCGCAACCCGCAGACTGGTGAAGAAATCGAAATTCCTTCAAGCAAAGTACCGGCTTTCAAACCCGGTAAAGCGCTGAAAGACGGAATCAAATAAAGATTTCTACATATCTGCCCCATAGTCCTTGAATACCAACGATGCCGCCTTCCAGGGCGGCATTTGTTTTTGAGAGAGGCTCATAAACTTTGAGGAGGATTACAATGACTGAGAAGAAGAATGAAGTGAATCCTGCACCGTCCGGCAGCGACTATATCGTAGTCAAGGCCAAGGAGAACGGTGTTCAGGTCATCGGGCTGACCAGAGGGCTGGACACACGGTTTCACCATACGGAGAAGCTGGACAAAGGCGAGGTGCTCATTGCCCAATTCACCGATCACACCTCAGCAATGAAAATCCGCGGCAAGGCTGAAATCTGGAGCAAACACGGACAATTAGAGAGTGAAAGCTGAAAAGCAGGCATAGCCTGCTTTTTTTCAAAATATAACTAGATATGGGCCGCTCTGCGGTGCCGTATAATCCTGCATAGCAGCGGAAACTATGAGTAGGGAGGCATGTTATGAACCGGAGCTGGCTGATCGGAACGGCGTTGCTGCTTAGTGCAGCTGTTACCCTGCTGCTGCCGCAACTGGCCGGCAACGTTATAACTGCCCAGAGTAAGTATAGCGCAGTACAGACGATAGGCCCGGATGGCCTGGTACTGGAGAATGACAATCTGGTAGATGCGCTCAGTGAGATTCCCTTCAGTCTGATGATTGACAAGGCAGGCTGGGAGAACGGGGTATTGTCTCTGGATCTCAAGGTGAACGGTGATGCCCACGAACCGCAGGAGCTGTACCGCAACATGGCTCTGGCTACCGGGTTCGCGATTCAGGAGACTTCGAACGTAGACCAGCTGCTGCTGCGTGTGGTGGCAGAGGATAGGTGGCTGGATACCCGCCGCCTGCTCCTTGCCGGTGATATCCGCCGCAGCGAGTGGAGCCCCCAGCTGCAGGAGGCGCTGGAGAACGCAGGCAATTCGCCTCTTCCCGATTCGCTGAAGAACGGCTTCCGCATTAGCGAAAGCGAGCTGTGGAAAAAGCAGTTCATTTATCCCTGAACCGGGTAATTAAAACTAGAAGGCTTCACCCGTGCGTGACAAAAAAACATGTGATATAATAGACAAGATTGTGAACAAAGAGTTTGACAAACGTCAATGGCTTCGGAGGCTAAAATGAAACCGTACCGCATACCGCAACTGGCTAAACCCTACACCGACTACGATATGATTCAGCGGCATACGGAACTGCCGCCGTTCTCAGACGGGCGGGGTCATTTGTTATATATTTTTCTCGGCAGAGGCCGGGGGGCAGACTTCCAGCAGGCAGAGCTGTTCACCCTGGTAACCGGACTCGTCCAGCTTGGACTGGATACCCATGAGAGCATTGACCGGAATCATGAAGAGCCCGGCGGCGATATTATGCGTACCCGCCAGCTGAAGGTTCTGGCCGGTGATTATTTCAGCAGCTGGTTCTACCATCTGCTCGCGAGACACGGTCAGATTGAAATGGTTGGCACATTGAGCGCAGCTATCGCTGATTTCAATGTGATGAAGGCCAATCTTTACGGCAAGATGAGCGGAACGCTTGTCCCGGCCGAACAATACTTGAAGCACACGGTACAGCTCAATATGCGGCTGTTTCTTTCTTTTACACCGATGATCGAAGAGTCTCTTAGAGACATCTGGCAGAAGCTGCTCGCCGAATTCAGCCAGTGTGAGACAGCAGCCCTGGAATTGCGCCGGGGGGCAGCTCCGGCAAGTGCGCTGGTGGGCTATGCTTACTGGAAGGTGATGGAGTCGGCGACCGAAGAGGAGCGTCAGCAGCTTAAGGGGCAGACTCTGGACCCCAAGGATTGGCAGAAGCTGAAGCTGAGATGCAAATGCGATACGCTGCTGACGGACAAGCTGCATACCTCGCTTGCGTCCATTCAGTCGTTATTGCAGGGGATCAGGGACGAGGATCTGGCGGCTCAGCTTAGAGCTGCACTGGACCGCCTGCTTCTGCAAATGAAAATTTCCGGACAAGCTGCCGTGGAGGGTTAGAGAATGACAGTAGATAAAGTTACCGTAACAGGCGGGCAGGGCGACAAGCCGAAGGAGCAATTTGTCCATTCGGTATTTGAGAGCATTGCCGGCAAGTATGATCTGATGAATGATATTCTGAGCTTCCGGCGTCATAAGGCTTGGCGGAAGTTCACCATGCGCAAGATGAACATGAAGCGCGGGGACTCGGCAGTAGACCTGTGCTGCGGTACCTGTGATTGGAGCATTGCCCTCGCTGATGCGAGCGAGACCGGAAATGTCATGGGACTGGACTTCAGCGCAGGCATGCTGGAGGTGGGACGGCGCAAGGTGGAAGCGCGCGGACTGCAGGACCGCATCTCCCTGATTCAGGGGAACGCGATGGAGCTGCCGTTCGGTGATAATTCCTTTGATTACGCCACGATTGGCTTTGGACTTCGTAATGTGCCTGATCCTGTTCAGGTGCTGGGCGAGATGAAGCGCGTGGTGAAGCCCGGCGGTATGGTGGTCTGCCTGGAGCTGTCGAAGCCGATGAAGCAGCCGTTCAAAGGTATTTATTATTTTTATTTCCAGCGTGTGCTTCCGCTGCTCGGCAGGCTCTTCGCCAAGCGGTATGAGCAATATAAATGGCTTCCTGAATCACTGGCACTCTTCCCGGACAGGAAGCAATTAGAGGAGATCTTCCGGGATACAGGACTTACAAAAGTGGAATCGTTCCCCTTGAACGGTGGCATCGCGGCGTTACATCTTGGAGTCAAGGAGAACTGTAATGTTTAAGAAAATCGGTATTTTTCTACAAATGATTAAATTTGAGCACACGGTTTTTGCTTTACCCTTTGCCTTTATGGGAGCGTTGCTTGGTTCAGTAGTTATGTTCGGTGAACTGCCCTCCTGGAGCCAGATCGGATGGGTGGTTGTTGCTATGTTCGGCGCACGCAGCGCCGCTATGGGGCTTAACCGGCTGATCGACCGGATCAGTGATGCGAAGAATCCCCGGACAGCGGGAAGAGCCATTCCGGCAGGACTGCTGAAGGTTGGAGAGGTAACGCTGTTCATCGCGTTCTCGTTCTTTTTGCTGTTCTGGGCAGCCTTCAAGCTCAATCCGCTGTCAGCGAAGCTGCTGCCGATTGCTGTTTTTCTGCTGGTCTTCTACTCCTTCACCAAACGCTTCACCTGGGCCTGTCACCTGATTCTCGGACTTACAATTGCCCTTGCGCCGCTCGGCGGGTGGGTTGCGGTTACAGGAACGGTGGACTTGACTGCTATGATCTTTTATTTCACTATCGTATTCTGGACAGCAGGCTTTGATATCATCTACTCCTGCCAGGATGTGGACTTCGACCGCAAGGAGGGGCTGTATTCGATTCCTGTGCGCTTCGGGGTGGCCCGTGCGCTGGGGATTGCCAAGGTCTTTCATCTGCTGACAGCCCTGGGCTTCATCTCTCTCTTGTTCATCACGGAACTGAGCTGGTGGTATGTGGCCGGTATGGTGATTGCTTATATTATTCTGTTCTATGAGCACTACATTGTGTCTCCGGGTGATCTAAGCAAGCTGCAGACCGCCTTCTTCACCATGAACGGTGTACTTAGCATTGTGGTCTTTTCCTTTACTCTGATTGACCTGGTGGTGCAGTTCAACAAATGACCGAACTTACGCCTAAGAACTTCGTGGTTGGCATTACCGGTGCAAGCGGGGCGATCTACGGCATCCGGCTGACAGAGACCCTGCTGTCTCTCGGTTATACAGTACATCTGGTTGTCAGTAATGCAGGCTGGCGTGTCTTCAAGGAGGAGCTGGGTTATGCCGTAACTGACCGGGAAGGACTGCTGAACGAGCAGTTCGGCAGCTATCCCGGTTCTCTTCTGTATCACCCGGTACAGGATATAGGAGCTTCGATTGCCAGCGGCTCCTTCCGGACAGAGGGGATGATTATTATGCCCTGCTCGATGGGAACACTGTCTGCTGTAGCGCATGGCAGCTCGGACAATCTGATGACGCGGGCAGCGGATGTCATGCTGAAGGAGGGCCGTCCGCTCGTTCTGGTGCCCCGGGAGACACCGCTGCATGCGATTCACCTGGAGAATATGCTGAAGCTGTCGCGGATGGGCGTCAAGCTGATTCCGGCAATGCCGGCGTTCTATTACGGTCCTGCCACTATGGATGATCTGGTCAATTTCATGGTGGGCAAGGTGCTCGACAGCTTCGGGATTGAGCATACTTTATTTCGCAGATGGGGGGAATGAAGGGTGACAGACCTGAAACACACCGTCATCGGCAAAATCAGCTATACCAATTCATGGCCGGTCTATCATTATTTCGATCCCTCTTCTTTAAGCTTTCCTGCTGAAATGGTGAGTGAGGTGCCAGCTGTGCTTAACCGGGGCATGGCAGCAGGAGATATTCAAGTTGGGGCTTTATCCTCCTTTGCTTACGCAGCGGCCAGCGACCGGCTGCTGCTGCTGCCCGGTCTGTCCGTCAGCGCGGACGGTCCGGTGAGGTCGATATTTCTTTTCTCCAAAAAGCCGTTACAGCAGCTTGGCAGCGGAACGATAGCCGTGACGAATACTTCGGCTACCTCGGTCAATCTGCTGAAGATCCTGATGCACAAGGCCTTAGGCACTAGCCCGGAGTACATTAGCAGCGATCCCGATCTGAACACCATGATGCAGCAGGCGGATGCCGGGCTCCTGATCGGTGACCATGCCATCCGCGCCTCCTGGCAGGATCAGGGCTATGAAGTAACGGATCTGGGCGAGCTGTGGAAGGAATGGACGGGCCACATTATGACCTTTGCTGTATGGGCGGTCAACCGCAGGGCTGCGGCCCGGAATCCTGAGGCCATTGCCGAGATTGCTGAAGCCTTCGAGCGGAGCAAGAGACGCGGCCTGAATGAGCTGGGACCGGTAATTCACGAAGCCTGCTGCACGATCGGGGGCACGGCCTCCTATTGGAGAGATTACTTCCGTAATTTATGTTATGACTTTGGGGAAAGGCAGCAGGAAGGTCTGAACCTCTATTTCCGCTATGCCTATGAAATGGGCCTGCTGCCGCAGGAAGTGAAGATGGAGCTTTGGAGCCACAATCTGCTGACACGGGTGAAAGAATGAAGCGACTGCAAATATTCGGCTTGCTGAACAAAGATATGGATCAGATTGAGAAAGAGCTGTACCGCAGTGTCCAGGGGGATGATGACCTGCTGAGCGAGACCTCGCTGCATCTGCTGAGAGCTGGGGGCAAGCGGCTCCGGCCGGTATTCGTTCTGATGGGCGGCAAATTCGGGACCTATGATCTCGATAAGCTGAAGCGCGTCGCAATTCCGCTGGAGCTGATTCACAGCGCCTCACTGGTCCACGATGATGTCATTGACGATGCGGAGCTCCGGCGGGGAGAACCTACCGTCAAGGCGAAATGGGGCGACAAGATCGCCATGTACACCGGCGACTATATTTATGCCAAGGCACTCGTGATGACATCAGGACTGAAGAATCCCCTGATTCATCAGATTCTCTCCAAAGCCATGGTAGAGATGTCCATCGGAGAGATGGAGCAGATCCGCGACTTCTTCAACAGCGGACAGAGCGTGCGCCACTACCTGCGGAGAATCCGCCGGAAGACAGCGCTGCTGATTGCCGTCAGCTGTCAGCTTGGCGCTCTGGCTGCAGATGCGGAGCCGGGAACGGCCAGGCTCCTCTATAATTACGGATATAACGTTGGGATGGCGTTTCAAATCCGTGATGATCTGCTCGATCTCTCCGGAACAGAGAAGCAAATTGGCAAGCCGCCCGGAAGCGATATGCGCCAGGGGAATATCACTCTTCCTGTCATCTACAGTCTGCAGGATGACCGGCTCCGCGGCCGCCTGCTGGAAGAGCTTGCAGCGATTCGTGAAGGGAACAGCGGGGTCGGCCGGGCGATCGATCTGATTCTCTCCGGCGACGGGATTTCCCGTGCGGAGGAGCTGGCCTCCCGTTATATCGCCAAGGCGCTGGATGCGCTGGAGCAGCTGCCAAGCAACCGGACCAAGCGCAATTTGCGCGATATCGCCTTTTTCGTGACTGGCCGGGCTTATTGAAAATATAAGAACTCCACTGCAAATTTACGTTCACAGATGCCGGGGTTTCTGATAATATCAGACCATAAACAGCCTATTCATTTAGAATAAGGGGAATTGGAGAGTGACTCTATGGAACAAACGTATCTGATGATCAAACCGGATGGTGTACAGCGCGGACTAATCGGACGCATCGTTGCCCGCCTGGAAGACAAGGGATTCAAGCTGGTCGCTGCCAAGCTGATTACCGTTACTGAGGAGCAGGCCAAGAAGCATTATGCGGAGCATGACGGCAAGGATTTTTTCCCGGAGCTGGTAAGCTTCATTACCTCCGGCCCTGTGTTCGCCATGGTGTGGGAAGGCGATGATGTTATCGCATTATCCCGTCTCCTGATCGGCAAAACCAAAGTCGGGGAGGCCCTGCCGGGCACTATCCGCGGGGATTATGCCAGCCATACTCCGCTTAATCTGATCCACGGATCGGATTCGCCGGACAGCGCAGCACGTGAGATCGCCAATTTCTTCGCTCCGGATGAGCTGGCACAGTATCATAAAGACATCGCGGCCTGGATGTAAGATCCGGGCAGGAGACAGGAGATTATTATGGCTGAACGTGAAGAATCCTCATTAACCCCGGACCCTGATTACACCGGATTTATTCATAATATCAAACAAAGCACAGGCATTGACCTTGCGCAGTATAAGGAAGCACAGATGAAGCGGCGGCTGACGACGCTCCGTATGAAGAACGGCTACAATACCTTTAATGAGTTCTATGCGGCCATGATGAAAGACAAGGCTCTGTTCTATGAGTTCCTGGACCGCATGACGATCAATGTCTCCGAATTCTGGCGGAATCCGAACCGCTGGGAAGTGCTGAGGGATGTGATTCTGCCGGATCTTCAGCGCTCCGGCCGCAGACTGAAGCTATGGAGTGCCGCCTGTTCCACAGGTGAAGAGCCTTATACGCTGGCGATGATTCTCTCGGACAAGAATATTCTGGCCCAGACCGGAATTCTGGCTACAGATATTGATGACGGGGCGCTGGCCAAAGCGAAGCAGGGGATCTATCTGGAGCGCTCCTTGAAGGATGTGCCCAAAGATGTGGCAGACCGGTATTTTACACCCGATGGCCCGGTCTTCAAGGTCAGTGAAGGACTGAAGAAGAATATCGATTTCCGCAAGCAGAATCTGCTGCTGGATAAATTCGACGAAGGCTTCGATCTGATTATCTGCCGCAATGTCATGATCTACTTCACCGAAGAAGCCAAGAATAAGCTGTATCACAAATTCTCGGCCAGTCTGCGTCCCGGGGGCTATCTGTTCGTGGGCAGCACGGAGCAGATATTCACACCTGCGCAATATGGCTTCGAGTCGACCGAAACCTTCTTTTACCGGAAGAAATAGCCGTAGTCTGCTGGAGTCTCCCTTGGTGCAGGGTATGCTTTAGGCGCTTTTCAGTGATACTGGGAAGTAGGAAGAAACCTAACGCCAAGTGAAAGGTCGTTAACCCAGATGGACAAAAGCAAGGTCATCACCGCCTACCGGCGGGGGTTCCTCACCGTCCGCGAATGCGGGCAGATTCTCGGCATCGAGGAGCTGCAGCTCCAGAGCCTGCTTACTGCGGAAGAGGGCAGAACCGGCGGCCGCCTTCCGGCACCAGGCAGCGACAGTCTGGAGACAGGCTCCTGAACGGGGGGCACAGCAGCGCCGCTTCTACTCGAAAGAGCAGGAGCGGCGCTTGTTTTGTTCTGCTGGACGCAGCGGGCCGGGCTATTGCTTTCTTGTCAAAGCGGAGAGCCTATACTATAATAAGCAAAGACATTTAACATTTTAGCGGTTTACAGTCCAAAAGTGTGAAGGGGGAACGCAGCATGAGTTTACGCTATTTAACAGCGGGGGAGACGCACGGCCCCCAGCTTACAGCCATTATTGAGGGATTGCCCAGTAATTTGACACTTGACTTTGATGAGCTTAATTTCCAGCTGCACCGGAGACAGAAGGGCTACGGCCGCGGACGCCGGATGCAGATTGAGAAGGATACTGCCCAGATTGCCGGCGGTGTACGCCACGGCTATACTACCGGAGCTCCTGTAGCTCTCATTGTGGAGAACAAGGACTGGACACACTGGAAGAACATTATGAACATTGAGCCGATTCCGGGCAGTGACGAAGAGAAGCGCCGGGTGAACCGTCCGCGTCCCGGTCATGCGGACCTGAACGGCGGACTTAAGTATAACCATACCGATCTGCGTAACGTGCTGGAGCGCTCCAGCGCCCGTGAGACGGCAGCAAGAGTGGCTGTAGGCGCGGTTGCCCGTCAGCTGCTTGCAGCCTTCGGAGTGAAGATTGCCGGACAAGTTATCCGGATCGGAGAGATTGAAGCACCTGCTAACGATCTGCCTATCGATGAGCTGATTACCCGGACTGAAGAATCCTCTGTGCGGGTAGTGGACAAGGAGACGGAGCAGAAGATGGAGGCTTACATAGACAAGATCAAGGAAGAAGGCGACTCCATCGGCGGGATTGTGGAATGTATTGTCGAAGGTCTGCCTATTGGTCTTGGCAGTTATGTACAGTCCGACCGCAAGCTGGATGGTGCCATCGCCGGAGCCGTGATGTCGATCAATGCCTTCAAGGGCGTGGAGATCGGGATCGGCTTCGAAGCCGGGAAGCTGCGCGGCTCACAGGTCCATGACGAGATTATGTATGAAGCCTCGAAAGGGTACTTCCGGGCGAGCAACCGGCTGGGCGGGTTCGAAGGCGGAATGACTAATGGAATGCCGGTGGTCGTCAGAGGGGTAATGAAGCCTATTCCGACGTTGTACAAGCCGCTGCAGAGTGTGGATATCGACACGAAGGAGCCGTTCACAGCCCAGGTGGAGCGCTCAGACGCCTGTGCCGTTCCGGCAGCTTGTGTCGTACTGGAGAGTGTAGTAGCCTGGGAGATTGCCAAGGCGTTCCTGGATAAATTCGGCGGTGACTCTCTGGAAGAGATCCGCGCGAACTACAATAATTACCTGGCTCAGCTGGAGAGCTACTAAGATGCGCAGCATTACTGTTGACTTAGGGGAACGTTCTTATCCGATTTATATCGGCAGCGGTCTGCTGCAGAGTATCGGCGAACGCTGCACCGAAGCCGGATTCGCGCAGCGCAGCCCGCTGCTGGTGGTCAGTGATACCGAAGTAGCGCCGCGTTATCTGGAGCAGGTGGAGACTTCCCTCCGCAGCAGCGGATATACGGTGGTCAGCCATGTCATTCAGGCGGGCGAAGCTTCGAAGTCACTGGCCGTCTATGAAGAAGTCATTTCCACAGCCATTCAAGGCGGTCTGGACCGCAGCTCCGCCGTGCTGGCGCTTGGCGGGGGTGTCGTCGGCGATCTGGCCGGCTTCGTTGCTGCATCTTATATGCGGGGAATCGGGTTCATGCAGATTCCAACGACCATTCTCGCCCATGACAGCAGTGTAGGCGGCAAGGTGGCCGTTAACCATCCGCTGGCCAAGAATATGCTGGGCGCCTTTTATCAGCCGTCTATGGTGTTATATGATCTGGACACCTTAGCTACGCTTCCGCCCCGGCAAGTCGCTTCAGGCCTGGCTGAGGTGGTCAAGCACGGGCTGATTCTGGACCGTGAGTTCGCTTACTGGTGCCAGGAGCATGCGGACAAGCTGCTGGCACTGGACCCCGAGGCGCTGGGATATGCGCTGGAACGCGGCTGTGCCATCAAGGCGGAGGTAATCGGCGGTGATGAACGCGAGCACGGACAGCGTGCGATTCTGAATCTGGGGCATACCATCGGACATGCCATTGAAGCTGTCGGAGGCTATGGGACCTTCCTGCACGGAGAGGCGATTGCAATCGGGATGGCCGGATCTGCTCTGCTCGCAGCGAGGCTGGGCCGGGACAAACAGATCTACGAGGACACAGTGTCCATGCTCAACGCCTTGTCGCTGCCCACCCGGCTTCCTTCGCAGTACAGCGGGGAAGAGCTGATGGAAGCGATGATGCATGACAAGAAATTCAAGGAAGGCCGAATGACTTTTATCGTGCCGGAGGCCATTGGTGAAGTAAGTATCATCAGTGATGTGCAGGCAAGCGATGTCTCAGAAGTCATAGCCCAGCTTAAGAAGGAGGGGAGCCCATGGTGAACCGGGGCATACGCGGTGCAACGACCGTAACCCAGAATGAAGAGACGGAAATTTTACGTGAAACGGTGATCCTGCTGAGGGAAATTGTGGAGCGCAATGATGTGATCGCAGAGGATATCTGCAGTGTGTGGATTACGATGACTGCTGATCTGGATGCAACCTTCCCGGCAAGGGCGATCCGTGAGATTGAAGGCTGGGAGATGGTTCCGCTGATGTGTTCCGTGGAGATCCCTGTGAAGGGCAGCCTGCCGAATTGCATCCGCCTGATGGTGCAGGTGAACACCGACAAATCCCAGCGCGATATCCGTCATGTGTATCTGAATGAAGCCCAGCGGCTTCGCCCGGATCTCTCACAGAGCAAGTAATAAATTATAGCCCGCGGGGTTGTCAATGACTACCGTCATCATGTATAGTGAAGTTAGCCGAGTAAAGCAGAGTTTAGAATGAGTTGAGTAGAGTATAGTTGAGCTGAGTGTAGGACCTATTGCAGAGCAGACCCTTGATTGTTAGTGTTCTTTTTTGGCATACCTGTATAGCCGTAGCTTATGATGAGTTGCATCTGCGCTATCCCTGTATCCATGGAGGAATCTATAGCATTCGATTGGGTTCATGACGGTCCGAGACGCTAATTCACATACTGACTATCAACAAACCTCTACTCCGGTAGAGGTTTTTCTGTATTTCGGACAATATCCGTTATCCCCTAGGAGGTTACCCAAGTGACGAATCCGAGCATTGAAGAAGTGGTGTCGCTGTCGCGCGAATACAATCTGATCCCGGTCGTAACAAGATTGCTGGCTGATATGGAAACGCCGATCCGGCTGTTCCAGCGGTTTGCCGAGCAGGATCGCGCATTTTTGCTGGAGAGTGTAGAGGGCGGCATTCAATGGGCGCGTTATTCTTTTATCGGCAGTGATCCGTTCCTGATGATCTCCGGCAAAAAGGGGAAGATCCAGGTGGAGGTCGGCGGCGAGAAAAAACAGCTGTCCGGCAAACCTGTCGAGGAGCTGAAAGCGCTGCTCCGTTCCTACCGCAGTCCCAAGCTGGACGGTATGCCGCCGTTTACGGGCGGAGCCATCGGATTCTTCGGCTATGATCTGCTGCAGTATTATGAGAAGCTGTCCGCACATGCGGTAGATGACCTGAATATGGATGACATCCGCTTTATGTTCTGTGACCGCATTATCGTCTTCGATCATGTGAAGCAGCAGATCCTGCTGGTGGGGAATCTTCATATTAAGGATGGCGATACGGATTCGGATATCCGGGCGAACTACGAGGAACTGAGCAACCGCTTAGTGAGTCTGGCCGAGGAGCTGCAAAAGGAAGGCCCGAAGGAGAACGTCAACCGCCGCAGCATTCCGCAGGATATCGAGCTGGGAGAGATTCACTCGAATCTCACCAAGGAGCAGTATATAAGTAACGTAGAGCAGGCCAAAGAATACATCCGTGCCGGAGATATCTTCCAGGTGGTGCTGTCACAGCGGATGCATATCGAGACCGAGGTCTCTCCGCTGCATGTGTACCGGATGCTGCGCATCCTGAACCCATCCCCCTATATGTATTATCTGAAAATGGATGAGGAGATCATCGTCGGCACCTCGCCGGAAGCGCTGGTCAAGGTGGACGGCGGACGGGTGGAGACCCGGCCGATTGCCGGAACCCGGCCGCGCGGAGCGAGCGCGGCAGAGGATCATCAGCTCGCCGCAGAGCTGCTGGAGGACGAGAAGGAACGTGCGGAGCATCTCATGCTGGTCGACCTGGGCCGCAATGATCTGGGGCGGGTCTCGAAATTCGGCAGCGTGAAATGCAATACATTTATGGAGATCGAGAAATACTCGCATGTCATGCATCTGGTCTCGAATGTGACCGGAACGCTGGCAGAGGATAAGGATTTCTTCGATGCCTTCCTCTCCTGCCTTCCGGCCGGTACGGTATCAGGAGCGCCGAAGCTTCGGGCGATGGAGATTATTGCCGAGCTGGAGCGGGAAGCCCGCGGCGCTTATGCCGGAGCGATCGGCTATCTCGGCTTCTCCGGGAATATGGATTCCTGCATCACGATCCGGACGATTATCTTCCGCAAAGGCCGCGCTTATGTGCAGGCCGGAGCAGGAATCGTCTGGGATTCTGTGCCGGAGAAGGAATATGAGGAGACAGTGAACAAGGCCAAGGGAATGCTGAAGGCAATCCGTATGGCGGAAGCGATGTTCCCCGCTGAAATGAAGGAGAAGCAGGTCATCAACCAGGATTATATGTATGAATATACCCCGTGAACCGGGAATTAGCAGAGACGAGATCAGAAGAGCAGAGAATGCTCCATAAAACTTAAAAATTTTAGGAGGACATGAACTATGGACGCAAGCCAGTTACTACAATCAGGAATTGTCGGTTTAATCGAGGGAAAGGATCTTACCCGTACGCAGGCCCGCGAGATTATGGGCACGATTATGGAAGGTGCAGCTTCACCCGCGCAGATCGGATCGCTGTTGACCGCGCTGCGGATCAAAGGCGAGACCGTTGAAGAAATCACCGGCTTCGCAGAGGCGATGCGCGGTTTCGGCACACAGGTGCTTACCGAGCGGAGCCAGCTGCTGGATACCTGCGGCACGGGCGGCTCCGGTATTCATAAATTCAATATCTCCACAGCTTCGGCGATCATCTCTTCTGCTGCTTCTGTGAGAGTAGCGAAGCACGGCAACCGTTCGGCGTCCGGCAGAGCGGGCAGTGCAGATGTGCTGGAGGCGCTCGGCGTCAATATTCATCTGAATGCAGAGCAGGCGCGGCAATGTCTGGACAGTATCGGCATCTGCTTCCTGTTCGCTCAAATCTATCATCCGTCCATGAAGCATGCCGCTGCTCCCCGCCGTGAGCTGGGTGTGCGGACGGTCTTCAATATGCTGGGCCCGCTGACCAATCCGGCCGGAGCAGACCGGCAACTGATGGGTATCTATGACCTTAATAAGACAGAGATTGTCGCTAAGGTTCTGGGTGAGCTCGGCTCCAAGCGGGCGATGATTGTCAGCAGTCTGGACGGCCTGGATGAGATCAGCATCTCGGCACCGACGCAGGTCTCCGAGCTGAAGCAGGGCGTAGTCACCACCTACGAAATTACACCGCAGGAGCTTGGCCTCAGCCAGCATCCGCTGGAGGATGTCATGGGCGGCGATGCCGCAGAGAATGCGGCGATTATCACTACAGTGCTGGAGGGGAATATCAATCCGTACCGTGATATCGTACTGGCTAATGCCGGGGCTTGCATCTATGTCGCCGGTCTTGCCGATACACTGAAGGAAGGCGTGGACCGTGCCAGAGAGGTTGTGGATTCAG